>JAGXRD010000077.1 GCA_018336035.1 Alphaproteobacteria bacterium | reverse complement strand
GGCGGCCCCTGCAAGGTGGGGCTGGAATCCACCGTGATCGGCCTGACCGGCGACAAGCCGACACTGCTGCGGCCCGGCGGCATTGCAGCCGAAGCCATCGAGGCCGTGCTGGGCGAAAAACTGACTCACCCGACGGATACCAAACTTCAGTCGCCCGGCATGCTGCTGAAACATTACGCGCCGCGCCTGCCGGTACGGCTGGCAGCCACAACGCCGCAGGGCAAGGAAGGCCTGCTCAGTTTCGGCAAACCGTTGCCCGGATTCGTCACGGTTTATCCGCTGAGCGAAAGCGGCGACCTGGCGGAGGCCGCGGCGCGGCTATACGCCGGTTTGCATGCGCTGGATCAGATGTCCGGCCTTGAGGGTATTGCCGTGATGCCAATTCCACAGCAGGGCCTCGGTGTTGCGATCAACGATCGGTTGACCCGCGCTGCCCGTGGACGTTAGCCGCAGGAAGATTACAATCACCATCATGAACGCACCGCTCGCCACACCGCTTTCCACCGCCCTGCTCGACCGTTTCAAGGATCTGGTCGGCCCCAAGGGCTGGGTCACCGATCCCGATATGCTGGCACCGCATCTGCGCGAACAGCGCGACCTCTATGTGGGCGCATCGCCGATGCTGCTGCGTCCGGCCAATACCGAGGAAGTGGTCGCCATCATCAACCTGGCGCGCGAGACCAAGACCAAGCTGGTGCCGCAGGGCGGCAATACCGGCCTGGTCGGCGGCAATATTCCCTTCATGGGAAATGACGAGATCATCCTCTCGCTGCAGCGCATGAATAAAATCCGCGCCATCGATCCGCTGAACGACACGATCACGGTGGAAGCCGGCTGTATCCTGCAGCAGGTGCAGCAGGCGGCCCGCGAGGTTGATCGCTTGTTCCCGCTCTCGATCGGTTCGGAAGGCAGCTGCACCATCGGCGGCAATCTTTCCACCAATGCCGGCGGCAATGCCGTGCTGCGCTATGGCAATACCCGCGACCTGGCGCTGGGCCTCGAAGTGGTGCTGCCCGACGGCCAGGTCTGGAACGCCCTGCGCGGTCTGCGCAAGGACAATACCGGTTACGACCTGCGCGACCTGTTCATCGGTGGCGAAGGCACGCTGGGCATCATCACCGCCGCCGTGCTGAAACTGCATCCGCTGCCGCGTGCGATGGCAACCGCCTTCACCGCGATCCCCAACCCCTCGGCCGCGATTGAACTGCTGGCCATGGCCAAGGCGGCCACTGGCGGCCAGGTCACCGGCTTCGAACTGATCTCGCGGATTTCGCTGGATTTCGCGCTGAAGCACAATCCCGGCACCAGCGATCCCGTGGCCGAGCCGCATCCCTGGTATGTGCTGATGGAATTCAGCTCGGGCCGCGACGACGGCAATATCGGCGAGACGATGGAAGCCGTGCTGGCCGAAGGCTTTGAAAAAGGCCTGGTGCTGGATGCCGCCATCGCACAGTCCGATAGCCAGCGCGCCGCCTTCTGGAAGCTGCGCGAACTGCTGTCCAGTTCGCAGAAGCCCGAGGGCGGTTCGATCAAATGCGACATCTCCGTTCCGGTGTCGAAAATGGCGGATTTCATCGAGCAGGCGACCAAAGCCGTCGAAAACTATCTGCCCGCCGCACGCGTGGTCTGCTTCGGCCATATCGGCGACGGCAATGTGCATTTCAACGTCTCGCAGCCGATCGGCTGGGAGCGCCTGGAATTCCTGAAGCACTGGGATGCCGTGCATCAGATCGTGCATGACATCACCTATGGCATGCAGGGTTCGATTTCGGCCGAGCATGGCGTCGGCCGCATGAAGATCGACGAGATCGTGCATTACAAGTCGCCGGTCGAGATCGAGATGATGCGCAAGATCAAGCGCGCCTTCGACCCCGACAACATCCTGAATCCGGGCAAGGTGGTCTGGCCATAACATGGCCCAACCCCTATTCCGCGCGTATCTGGCAGTCAGCGCAGATGGATTCATCGCCCGCAGCGATGGCAGCGTCGACTGGCTGCATGACTACGATCCGGTCGAATTCGGTTACAACGATTTCTATGCCGGGCTGGGCCATATCGTGATGGGCCGAAGCAGCTACGAACAGGCGCGCGCTTTCGGCCCGGACTGGCACTATGCCGGCAAGCCCTGCACGGTGGTAACCTCCCAGGCGCTGGCCGATCTGCCGCCCGGCGTGCGGACGCATGGATCTGATTTTGCCGCTCTGGCACATGAATTGCGCAGCGGCGCTCAAGGCGATGTCTGGTTATTCGGCGGGGCGCAGCTCTGGGCCGGCTTCCTGTCGGCCAATGCCGTCGACCGCTTCGAGCTTTACGTCATTCCCCATATGATCGGCGAAGGAATGCCGCTGTTCCCGCCGGGCCGTCGCGACCTGCGCCTGGAATTGCTCGATGTCGCAACGCTCAGCCGTGGCGTGATCAGACAGGTTTACCGCCCGCTCTGATGATCAGCTATCCGGCTGTAAATTCCGCGCAATGGTTTTCTGCGTCACGAATACGACCGCGATTAGCCCGAGTCCGACCAGATCGGTCACCAGGCCGGGCTTGATCAGACACAGCGCACCCGCGACCAGCAGCGCACGCTCCCACATCAGGGCGGGTCGGATCAGGTAGCCATACAGGCCGGCGGCCAGCGCAAGGCAGCCGATGGTGGCACTGGCCGCGGCATGCAGGATATCGGGCCACTCGCCGATCGCCAGCAGGGCCGGCTCGTAGACGAACATGAAGGGCACGATAAACCCGGCCGCGCCGGTGCGCACCGCCGCCCAGCCAGCTTCCCATATGTTGGCTTTCGCCAGGCTGGCCGCGGCATAGACCGCCAGCGCCACCGGCGGCGTGATGGCCGACAGGATGGCGAAGTAGAAGGCGAACATATGCGCGGCGGGCTCGATCACGCCGAGTTTCATGATTGCCGGCACCATCAGCGACACCATCACGATATAAGCCGGCGTGGTTGGCATCCCCATGCCGAGAATGATCCCCGCCACGGCGGTCAGCACGAGCGCCAGCAGCAGGCTGTCCTGCGACAGTCCCACGACCCAGTTGGTGAAGGTGATGCCCAGCCCGGTCAGCGTGATCGAACCGATCACCAGACCGGCGCAGGCGCAGGCCAGAGCGACAGCCAGCGTGTTGCGGGCGCCATCCTGCAGGGCATCCCACACCATTTCACCGCGTAGTCCCTGGCGGGTATTGGCGCGCATCAGCGCCACCGGGAAACAGGCCAGCGTGCCTGCCAGGGCGCAGAGCGGCGCGGAATAGCCGGCAAACATGCCGCCGAGAATGACGGCGACCGGAATGAACAGATGGCCGCGCTCCTTCAGCACCGAGATCATACGCGGCACTTCATGCGCCGGCAGACCGAGGAGGCCGCGGCGCTTGGCTTCGAAATGCACGGCGCCGAAGCAGGCGACGTAATACAGCAGCGCGGGGATCAGCGCCCACAGCACCACGCTGGAATAGGGCACCGCGAGGAATTCGGCCATCACGAAGGCCGCCGCCCCCATGATCGGCGGCATGATCTGCCCGCCGGTGGAGGCGACCGATTCGACGGCGGCGGCGAAGGACGGCTTGAAGCCGGTGCGTTTCATCAACGGAATGGTGATCGGACCATCCACCATCACATTGGCAACCGCCGAACCCGAGATCGTACCGAACAGGCTGGACGACACCACCGCCACCTTGCCCGGACCGCCGGCCTGGCGTCCGGTCAGCGCCAGCGCGAAATCCATGAACAGCTTGCCGGTGCCGGTGCGCTCCATGAAGGCGCCGAACAGCACGAAGATCATGACATAGGCTGCCGACACGCCGAGCGTGGAGCCGAAGATGCCTTCCGTCGTCATGTAGAGCTGATCGAGCAATGTGAGCGGATCGACCCTGGTGACGAACAGGGCGTGCGCCATGAAAACCAGTGCGGTGATCGGCAATGCCCAGCCGATCACGCGCCGGGTGCAATCCAGGATCACCACAATCAACCCGATGCTGGCAACGACATCGAGTGGCTTGAGATCATCGATGTAGATAATGCGGTTGATGAAGTAATCGAGATTGATGAACAGATGGCCCAGCGACAGGGCTGCCACCGCGAACATGATGGCATCGAGCCAGATGAAACGCCGGTTGCCGTTCTTTTCGGCCAGCGGATAGATCAGCAATACGAGGGCCAGAGCAAAGGCCAGATGGATGCCGCGGAAGATCATGGCCTGCGGCGGCCCCATGGCGATCACCCACATATGATACAACGCCATCGCCACGCCGATTGGCGCCACAACGCGCCCGATCAGGGTCCTGCCATCCATGTTAACGCCCCCCGTAATACGCTAAAAAAGCACCGGCGTTGCCCGCTGGTACGGTGCAACGCCGGCTAGTCGCCTCAACTGATTACATCACTTCAGTGCGCCGACTTCGCGATAGTATTTCGCAGCACCCGGATGGAACGGCACGCCGATATCCTCGGCCATATCCTTGGCAGTCATCTTGGCCATTGCCTTGTTCACCGCAGCCAGATCGGCGATCTGCGTCGCCATTGCCTTGGTGATGGCATAGACCTGCGCTTCGGGCAGCTTGCACGAGGCGATGAAATGCGCCGAATAGGCGATGACGGGTACATCCTTGTCCTGTTTCGGATAGGTGTTGGCCGGCACGACGCCCTTCACATAACCCTTGTTGATCTTTTTCATCTCGGCGACATCGGCATCGCTCGCCGGCAGCAGTTTGATATCACGGCCGGTTGCCAGATCCATGATCGAGGCGGCAGGGATCGTGGTGCCCAAAGTGAAGACCTGGGCATGGCCGTCCTTCAGCAAAGCTGCGGCATCGTTGTAGGAGGCCATGAAGTTGACCTTGCCCATATCGTTATACGACAGCTTGTTGGCCTTGAGCATGTCGGCGGAAATGGCTTCCGCCGTGTTGCCCTTGGTCTGCACGGCAATCGACTTGCCCTTCATGTCGGCCACCTTCTCGATCTTCGAGTCGGTAGTCACAACGACCTGGAAATATTGCGGATAGAGGTTGGCGACCTGGCAGACATTCGCGGCTTTCTTGTCGAATGGCGGATTGCCGTTGATCGCATCGACGGTCGAAATCGAATTTCCGAATCCGAAATCGGCCTTGCTCTCCTCCACGCCTTTGACATTGGCGATACCGGCGCCCGGCAGGGTCTGGATGGTGACGCCGGCAACCGCCTTTTCAAACATCGCCTTCATGGTGCCGCCCATCGGCACCCAGACGCCGCCCTGTGGACCGGTCATCAGCTTGTAGGTTTGCGCCTGCGCACCCGCGCTTGCAAAGGCCGCAACGCTGGCAGCCAGAACCCCGATACTGAAAATTGTGCGATACCGCATGACGTTCCTCCCGTTGAATTTTTATGGAGGCAAAGTCTGCGTATACGTCGCCGTCAGGTCAAGCGAAGATCAACCGAACAGATCAGGTTGTTTGCCCGGTTGCTGCAGCGCGTCATGGGCGAGTAGCGTCCCGTCGCCAAGGATATGCCTCACCATTGCGCCGTTTTTGAGCAAGGCCGGCGTCACCAGATGCGTGCGGTGGCACATGCGCGGATCGCGTTCAGCACACATGATCGCCGTGAATTTCTTCTGCGCCATTTGAAACAGATCGGATATCCCGGCAGCGAAGACAGGCTCCGGCGCACGTGGCTTTCCGCCCAAAGCCTGACCGAACCAGAGATATTCAATCCCGGCCTGCTCCAGGCTGCGCGCGAGAGCCACGCGATTGAACTGCGGAGCGAAACGCGACGCCGGAGATGAGCGCACATCGGCCAGCAGCTGCACGCCATGCTGCAGCAGCAGACCGACGAACTGTTCGGCGGTCTGATTGGAATGGCCAATGGTGAAAATCGCGGTCATATCGCCATCATACTCCTGGCCAGGCCAGTTTCTGCGCATGCTCGCAGACATCGGATGGCCATGCCGCCGTCTGCTCGACAAAGCGGGCCCGGTCGTTGGCGAACAGCGCCCGCGCGGCTTCCTCGAAGCCAGGCAGATTGCCTGCGAGGACACAAAGGAAACGATAGGCACTTTCGTGCCGCAGCCGGATTTCCGTCCGGCCATCGTCAGCCCGGCGCGCCTGATCGATCAGCCGCCGCAGCGCCTGGCTCGCGCCGCCCGGCTGTGCCGCCAGCCAGTCCCAATGCCGCGGCAACAACGTCACCTCGCGCGCCACCACACCCAGTTTCGGCCGGCCGCGTCCACGCGCGGGCTGGTCGGTCTCACTCACGGGCTCCAGCCGCGCGCGGATATCCGCCTCGCTGCCGCGCAGGTCGAGATCAATCACCGCGCCGGTGACATCGTTGAACACCAGCAGGGGCAAAGTCGGGTCGGCCGCCAGGGCGGCCTTTACCGCGATGGCCACATCGGGCAAAGCGCCGCTGGCGAGGCGCTCTACACCGACAAAGGCAGTGCAGACAGTCTGTTCAGTCATTCCGCATATTTACCCGGATAAAATACTTGCGTCAATATCACCCGGATGATATTAGCCCGTCACCAAGGAGATATCCATGAAGAGCGAAGATAGAAAGGCTGCGCTGGCCGCCTACAAGGAACGCAAGACCGTGGCCGGCATCTACGCCCTGCTTTGTCGCCCGACCGGCCAGCGCTGGGCTGGCCGCGCACCGGACATTGCAAAGATCCAAAACCGGATCTGGTTCAGCCTGCGTCAGAATGGCCACCCCCATCAGGACCTGCAGACGGCATGGAATGCCCATGGCGCCGAGGCTTTCCAGTTCGAAGAACTGGAGCGGATCGCTGACGAAGAACTGATCTATGTGCGTGAGCGGATGCTGAAGCAGCGCCTGCTGCACTGGTGTGAGCGCCTGCCTGCACAGGCCTTGTGATGAAAATCACAGTTACCTAGCGGTAACACTCGCAGGATGGACGGGTTTCATGCGTCCTTATATATACGGCGCGACCCGGCAGGTTGCGATCGCCGGTGGGGGGCACTGATGAAGCGTGTGGTGAAGATCGGTCTGGCGATTGGGGTGCTGGTCGTATTGGCCGGCGGCGGACTCTACGCCATGAAGGCCCGCCAGGCCGCGAAACCTGCCGCCACTGCCGAGAGCACGAAATTCGACGGGATCGAATTTTCGCCTGCCGATCTGACAAAAGCCGTGCGTGCCGATCTGCGCCAGGTGGTGCGGCTGAGCGGCACGCTGCAGCCACTGAACCAGAGTCAGGTCCGCTCGGACGTTGCCGCCGTCGTCACCGAGATTTCCGTGCGCCGCGGCGAGCGTGTCAGGAAAGGCCAGTTGCTGGCCCGCCTCGACACTGCCGATGTGGCCGCGCGCCTGCGCGAGCGCCAGAGCAACCTGGACAGCGCACGTTCGGCGCTGAACCTTGCCGAGATCAACCGCGAAAAAGCCGTCACGCTGACGCAGCGCGGCGTCAAGTCGCAGACCGCGCTGGATGAAGCAGAGAATGCCTGGCGTACCGCCCGCGCCAATGTCTCAGCTATGGAGCAGCAGCTCACGATGGCGCGCAAGGCGGTCAACGACACCGCCATCTATGCCCCCATCGATGGCCTGGTGGCCGAGCGGTTCATCAATCCGGGCGAGCGCGTCGCAGTTGACGGCCGTCTGTTCACCATCGCCGATCTCGATACGATCGAAGTCGAAACGCTGGTGCCGGCACGCGACGTGCCGCAACTGCGCATCGGTCAGAAGGTGCTGCTGCATGTCGAGGGCTTTGCCGAACGCGCCTTCGAGGGCATCATCGAACGCATCAACCCCACCGCACAGAGCGGCTCGCGCTCGATCCCGGTCTATATCCTTCTGCAGAATCCGGAACACCTGCTGCGTGGCGGCATGTTTGGCACCGGCGAAGCCATCCTGACCGAGCAGCGCGACGTGGTCGCCATCCCGGTAGAGGCACTGCGCAACGAAGCCGGTGGGCGCGCCGTCTATGTGCTCAACAATGACAAAGTGGAACGTCGCGCCGTCCAGATTGCACTGGAAGGCAGCGCCGATGGCCGCGTCGGCATAGCCAGTGGTGTGACTGACGGCGAAACCGTGATCGCCACGCCGGGCCTTCGCTTGAGCGACGGACTGGCCGCGCGCATCGCCGGCCGCTGACAGAGAGAGGCCGCACCATGTGGCTCACCCGCATCAGCGTCAACAATCCGGTCTTCGCCACCATGATGATGGCGTCGCTGCTGGTGGTCGGCCTGTTCGCCTATTTCAAGCTCAGCGTCGAACAGTTCCCCGACGTCGAATTCCCCATCGTGGTGGTCAGCACCGCCTATCCGGGCGCCACGCCGGAAAGCGTGGAAAGCGAAGTCACCCGCCCGGTGGAAGATGCCGTCAACACGATCAGTGGCGTCCGCACCCTCACTTCGCGCTCGCTCGAAGGCCGTTCCACCGTCATCATCGAATTCGAACTGACCGTGGACGCGGTTGCCGCCGTGCAGGACGTGCGCGAAAAGATCGCGCAGGTCACGCCGCGCTTCCGTGACGAGATCAAGCAGCCGGAAATCACCCGCTTCTCGCCTGACAACCAGCCGGTCGCCTCGATCACCGTGCGCAGCGAGCGGCGGGACCTGCGCGAACTGACCACCATGGCCGACCAGGTGATCCTGAAACGCCTGCAGACCGTGCGGGGCATCGGGCAGGCCTATATCGTCGGTGGCCTGAAGCGCCGAATCAACGTGCTGCCGAATCCTGAGAAGATGCAGGCCTATGGCGTGGGCATGGACCAGTTGGCCAACATCCTGAAGGCCGAGAACCAGCAGATCCCGCTCGGCACCCTGACCCGGCCACAGACCGAATTCGTTGTGCAGATCGAAGGCCGTGTCACTGATCCGCGCCGCCTCGGCGAACTCGTCGTGGCGCGCCGCGGCAACACTTCCGTCACTGTCAGCGATATCGCCACGGTGGAGGATGGCTCGGAAGAAAAGGAAGCCGTCGCGCTGTTCAATGGCGACCGCCAGCTGGCGATCAGCTTCGTCAAGGTGCAGGGCTCAAACACGCTGGAAGTGATCACCGGGCTCAAGCAGGCGATCAAGGAACTGCAGCCCGACCTGCCGTCGGACGTGTCGCTGCAATTCATGCGCGACGACAGCCGCGCCATTCTCTCGTCGGTGAACGGCGTGCAGCGCACCCTGATCGAAGGCGCCATCCTCACCGTGATCATCGTCTACCTGTTCCTGAATTCCTGGCGCAGCACAGTGATCACAGGCCTGACGCTGCCGATTGCCGTGATCGGTACGCTGGCCGCGGTTCATGCCGCCGGATTCACGCTGAACAAGCTGACCCTGATGGCACTGTCGCTCGCCATCGGCATCCTGATCGACGACGCCATCGTGGTGCGGGAAAACATCACACGGCATGTCGCGATGGGCAAAAGCCATCGCCAGGCCTCGCTGGACGGCACCAACGAGATCGGCCTCGCCGTGCTGGCGACCACCTTCTGCATCGTTGCCGTCTTCCTGCCGGTCGCCTTCATGGACGGCATCATCGGGCGCTTCTTCCTGCAATTCGGCATCACCGTCACGGTCGCGGTGCTGATCTCGCTGTTCGTGTCTTTCACGCTCGATCCGATGCTGTCCAGCGTCTGGCATGATCCGGACAGTCAGCCCAATGCCAAGCGCAGCCCGGTCGGTCGCATTGTCGGTCTGGTCGACAAGGGCATGGAATGGCTCGGCCGCATCTATCGCCGCATCCTGTCCTGGAGCCTGCGCTTCCGCTGGCTGGTACTGCTGATCGCGGTACTAAGCTTCGTCGGCACCATCGGCATCCTGGCTTCAGGCAAGATTGGTTCCGAATTCCTGCCTGAGCCGGACCTGTCAGAAATCCTGGTCGAAGTGACCACGCCGTCTGGTTCTTCCATCGACTATACCGAGGCCAAGATCCGCCAGGTGCAGGATGCGCTGAAGGAGTTCCCCGAAGTCGATTATTCCTTCGCCTCGATCAATGCCGGCAGCTTCTCGCGCCGCAATGTCGGCACGCTGTATGTGCGGTTCGTGCCAATCGACCAGCGCAAATATTCGCCGCAGCAGATGGCGGTGTTCTTCCGCCAGCGTATCGGCCACATCGCTGGTATCGACAACATCAATATCGGCCAGGCCAATCTGGGCGGCGGCTTGAACAAGCCGATCATGATCGCGCTGAAAGGTCAGGATATCGCCCAGCTCGACAAGCTGTCGCAGGATGCGATGGAGATCATGCGCACCGTGCCGGGCGTGGTCGATCTGGAATCGAGCCTGAAAGCGAATAAACCGACCGTAGCGCTGGAGGTCGACCGCCAGCTGGCTGCCGATCTCGGCGTCAGCACGACGACCATCGCCAATACGCTGCGCCCGCTGCTGGCCGGTGAAGAGGCCGGCACCTGGAAGGCGCCGGATTCTGAGGATTACGATGTCTTTGTACGCCTGCCGCGCGACGACCGTACCGGCATGCCCGACCTGGAACGCATTTACGTGGCGTCGAACCAGATGAATGCCGAGGGCAACCCGAAGATGGTGGCGCTGGCCCAGGTGGTAAAGATTCAGCCCTCCACCGGCTCAACACAGATCAACCGCCGCGACCTTGCCCGCGAAGTGCTGCTGACCGCCACCACCGACGGGCGCCCTGTGGGCGAAGTCAGCCGCGCCATCCAGGGCAAGCTGGAACAGATGAAACTGCCGCCGGGCTATCGCTTCTGGTTCGGCGGCGCGTCGAAGGATATGAAAGAATCGGCTGGTTATGCAGCTGCCGCGCTGCTGCTGGCGGTGATCCTGATTTATCTGATCCTGGCTTCGCAGTTCGCCAGCTTCCTGCAGCCCATCGCCATCATGGCCTCGCTGCCGCTATCGCTGTTCGGCGTTGTGGTCGGCCTCTGGGCCTGGGGTTCCACCTTCAGCATGTTTGCCGTGATCGGCTTCATCATGCTGATGGGCCTGGTGACCAAGAATGCCATCCTGCTGATCGACTTCGTGAACCACGCGCGACGGGAAGGCATGTCGCGCACGGAGGCGATCCTGGAAGCTGGCGAAATCCGCCTGCGCCCGATCATGATGACGACGCTGGCGATGATCTTCGGCATGCTGCCGCTTGCCATGGCGATCGGTGAAGGCGCCAAGCAGACCGCCGGCATGGCCCATGCCGTGATCGGCGGGCTGATCTCCTCCACCCTGCTAACGCTGATTGTCACGCCGGTGATCTTCACCTATCTGGATGATCTGGGCGTCTGGGCCAGTCGCAAACTGCGCAGTGCCTCTGCCGAGGCCCATGCTGAGCCCACGCTGCGTCAGCCCAGCGAATAGTTCCCGCCATTCACGTGAACTTTCCGCAGTTTTTGTCCGATCCTTGTCACATTGCAGCTATCATGAGCGGATTAACTTGAACGCTATATAAAGGCGGAGCGCAGCCGCCGCACCTGGAGGTTTCCATGTCGCAAATACTCACCGCCACCGCCAAATCCGACCTGGCCGGCGTGCAGTTCCAGGTCCAGAAGGCCGATCTGAACAAGACCCGCTTTGTCGATGCCGTGCTGCACGCCGACGATCTGCAGCCCGATCAGATTCTGGTCAAGATCGACAGTTTCGCGCTGACCGCCAACAATATCACCTATGCCCAGCTGGGCGACGTGATGTCCTACTGGGGCTTCTTCCCCCCAAACGGCCAGAATGGCGAAGACGACGCATGGGGTATCATCCCGGTCTGGGGCTTTGCCGATGTAATCGCCTCGCGCCATCCGGCCATCGCGGTGGACGAACGCATCTTCGGCTATTTCCCGATGGCGACGCATCTGGTGATGACGCCAGGCAAGCTGACCGACAGCAATTTCATCGAGGCCGCCCCGCATCGCGCCAAACTGCCGCCGGCCTATAACAGCTATCTGCGCATCACCGCCGATCCCACGTTTTCGGAAGACTTCGAGGCCTATCAGTCACTGCTGCGGCCGCTGTTCATCACCTCCTTCCTGATCGACGACTTCCTGTCGGACGAAAAGTTTTTCGGCGCACAGACGGTGATTCTATCGAGCGCTTCATCGAAGACTGCTTTCGGTCTGGCCCATCTGCTGCACAGGCATAAGGGCGCGACCGTGGTCGGCCTCACCTCGGGTTCCAACCGCGCCTTCGTCGAGGGGCTCGGTTGCTACGACCGCGTCGTCACCTATGATGAGATCGGCCAGCAGCCGGTGGAAGATGCCGTCTATGTCGATTTCGCCGGTAGCGCCGAAGTGCGCCGCGCAGTGCATGAGCATTACGGCGACCATCTGAAATACAGCTGCGCCGTCGGCATGTCGCATCGAGAGATGAACCCACCGGGCAAGGGCCTGCCGGGCGCGAAGCCGATCTTCTTCTTCGCACCGGACCGCATGGTAAAACGCAGCAAGGACTGGGGTCGCGGCGGGATGGAAACCCGCCTGAACGCCGCCTGGACCGAGTTCGTGCCGGCGCTGCAGGGTTCGATCACGGTGGTCCGCGGCACCGGACGCAGCGCCGTGGAAGCCGCCTATCGCAGCATGCTGGCCGGCAGCGTGAAGCCCGACGAAGGCCATGTCCTGAGCCTGTGGGACTGACCCTGCACGCCGGCCCTGTTTCACGACGGACAGTGCTGGCCGGATTGGCTGGCACGGCGACGATGGCGGCACTGCCGGCTTTCAGTCAAACGGCCAGCCTCACGCGCGAGATTCCGTCCAGTGGTGAAAAACTGCCTGTGATGGGACTGGGCAGCTGGATCACCTTCAATGTCGGCACCGATCCGCGCGGTCGCGCTGCCAGCATCGCCGTGATGCGCGACTTCTTCCGCGCCGGCGGCCGCATGGTCGATTCCTCGCCGATGTACGGGTCGTCGCAGGGTGTGATCGGCGAAGGACTGAAGGTGCTGGACGCGAAACAGCAGGTCTTCTCGGCCGAGAAGGTCTGGATCTCCTCAGGCCGCAGCGGCCCGCAGCAGATCGAGCAAACCCGCCGCCTCTGGGGTGTGGAAAAATTCGACCTGCTGCAGGTGCATAACCTGCTGGGCTGGGAAGCACATCTGGAAACCCTGCGCGCCATGAAGGCCGAGGGCCGCGTGCGCTATATCGGGATCACGACATCCGAAGGCCGGCGTCACGATGAGATCGAGCGCATCATGCGCAGTCAGCCCATCGATTTCGTGCAGATCAGCTACAACGTGCTGGACCGCGAGATCGAACAGCGCATCCTGCCGCTCGCGCGCGAACGCAGGATCGGCGTGATCGTCAACCGGCCGTTCCGCCAGGGCGACCTGATCCGGGCGGCCGAGCGTCACCCCCTGCCCGGCTGGGCCGCCGAGATTGGTGCGAAAAACTGGGCGCAGCTGCTGCTGAAATTCATCGTCGCGCAGCCAGATGTCACCTGCGTGATCCCCGCCACCACGCGCACCGAGCATCTGGCCGAGAATATGGGCGCCGGCCATGGCCCGCTGCCGGATGCTGCTTTTCGCCGCCGCATCGTCAGCCATGTCGAGGCGCTCTAGATGTCGGAATGGTCGACCTATCGCCTCTCCGATTTTCTGCTGTTCTCGCCCGAGACCTATTTCCGGCTGTTCGAACTGCATAACGAGGCACTGTGGCCCTGGCAGGTGGCGGCCGTCATCGCCGGCCTGGCCATGCTGTCCCTGACTGGCCAGCCGCTGGCGCTGCTCTTCGCCGGTGCCGCCTGGCTGCTGGTGGCGTGGGTCTGGCTGTATGAACGCTATCTCACGATCAACTGGGCCGCAGAATGGCTGGCCTACGGCTTTGCGCTGCAGGGCCTGCTGCTCTGGATTTATGCCTTCGACCGCGACCTGCGCCCCGCCGAGGGACGCAGCCGCGCCGCCGGCTTCATGCTGGTGGTCTGTGCGCTGGTCCTGCAGCCGTTGCTGCCCTGGATGCTGGGCCGGCCATGGATGCAGGGCGAGGTGTTTGCGCTGATGCCGGGACCGACCGTGGTCGCCACGCTCGGGCTGCTGCTGGCCCTGCGCGCACATTGGCTGCTGCTGATCCTGCCACTTGCCTGGTGCGCCATCGATGGCGCCACACTGTGGACCATGAAGGCGCCGGCCTTCTGGCTGCTGCCGGCGGCCGGGCTGCTGACGGTGGTGTTACGGGCGATGCCGATTAAGCAGCGCGATTAGACCGCAGCTTGTTCTGCAGCAGGGCGGCCAGCCGCTCGATGCCTTCGCGAATGCGCGCCGGTTCGCCCAGCGAGAAACTGAGCCGCGCCGTGTTGCGCTTCGCATCCGTGGCATAGAAGGCCGAGCCCGGCACGAAGGCCACATGCGTATCCTTCACCGCTTCGGCCAGCAGTTCGGCACCGTCGATACCCTCGGGGAATTCCAGCCAGATGAACATGCCGCCATCCGGTCGCGTGAAGCGCACTTCCTTGGGCAGGCAGCGTTCCAGCGCTTCCAGCATCACATCGCGGCGTTCCTTGTAGGCCTTGCGCAGCTTCTGCACCTGACCGGCATGCGAGGCCTTGGCGATATCGCAGGCGACCATCTGGTTGATCGTGCTGCAATGCAGGTCGGAGGCCTGCTTGAGCAAAACCAGCTTGTTGATCAGTGATGGATCGGCATTGATCCAGCCGATGCGCAACGCCGGCGTGAGCACTTTCGACAGGCTACCGATATAGACCACGAGCCGCTTACCGTCGCTGCCGGGCTGCGCGAGATACTGTTGCTCGAGCGCGGCGAAACTCGGGATGCGCTGGTTTTCGTAGCGCAGCTCTTCGTAGGGCGAATCTTCCAGGATGGCGACGCCATACTGATGCGCCAGTTTGAGGATCGCCTCGCGACGCGCCAGCGACGTGGTAATGCCGGCCGGATTGCAGAAGTCGGGCGTGAGATAGAAGAATTTCGGCTTTTGCTTGAAAGCGGCTTCGAGCTGGTCGAGCAGCACGCCCTCGTTATCCATCGGCACCGAGAGGAATTTCGGCTGATAGGTGTTGAAGACCTGGATGGCGCCGAGATAGCTCGGCGAAGTGACGACCACACTGTCGCCCGGATTGATCAGCGCGCGACCGAGGAAATCGATCGCCTGCTGCGCACCCGAGGTGATCAGGATGCGCTCGATGCCGGTTTCGATGCCATGCGTCTGCAGATAGCCGGCGATCCATTCGCGCAGCGGCACATAGCCTTCGCTGATCGAATACTGGAAGGCTTCCCTGGCCTGCACCGGATCGGCCAACACGCGCTGATACGAGGCACCGATGGCCTCCAGCGGGAAGATCGCCGGATCGGGAATGCCGCCGGCGAAGGAAATGATCTCCGGCCGCGCGATCAGTTTCAGCAGTTCGCGGATTTCGGAGGCGCGCAGTTCCTGCACGCCGAGGGACAGACCGGGGAAAGCGGATTCAGACATCGGATTTGGCTCGGGTTTCCTCAGGGATTTTGCTTAGCATACCGGGGCCGGCCAGGAGAAAAAAGCGCTATGCCAGCAGGCGCGCCAACAACCCGTCCAATACGGCGCGGCCTTCGCGGGTGGCGGTGATCCGCGCATTGTCGCGATACAATAGGCCGGCAGCTTCGAGCGGCGCGCTGCGTGCGCGCGGCACGAAAACATCGAGATCTAGTCCGGTGGCGGCACGAAAATTCGAGGCATAGACGCCCTCGGCCAGCCGCAGGCCCATCATCAGGGCTTCCTCAGCGCGTTCGGCCGACGCCACAGGTGTCTCGCTTTCGCGACCATGACCTTGCGTCTCGACCTGTTCGAGCCAGACTTCCGGCTTGCGGCGGGTCTGCGTCGCCTGCCAGGCATCGCCCCTCAGGATACGACCATGCGCACCGGGACCAAGACCGAGATACTCCCCGCTGCGCCAGTAGACCAGATTGTGCCGGCTCTCGCCGCCTGGTTTGGCGTGGTTCGAGATTTCGTAGGCCGGCAAGCCGGCGTCGTCGAGAATTTCCTGGGTCAGATCATACAGCGCGGCCTGATCGTCGGACGGCATCGGATGCAGCGCGCCGCGCGCCACGGCGCCGGCAAAGCCGGTGTTCGGCTCGATGGTCAGCGTGTAGAGCGAGAGATGATCGCCGGCCAGCGCCAGCGCTGCGCGCAGTTCGTTACGCCATTGTTCGGCCGTCTGCCCCGGCCGGGCATAGATCAGGTCAAAGCTGTAGCGCGGGACGGCTTTAGCAGCAGCCGCAATCGCGGCGCGCGCTTCACCCGCATCATGGGCGCGGCCGAGGAATTTCAGCACATCGGCGTCGAAGCTCTGCACACCAATCGACAGGCGGTTGACGCCGGCCTGCGCGAAGGCGGCAAACTTACCGGCCTCGGCCGAATTTGGATTGGCCTCCAGCGTGATCTCGACATCGTCACTGAAGCGCCAGTATGTCCGCGCCGCCTCCAGGATGGCAGCAGCAGTGTCGGGTGGCATCAGCGAGGGTGTGCCGCCGCCGAAGAATACAGATGTGACTGTCTCACCCAGTCCGATGCCCGCTTCCGCGTAATGCGCCATTTCGCGCAAATAGGCCGCCTGCCAGCGCGCCGCATCGACGCGTTCGCGCACATGGCTGTTGAAATCGCAGTAAGGGCATTTCGAGACGCAGAAGGGCCAGTGGATGTAGAGCCCAAAGCCGCGGCGCGGGATTTCAGCCGAAGCAGGCATCGATCAGCTGCCGAAACGCCAGCGCGCGGTGGCTGATCGCATGCTTCTCGGCGGCCGGCATCTCGCCAAAGGTGCGCGTCTCGCTGTTCGCACGCGGCAGGAACATCGGATCGTAGCCGAAGCCATGCAGTCCGCGCGGCGGCCAGACCAGATCGCCCTGGATGATGCCCTCGAAGCTTTCGACATGGCCATCGGGCCAGGCGAGGCTGAGGGCGCAGACGAATTGCGCGCCAAGCGGCGGTCCCTTGTCATCGGTCGACTTCGCGCTGTCCTGCACGGCCGTCCAGACCTTCTGCATCGCCTTGCCGAAATCCTTCGACGGCCCGGCCCAGCGCGCGGAGTAAATCCCCGGCGCGCCATCCAGTGCATCGACGCTCATGCCGGAGTCATCGGCCAAAGCAGGAAGCTGCGCGGTCTGCGCGGCCGCCAGCGCCTTCAGTTCGGCATTGGCAATGAAGGTCAGCCCGGTTTCTTCCGGTTCGGGCAGGCCGAGTTCGCCAGCCGAAATCGCACGCACCTTGAAGGGTGCGATCAGGTCGCCGATCTCGCGCACCTTGCCTGCATTGTGGCTGGCGATCACCAACGTGTCGCCGGTGAAGCGACGCCGCGCCATCGTTACAGCCCCACCGCCTTGCGCTGCAGGATCATCAGTTCGCTCACACCCTGTTTGGCAAGGCCGAGCATGGCGGCGAACTGCGCCTCCGAGAAGGGCTCCTTCTCGGCAGTGCCCTGCACCTCGACGATCGCGCCGGTATCGGTCAGCACGAAATTGGCATCGGCCTGTGCCGTGCTGTCTTCCGGGTAATCGAGATCGAGCACGGCAACGCCATCACACAGGCCGCAGCTGACCGCGCCGACCTGGCCGATCAGCGGAATCTTGGCAATGGCGCCATCCTTCACCAGTTTGGCAAAGGCAAGATGCAGCGCCACCCAGCTGCCGGTGATGGCAGCGGTACGCGTGCCGCCATCGGCCTGCAACACATCGCAGTCGAGGCGGATCTGACGCTCACCGAAACCGGCGAGATCCGTGACAGCGCGCAACGAGCGGCCGACCAGGCGCTGGATTTCCTGGGTGCGGCCCGACTGCTTGCCGCGCGAGGCTTCGCGATCGGTGCGGGTATGGGTGGAGCGCGGCAGCATGCCGTATTCGGCCGTCACCCAGCCACGGCCGGTGTTACGCAGAAACGGCGGCACCTTTTCCTCGACTGTCGCGGCGCAGAGTACATGGGTCTCGCCGAACTTGATCAGGCAGGAGCCCTCGGCATATTTGGCAAAACCCGGCTCAAGACGGATCGGGCGCAGCTGGTCGGGTTTGCGGCCACTCGGGCGCATGGCTAATCCTCGCGAATAAGTCTGAAAAGCAGCGGCTTTTCTAATTGAAATCCGAATACCCCACAAGACACGCGCTTGACTGGTATCGGCAATGCAATACACCGGCAGGATACCCGAAGGCGCTCATGAATCGAAGCCTTGGCCGGAGCAGCAACCGGCATCTCGGGATGGGGGAATACCATGCGCCGTCTGCTTAAACTCCTGGCTGCCTTCTGCCTTGCCGCGCCAGCGGCTTTCGCGGCAGACGACGAGCATGAAAAGCCGGGACAACGCCTGAATTTCGGCAATCTGGAGCTTGGCCTGACGCTGGATGCCGGACTTGGCCTGTTCAGCGTGACCAATGCACAGAATGGTTTGGGCAGCCTGTCGTCTAACGGTGTCCGCCAGGGGCGGCCGGCACTGGGCCGAAGCCTTTGTCGCCCCCGGCATTGAGGCGGATTACCAGCTGAATGATGGCGCGCTGTATGGCGCCCTGCGCGCGACCGCCAGCGTCACGCGCGGCGAAGGCGAGGCGCAACGCAATTCCGTCACCGACATGAACCCTAACTCGCTCTCCCTGAGCGAAGCCTATCTCGGCTGGAAATCCGGCCAGAGTTTTGCGGCGCTCGGCGAAGATGCGGTCGACGCCTCCATCGGCCGGCAGGGCTTCGTGATCGGCGACGGATTCCTGATTGCCGACGGCACACTCGATAGTTTCCGTCGCAACAACCATGTGGTCGGCCCGCGCGCGGCCTTCGACCGCACCGCCATCCTGCGGCTGAATACCGAACCGGTGCGTGCCGATCTGTTCCGCCTCGAAAGCAATACCGACCAGAGCTACATGCGCGGCAAGGACAGCGCCGCCACCGCCCTGCATGGCGCCAATATTGAATGGTTTGCCTCGACGCGGAAGGATGAGGGCCGCACCAGCTACGAAGCGCGCGAATGGTATCTCGGCGTTACCGCGCTTAATATCACCGATGCCGATGAGGCCATCAGCGCGACACGCGACGGCATGAATGTCTATGCCATCCGCAGTGGCGGCGCCCTGCTGAGCGTGCTCGGCGAAGGCTGGAAGGATGCCGCGCTGTACAGCGAATTTGCCCGCCAGCGCAACGACACCGCCGGCCGCCGGTTGCGCGCCGACGCCTGGTATGTCGAGCCGCAATACACCTTCTCTGCCCTGCCCTGGCAGCCGCGACTTTCGTATCGCTACATGCATTTCAGCGGCGACGGTGACACCGGCGACAGCATCAGTCGTGGGTGGGACCCGCTGTTCACCGCCGGCGGGCCACGCGGCTATGGCAGCTGGGATCTGGGCGAAATCTATGCCCGCTATGTCGGCAGCAATACAAACCTGAACAGCCATATGGTGCATCTGACGCTCCAGCCCGATGACGCGCTCAGCCTCGGCGCCATCCTGTATCGTCACAGCTACGACAAGCCCGATACCGCCAATGGCGTGAATTCGGATCGCCTGCAGGATGAAGTGAACATCTATGCTGTTTGGGCTACCCCGCTGCCCGGGCTTGAGATTGCCACCGTGCTGGGCGCGGCGCGCGCTGGTCGTGGCCTGCGCCAGACGCTCGGCACAACCGATGCCACCGACCGCACCACCTGGCTCGGCCAGATGGTGTTCAGCTACAGTTACTGATCAGGCGACTGACGCGGCTGGCGCCTGCGGGAAGCGCTCGATCATCGCGCGGGCGATTTCGCGTTCGCCCATGATCACCTCATTGGCACCCAGGTCGCGCAGGCGCTCGACCTCGGCATCGGCATGAGCGCGCGCCACGATATCGAGCGACGGATTTTCCGAGCGTGCCATTTCCACCACGCGGCCGGCCTCGAAGACATTCGGAATGGCGATGATCAGCTGTTTCGCCTCGCGCAGATTGGCAGCCTGCATCACATCGGCACGCGCCGCATTGCCGGCCAGCACTTCGATACCCTCGGCGCGCAAGGCTATGACGCGCTTGTCGACATCCTCGATCACCAGGAAAGGTTTGCCGCTCTGTTTCAGGGCGGCGCCGACCAGACTGCCAACACGGCCATAGCCGATCAGCACGATATGGTTGGTCAGCGCAGTAGGCACAGGCGTGGCATCTTCATCTGGTGCGGCTGCCGCGGCCTGCAACTCGGGCGCACCGGCCGGGATGTCGCGCCCAACAGCCGCCGGGTCGAGCTTTTTCTCCAGCCGGACTTTCAGGCGGTCGACGCCAATGAAGATCAGCGGATTGAGCAGGATCGACAGGATCGCGCCCGCCAGGATCAGGTCGCGGCCCTCTTCCGGCAGAATCTTCATATCGGTGCCGAGCGCGGCAAGGATGAAGGAGAATTCGCCGATCTGCGCCAGGCTGGCCGAGATCAGCAGCGCCGTATTCATCGGATGGCGGAAGGCCAGCACGATGGCGAAAGCTGCCACCGACTTGCCGACCACGATGATCGCCACCGTGGCCAGTACCGGCAGCGGGTCGCGCAACAGGATCATCGGATCGAACAGCATGCCGACCGAAACGAAAAACAGGACCGCGAAAGCGTCGCGTAACGGCAGCGACTCATTGGCCGCTTCATGACTGAGCGGCGATTCACTCATGATCATGCCGGCGAAGAAGGCGCCGAGCGCAAAGGACACACCGAACAGCTTTGCGGCGCCGAAGGCCACGCCCAAGGCAATCGCCAGTACCGCGAGCCGGAACAGCTCGCGCGAGCCGGTATGTACGATGTAATGCAGCACCCAGGGGATGACGCGGCGGCCGACCACCACCATCAGCACCATGAAGGCAGCCACCTTGCCCAGCGTGATGCCCAGCGGAATGAAGAAGTCGTGCATCGACAGGTCGCTGACGCCGTTGCCTTCGGGCGAGAGCAGGCCGCTCATGGCCGGCAGCAGCACAAGCGCCAGCACCATGGCGAGATCTTCGACGATCAACCAGCCGACCGCGATGCGTCCGCGCTCGGTTTCAATCAGGCGGCGCTCCTGCATGGCGCGCAACAACACGACTGTTGAGGCAACGGAGAGCGCGAGACCGAAAATGAAGCCGGCGCCGACTGACCAGCCCATGGCCCAGGACAGCGCCATACCCAGCAGTGTAGCGACCGCGATCTGGCCGACAGCCCCTGGAATGGCGATGGCCTTCACCGACAGCAGATCCTTCAGCGAGAAATGCAGGCCAACACCGAACATCAGCAGGATGACGCCGATCTCCGCCAGCTCGTTGGCCAAAGCCTGATCGGCGACGAAGCCGGGCGTGAACGGGCCGACAAGGACACCCGCCAGCAGATAGCCCACCAGAGGCGACACGCGCAGACGGTTGGCAATCGCGCCGAACACGAAAGCGAGCACGAGGCCCATCACGATGGTGGCAATCAGCGGCGTGTGATGCGGCATCCCGGCAGGGCCCCCTCAGAGTAAAATTCGTATATCCTTTTTAAATAGGGCGCACTGTCCGGCGACGCAACCGAACGCGAGCGCATTTATCGCGATGTTCCGCGATTTCGAGAGAACATCGCGGAACATCGGTCTCAAAAACAAAAAGCCGTCATCCTCGGATTTATTCCGAGGTCCATCTGCGTGCTCCGATGCTCGGAGGGTCGGTGTGTTGCTGTCACGCAACCTATCTGAACGCCTCCTCGCGGTAACGGCGCGCCGCATCAGCCAGCGACAGTTCCTCCTGCCGGCCGTTGCTGCGGCGGAAGGTAAGCGTGCCGCGTTCCATCTCGCGTTCGCCGGCGATGGCCAGCAGCGGCAGGCCCTGTTCATGTGCCTCGGCGATCTTGCGGCCGATGCGCTCCGACCGACCGTCAACTGCCACGCGGTAGCCTTCGCGACCCAGCGCAGCGGCCGCCTTGCGGGCATAGCCCTCCTGCGCGCTGGTCACGCTCGCCACCGTGATCTGCTCCGGCGCCAGCCAGAGCGGCAGCTGGCCCTTGTGATGCTCGAGTAGCATGCCGATGAAGCGCTCCATACTGCCCAGCACGGCATGATGGATCATCACCGGCCGCTGGCGGCTGCCGTCGCTGGCGACGTAATCGGCGCCCAGCCGCTCGGGCAGCACGAAATCCAGCTGGATCGTGCCGCACTGCCAGGCGCGGCCATGACTGTCGCGCAGATGGAATTCCAGCTTCGGGCCATAGAAGGCGCCATCGCCGCTCTTGATGCCGAAGTCGATGCCGGCCCGGCGCGCCGCCATCGCCAGCGCGGCTTCCGCGCGATCCCAGGTGGCATCGTCGCCAGCGCGCTTGGCCGGCCGCGTCGAGAAAAAGACCAGCGGCGCACCGAAGCCGAAATCGCTGTAGATGCTGCGCAGCAATTCGCAGAACCGCTGCACCTCGCCCTCGACCTGGGCTTCGGTGCAGAAGATATGCGCATCGTCCTGCGTGAAGCTCTTGGTGCGCATCAGGCCCTGCAGCGCGCCCGAGGGCTCGTCGCGATGGCAGGCGCCGAATTCGCAGTAGCGCAGCGGCAGGTCATGCACCGAGCGCAGCGACTTGGAATAGACCTGCACATGGCAGGGGCAGCTCATCGGCTTCAGCGCGAACTGGCGATTGCCGCCGGATGAGCGGCTGTCGAGCCGGTACATCTCGTTGGCGAACTTGTCGGCATGGCCGCTTTGTTCCCACAGGCTGTAGCTCAGCAGCTGTGGCGTGCGGATTTCGGCAAACCCCACCTCACGCATGCGCCGGCGCACGTAATCCTCGATCACGCGATACAGTGCAAAGCCGCGCGGGTGCCAAAAGACCATGCCAGGCCCTTCCTCCTGCTGGTGGAAGAGATCCAGCCGCGTGCCCAGCACGCGATGGTCATAAGGGTCTGAGTCTGCGTTCAATCTGGGACTGAAACTGTTCATGTCGCTCTCCGGTCTGCGAAGCGACCGGCGATGAACGAAGCCCCAGAAACACCGAGGCCCCGTCCGTCGCCGGCGGGGCCTCTGGGTGTTCTGCTTTGCGTTTATCCTACCACGCGCAACGACCCAGGGCACCGCCGACGACGGTAACCTTAATGGTAGCTACGGTGAGAATAATGCTCTGCATGGTGACGCGACGGTAAGGGCTGATCGGCAATCGGTCAACCGGAAAAATGAGCGCATCCAATTCTCTCGTCATGCCCGCCAAAGCGGACATCCAGGAAGCCTGGCTTCTCGCCTTCGCGGGAACGACGAAACAGGCCGCGCGCTTACCAACCTGGCGGCGGTTTGAAGCCGCCGAAGGACTGAGCGACGAGCGTCGCGAACTGGATCGGCGTGCGATCTTCCAGATAAGGTCCAATGGCCTGCAGACCGATCGGCAGCCCATCCGGACTCACGCCAGTGGGAAAAGCTGTGGCCGGCAAGCCGCAAAGCGTGGCGACGCCTGGCCAAAGGAACTGGTCGCCGTAGCGCACCGGCCGACCATCCACACTGATGGTACGCTCGTCCCATGGGCGCTGGTCATGCGGGAAGGCGGCCGTGGGCGTGACCGGACAAAGCACAATGTCCCACTCACGGAACAGATTGCGCCATTGATGAGACAGGCCGGTGCGCACGAAATCGGCCTGCATCCAGGCACGGTGGCTGGCCACCTTGCTTAGTGCCGACAGGCTGCGCTGATCCGATGCCGCTTCCGGAATGTCGGAGGCGTGCTGACGCGCGGCAATATAATCAGGTTCTGGCAGTGTCCCGCCCATGAAGGCCATCACCAGCCGAAGATAGGTACTGCCGATCATCTCGAGACTCGGCAACAACGGGCTGGACCGCGCAACACGACAGCCGGCCTGTTCAAGCTGCGATTCCAGTGCCTCGATGGCATCGCGCACCGCCGCATCGGTCGGTACCTGCGGATGTCGGTCGAGAATTAGAATGCGATAATCCTTCAGCGCGGTATGCCGCGGCGCAGGCAGGTCCAGCCGATAGGCAACTGCCTCGACTTCGTCGGGTCCGGCCAGCACATCCAGCGCCAACATCAGGTCGGCGGCACTGCGTGCCATCGGACCGATCACCGGCAGGTCGTGATGCGGCACGACCGACAGTGCCGGTGTACCCGGCGGAGCATGGCCGCGCCGCGGCAGAAGATTCAGGGTTGGCTTGTGGGCATAGACGCCGCAGAAATGCGCGGGGATGCGCAGTGACCCGCCGAGATCCGAGCCGAGTTCGAGCGAGACGAAGCCGGCGGCCAGCGCCGCTGCCGAGCCGCCCGACGAGCCGCCCGGCGTACGCGTCACATTCCACGGGTTGTTGCTGGTGCCGTAGACCGGATTGGTCGCCTGCCAGTCGGCCAGTACGGTCGAAACGTTACTCTTGCCGAGAATGACTGCACCGGCCGCCTTCAGCCGCGCCACGGCCACGGCATCCTGCGTCACCGGGATATTTTGGGTATTCGGAATGCCCCAGGTGGTGGGCAGGCCGGCAAGGTTGAAGCTTTCCTTCACCGTGATCGGCAGGCCGAGCAAGGCGCCGGGCGCTCCTTTGGCCAGAGCCGCATCGGCAGCCTTGGCCGCCGCACGCGCCCGCTCGAAATCGCGCACCACGACAGCATTGAGCGCGCCGTCACGCGCCTCGATGGCGGTAATCGCAGCTTCCGTCAGTTCGACCGATGACACCTGACGGGAGCGCAGCGCGGCGGCCAGTTCTGTGGCGGTGCGGAATTCAGCAGGCATAGCTAACCCTTTATATCGTCATGCCGGACGCAAGAAATATCTTCCTGGCCGGCATCCCATTTTAAATGGGACCCCGGGTCAAGCCCGGGTGACGGTATGGCATTACTTCAGCGGCAGGCAGATATCGGTCAGCAACTCGCTGGGCGCCACTTCGCGCGGATTGTTCAGATACTCCTCGAAAACCGGTGCATCGGCGGCCTCGCGACCTGAGCGGACCAGCCATTCACCGTAGAGCCAGTCATAGGCGGCCCTCATGTCGGAATACGGACCCTTATGGCGCAGCACGGCATATTCGCCGCCACGCAGACTGCGCTGCTCCAGCGGGGCCTCGACCGGAAAAGCTGCATCAGGAATCACAATGCCGGCGGCGGACTGCAGTTCGGCTTCGGGCACAGAGGTCGGATCGGAATAGAACAGTCCCTTCATGCACAGATCCGGCCGTAGCAGATTGCGCGACCCCAGCGTGCCGAATAGCGTCTCGAAGGCTCGCCCGATTTCCATATACGATCCTGTGTGCGGGATCACGGCGAGTTCGGCAGGAGCAAGCGTCCTGATAGCGACATCCGGCATGGCGGAAACTCCTTTCGCGGCAAAAGGCATGGTGAAGCGGGTATGGCTGCCGGCCTTGCGGTATTCCGTTGGCGTCAGGCCGTAGGCCTCCTTGAAACTGCGGCTGAAGGCGGCGAGGCTGCCATAACCGGCGCGCGGCCAGATCGCCTCCAATGACATGTCGGTATTGGCCAGATCGGCTGCGGCGCGCTGCAGCCGCAGACGCTTCACCGTACCGACCACGGATTCGCCGTAGACTGCCTGCCAGGTGCGATGCCAGTGATACGGCGACAGCGCCGCAACATCAGCCAGCGTGTTCAGATCAGGTGCCTCATCCAGATGGGCATAGATATACTCGATCACGCGCGTGAAGCGGCGTAGGTAACCCGCCTGGCTCGGCGTCTCTATTGTGCTGGATTCGGGCATCTGGGTCCGTGTGGCTGCGCGTTTCTGACCAGAAAGACGCTAGCACGGGCCGATTTGATAAATCTTGCGGAACTAGCGCAGCGCGAGGAAACCCAGCACCGCATCGTTGAACGGCGCCGGGCGCTGCTCGTACATCGGATGGCCGGCGCCTTCGATGGTGACGCGTTCGGCATCGGGCATCAGCCGCTGCATCGCATCCAGAACTTTGGGGAAATGGCCGCGGGTGAGTGCGCCACCGATCAGCAGCACAGGCATGTCGATCTTCTCGATCTCCGCCTTCATGAAGGTGAGCCGCGCCTCGCGTGCCTGACCGATGATGGTGGCCGCATTGTCGCGCGCCATCGCCTTGAAGCCTTCGGTGGCGTATTTCCACGCCTTCGGCCCGCCGACCGCCGTCACGAACAATTCCAGCCCGGCATCGATCTCGCCACGCGCGATCAGACTGGCGGAGTCTTCAAACATCTGGCCGAGATCGGCGCCCGGCGGCGGCGCACCGTGATCGGCCAACGCAGGATCGAGCTGCCCACCCGGCTCGGCCAGAATGAGCGCGCGGATCAACTCCGGATAATGCTGCGCCACGCGGAAACAGACATGGCCGCCGCGCGAATGGCCAAGCAGATGCACCGGGCCAACATCGAGATGCGCGATCAGCGCCGCGATATCCTCGGCATGCTGGCGGATTTCATAGCCGTTGCCTGTGCCGTCCCACTGCTCGGGCCAGAAATGGCGCACGCTGAGCGCCAGCACGCGATAATGCCCGGCAAAGGCCGCCATCTGCGCCGTCCAGATGCGCTGGTCGCAGAGTGAGCCATGCACCAGAAGCAGCGGAATGGCGCTGGCCTCGCCGGCTTCGAGACAGGAGAGATCGTAGCCGTTGATACGGAAGCTGCGCTGGCGCGGAACCATGCCGGGATTACTTGGCGACCGTGAACTGGATGCCGAACCAGCGGAAACGGCCCTGCTGCGTCGATGGCACCGAACAGGAAATACGGTCGCGCGGCGGCTTCAGCGCCTCGGGCGCCTGCATCTCGTAACGCCGTTCGCCGATCAGCTTCGGTTGTAGTTGCTTGCCCTCGCCGGTGTAACAGACCATCTGGTTCAGCCGCTCGATGCCCGGTGCGACGGTGAAGCGCAGGACCGGCGGATTCTTCGTCTGGCCCAGCTTTACCAGCACATCGGCCGGCTCGACATCGGTCACCGGCAGCGGCAGCGAATTCAGTGCCTGGCGCACGCGTTCGACCGAACCGAAATGCTCGTTCATCGGAAAGCGCGGCAGCCAGAACATGTCGTGCTGGCTATGCGCCACGCCGGAATGCTGGCCAAACGCCACGCTGTAGCCGATCTGCTTCACCAGTTTGAGCGTATGCACATCCCATTCGCCGAAGGGATACGCGAACAGCGACGGCCTCTCACCCAGCTCCTTCTCGAACAGCGCCATCGAGGTCTCGAGATCCTCGCGCGCCTTGTCAGGGATCAGTGCAGGCAGCGAGGGATGGCGATGGCTGTGCGCGCCGATGGTGACACCCTCCGCCTTCATCTGGCGGATCTGCTCCCAGGTCAGGTAACCCTTCAGCTTGCTGGTGACCGGTTCGGTCGCCACAAACAGCGTGAAGGGAATGCCGGCCTTTTTCAGCCGCGGCCAGCCTTCGGTGAAGGCCGAGATATAGGCGTCGTCGGCGGTGATCGCGACGGCACGGTCGGGCAGCTTCTCGCCGGACTTCAGCTTCGCGACCACCTCAGGCAAACCCATGACGGTATAGGGCCCGGATTTCAGCTCGGCGATATGGGCATCGAACTGCTCGAGCCGGATATTCGTGCTCGGCACCGTATTCTCGCCGAAGCGGTGGTACATCAGGATGCTGGCACCGGTGAGGGACGCTGCCGGGTCGGCGGCCTGAACGGGACCGGTGGCCAGGAGCAGGGCGGCGAGCCCGAGGGCCGGAAAGCCGGGGGAAAGTTGGGTTTTCATGGCCGGCATCCTAGCCCGGCCGGGGTCCCGGTTACGAGGGCTGGGGGGAGACTTCCGGATCGCTTTCGGCTATAAGCCCGGCCCATGAGCAAGACACCCCTTTCCGCCCGCATTGCCCCGGTTTTCTGCGCCATCGACACGATCGAACTGGCCTTCGCCGCCCGTTGTGCCCGCGCCGCGGCGGCGGCCGGTTTCGGCGTCAAACTGGGCAAGGAATTCTTCACCGCCCATGGCCCGGCGGAAGTGCGCGCCATCCTGCCGGTCGGCACGCCGCTGTTCCTCGACCTGAAATTCCACGATATCCCGAATACCGTGGCCGGTGCCGTGCGCTCCGCCGCCGCCGCCATGGGCCCGATGATGCTGACCGTGCATGCCACCGGCGGTCCGGCGATGATCCGCCAGGCGGTCGAGGCCGCCCACGCCGCGCGCCAGCGCCCCCTGATCCTGGCGGTCACGGCGCTGACCTCGCTGGATGCCTCCGACCTGCAGGCGATCGGCGTGAATGAAGATGTCAGCAGCTATGTCGTGCGGCTGGCGAAGATGGCGCAGGCCAACGGCGCCGACGGTGTGATCTGTGCTGCCACCGAAATCGACATGCTGCGCAAGGCCTGCGGCCCCGACTTCAAGCTGGTGGTGCCCGGCATCCGTCCCAAGGGCTCGGCCGCCGGCGACCAGAAGCGTGTGATGACGCCGGGCGATGCGCTGAAACTGGGCGCCGACCACCTGGTAATCGGCCGCCCGATCACCGAATCCGCCAATCCGGAAGCCAGCGCGCAGGCCATCGCCCAAGAACTGACAGAAAGCATGTCGGGGGCAGCGTAAGATGCCGCTGTTCACCAAGATCTGCGGTCTGACCGATGCGGCTGCCGTCGAGGCGGCTGTCACGCATGGCGCCGATATGGTCGGTTTCGTCTTCTACCCGCCCTCGCCGCGCAATGTCGGCGCCGAACAGGCGGAAGCCCTGCTCAACGAGGTGCCGAGCGGCATCGACCGCGTCGGCCTGTTCGTCGATCCGGAAACCGATTTTCTCGACAAGATCCTGGCCAAGGCGCGGCTCGATTTGCTGCAGTTGCATGGCGATGAAACGCCGGAACGCTGCCGCGCGATCAGCGTCTATTTCGGCCTGCCGATCATCAAGGCGATCAAGGTTTCCACCAAGGCCGACCTGAAGGCCGCGAAAGACTACGAAGACGCCGTCGACTGGCTGATGTTCGACGCGCGCCCGTCCACGGACGGCGCGCTGCCGGGCGGCAATGGCAAGGCCTTCGACTGGACGATCCTGAAGGGCGCCGAGTTCAAGCGGCCCTGGCTGCTGGCCGGCGGGCTGACGCCGGAGAATCTGTCGCAAGCCGCGCAACAATCCGGAGCCCGGGCGGTTGACGTTTCCTCTGGTGTGGAAAGCGGCCCGGGCAAGAAGGACCCCGCGAAGATCCGCGCCTTCCTTGATGCGGCCCGGCGGCTGTGATGAAAGTAAGAGGATAGTTCGATGACCGCGCTCAATTCCTATCGCTCTGGACCTGACGAAAAAGGCCATTTCGGCAAATTCGGCGGGCGTTTCGTCGCCGAGACGCTGATGCCGCTGATTCTCGATCTTGAGAAACATTACACTGCGGCCAAAGCCGATCCGGCCTTCAAGGCCGAGATGGACTATTTTCTCAATGACTATGTCGGACGGCCCAGCCCGCTCTATTACGCCGAGCGGATGACCGATCATCTCGGCGGAGCGAAAATCTATTTCAAGCGCGACGAGCTGAACCATACCGGCGCGCACAAGATCAACAACTGCATCGGCCAGATCCTGCTGGCCAAGCGCATGGGCAAGACGCGCATCATTGCCGAGACCGGCGCCGGCCAGCATGGCGTGGCGACCGCCACGGTGGCAGCGCGTTTCGGTCTGCCCTGCGTGATCTACATGGGCGAAATCGATATCGAACGGCAGCAGCCCAACGTGTTCCGCATGAAGCTGCTGGGCGCCGAAGTGCGTGCGGTGAAATCCGGTTCACGCACCCTGAAGGATGCGATGAACGAGGCGCTGCGCGACTGGGTCACCAACGTGCATGACACCTTCTACATCATCGGCACGGCGGCCGGCCCGCATCCCTATCCGATGCTGGTGCGCGACTTTCAGTCGATCATTGGCCTCGAAGCAAAGGAACAGATGATTCGCAAGGAAGGTCGCCTGCCCGACTCGCTGGTGGCCTGTATCGGTGGCGGATCGAATGCGATCGGCCTGTTCCATCCCTTCCTCGACGATCCGGATGTGAAGATCCACGCGGTCGAAGCGGCCGGCGAAGGTCTGGAGACCGAAAAGCACGCGGCTTCGCTCGCCAAGGGCGTGCCGGGTGTACTGCATGGCAACCGCACCTATCTGCTGCAGGATGAAGACGGCCAGATCACCGAGGCGCATTCGATTTCAGCTGGCCTGGATTATCCCGGCATCGGGCCGGAGCATGCCTGGCTGCACGATGTCGGCCGCGTCAATTATGTCTCGGCCACCGACAGCGAGGCGCTGGAAGCCTTCCAGCTCTGTTCGCGTCTGGAAGGCATCATCCCGGCGCTGGAGCCGAGCCACGCGCTGGCCTATGTGATCAAGCTGGCGCCCACGCTGCCGAAGGATCATCTGATGATCATGAATCTGTGCGGACGCGGCGATAAGGACGTGTTCAACGTCGCCCGGGCACTGGGGGTGGAACTGTGAGCCGTATCGAAAAACGTTTCGCCGCTTTGAAGACTGCGGGTCGCGCCGGCCTCGTCACCTTCATCACTGCCGGCGATCCCGACCACGACACCTGCGCGCGCCTGCTGGCGCAGTTGCCGGCCGCCGGCGCCGATGTGATTGAACTCGGTATGCCGTTCTCAGATCCGATGGCCGATGGCCCCTCGATCGAAGCCGCCGGCCTGCGCGCGCTGGCCAATGGCGCCAGCATGAAGACGACGCTGAAACTGGTGCGCGACTTCCGCAAGCAAGATGACAATACGCCGATCGTGCTGATGGGCTATTTCAACCCGATCTCGGCCTATGGCGTGGACAGGTTCCTGGCCGATGCGAAGACCGCCGGCGTCGACGGCCTGATCGTGGTCGACCTGCCGCCTGAGGAAGACGACGAGCTTTGCATCCCCGCCGTGAAGGCCGGCATTCACTTCATCCGGCTGGCCACGCCGACCACCGATGCGGCCCGGCTCCCCACCGTGCTGCAGAACACCTCGGGTTTCCTGTATTATGTCTCTGTGGCCGGCACCACCGGCGCGGCGGCCGCCGATCCCGTTGCGGTTGGCAAATCCGTGGCGCTGATCAAGCAGCATACGAAAATCCCGGTGGCGGTCGGCTTCGGTATCCGCGATGGCCAGCGCGCCGCCGCGATTGCGAAGGTGGCCGATGCCGCCGTGGTGGGCACCGCCCTTGTGGAACGGATCGCCGAGGCCCAGATGAGGAAGATCGATCCGGCCGAACATGTGCTGGAATTGGTGCGCGAGCTGAGCGCCGCCGTCCGCGGCGTCGCCAAGGCCGCGGCCTGAGACAAGGAGTTTCAAGATGAACTGGCTGACCCGCACCGTCCTGCCCAAGATCCGTGAATTCACCACGAAGAAGGACACGCCGGACAATCTCTGGAGCAAATGCGGCAATTGCGGCCAGATGATCTACGCCAAGGAGCTGGACGAGAACCAGCGCGTCTGCCCAAAATGCGACCATCATATGCGCATCGGTCCGAAACAGCGCTTTGCCGCGCTGTTCGACAAGGGCGAGTATCAGACCATCGAACTGCCCGATGTGGTGCAGGACCCGCTGCACTTCCGTGATTCCAAGAAATACCCCGACCGCCTGAAGGATGCCCGCAGCAAGACCGGCCAGAGGGATGCCTTTGCTGTCGCGCATGGCACGCTGGAAGGCCAGGACGTTGTCGTCGCCGTGCAGAACTTTGCTTTCATGGGCGGCTCGATGGGCATGGCGACCGGCGAGGCGTTGATTGCAGCTGCCACGCTGGCCGTGAACCAGCGCGCCGCGCTGATCCTGTTCGCAGCCGCCGGCGGCGCGCGCATGCAGGAAGGCATCCTCAGCCTGATGCAGATGCCGCGCACGGTGATCGCCGTGCAGCGCCTGCGCGAGGCGCATCTGCCTTTCATCGTGGTGCTGACTGATCCGACCACCGGCGGCGTTACCGCATCTTACGCTATGCTGGGCGACATTCAGCTCGCCGAACCTGGTGCGCTGATCGGTTTCGCCGGCCCGCGCGTGATCGAGCAGACCATCCGCGAAACCCTGCCGCAGGGCTTCCAGCGTTCGGAATACCTGCTGGAACATGGCATGCTCGACATGGTCGTGCATCGCCACCAGCTGCGCGAGACGCTGGGGCGTATCGTGGGCCTGCTGCTCGACCCGGCGCCGAAGGCCGATGTAGTTGCGCTGCCGCGTCCGGGCCTGGAAATTCCGCCAACGGGTGAGATTCCGCATGGCGCCAGCCGCCCCCGCGCCCGCTGATTTAGATGCCATCCTGCAGCGCCTGACGGCGCTGCATCCCAAGGCCATCGATCTTTCGCTGGACCGCATCCGCGTCCTGCTCTCAAAGCTGGGCGATCCGCATCTGCGCCTGCCGCCGGTGTTTCACGTGGCCGGCAGCAAGGGCAAGGGATCGACGACCGCCTTTCTGCGCGCCATGCTGGAAGCCGCCGACTATCGCGTGCATGCCTATACCTCACCGCATCTGGTGCGCTTCAACGAACGCATCCGGCTGGCCGGCAAACTGATTGACGATGCAAAACTGATCGCGCTGCTGGAACGCTGCGAAAGCGTGAATGCCGGCGCGCCGATCACCTTCTTCGAGATCACGACCGCCGCGGCTTATCTGGCCTTTGCCGAAGTGCCGGCCGATATTGTGCTGCTGGAAACCGGGCTCGGCGGTATTGCCGATACCACCAACGTGATCCCGCAACCGGTGCTAACCGCGCTCACCCCCATCGGCATCGACCATGTCGCTTTCCTGGGCGACACGATTACGAAGATTGCCGCCAACAAGGCCGGCATCCTCAAAGACGGCGTGCCCTGCGTGGTGGGCCCGCAGCCCGATGAGGCCATCGCGGTGATCGAGGCGCGCGCTGCCGAGACAAAGTCCGCGCTGTTCCGGTATGGCCGTGACTGGACCGTGCGGGAAAGTGGCGACGGCATCCGCTGGCGCGACAGCCAGATCGAACTCTTGCTGCCCCGCCCGGCCCTGCTGGGCGCGCATCAGGTGATCAATGCCGGCGTGGCGATTGCCTGCGCGCGGCAGCTTTCCGGTTTTACCGTACCTCCAGAGGCCATTGCCGACGGCCTGCGCCAGGTCGACTGGCCGGCCCGCATGCAGCAACTGAGCAAAGGCCCGCTGCCCGACCTGCTGCCGCCCGGCACCGAGCTGTGGCTGGATGGCGCCCATAACGCCATGGCCGGCGAGGCGCTCGCGGAGGCGCTCAGGCTGCTGCCGCCACGGCCGACCTGGCTGGTGGCCGGCATGCTGAACACCAAGGACGCCGCCGGCTTCCTGCGCCCGCTGGCGCCCCAGATGGAAGGCGCGCGCTGCATTGCCATCCCGGGCGAGGCCAATAGCCTGTCGGCCGAAGACCTGACCGAGGCCGCGCGTAGCGTAGGGCTGACGGCTGAACCCGCCGCCAGCGCCGCAGCGGCCATGCGACAGATCGCCCAAACGATAAGGGCCGATGCTGCGTCAGCACCGGCCCCCAAAAGCGGTCGTGTGATTATCACCGGCTCGCTATACCTCGCGGGCCGGATCCTCTCGGAGAATGCTTAGATCGCCGAGTTGATCCACTCGACGATGCGGCTCTTCGGCATCGAACCGACCTTGGTGGAAACCGGCTTGCCGTCCTTGAACAGGATCAGGGTCGGAATGCCGCGCACGCCGAACTTCGACGGCGTCATCGGGTTCTCGTCGATATTCACCTTGGCGATGGTCAGCTTGCCGGCCATCTCGCTGGCGATCTCGTCCAGCGCCGGGGCGATCTGCTTGCAGGGGCCGCACCACTCGGCCCAGAAGTCGACCAGCACGGCATCGGAAGACTTGAGGACGTCGCTCTCGAAGGAAGCGTCGGTGACTTTGGTGGGCGCAGACATGCGGGAATCCTCGGTTGGGAATGGCAGTGCCGGAGGCGGGTCGAAAGGCTCGAATCCGGCTTAGGTCAGTAAAGTAAGTAGCTGCCCCCCGGGGGTCAAGCGGGCGGTTTTTTCCACAACCCCATGATTTTCCTTGAAAAGCAGGAAATATTAAGGCGAATCAAAGGTGGACTCAGGCGCTAAAGCCCTGTTACAACTTGAAACAGGTCAGCGGGTGGGGACCCGCAGTTTGATGAATAGAGGCTTTATAGGGGGATCGATGGCCGGGGGCAAAGCCACGACACCGTTGAATGCCAGGGGAACCAAGACCATGGCATTCCGTCAGATCTGCATCATTTCCACGCTTGCGCTGATTATGGGCAGTGTTGCCATCGTTCCGGCTGCGCAGGCCCAGCCGCGCGCCAGCCAGAAAGCCACCGCCTCCACTCCGAAGCCGGGCGCCAAGCCGGCCGCCGTCACCCCCCGCAAGCAGAAGTCGGCCGAGGGCGCGCGCCGCGCCGCCGAAGCCGAGAACACCAATGGTTTCACCATCGATGGCCGCAAGGTACGCGTCGATGTGGTCAAGGCCGACATGGACCTGCTGGATTCCAACGGCAAGTCGCCGGCTGTGCTGGTGCTGCATGGCGCCCATGGCCTGGGCGATGGCTCGCTGTTCTACCCGCAGGCCAAGGCGCTGGCCGAAAAGGGCATCACTGCTTTCGTGGTGCATTATTTCGACGGCGTGCCGCAGGCCCGCAAGGCCGCCGCCAACCTGCATGACGAGCGCGAGCGCGTACTGAGCGAGGCGATCTCCTACGTGCAGAAGCAGAATTACGTCGATGCCGACAAGATCGGTATCTTCGGCCTGTCGCTCGGTGGCTTCCATGCGCTGAGCCTGGGCAGCCGCGACGAGCGCGTGCAGGCCGTGGTGAATGTGGTGGGCGCGATGCCGTCGGAAGTGCAGCGCAAGGGTGTGCATCGCATGCCGCCGACGCTGGTGCTGCATGGCGACAAGGATGCCACCGTGCCGGTGCGCCGCGCCTATGAACTCGCCAGCCTGCTGGACGATGTCGGCGCCGAGCACGAAGTGAAGATCTACAAGGGCCAGGGCCACACCTTCCGCGGCGAAGCCAAGGAAGACAGCATCAACCGCACAGTCGAGTTCTTTGAGCGCCATCTGGGCGGCGACCGCGGCCTGCTGGACAAGGAACTGGAAATCGATATCGCGCTGGCCCCCGTGGTGCCGGATACCGAAAGCCTGCCGATCCGCCAGCTGACCGTCGCCGACGAGGCGATGTGGAGCCAGGCCGAACAGGGCGAACTGCCGCCCACCAACTGATTTTCCCGCGGGAAGCAAAAAAGGCCGCCGGAGCGCTCCGGCGGCCTTTTTCATAACTGCGAGCTGGCGAACGCGGATTAAGCGGCCGTCGCCTCGTCGCGCTCTTTGCGGATCGGGTCGCCGTTGCTGTCCAGTGCGGCTTCCAGTTCCATTTCCAGGCTCGGCTGCTCGCCACCCTCAGTGGTCTCCGTGGTCTCACTGGTCGCAGAGGCGGAAGACTGCGCCGGTTGCTGGCTGTTGCCATTCGGCTGCTGCTGGTTCTGCTGCTGATTGGCGGCGCGCTGCATCGGCGTCACGCCCTGCGCCAGCATGATCCGGTAATAGTGTTCGGCATGCTGAAGGTAATTCTCGGCCGCCACGCGGTCGCCAGACGAATTGGCATCGCGCGCCAGCTGGCAATAGCGTTCGAAAATATTGGTGGCCGTGCCGCGGATCTTCACGTCGGGGCCGTTGGAGTCGAAATTCCGGTGGGAATTGTTCATCCCGCCGTTATTTCCGCCGCCACCACCACCGCCGCCGCCGCCACCACCATGCGGCCTCCGACCCTGGGGACGGCCACCACGCTGACGATTCTTATTGTTCACAATGCATCTCGCTTGTTTTTTAGCAAATAGCGCAATCAGGCATTCTGCGCGCGTATCGGCACGCCATGCTCATCAGCATATCGTGCGCCTGATACGGTCGGCCTCCCGATGAATCGATCATCCGATGTGTATCGCCCTGCGGGCGTCCGTCATCCGAATGTCGGCTGTCGATGAGGCGGTGACGCTGCCTGCTTATTCGCCCCCGGTTAACACCCCGGCTCGTATCCTTGGGCAGGTTCCTTGGGACTGCGTCACCCTCGAAACTCAAGATAAGGGGGGCACGCCCCCCTGCCAACCCCCTTTTTCAGGGAATCTGCACGGATTTCCGGCCGGTTACCACGCGGCCGATACCGCTGAGATCGGGCAATACCGCAATCTCGCCAAATCCCGCGCCGGCCAGCAGATGGCTGACTGCGACATCTTGTCCCATGCCGACTTCCAGTGCAGCGAAGGCGTCTTTCGTCGCCAGCCGCACCAGATCGGGCAGCAGCGCGCGATAGGCGTCCAGACCGTCGGCACCGCCATCCAGCGCCAGCAGCGGATCATAATCCGCCACTTCAGGCTCAAGGCCCGGCACGACGCCGCTTTCGATATAGGGCGGATTGGAGATCAGGATATCGAACGTACCTTCGATACCCTTGCCCCAGCTACCGAGCCGGAAGAGGCAGCGCGACGACAGGCCGAGGCGTTCGGCATTGTCCTGCGCCACGCTGAGCGCCGGCGGCGACACATCGATGCCGACGCCAGTGGCATTGGGCAGTTCATGCAGCAGGCTGAGCAGCAGACAGCCCGAGCCGGTGCCGAAATCGACGATCCGCAGCGACACCCGCCGGTCCGGGATCGCGGCCAGCACACCGGCAACCAGCGTTTCGGAATCGCCGCGCGGATCCAGCACATCGGAACTGGTGCGGAATTCGAGGCTCCAGAATTCGCGGCGGCCGATGATCTTCGACACCGGTTCGCGCCGCAGGCGGCGCTGCAGCATCGCTTCGAAGGCGACGACTGCGTCGTGTGTCAACGGCATTTCCGGCCGGCTGCGGATCAGGTCCTCGCTCAGCGTGGCGGCTTCAGCCAGCAGCAGGATGGCATCGAGGCGCGGCGTATCGACACCAGCGGATTTGAGCCGCGTCTGCGCGGCGAGCAGCACAGCACCGACATTCGATGCATCAGGCACGGTTCAGCTCGAGCAGGCGGTTGGCCTGGTCTTCGGCGATCAGCGCCTCGATCACATCATCCAGCGCCTCGCCCGTCATGACCTGTTCGATTTTATACAGAGTCAGATTGATGCGGTGGTCGGTGACGCGGCCCTGCGGGAAATTATAGGTGCGGATACGCTCGGATCGGTCGCCCGACCCCACCTGACCCTTGCGGTCAGCGGCGCGGGTCGAGGCGAGACGTTCGCGCTCAGCCTCATACATCTTGGCGCGCAGCAGCTTCATGGCCTTGGCTTTGTTCTTGTGCTGCGACCGCTCGGTCTGCTGTGCCACCACAATGCCGGTCGGGATATGTGTGATGCGGACGGCAGAATCGGTGGTGTTCACATGCTGGCCGCCAGCGCCGGATGAGCGATAGACGTCGATGCGCAGATCGCTCTCGTTAATGTCGATATCGACATCCTCGGCTTCTGGCAGTACGGCCACGGTGGCCGCCGAAGTATGGATGCGGCCCTGGGTTTCGGTATCGGGCACGCGCTGCACGCGATGCACGCCGGATTCGAATTTCAGCCGGGCGAACACGCTGCGGCCGGTGATGGTGGCAATCGCCTCGCGGAACCCGCCCAGTTCGGTATCGGCAATGCTTTCAACTTCAAACCGCCAGCCATGCTTGGCGGCATAGCCGCGATACATCTCGAACAGATCACGGGCAAACAGCGCCGCTTCGTCGCCGCCGGTGCCGGCGCGTACTTCCAGGATGGCATTCTTCTCGTCGGCCTCGTCCTTGGGCAACAGCATGATCAGTACGCGGCGTTCGGCATCGGGGAGCGCCGCCTGCGCTTCCTTCCACTCGGCTTCCGCCATGCTGCGCATCTCGGCATCCGACGAGGAATCGTCGCGCATAGCGATCAGGTCAGCCACTTCGCGACGCAGCCGGCGCAGATCGTTGATCGCCTGCACCAGCGGCTCGATCTCGGCATATTCCTTCGACAGTTTGACGAAAGCCTCGGCCGCGAGACCGCCGCCGGCCATCTCGGCCTGCAGCATCTCGTAGCGCTCGATTACTTTGTCGAGCTTGGCTTCCGGCAGGCCGGAGGTGTCCACGCTCAGGCCTTCAGCTTGCCAAGCAGTTCGGCGCGGGCGACAACTGCCTCCTCGCCGCTCTTGAAGTCCTTCAGCTTGACCACGCCCTGAGCGATCTCGTCGTCACCGATCACCACGGCCGCCGTACAACCGACCTTGTCGGCGCGCTTGAAGCGCTTGCCAACATTGCCGCCATAGGCGAGTTCCACGGCGATATCGGCGCGGCGCAGTTCACCAGCCAGCTTCACGGCTTCGGCTTCGGCCGCAGCGCCGATCGGGATCACGGCCACGATGCGTGGTGCCACTGGCTGCGGATCTGACAGCAGCACCAGGCGCTCGATGCCGCCGGCCCAGCCGATGCCCGGCGTCGGCTTGCCGCCAAGCTGCTCAATCAGTCCATCGTAACGCCCGCCGGCAATCACGGCGCCCTGCGCGCCCAGATGCGTGGTGACGAATTCGAAGGCGGTATGCGTGTAGTAATCCAGGCCACGCACCAGACGCGGGCTGACGGTGAAGGGCACGTCGCTGGCGGCCAGGCCGTCTTGCAATGCTTTGAAGAAGTCACTTGCAGCGGGCGTGAGATAGTCGTGGATCAGCGGTGCATTCGCCACCAGCCTGCGATCACCCTCGTCTTTCGAGTCGAGGATACGGAGCGGGTTCTTTTCCAGACGCTTGCGGCTGTCTTCCGACAGCTCGTCGGCATAGCCGGAAAAATACTTCACCAGCGCATCGCGATAGCCAATGCGGCTTTCCGGATCGCCCAATGTGTTCAGTTCCAGTGTGCATTTGTCGAGGATGCCGAGACGGCGCAGGATTTCGGCGCCCAGTGCGATCACTTCCACATCGGCCTGCGGTTCGGCGGCGCCGATCACTTCCACGTCGATCTGGTGGAACTGGCGCTGACGGCCCTTCTGCGGCCGCTCGTAGCGGAACATCGGACCCCAGGCGAAGGCCTTGAAGGGTACATTCTGCTGCTGGCCGTTGGAGATGAAGGCGCGGCAAATGCCGGCGGTGTATTCAGGCCGCAGCGCCAGGTTTTCGCCGCCACGATCGTTGATCGAATACATCTCTTTCGACACGGCATCCGAGGTCTCGCCCATCGAGCGAGCGAACACATCGGTGAATTCGAAGATCGGCGTCGCCATCTCGCGATAGCCGAACAGCTGGGCAGCATGACGCGCCGTGTCCACCACATGGCGGAAGCGGGCAAAATCGTCAGGCAGAATGTCATGCGTGCCGCGCACGGGCTGGAACTGGGCCACGGCGTGTCTCCGTCTGTGGATGATGGGTAGCTAAGACGCGGCGTCGGCCGCGGCGTCGGAATGCTTGATCTCGGCTTGGGCTTTTTGGGCTGCTTCGATCTGGCGGGCCTTGTCTTCGACCAGCTTGACCAGATGCGCGACGATATCCTCGTTCTGCAGCCGGTGTGCCGGCTGACCGGCGAGATAGACCTGGTGCGTATTCTTGCCACCGCCGGTGAAGCCGATATCGGTCTCGCGCGCCTCGCCCGGACCGTTCACCACGCAGCCGATCACGCTGAGCGTCATCGGCGTGGTGATATGCGCCAGCCGCTGTTCCAGCACCTCGACGGTCTTGATCACATCGAAATTCTGCCGCGCGCAAGACGGGCAGGAAATCACGTTCACGCCACGATGCCGCAGGTTCATCGACTTCAGCATGTCGAAGCCGACGCGGACTTCTTCCTCGGGCGCAGCCGACAGCGACACGCGCAGCGTGTCGCCGATGCCCGACCACAGCAGCATGCCGAGGCCGATGGAGGATTTCACCGTGCCTATACGCTGGCCGCCGGCCTCGGTGATGCCGATATGCAGCGGATAGTCGCAGGCCTCGGCCAGGCCCTGATAGGCGGCAACAGCCAGGAAGACATCGGAGGCCTTCACGCTGATCTTGAATTCCCGGAAGTCGTGATCTTCCAGGATGCGCGCATGATCCATCGCGCTTTCGACCATGGCTTCCGGGCAGGGCTCGCCATATTTCTCCAACAGATGCTTTTCCAGCGAGCCGGCATTGACGCCGATGCGCATCGAGCAGCCATGATCTTTCGCGGCCTTTACGACTTCGCGCACGCGTTCGGCCGAGCCGATATTGCCCGGATTGATGCGCAGGCAGGCGGCGCCAGCTTCGGCGGCCTCGATGGCCCGTTTGTAGTGGAAATGAATGTCGGCGACGATCGGCACCTTCACCGCCCGCACGATCTCTTTCAGCGCCTTGGTGGAGTCCTCGTCGGGGCAGGAGACGCGCACGATATCGGCGCCGGCCTCTTCGCAGCGGCGGATCTGTTCAATCGTCGCCTGCGCGTCGCTGGTCAGCGTATTCGTCATGGTCTGCACGGTGATCGGCGCGTCGCCGCCCACCGGCACATTGCCGACGAAAATCTTGCGCGACTTGCGGCGCTGAATATCGCGATAGGGTCGGATGCTCATGGCTTAACGTTTCGTCCGGCTCACAGGGCCGTCTTTTGGGGGACTACGGACGCGGGCGTAACATGGCGCCTTTACCCTGATATGGCAAGCCAGCCAGCAGCGATGCAGGCCTAGCCCTGGCTCTCGCCGCCCGGATTTTTCAGCCGTTCCGGATCGAGCGAAATACCGCGCTTGACCTCGCCGTCGGCGCCCAGCGGCGCCAGCGTCTGGCCATCCACCACGATCCGCACGCCGCCGGCATTGCCGGTCAGCAACGTCAGGCCGGCGCGGTCCGGCACCTGGTAGCGTTCGCCGGCATTCAGCAGCCGGGTGAAAATCTGCTCGTTATTCGGCCCGCGCACCTGAATCCAGGCCGGTGCGGTGGCCTCCACGCGGATACGGCCAGGTTCGGCGGTGCCATAGCTGGTCTGGCCGGCGGGGGGCGATGCAGGCATGGCCGGAGCCGGCGTGACCGGAGCGGTGGCGACTGCGGCCGGCGGCGGAACCGGGGCCGGCGTTGTGGCGGGCGGTTGCGCAGCCGGAGCCGTGGCCACCGGAGCCTGGGCGACCACCGGTGGCGCGACAGGTGCGGGAATTGGTGCTGGCACGGCGGCTGGCGGCGGCATCACGGCCGGCGCCTGGGCCAGCGGAGTCTGAGCTGCCGGTGGCTGAGCGGCGGGCGCAGCGGGCGCTTGGGCGGTCTGCGCCGTGCCCTGTGATGGGGGCGGCGGCAAAACGATAGGCGGCGCAGCCGGCGCAATCGGCTGCGGGCTCGGCACCAGATCGGCAAGCCGTGACGGCACGGCCTGGATCAGGTCCTGCCCCATGCGCAAGGCTTCCTGATGGCGATACCACAGCGCATAGACGATGCCCGCGAGCACCAGCGCGCCAACCACCAGCCAGAGCCGGGGCGTGCGCTCTTCCGGGCGAGGCATCGGGAAATTCAGCACCGGGCGGTGATGCACGGTGCCATCGTTTTCGGCCTGGTAGCTTTTGAGCACCTGATCAGGATCGAGGCCGAGGAATTCAGCATACTGGCGCAGGAAGCCACTGACATAGACAGCGCCGGGCAGTTCGCTGAACCGGCCTTCCTCGATCGCTTCCAGATAGGGGCGACGGATCCGCAGGCGCGCGGACACATCCGTCAGCGCGAGGCTGCGACGTTCACGCACCACTTTCAGGCTATGGCCGACACCCTCGTAACGCTCGCCAGGTAGCGTGGACTCGGCCATCGCCGGCTGTCCGCCGGACTGAGTATTCATGATCTCGCCCGCAGGTTTTTAGCTGGTGACATATTACGGCAATGTGCCGATCAGGCCAGCATTTTCAAACAATTACGCCATTTTCCCGCGCAAATTCCTCGAGAGGCCCGCGTACGCTGTGCTCGGGCGAGCTATACAACTTGGACATATATTCTGCGAGCTGCGGAACAGACAGGCTACGCAGCATTTCCTTCACCGGACCTATGGCATTGGCCGGCATGGAAAGGCGGCGGAAGCCCAGCCCGAGCAGGGCCATGGCCTCGAGTGGGCGGCTGCCCATCTCGCCGCACATGGTGACCGGCTTGCCCACCGCATGGCACTGCTGCACCACCCAGTGCAGGAAGCTGAGCAAGGCCGGGCTGAGCGGGTCGTAACGGTCGGCCAGCTTGGGGTTGCCACGGTCGGCGGCGAACATGAACTGCATCAGGTCGTTCGAGCCGACCGAAATGAAATCGACCAGCGGCAGCAAAGCCGGCAACTGCCAGGCCAGCGCCGGCACTTCCAGCATGCTGCCGACCTGCACCTTGAGCGGCACCGGCTTGCGCAGATTGACCAGCCGCTGCACCTCGCGATCCAGCAGCTTGCGGGCACGGCGGAATTCATCCACCTCGGCGATCATCGGGAACATGACATGCAGGCTGCGGCCGGCCGCCGCTTCCAGCAGCGCACGCAGCTGCACTTTCAGCAGCGCTGGACGATCCAGCGTCAGGCGGATTGCGCGCCAGCCCATCGCCGGATTCTCTTCCGGGTATTTCACAAGATAGGGCAGCACCTTGTCGCCGCCGATATCCAGCGTGCGGAACACCACCGGGCGGTCGCCGGCATGCTCGATCACGCGGCGATAAATCGCGGTCTGTGCCTCGGCCTTGGGCAGCGTCGGGCGCACCATGAACTGCAGTTCGGTGCGATATAGCCCGATGCCGTCGGCATTGGTTTCATCGAGATGGCTCAAATCGATCAGCAGGCCGGCATTCACCAGCATGGCGACCTTGGTGCCATCGGCGGTAATAGCCGGGTCCTCGCGCTGCGCGGCGTATTTCGCCAGTCGCGCCTTGCGTAAACTGACGCTCTGGTGGAAAGCCGCGACCACATCGGCCACCGGGCGCACGAAGACCTGCGCGTGATCACCGTCGACCACGACGGTATCGCCCGGCTCGACCTTGGCGATCACGCCCTCGACGCCGCCCAGCACCGGGATCGACAGCGCGCGCGCCACGATGGCCACATGGCTGACGCTGGAGCCTTCCTCCAGGATCACGCCCTGCAGCTTGCGGCGGTCGTAATCCAGCAGCTCGGCCGGCCCCATGCTGCGCGCCATCAGGATGGCGTTGTCGGGCAAATTCTCCGCCGCCGTATGCTGCGGCTTGCCGGTCAGGTGCAGCAGCAGGCGATTGGCCAGATCGTCGAGATCGGCGAGACGTTCGCGCAAATAAGGATCGGTGATCGCCTGCATGCGGTGGCGCGTATCACCCTGCACGCGCTGCACGGCGGCTTCCGCCGTCAGGCCGGACTCCACCGCCTGATGCAGTTTGGACAACCAGCCGGTGTCATGCGCGAACATCTTGTAGGTTTCCAGGATGTCGCGGCTTTCGCCGACAATGTCGCTGTCAGGCGCCTCCAGCATCCGGTTGACCTGATCGCGCATCGAAGCGACGGCGGCATCCAGCCGCTGCTTCTCAAGCGGGATGTCGTCGGCCATGGTCTTTTCGACATGGATGCGCGGCTCGTGCAGCACGGCGATGCCGATGGCAAGACCTTCCGACAGCGTGCGGCCATCGGCGCGGAACGGCATGGTGGAGGCGCGCGCGGCAGCGACCAGATCCTCACCGCCGCTGAGCTGGCCCGAAGCCACCATCTCGGCCAGCACCATGGCGATGGTTTCCAGCGCCTCGACTTCTTCATCGACATACTGGCGCCGCGTCTGGTTCTGCACGACCAGAACGCCGATCACGCGGTTGTCGCGCAGGATCGGCACGCCGAGCAGCGAGTGATACACTTCTTCGCCGGTTTCCGGCTTGTAGGCGAATTGCGGGTGGCTCTGCGCATCGGCCAGCGCCAGCGGGCGCGCATGGGCGGCGATATCGCCGACCAGACCTTCGCCCACTTTCAGGCGGGTCTTGTGGACGGCGTCGGGATTCAGACCTTCGGTGGCGTAGAGTTCGAGTTCGTCGCCGCGCAGCAGATAGGCCGAGCAGACTTCCGCCACCATGTTGGCGGCGATATTGCGCACGACGCGGGCGAGGCGTTCATCGACGGTGCCGGCCTCCGCCATCACCTCGCGCAGACGGCGCAGCAGGCCACGCGGCCCGGGTGCTTGCGCCCGGCCCGGCGTCACAGCCCGTCTCCGTTACCAGTTACCGGAGAGGCTGGTGTGGCGTGCCCTCCCCGCATCGACCCTCCGCGCTCATTCTGCGTCGAGCCCGAAAGCGGTGTGCAGGGCGCGCACCGCCAGTTCGGTATAGTCGGCACTGATCAGCACGCTGACCTTGATCTCAGAGGTGGTGATCGCCTGGATGTTGATGTTCTTTTCCGCCAGCGCCTTGAACATGATATGCGCCACGCCGGCATGGCTGCGCATGCCGACGCCAACCACCGACACCTTCACGACGTTGCGGTCCGGCACCAGCTTCATCCAGCCGAGGTTCTTTTCCTGCTTCTCCAGGATGCCGACGGCGCGATCGAGGTCGCTGCGGCCCATGGTGAAGGTCATGTCGGTCTTCTTGCCGTCTTCAGAAATATTCTGAACGATCATGTCGACATTGATGCCGGCATCCGACAGCGGGCCGAAAATGCCGGCGGCGATGCCGGGGCGGTCGGCGACGCCGATCAGGGTGACCTTGGCTTCGTCGGCGGAATAGGTGACACCCGAGACAATCTGCTTTTCCACGATCTCTTCCTCATCCACAACCAGCGTGCCGGCGACATCGGCAAAGCTCGACAGAACCTGGGTTCGCACCCGGTGGTTCATGGCCATTTCCACCGAACGGGTCTGCAGAACCTTGGCACCCAGCGAGGCCAGCTCCAGCATTTCCTCGTAGGTGATCTTATCCAGCTTGCGGGCTTTTTTCACGATGCGCGGATCAGCCGTATAGACGCCATCCACATCGGTATAGATGTCGCAGCGGTCGGCCTGCAGCGCGGCAGCCAGCGCCACCGCCGAGGTATCCGAGCCGCCGCGGCCCAGCGTGGCGATGCGGTCGCCCGGACCGACGCCCTGGAAACCGGCGACGACCGGCACGATGCCGGCAGCCATATCCTTCAGCATGGCGGCGCCGTCGATCTCCTGGATGCGCGCCTTGCCATGCATATCGTCGGTGCGGATCGGCACCTGCCAGCCCTGCCACGAGCGGGCTTTTACGCCGGCGGACTGCAGCGCCATCGAGACCAGGCCGGTGGTGACCTGCTCGCCGGCGGCCACGACGGTGTCGTATTCACGCTGGTCATGCACCGGGTCGACCTGCTTGCACAGGTCCACCAGGCGGTTGGTCTCGCCCGACATGGCGGAGACCACGACGGCAACCTGGTTGCCGGCCTCAACCTCGCGTTTCACCTTGGCGGCCACGTTCTTCATACGGTCGACTGAACCGACCGACGTGCCGCCGAATTTCATCACCAAGCGCGCCATGTCGCTCGATCCCATTTCACTGTTCGTTGTCGATAGTTACCGGCGGAACCTTGCCGGCTAAAAGGCGCGTACTTAATACTCTTGGGACCCGCCCGGGGCAAGCCGAGCCGGGCGGAAAAATCCCCTGTTTCCTTAGCCCTTTGTCGGGCCCGAGCGAGTCGCCGCATGAGCCAGTCTGCCGCCAGTATCGACCCCGCCGAAATCGCCCGTTTTTCCGCCATGGCGGCGGAATGGTGGGACCCGCAGGGCAAGTTCAGGCCCCTTCATAAATTCAACCCCGTGCGACTGGGGTTTATCCGCGACCGCATCTGCGCCCATTTCGGCCGAGACGGCCTGTCCGACAATCCCCTCAATGGCCTCCGCCTGCTGGATATCGGCTGCGGCGGCGGGCTGGTGTCGGAGCCGATGGCCCGGCTGGGGGCCAGCGTGGTCGGCGCCGATGCCTCCGAGCGCAATATCGGGGTGGCCAGCCTGCATGCCGCCGAGTCGGGGGTGAGCGTCGATTATCGCGCGACCAGTGCCGAAGCCCTGGCCGAAGCCGGCGAGCAGTTCGATGTCGTGCTGGCGCTGGAGGTGGTGGAGCATGTCGCCGATCTGGACGGCTTCCTGGCTGCCTGCGGCCAGATGGTGAAGCCCGGCGGGCTGCTGATTGCCGCGACGCTGAATCGCACGCCGAAGTCGTTTGCGCTCGGCATTGTCGCGGCCGAATACATCCTCGGCTGGGTGCCGCGCGGCACGCATGACTGGAAGAAGTTCCTCAAGCCGCATGAACTGGCCGGGTCCTTGCGTCGCGCCGGACTTTCTTTAAGCGAAGTGGCTGGCGTCAGCTACAGCCTGCTCGACGACCGCTGGAGCATCGGCCGCGATACCGACGTGAATTACATGCTGGTGGCGGTGAAGGACGCCTGAGCGTCAGGCATCTTCCCTGGGCAGCCAGGGGATCACGGCGACATCGACGCCCTCTTCGGCCAGTTCCCTGGCCTCATCCGCGCTCGCTTCGCCGTAGATGTTGCGCTTGTCGGTTTCGCCGTAATGGATCTTGCGCGCCTCTTCGGCAAACTGGTCGCCGACATAATCGGCATTCTTCTCGACATGGTCGCGCAGCTCGGTGAGCGCCTGGCGCACCTTGGCGATTTCCCTGGCCTCGGCCTTGGCGACCTCGCCCTTCGACTTGCCGATGCGGGGCGCCATCGGCGCCTTCTCGATCTTGCGCGAGTTGCAGACCGGGCACACGACCTTGCCGCCCGCCGCCTGCTTGTCGTAGGTGGCGCTGTCATAAAACCACGCCTCGAAAACGTGGTCCTTGCGGCATTTCAGTTCGTACTTGATCATGACTCGTATCGGGTGATTCGGCGCGGCCGAAACCTGCCTTGACCTGCAACAGTTTATACATGGGGCAGTCATGGCGGTGCAACAAGGGGGCAGATCGACAGCATGCATGGCAGCGGCACGCCCTCGCCCTGGATTGTGCGTTTCGCGCCGCTTGTCCGCGCAGCTGGTAGCATGCTTGATCTCGCCTGCGGCGGCGGCCGGCATGGCCGGCTGTTTCTGGAAAACGGCCATCCGGTGACCTTTCTCGACCGCAATCTGTCAGGCATGGCCGACCTGCGCGGCGATGATCGCGCCGAACTGATCGAAGCTGATATCGAAAATGGCCCATGGCCTCTGACCGGCCGGCAATTCGCCGGGATTGTCGTCACCAATTACCTGTGGCGACCGCTCTTCCCGCAAATCGCGGCCGCGCTCAGCCCAGGCGGCGTGCTGATTTACGAGACCTTCATGCAGGGCAACGAACGCTTCGGCAAGCCAAGCAATCCCAACTTCCTGCTGGCGCCCGACGAACTGCTCGACTGGTGCCGCGCGGCAGGCCTGACCATGCGCGCCTTCGAGCAGGGCGAGGAAGCGAATGCTGTGCGGCAGCGCATCTGCGCGGTGCGGCCCGCATGATTGAAACAGAGCGCTTGGTCCTACGCCGCTTCGAGCCGCGCGACTTCGAGGCGCTGGCGCGCTTTTACAACGATGACCAGGTGATGCGCCACATGCTGCCCGGTCGCGGCCTGCCGCGCGCCGAGGCGCAGGACCGCGCCAAGAGCAACATCCATAATTTCAACGACCACTGGGACCGGCGCGGTCATGGCGTCTGGGCCGTGCAGGATCGCAGTACTGGGCGTCTGCTCGGACAATGCGGGCTGCGCTGGGTGCCGGAAGCCGAACAGACCGAGTTGCTGTACCTGCTGGGAAAAACCGCATGGGGTAAAGGTCTTGCCAGCGAAGCCGGCCGCGCCACGCTGCAATTCGGCTTCGAGCACTGCAACCTCACCCAGCTGATTGCGCTGACTGCGCCGGAAAACCGCGGCTCGCAGCGCGTGCTGGCCAAGCTGGGATTCAGCTATACCGGAGAGGGTCCGATCTGGGAGCGGATCGTCAGCTGGCACAGACTGTCGCGGGAAACCTGGAACACGACGCAAACACAAAGTGTCCCTGCGTGATTTTGCCGAAATAGCAGTTGGGCCATCGCCCGCCGAGGCGTAGCATCCGGCCATGACCTTCGATATCGACAAACGTCTGCAGCATGCGAGCCAGGTGATCCGCGAGGCCGGCAAACTGGCGCGCGGATTTTTCGACAATCGCAGCGAACTGGTTGTGAAGCTGAAAGGTGCGCAGGATTTCGTCAGTCAGGCCGATGCCGAGACCGAAGACCTGATCGCCTCGCGGCTGCTCAGCGAATTTCCGCACGACGGGATTCTGGGCGAAGAACGCGGCCGGCGCGGCGGCGATACCGATGCGCTCTGGGTGATCGATCCCATCGACGGCACCGCAAATTACTTGCGTGGGCTGCCGTATTGGTGCGTGGCCATTGCGCTGATGGTGCAGGGCCGTATCGAACTCGGCCTGATTTACGATGCTGTCTCCGACAAGCTTTACACCGCGCGCGCCGGCCATGGTGCGTTTTGCAATGGTAAGCCGATTTCGGTCAGCGGCCAGCAGCGTCTTGATCAGGCCTGTCTCGGAATCGGCTATGGCCACGGCGAAGCACCGGGACCGCATGCCAAAGTCATCGACAATCTTCTCGCTGCACATTGCCAGTATCGCCGGCTCGGCAGCGGCTTGCTGCTGCTGGCGCTGGCGGCCGAAGGTGCGCTGGATGGATTTTACGAATTGCGCATGAAGCCGTGGGATGCGCTGGCCGGCCTGCTGCTGGTGCGCGAAGCCGGCGGCGTCACCAACGATTATGAAGGGCGCGGAATGCCGCAGGCCGAACCGGTGTTGGCGCTGACGCCCGCGCTGTGGGAGCCGTTTGCCGAGGCGATGAACGTGAACCTGCCGCTTTACTCCGCGGCGCGGCCGGTCAGATTGCGCGCCGGCAACGTATAGACCGGATCATGCCGCCAGGCCGGGATCTGCGCCCGCGCCTTGGCCACTTCAGCCAGATCGATCTCGACAACCTTGGCGCCGACGCCATCGCCCATATCGGCCAGCACGCGGCCCCAGGGATCGACCACCAGCGAATGGCCATAGGTCTGCCGGCTACCAGGATGATCGCCCCACATGGCGGGCGCGATCACGAAGGCGCCGGTCTCGATGGCGCGCGCCCGCATCAGCACATGCCAGTGCGCCTGGCCGGTGGTGCGCGTGAAGGCCGCCGGGATGGTGATCATATCCGCGCCGGCCTGCGCCAGACCGCGATACAGGCCAGGGAAACGCAGGTCGTAACAGACCGACATGCCGAGCGTGCCGAAGGGCAGCGACGTCAGCACGCCCTCGCCGCCCGGCGCGATCGAGTTGCTCTCACGGTAAGTCTCGCCGGACGGCAGATCGACATCGAAGAGATGGATCTTGTCGTAGCGCGCGGCAATGCCGCCATCGGGCGCCAGCAGATACGAGCGGTTGAAGTTGCGGTTGGCGCCTTCGGGCTTGATCGCAAGTGACCCCACCAGCAGCCAGGTGTTCAGCTCCTCGGAAAGCTTGCGGAAGGCCTGCAACGCCGGATGGCTCTCCTCCGGCTTTCCGGCGGCGACGCTGGCAGCGGCATTCACGCCCATGAAGCCGGAATTCTCCGGCGTCGTGATGAAGTCGGCGCCAGCGTCTTTCGCCTTGCGCACCAGGGCGGAGACATGGGCGATATTGGCGGCCATGTCGTCCCAGATATTGGGCTGCACCAGACCGATTTTGACTTTCTGCGCCACGATGCCTCCCCCGCTCAAAAACGTCTTACGCAGCCAGCATGGCGTCGAGCTTGCCCGCGCGCTCCAGCGCATACAGGTCATCCGAGCCGCCGACATGCGTGCCGTTGATCCAGATCTGCGGCACCGTGCGGACGCCGCCGGCCTTCTGGGTCATCTCCTCGCGCTTGGCAGCGTCGTAGGAGACATCAATCTCGTTATAGGTCTGGCCCTTCTTCTCGAGCAGCGCCTTGGCGCGCGAGCAATAGGGGCACATGAAAGTGGTGTAGATTTCGATCTGGGCCATTGTCCGGTTCCTTGTGCGAGATGCCCCTCGCAGTCGTGATATTATATGGCGCTCTGCTCGGCCCGAACAACCCGGGCGAGGGTGAGCACCGTCACCTCCGCCGCCCCCGCCCGCAACAACGCCCGGCAGCAGGCATTCACCGTGGCGCCGGTGGTAAACACATCATCCACCAGCAGCAGACGCCGGCCACGGATCGTGGCCGCCTGCCCCGCATCAACCCCGATGGCCCCGGCCAGTTCCCGCTTGCGGGCCGTACGGTTGAGCCGGCCAAGACTGCGGGTGGCACGGCGCCGGTGCAGCACCTCCAGCAGCACCGGTTTGTCCGCTGCGCGTCCCAGCGCCCGGGCCAGCAGCGCCGACTGGTTGAAGCGCCGGCGCCACAGCCGCCAGCGATGCAATGGCACCGGCAGGATCATGTCGCACTCGGTTAGCAAGGACGCGCCCGCCTGCCGCAGCAGGGCGGCAAGGCCCGGTGCGAGGTCGGTGCGGTCGCCACGCTTGAAGCGCAGCACCAGGTCGCGACCGCCGCCACCATAGACAAACGCAGCCCGCGCACGGGCAAAGGGCGGCGTGTCTTTCAGGCAGGCACCGCAGACCAGCCCCTCAGGCACCGGCACCGCATGCGGCACGCCGCAGGTCGGGCAACACGGCTCGGCAATGAAGCCGACGCTGGGCCAGCAATCGAGACAAAGCCGGCCGGGCTCATCCACCTGCGCGGTGCAGAGCATGCATTGCGGCGGCAGCAGCGCGTCCACGCCGGAGCGCCAGAGGCGTTTCCAGCTGCGGCTGACGATCTGCACTGCGAGCGTGTCGGACATGGAGCCCCGGTATGACGCAGCGTCAGGCATGACGCGGCTGTTCCGGGTGATTATGCTGACAGAAAATGCGGCCGGAGGAAACGGAACATGAGCAACAAGACGATCCGCATCGGCGGCGCATCGGCCTTCTGGGGCGATTCCATGGTCGCCGCGCCGCAGCTGCTGGCGCAGGGCGAGGTCGATTACCTGATCTTCGACTATCTGGCCGAGATCACCATGTCGATCATGGCGCGGATGCGTGCGAAAGATCCGGCACAGGGCTACGCCACCGACTTTGTCGCTGTCACCATGAAGCGCCTGCTGCCCGAACTGGCGCGCCGCAAGGTGAAGGTGGTGGCCAATGCCGGCGGCGTGAATCCGGCCGCCTGCGCAACTGCGATCCGCGCGCTGATTGCCGATGCCGGGCTTTCTCTCAACGTCGGCGTGGTGCTGGGCGACGACCTGCTGCCGCAGATCGACACGCTGAAGCCACAACTGGTGCCGATGCAGCCCGGCGCTGAGACGCCGGCGAAATTCATGTCGGCCAATGCCTACTTGGGCGCCGCGCCGATCGCTGCCGCGCTGAAAGCCGGCGCCGATATCGTCGTCACCGGCCGCTGCGTCGATTCAGCGCTCGTGTTGGGTCCATTGCTGCATGAATTCGGCTGGGACCTGCAGGATTTCGACAAACTTTCCGCCGGGAGTCTGGCTGGCCATATCATCGAATGCGGCGCGCAGGCTTCGGGCGGGTTGTTTACCGATTGGCGCGACGTGCCGGACTGGGACAATATCGGCTATCCGATTGCCGAGATTGCCGCCGACGGCAGCTTCGTCGTCACCAAGCCGAAAGGCACCGGCGGCCTGGTCAGTTTCGGCACGGTGGCCGAGCAACTGGTCTACGAGATCGGCGATCCGGCCTGCTACATGTTGCCGGATGTGACCTGTGATTTCTCTGCCGTAAAGATCGAAGACCTCGGCGACCATCGCGTGCGCGTGTCGAATGCCAAAGGCCGTCCGCCGTCCGACCGCTACAAGGTCTCGGCCACCTGGCTCGACGGCTTCCGCGCCGTGGCGCATATGACCATCGGCGGCATCGCTGCGCGCGAAAAGGCCGAACGCAGCGCCGAGGCGATCCTGAAGCGTACGCGCAAGATTTTCGCCGCGCTCAATATCGGCGACTATCGCAGCACCTCGATTGAAATCCTCGGCACCGAGGCTATGTATGGCCCGCAGGCCGCTGCTGGCGCCCGCGCCGCCCGCGAAGTGGTGATGAAGCTGGCGGTCAGCCATACCGACAAGAACGCGCTGGAAATCTTCAGCCGCGAGATCGCGCCGGCCGGCACGTCGTTTTCGCCCGGCACCACCGGTTTCTTCGGCGGGCGCCCCTCGCCGCAACCCGTCGTGCGGCTGTTCTCCTGCTTCATCCCGAAAGCCAGCCTGTCGATCTCGCTGGACACCGAAGGCGAGGCGAAGCCTTTCGCCATGCCGGTGATCAGCGGCGAGCCGCGTGGCGCGGCGGCCGGGCAGCCCTCCACTGCTGCCCTGCCCGCAGCCCCAACCAAGACTGTCCCGCTGGTGCAGCTCGCCTATGCGCGTTCGGGCGACAAGGGCGACGACAGCAATATCGGCGTGATCGCGCGCCAGCCCGATTACCTGCCGGCGATCCGCGCCGCCCTGACAACTGAGGCCGTGGCCGGCTGGTTCGCGCATCTGGTCGAAGGTCCGGTCAAGCGGTTCGACTGGCCCGGCATCCATGGGCTGAATTTCCTGCTGCACAATGCTCTGGGCGGCGGCGGCATTGCGAGCTTGCGCAACGATCCGCAGGGCAAGGCTTTCGCCCAGATGCTGCTGGAGTTTCCGGTTCCGGTGCCGGCCGACTGGACCGTCTGACTGGGAATCGCAACGCAAAAGGCGGATAGTGGGCGCCGGATTGGCTCCCTATCTTGGTCTGCATGAAACAGACACCGCGACTGCCCACCCAGAGACTTCCCACCGAGGTCGAATTCACCGCCATCAATGGCAACGACGCCAGCTTCGACGGCCGCTTCTTCTACGGCGTGGCGAGCACGAAGATTTTCTGCCGCCCCTCCTGTGTCAGCCGCGCGCCGAAGCGCGAGAATGTCCGCATCTTCGACAGCACGGATGCCGCCGAAGCTGCCGGCTTCCGCCCCTGCAAACGCTGCCAGCCCCAGAATTATATTCAGGGACAGGCGCCAGCCGCCGATGCCCGACTGGAACGCGCGCGCAAGCTGATCGATCAGCGGCTGGCGGCCGGTGAGTCGACGCCGACCCTGCCGCAGCTCGCCAAGGCAGCCCATATGGGCGCCACACATCTGCAGCGCCGTTTTGCCGCAGCCTATGGTCTCAGCCCGCGCGCCTATGCCGAGGCGCAGCGGGTCGCACTGCTGAAAAACGAGCTGCGTCATGGTAGCGGCGTAACAGACGCGATTTACGGCGCCGGTTTCGGCGCCGCCAGCCGCGTCTATGAAAAGGCCGGGCGCTGGCTTGGCATGACGCCGGCTGATTACCGCCGCGGCGGTGAAGGACTGACGTTAACGGTGGCGATCCGCCGCACGGCGATGGGCGCAACGCTGGTGGCGGAAAGCACGCGCGGCGTGGCCGCGCTTTTGTTCGGCAATACCGAGAAAGCCATGCTGGCTGAATTGCGCGACGAATTCCCCGCCGCGCGCATTGACCGCGACGACGATGCCGGCAAAGCCGCCTTCGCAGCGCTGGAGGCGATGCTGGCCGGCAAGGAACCGCCAAAGGGTCTGCGTCTGGACCTGCGCGGCACACCCTTCCAGATCCGCGTCTGGACCGCGCTGCAGGCCATTCCGGTTGGCGAGACCCGCACCTATCAGCAGATCGCCCAGAGCCTGGGCGCGCCCAAGGCCTCGCGCGCCGTCGGCTCGGCCTGCGGCAACAATATCATCGGCGTGCTGGTGCCCTGTCACCGGGCGCTGCGCAGCGATGGCGGCCTCGGCGGCTATCGCTGGGGGCTGGAGCGCAAGGAAAAGCTGCTGACCGGCGAAGGCGTCGAGCTGGAGCCCGCGGAATAACTGACCGTCGCAGCGACTGACATTGGGCAGCAATAAATTTTCGCTTCAATCGACGCAGATTCGGGACTGCCATGATAGCTTTGCATGGCAGGGGAACTTGCAGCCCGTTGGAATAGTTCTAAATTAACGAAGCGGAACCGCAGAAAACAAGGAGTAGTCCCCATGGCTGTCGCAGTCGACATCGGCATTGCCGAAAAGGAACGCAAAAAGATCGCCGATGGTCTGTCGCGCCTGCTGGCCGACACCTACACGCTTTATCTCAAGACGCATAACTATCACTGGAATGTCGAAGGCCCGATGTTCCAGACCCTGCACACCATGTTCGAGTTGCAATACACCGAACTGGCGCTGGCCGTGGACCTGATCGCCGAGCGTATCCGTGCGCTGGGCCACTATGCGCCGGGTTCCTATGCGCAATACGCCAAGCTGTCTTCCATCAAGGAAGAGACCGGTGTGCCTGGCGCGCAGGACATGATCAAGGACCTGGTGAAGGGCAATGAGGCGGTGAGCAAGACCGCCCGCGCGCTGTTCCCGGTGGTCGACAAGTCGTCCGACGAGCCGACCGCCGACCTGCTGACCCAGCGTATGCAGATCCATGAGAAGACTGCCTGGATGCTGCGCAGCCTGCTGGAAAAGAAGTAACACGAAAATTATGCGGGGCGGGATGTAACGTTTCGCCCCGTCTCACCGAAGCTTGATTGGCGCCCGGTCGATGGCACGCTAGGTTCTCCTGGCCGGGCCATCACCGGGCCCAATCTTTTTTGGGCGCAACTGTTTTCGGGAATTTTATGCCATGCTGATCAAACGCCGCCGTAGCTGGGATCTGCCGGAACATCAGGCCACTCCGGAAGCCATCTTCCTCGACCGCCGCACGTTGCTCGCCGGCATGGGGATGACCGGGCTCCTGGCCGGCGCCGGCCTGCGTCCCGCCTTCGGCGCCGCCGATGCCGCGCTCGTGGCGCCTGAACTCTATCCTGCCAAGCGCAATGCCGCCTTCGATCCGGGCCGCGACCTCACCGAAGAGAAGGTCGCCACCAGCTACAACAATTTCTACGAATTCGGCACCAGCAAAAATATCCATCGCTCGGCCCAGGCGCTGACGATCAAGCCCTGGCAGGTGAAGATCGACGGCATGGTGGCCAAGGAAATCACCATCGATGCCGAGGAACTGATCCGCAAGATGCCGGTGGATGAGCGACTCTATCGCTTCCGCTGCGTCGAGGCCTGGAGCATGACGGTGCCGTGGAGCGGCTTCCCGCTGAAATCCCTGGTCGAGTTCGCGCAGCCCAGCTCGGGCGCGAAATACCTGGTGATGAAAACCTTCTCGCGGCCGGCGGAAGCCAGCGGCCAGAAGCAGTTCTGGTATCCCTGGCCCTATACCGAGGGCCTGACCCTCGAAGAGGCGACCAACGATCTCGCCTATATCGCCACCGGCATCTACGGCAAGCCGCTGCCCAAGCAGAATGGCGCGCCGCTGCGTCTGGCGGTGCCGTGGAAATACGGTTTCAAGTCGGTGAAGTCGATCGTGAGCTTCACCTTCACCGACAAGCGGCCCAAGACCTTCTGGGAAGGGCTAGCCGCCGACGAATACGGCTTCTGGGCCAATGTGAACCCGATGGTGGCGCATCCGCGCTGGAGCCAGGCGACCGAGGAAGTGATCGGTACCGGTCGGCGCATCCCGACGCAGCTGTATAACGGCTATGGCGAGCAGGTTGCCGAGCTCTACAAGAATGCCGGCGCGGGCGAAAAGCTTTTCATGTAAGGCGCGTCAGGCTATCCCTGCGGGATGGCTTACGATCTCATCATCTTCGATCTCGACGGCACGCTGGTGGATTCCGAAACCCTGGCGAACCGTGTCTTTTATGACAAGCTGGTTGCACGCGGGCTGGATCCGCGCTTTGACCTGACCCGAGTGACGCGCGACTTCACCGGGCTGACCGTGGCGAAATGCCTGACGCTGGCCTACGAGAGCTACGGCCTGCAGCGTGTGCCGGAAGATTTCGAAGCTGACCTGAAGGACGCGACCTATGCCAGCTACCGCGACTCGCTGGTGCCGATCTCCGGCGTGCCCACCATGCTGCAGCAGTTGCAGCAGCCGAAATGCGTCGCCTCCTCTTCCGCGCCGGAGAAGATCGCCTACAGCCTCGAACTGACCGGGCTGTCGCACCATTTCGGCAGCAACCTGTTCAGCGTTCATCAGGTGGCCGAAGCCAAGCCGGCGCCGGATGTCTTCTTCTTTGCCGCTGAACGGATGGGCGGCTTTGCGCCGGCATCCTGCGCCGTGGTGGAAGACAGCCTGCCGGGTGCGACGGCGGGTATCCGCGCCGGCATGACGGTGTTTGCCTATCGGCCCGACGGTGACGGGGAGGCTTTTGCCGCGCTGGGTTGCCGGGTATTCGGCGATATGGCCGCACTGCCCTTGCTGCTGAAATCCTGAAGGCAAAAAAAAGCCGGCCTGAAACCAGGCCGGCTAAGTCTTAACAGGGAGGCTCCGCGCGAGACGCGCGGACTGGTCGATACAGCGGGGGAGCTGTAGCGACCAAAGTTTCTGGCCGAAGCCAAAAACCGGGAGATGCTGCGACGCAACATCTGACAGGGATTGGTGTACCCCCTGGCGGCAGGTTTGAGTATCCAGAGAATTGGCAACACAGGCATGCATCTGCTGCATAACTAGGCGTTTACTTACAAACCCAGCCGATTCAATCCGTTACGAGAGCGTTGCAGCCGCCTTCTGGGCCGGAAAATGCAGCCGCACCGTCGTTCCGCGACCGGGCTCAGAGTCGATCTCCAGCCGGCCGCCATGCAGTTCGATCAGCGCCTTCACCAGCGGCAACCCGAGTCCGGTGCCGCGCATCTGCGACACCAGGGCGGAATCGATGCGGCCGAATGGCTCCAGCGCCTTCTGCAGATCGGCCTGGTCCATGCCCACGCCCGTATCGGTCACCTCGACCACAGCGCTGCCATCGCTGCCGGGCAGCAGGCGGATCGTCGCCTCGCCGCCCGACGGCGTGTATTTCACGGCATTCGACAGCAGGTTGACCAGCATCTGCTTGGCCAGACGCTCGTCGGCAAAGATCGCGGCATTCTCCGGCGCAGGCGCCACGCGCAGTGTCACCATGCGGTCGGCGGCGAGCGGGCGCAGCAGCGTGAGGCAATCCTGCAGCAGCCGCGCCCAGGGAACATAGTCGCTGTCGAGCTTCATCTTGCCGGCCTCGACCTTGGACAGATCGAGGATGTCGTCGATCACTGCCAGCAGATGTCGGCCGGCAGCCAGGATATCGCTGGCGTAGCGATCATATTGCGGCACGCCTGAGGCACCGAGCAGTTGCAGCGACATGATCTCGGAAAAGCCGATGATGGCATTCAGCGGCGTGCGCAGTTCGTGGCTCATATGCGCCAGGAACTGGCTCTTGGCGCGATTAGCGAATTCGGCATCCTGGTGCGCCTTGATCGCGGTCTTGCGCGCCGCTTCCAGCGTCTCGGTGCGGGCCGCCAGCGCCTCGTTGGCCTCGCGCAGCTCACGTTCGCCGCGCTTCAGTGCGGTGATATCGGTGATCAGCGATGCCGTGCCGCCGGAGTCCATGCGGAAATCGCGGATCTGCAGCCAGCGCTTGTCGCGCGTATCGAAGAAGATATGCGGCGTGCCATTTGCGAGATTGAATGTGCGCAGCCGCGTCGAAATCCAGTCGTCGTAGTCGGTTGTCACGCCGGCTGCCGCCGGTGCCGGCCGGCCGCGCACTGAAGCCTGGCAGATATCACGATGGGTCAGGCCGGCGATGGCGTTGAGCGAGACGCCGATGATGCCGGCATAAGCCGGATTGCAGATCACCAGCCGCTGCTCGGGGTCGAACAGCGCCACGCCATCCGGCGCCACGTTCAGCGCATCGCCCAGGCGCTGCTCGGCTTCGCGCAGGCGCGCTTCCGAGGTTTTCTTGGCGGTGATGTCGTTCACCACGACCAGCGCCGCTTCATCCTCGCCATAGCGCATCGGCACGGCTGCCATGGTGGCCCAGATTGCGCGGCCCTGCGCGGTGGCGATCTGCAGCTCCTCGTCGGGCTGCGGACGACCGTCCGCAAAGATGCGATCGCGATGCGCCGGATCGAGCACGTAGCGCGGCACGGCGTCCGGCCCGCCATCTTCGATACCGAAGAGTTCGGCAGCGGGGCGGTTGCTGTAGAGGAAGGCGCCATCGCTGCGCCGCGCCACCACGATGGGGAACGGCGCGGTATCCAGGATCTGGCGCAGGCGGCGCTGCGCGGCTTCGGCATCGGCACTGCTGCGCGTGCGGTCCTGCAGCATCTGGCGCAGGCGTTCCACGAGGTCCGTCGTACGGCGGAAATAGCGGTTGAGCCGGTGGGAGAAACTCAGCAGCAGCACGATGACGATGCAGCCGGCCCCGGCCAGCAGCCAATGGTCCTGCGTCTCAGCCAGCAGCAGCATGGTCACCGGCGGCAACGTGCTGAGCAGGATCACCGTCGCTGAGACAATGAACTGCACCGCCACCGTCAGGCTGACCGAGCAGATCATGCCAAGCAGGCAGAGCAGCGCCAGCAGTGGCGCGCTTTCATAGGGCAGTTGCACGATGGTGGCGGCGGCGGTGCCGAACAGCGCACCGTTCAGGCTGTAGACGCCGATCAGGCGCCAGCGCCAGGCCTGCGCGCGATGGCGCCGCTCGCGGTCGGCCATGAAGGCGCGATGGGTGAGAAACTGCAGGCCGGTCACGGCGATGGTGGCGGCCAGATAGCCGATCCGCAGCGGCATGGACAGATAGTCATCCAGCAGCAAGGCGACGGCCACGGCAGCCAGCACCTGCAGCGCCATATCGAGCGGCTGGCGCACGCGCACCAGCAACTCGTTGCGCCGGGCCATGCCGCCGCCGACCATGTCCGCTTGACGGTCCATGTTCAGTAGCGCCAGTCCGCCACCTTGCGCAGCAGGAAGTCGCGGAAGACGGCGAGCCGCTTGGTGTTGCGCAGTTCCTCTGGATAGACCAGATAGGTGTCGAAGCTGGGGCCGTCGACGCTGGGCATCACGCGCACGATGCGCGGATTGCCCTCCACCATGTAATCCGGCAGCGCGGCGATGCCGAGGCCGCTGGCGACCGACTGCATCACGCCGTAGACGTTATTCACCGTCAGGATCGGGTCGCGCGGGATGGCCGGATCGCCGACCTTGAGCAGCCAGTTGATATTGTTGAAATGCGCTGGCGCTTCCTCGCCGTAGACGATGACATGATGCTTGTCGATGTCTTCAATCGTCTGCGGCGTGCCGCGGCGCGTGACGTAATCGACCGAGGCATAGACGTGGTTATGCACGGTGAGCAGCTTGCGGTGGATCAGGTCGGCCTGGGTCGGCTTCCACATGCGGATCGCCACATCGGCTTCGCGCATGGAGAGATCGAGTTCGCGATCGTCCACCACCATCTCGATGCGGATATCGGGATAGAGGTCCATGAACTCTTTCAGCCGTGGCGCCAGCCAGATGGTGCCAAAGGCCACCGTGGTCGTGACCTTCAATTCACCCGAGGGCTTGTCCTTGGCATCGGCGATCATCGCTTCGGTGACGGCCAGGCGGGCGAAGATGTCGCGCGCGGTGCGATACAGCAGCTCGCCCTGTTCGGTCAGGATCAGGCCGCGCGCATGGCGATGGAACAGCGTGGCGTTGAGCTGTGTCTCCAGCGCGCCGATCTGGCGGCTGACGGCGGACTGGCTCAGGCCGAGCGCCTCGCCGGCATGAGTCAGGCTGCCGGCTTCCGCCACCGCGTGAAAAATGCGCAGCTTGTCCCAGTCCAGCGCCGACATCGTCCCCCCTTATGAACGCAGTTGCAGCTGCGTTTTAGTCGGCGGCGTCGGCCGCCGCTTCGCTATGCGCGTGATGCGCGATGAACTTCTCGGCTTCAAGTGCTGCCATGCAGCCGGTGCCGGCGGCCGTGACGGCCTGGCGGTAGATCTTGTCCTGCACATCGCCGGCGGCAAACACGCCGGGAATGGTGGTCTGCGTCGTGCCGGGCTTGGTGGTCAGATAACATTCCGAGTCCAGCGGCAGCTGGCCCTTGAACAGTTCGGTATTCGGCGTATGGCCGATGGCGACGAAGAAGCCGTCGGTGGCGACCTCCTGCGTCGCATTGGTCTTGACGTTCTTGAGCCGCACGCCGGTGACGCCCTTGCCTTCTTCGCCGAGGATTTCCTCGACCACATGATCCCAGATCACCTTGACCTTGGGATTGGCGAACAGGCGCTGCTGCAGGATCTTTTCGGCGCGGAAACTGTCGCGGCGATGCACCAGCACCACTTCGGTGGCGTGGTTGGTGAGATACAGCGCTTCTTCGACAGCCGTATTGCCGCCGCCGACCACGACCACCTTCTTGCCGCGATAGAAGAAACCGTCGCAGGTGGCGCAGGCCGAGACGCCGAAGCCCTGCCAGGTCTGCTCGCTGGGCAGGCCGAGCCATTTGGCCTGCGCGCCGGTGGCGATGATCAGCGTGTCGGCAATGTAGGTGTCGCCACCGTCTCCTTTAGCAACGAACGGCCGCTTCGACAGATCGACCGACACGATATAGTCGTTGAGGATGGTGGTGCCGACATGCTTGGCCTGCGCCTCCATCTGCTCCATCAGCCAGGGGCCCTGGATGGTTTCGGCGAAGCCCGGATAATTCTCGACATCGGTGGTGATGGTGAGCTGGCCGCCCGGCTGCAGGCCATGCACCAGGATCGGCTGCAGCGAGGCGCGCGCCGCATAGATGGCGGCCGTCAGGCCGGCAGGGCCGGAGCCGAGAATGAGAACCTTGGTGCGATGGGTGGTGGCCATGACGTGATGCGACTCCGGCGCAGGCTAAAACGCTGAAAACGAGCGGTTTCGGATTATGACAGCGGGTGGATCAGGCGCAAGGGAAAGGCCGGTCAAACACCGAAAGCGCAGCAATGACGCGGCTGCCGTCCGCGGTCAAATGACAGACAGATGAAACCTCCGTGTGCGACTCGCGATTCATCCCTTCGATATAGCGCGGCGACACTGTTTTGCGCCCGGCCGGGTCGTGACGCCGGTCATACCCCGGCGCGCCAGTCGCCGCCGGGTTGCGCCGGGGGCGACCTATCCGACGCTAACCTAGGTCTATTCAGTGCTGAGTCAGGTCCAGTTTGTGCTGACTCAGGTCCATTCGATGCTGACTCAGGTCTATTCGGTGCTGAGTCAGGTTCGCCAGCGTTCGTTTCGCTTCGTTCGTGTTCGTTTGTGTTCGTTTGCGTTCGTTTGTGCTCGTTCGCGTTCGTGGCTGTTCGTTCAGGCGCGCCCGCACGCCGCCAGATCAGCCAGATTCACCAGATTCAATTGTCCAACAACGGCTTAGCTGCCCGCGCGTCGGCAACGGGCAGGATAATGAGAACATATAGAAAACTCACTGATCCAGATCAAGGCCACAGTCCTAGGTAATTTTATTTCGATGCCGAGGCTTGGAATCTTGCTTAATTTTATAATATTATTGCGCCAACCTCCCATCCCGAGAAAATTTACATGCAACGCGTCAAACTCGATCTGATCGACCGCAAGATTCTGAACGATCTGCAGGCCGATGGCCGCATGACCAATGTCGACCTCGCCTCGCGGGTCGGCATTTCCGCCCCGCCCTGCCTGCGCCGCGTGCGCGCGCTGGAGGAGGCCGGCTATATCAAGGGCTACCATGCCGATCTCAATCCGCAGTTGCTGGGCTATGGCGTCACGGTCTTTGCGATGGTGGGGCTGAACAGCCAGGCCGAGCATGACCTGGTGGCCTTCGAGCAGACCGTGGCCGGCTGGGCCCAGGTGCGCGAATGCTACATGCTGGCCGGCGAGAATGATTTCATCCTGAAGATCGTCGCGCGCGACTGGGATGCCTATCAGACCTTCCTGACCAAGGAACTGACCGCACTCCAGAATGTCGCGCATGTGAAAACCGCGCTGACCATCCGCTGCTCGAAAAGCGAACCCGGCGTGCCGGTGGATATGCCGGCCGAGGAAAACGCGGCCGAGTGAGTCGCACGCGCGTGCCACGTCGCCAGGCTGAACGCCCGTGACCTCCCGCATCCCCTACGAGACCTGCCCGCTCTGCGCCTCGCGCAGCTTCAGCAAGATCGTAGAGGCGAACTGCACGCAGCATCCGCTGTATAATCCCATCCTGGAACCGACCATGTCCTGGATGGCCTGCGCCGGCTGCGGCCATGTCTTCACCGAGGGCTATTTCACCGACGCGGCCAACGAGGTGATCTTCTCGCGCGTGCTGGACTACCAGTCAGTCGGCTGGGACATGGAGAAACAGCGCATCGTGTTTGCGCCGATCGTGGAACGTGTGGCGCGCCATGTGGCCGGCCCAGGTGCTGGGCCTGGGCCGGACGGCGTGTGGCTCGATGTCGGCTTCGGCAATGCCTCGCTGCTGTTCACGGCGATGGAATACGGCTTCACGCCGGTGGGTGCCGATCTGCGGCGCGACAACGTCCAGCGGCTGATCAGCGCCGGCATCGAAGGCCATTGCATCGACATCACGCAGTTCGACCAGCCGGGCCGCTATGCCGTGATCAGCATGGCCGATGTGCTGGAGCATATGCCTTATCCCAAAGCGGGACTGGCGGCGGCGCATCGCCTGCTGCGGCCGGATGGCATTCTGTTCCTGTCGATGCCGAATGCGGATTGCCCGCTGTGGCGCGCCCTGACGGCGCAGCAGGCCAATCCCTACTGGGCCGAGCTGGAGCATTTCCACAATTTCGGCCGCGCCAGGCTGTATCAGTTGCTGGAAGACCACGGCTTCCAGCCGCTGCATTACACGATCAGCCAGCGCTATCGCGTCGGCATGGAGATCATCGCCCGCCGCGTGGGGTGAGTGGTTTTAAGCGGAGGCCGACCGCGTCAGGTCAGCACATCGAGGCCTTTGCGGTCGGCAACAAGCCACAGCATATGCATAGCGGTAGGCAGCACACATCTAAGTCACGCATGGCGACCTTGCATTGCAGTGCCGCGACATGCACACGTATGCGGACCATTCATGCCGCGCTGAATTGCGCCTGAAGTCCCCCCATTGTATTCAATGGCAGGGCGCTGTGGCAGCGGCGCAGGGAGAGAAACATGGCGTCTGGACCGACCGGCGAGCTGGTGTCGCAGCTTGCGTTGTTGAAAGAGCAGAACGCGAAGACGTTCGAAGCTGTCACAGGCATTGAGGCGGCCGGTGGGGCGAAGGTGGACTTGGAGGCCCCGATGGGTCCTGATAGCCCATCCATCGCCGGGGCTCATGCCAAGATTCACGCCGTGATCGGACTGGTCGAGGGCATTACCACCGCCACGGATAAGGCGCTCAGCCTTGTGCCAGTCAATCACCTGGCCGGGCTGCCTAAGGAGGTCGGCCGGGTAGCGGAGACGCTGACCAATCTGCTGAACCACATAAGAGACGTGATCAAGGATCATGGTGGGTTCGGCACTATCGACTCTAGCGGCTTCACGATCCAGTCGCAGAACGGCCAGATCGCGACCAACCTAGCAGACACCTATCAAAACATCCGCACGGCAACTGACGCGGCCCTAGACCGCGCTCATCGAATCCTGTCGATCATATCGCCTGAGAGCTACGACGCATTTGCGGGCGCCGTGGCGGGAGTAGAAGAAACGCTCGGCGCGTTAACGAAGGCGCGACAAGAAGCAGCCGATCACCTCAAGAAGATTAAGGCAGCGGCAAACACTGCTGTAGAGGATGCGCGGCTCGCTGCAGAGAATGCGGCAAGTACTGCTGCGAGTAAGCAGGCTACAGATGAGACGGTCGTCAAGATCAATGCGGACCTTGAGCAATCGAACAAGCTGCTACGCGAAATCGAGGCGGTGGCCGCGCAAGCTCAGACCTTGAAGGGCCAGGTCGAGGCATATCAAAAGACGTTCGCTGAATTTGACGCGCAGCTTGCCGAACGCAACAAGCAGTTCGCCGAGGGCAAGCAGGCACTCGATACGCTGATCAAGACGCGCTCTGACGAACTTGCGGCACTGGTTAAATCTCTCCAGACCCATAACGCCACTGCCGATACCATTATATCCAACGCCAAGGACGCCTTACAGTGGGGCACCGCACAGGGGCTTTCGTCGAGCTTCGCAACCTCTGCGAAGGAGCTGGACGAGCCCCTGAAAAGCACGATGTCGCGATTTGTGTGGTCCATTGTCGCGCTTGCCGCTTGGATCGCGACGATCTTCTTCGTCATTCCGATCTTCTATCCATCGCTCAACGTCTTCTCGATGCCCAACGGCCTCACCGGAGCATCTGCCGGGGCCTATATCCTCGGTGCCGTAGCCGTGAGGATCGCAATAATCGCGCCTGTACTTATCTTGGTGCTTTTCTTCGGGCGCCGTTACAGGGCGCTGTATGCGGTTCGGGAGCTATACATCTTTAAGAAGACGGTTGCGGCATCATTACCCGGCTTCAAAGAGACGGCCGCCGCGAAGGATGCTGACGATCATGTTAAAGCTATGACGGCAGCCGCTTTCGAGCGCCTCTTGTTTAACCCGCGCGAGCAGGCAACCAATGATATTGCGGATGCTCCTCGCGGCGGCCTCCTCTCACGCTGGCTTGTGCGGCTTATCAAGCAGGCATGGGATGAAAGCACCAAGCCACCCGCAAAGCCATGAACTAAAAGCATGCACAGAAGCCGGAATATCCCGACAAAGCACATCAACGCCTCAAACATAGCGATGACGTAGTTACCGAGATTTCGAGAAAAGTTTGGCGTCCCCACGGGGATTCGAACCCCGGTTTGCGCCGTGAGAGGGCGCCGTCCTGGGCCTCTAGACGATGGGGACCCATATGCGCGGGAACCGGCCCGCGCGAGGTCGCACCAGATACAGGAGCCCTCCCCGGGGCGCAAGGGGTTTCCCCGACCCGGCCGAAATAAGCCGAGATTCCCCAGCCGCTTGGCCCTGTCGTCCGGGGTCTCGGAACCCCTTGGCCCCACACCTCTTTTAGCCCTGATTTTGTGTCACGAGACGCTTGCATCGGGGTTTCGGCTGGGTATAGTGCGCGCCTGCAACCGGCACCCCGCCGGTTGGTCGTTCGGCTCCGGCCAGAACGTCGCCGGCTCAGCCGGCCTTACCGGTATCACCGGCGCCGAGCGGGCGTAGCTCAGGGGTAGAGCACAACCTTGCCAAGGTTGGGGTCGAGGGTTCGAATCCCTTCGCCCGCTCCAAATTTCTCCTGGATATCTCTCAATTTTTGTGCCGACCTATCGAGCCTATCAAGGTTGCTTTGCTTCCCTGCTGTACTCTTCAACAGGGGGAAGCAATGGGGAAACATCGGTACGATGAAGCTCTCGGGACAGCTAGACCAGCATCGGATCGGCGCTGCGCATGGCGGCCATGGCACTGAAGGCCGCCAACACCACGAGGAGCAAACGGCGCTCAGTCGAGTCGGTGGAAATACTCAAGGCTCGACTCCATCCGCCGCCGGGCCGCGTGCGCAAACCCGGCAGCGAAGGTCTTGTCCTTAGCCTTCCAGCGCCTTCCACATCTGGACATCGCGTTCAGCGGTCCAGATCCGGGGATCGGCATACTGCGTGACTTCGTCATAGCAGCGGGTAACGTCGAACGGCATGCAGTGGTCAAAGATGACCCAATGGCCATACTTGGGACGCAGCTTGTCCATCGTTTCTTGATAGACGACCTTCAGGTCGCGACCAGCTGCGGCGCCAGCTTTCACACTCTCGTAGACGTCAGCAATGAAGGACCGGGTACCGGCGAGACCCTTGGCCACCTCTTGCGGTGTGGTCAAGGCAGCGCCACGGCCAGGCAACAGAGCCTTCGGGCTCAGAGCGGCAAGATTATCGAGGGTCTGCGGCCAATCCTTGAAATAGGCATCGCCAGCGTAGGGTGTGGCATCAAATTCGACCAGGTCGCCGGACAGAAGCGTCTTTTCCTTCGGCAACCAGACAATCGTGTCGCCCTTGGTATGGCCGCGGCCGACCTGCAGCAGTTGCACCTCAAGCTTGCCAAGCCAGAGGGTCATCTTGCCGGTGAAAGTCAAGGTCGGCCAGGTCAGGCCTTCCGGCACAGTCTCGACGTTCTGGAAGAGACGCGGGAAACGACCGATTTCGCTCGCCTTGTCCTGCTCACCACGCTCCACGATGAGGTCGTAGGTATCCTGGCTGGCAATGATATGGTCCGGCTTGTAGGCGCTCGCGCCAAGCACGCGGACGGCGTGATAGTGCGTCAGCACGACATACTTGATGGGCTTGTCCGTCACTTCGCGGATGCGGCGAATGACATCGGCAGCCATCGCAGGCGTTGCCTGGGTATCGGCAACCAGCACCGCGTCGTCGCCGATGATGATGCCGGTATTCGGGTCGCCTTCAGCCGTGTAGGCCCAGGCGTGCTCGGAAATCTGGCTGAAGGTAACTTTCTTCTCTTCCAGATCTGCCTGTGAGGCGAATTTCTTGGTTGTCATGGGGGTGCCTTCCTTACTGAATTAGCGACGGGTAACGTTTTCGACTGCAGCTATTCGCCAGACTCAATGCGTTGAGCACAAGCGGAGAGCTTTTCCAGGATGCTGTAGAGTTGCGTGCGTTCATCCGAACTCAGGAAAGCCGTCAGCGCGTCCTGCATTTCGAAGGCTAGCGGCACAATCTTGCTGTAAACATCCTGGCCTTGCGGAGACAGTTTCAGGATGAAGGCCCGCTGATCCTTCGGGCCCAGCGTCCGCTCAAGGAACTGCCTTTCAGTCAGGCTGATTGACGCGCGGCTGACACGGACTCTGTCCATGCGCGTACGCTCGATGACGTTCTGCGTCGTTATCGGGCCGCTCTCAGCAACGACAGCCAGAACTCGCCATTCCGGGATTGTTATGCCGAACCGCTCTTCATAGCGATTGGCAAACAGCCTGGAGACGATTTCGGCCGTTACCGAAATTCGGTAGGGGAGGAAATTATCGAGTTCGAGTGTGGTGCTATTCTGCTGCATCGAAGCCGTGTCGGTTTGTGGATTCAGCCATGCGTCCCGTCGCTTTTGACAACTATTTTTCAGTGTGGGCGCCACGCTTCTTCTACCTAAAGGGTGCGAATTTCGCAAACGCGCATTGCTCTGCGCGATGAGCATTCCCGCATGCGCATCTCTACCGCTGAAAACGACTGTTGCGGGTGTCATCGGCCATTCATCCATTCATGATCGGTAGTGGGTGGATGAGCCATGCAGTGCCTCGCGTCAGACACTGTGACGCAGCCTTCTGCCATTCGGATGTCGGGCCAAAGACCCCAGCAAGAGACCTTTCTGGCTCAAACCAAAGCGTCGCAAATGCGTGAGGTTCTTCCTTCTCGTAGGCCAGCACGTCTCGGTGCGCAGCGCCAAGGACCGGGTCCACTGAAACCTCTAGTGGTTTGGCAGTCGCGAGAACGTCGAACAGGTCCATGATGTCTCTGCCATCGGCAAGACGAGCAGCAACCATTACCTTGGTGTTCCCGGGCCGGATCTGCTGAGCGCCTGCGGGAACCTGGCACAGCGTAATGGCACTCATGAATCTGGGCTCGTCCTCCGGCAGCAGGCGCCGGACAGATTCACTTTTTCCGGCCTCCGCCATGGCCTGCTCGCTCTCGAACTCAAGCTCGACAATGCCATCGGCTTTGTATGGCTCGTGGTTGCCAGGCGCGATCCATACTACACCTTCCACTCTGTTCTGCGTATAGCGGGCTATTCTAGGCATACTGGTGGCAATGGCTGCATGGGGGCCTGCCCAATGTTTGCGGAACGCCTCCACAGTCAGATCGGGCCGCCGGACCAGCAGACTCGTACGCTTGCCCTTGCTGCGGATTTCATCCGACATCAGCGACCACCTCCGACATCGACCAGCGCGCCATTCACATAGGACGCCTTGTCGCTCAGAAGCCATACGACGGCCTGGGCGACCTCATCGGGCGAGCCAGCACGGCCCAATGGAATGGCGGATGCCGATCGGGCAACGCGGTCCGGGTCGCCAGCGGCGATATGGATTTCCGTCTCAATCAGACCAGGACGCACTGCATTCACGCGGATACCGTCGGGCCCCAGCTCCTTGGAAAGACCAAGGGTCATGGCGTCAATGGCAGCCTTGGAACCAGCGTAGTCCACATATTCATTCGGTGAACCCATGCGAGCTGCTACCGAGGAAACGTTGACGATGACGCCGCCCTTGCCGCCTTGGGACACTCCCATCCGGCGCGCGGCTTCGCGGACGCAGATATAGGCGCCGATAGTATTCACCGAGAAGATGCGGGTCATGCGTTCGGCCGTCATGTCGACCAGGTTCGACCGCGGCAGGTTGATACCGGCATTACCGACATATCCTGTGAGCGCGCCGAGCTTGTTGGTGACCTCATCGAACATGGCGATGACGTCCGTTTCCTTGGAAACGTCGGCTTTGACGGCGATAGCCTCACCGCCACCTGCCTTAATTTTTGCCACAACCTCGTCGGCGGCCTTGGAGTCAGACGTGTAGTTCACGCCCACCGCCCAGCCTTCCGAACTCGCCATAAGCGCGATGCTTCGGCCGATGCCGCGACTACCGCCAGTAACGAGAACTACCTTCTTGGTCATTCTGGTCTCCAAATCCGGCTGTCGGGTCAGACAATAAGGTAGCCGCCGTCCACAGGGAGCATGACACCGGTGACGTAGGACGAGAGCTGGGATGCCAGGAACAGGATCGGGCCAATCAGCTCACCAGCATCACCGAACCGCTTCATCGGGATGTGGTCCATGTACTGGCGAACTGCCTCTGGCTTGTTCCGTGTCGGTGCAGTCATGGGCGTAATCATCAGGCCGGGCGCAACACCATTCACGCGGATGCCGAGCGGCGCCAGTTCGGCCGCCATAGTCTTGGTCATCATCAGGACTGCACCCTTCGATGCCCCATAGCCAATGCCGCCAGTCGTAGCGGCAAAGCTGGCAATGGAACCGATATTGATTATGCGGCCCTTGGTTGCCGTGAGCTGGGACAGGAAAGCCTTCACGAGGTGAGCCGAGCCGAGTGTATTGACGGTAAACTGGTCATGGACCGAGGCGATGAAGCCGTCTTCCTCGACGCCCACCCGGCGCACAATGCCTGCATTGTTCACCAGGACAGATGCGTAACCGAGGTCGCGCTGCACGTCGCCAGCAAGCTTCTGGCACGCCGCCAAGTCTGCGACATCGAGATGATAGGCCGCTGCCTGTCCACCGTTGGCCTTGATAGCATCCACTGTTCCGGCGAGCTTGTCGGCATCGCGGTCAACCACGGCAATCTTTGCGCCACACTGGGCCAGGCCAATTGCAATCGCGGCGCCATTGCCCTGGGCTGCACCAGTGACAATGGCGATATCGCCTTTCAGCAGGTCGGGAAACCGGCTCAGGTCAAAATGCTGGGACGCGGTCGTTTCTGCGGAATTCATCAGAGACTGGCCTCAATTAAAATAATTACGCGGTCTAGTGGGCGGTCGTCGCGGCATTGGGAGCGACACCCTTCCTGGCCGCCTCCAGAGCCTCGGACAGCACGGAAATGTCACCGACGTGGTTCGCGAGCAGGAGAATAAGCTTGGAGTTCACCAGTCGGCTCTGCTCAGGACTGAGATCGCGATGGGCATCGACCAGCATCTGGTAGAAGTCATCGGGACGGTCGATGTTCGGTTGGGTCTTCAGGGCGGTAGCGCTCATGGTGTCCTCACGCGTTGCAGGTTGCGCGCAGCAGGGCAGCACGGACCGCCTTGGCATCGAACTTACGGAAGCGGGCACAGACATGCTGGTCCGGGCGCATCAGATAGGTCGTGCCTGCTTTGCCGTCATAGCGCTTGGCGGCATGACCATCGATATCGGTTACAACCCGATACCCCTTGGGCACGTCCTGCTTCAGGCCGCCCTTCGGCGCGACGACCAGGACCGACAGCGGCCCGACAGTCTGAGCGAACTCCGCCAGTTCCTCGGACTTTGGTACCCGCACATCGCTCTTTTCATCGGCAAAGATGACGAGGCTGAAGCTGTCACCCAGCATATCGAGCAGCCAGCCGTCGCGTCCACCTTCCTCGACAGGGGCGTCTGCCGCTACCGCACCCGGAGCAAGAATGCCGCCGAAAGCATCGATGTCAGCAGTGTTGAGCGCAGAGGTAGCAAGTACAGCCGGGACCGAAAGGCGACCGCTATTCACGTGGCGCTGGGCGAACGGGAAGTCGCGCGCCAGCTCCAAGGTAGCGTTGCGGAAGTCCATGCTCGCCTGGTTCTTCGGCGTGATGAAGTCAGTACTGCGGGTCGAGTTCAGGATGTTCTCGTCCGCGGCATAGACGCGTTCATCATCATAGGTGTCGAGCAGGCTATCCGGCGCCTTGCCGTCCAGGACGTAGCGCAGCTTCCAGGCGATGTTCTCGGCATCCTGTACGCCGCTATTGGCGCCTCGGGCACCAAACGGTGACACGCCATGGGCGGCATCGCCTGCGAAGATGACCCGGCCATGCCGGAACTTGTCCATGCGCATGCAGACAAAGGTGTAGACGCTGACCCATTCCAGGGTGAACTCGGCATCCTGCCCGAGCAGCGCCTTGACACGCGGTATCACCTTTTCGGGCTCGCGCTCCGCCACGGGGTCGGCATCCCAGCCGAGCTGGAAGTCGATGCGCCAGACATCATCGGGCTGCTTGTGCAGCAGGACCGACTGACCGGGATGGAACGGCGGGTCGAACCAGAACCAGCGCTCCGGCGGGAACTCGGCAGGCATCTTGATGTCGGCAATCAGGAAACGGTCCTTGAAGATGTTGCCCTTGCTCTCCAGACCCATCAGCTGCCGGGTGGTACTGCGCCCGCCATCGCAGGCGACAATCCACTTGGCGCGCGTCTTGTACTCGCCGTCCGGTGTTTCGACGGTCAGCACAACGCTGTCCTTGACCTCTTCCAGGCCAACAAGGCGGTTCTTCCAGCGGATTTCCAGGTTCGGCAGGTCTTTGGCCCGGTCGAGCAGGTAGACTTCGCAGTAGTACTGCTGGAGATTGACGAAGGCCGGGCGGCGGTAAGCAGTATCCGGCAGCAGGTCGAATTCGTAGACCGGATTGTCCTGGAAGAAGACCTTGCCGGTCTTCCAGATGACGCCCTTGTCGACCATCGGTTGGCCGCAGCCTAGACGGTCGAAGATCTCCAGGGTTCGCTTGGAAAAGCAGATGGCCCGCGAACCGTTCGAGAGCGTGTTGTCGTCATCGAGCACCACGACTTTCACGCCGCTCTGCGCCAGGTCGATGGACGTTGCCAAGCCGACGGGACCGGCGCCGATGACGATGACGGGATGGTCAGCCTGAGCGCCGCCCTGTTCTGGGCAGGGCTTGTACTCGTAGCTGCGCGATTTGATGTCGGCTTCGGCGCTGGCGTTCATGCTGGTCCTACTGCTCCATCTCTACGAGACCTGTCCGCTGACGGACCGGCTCAAACTGCCTGGGCAACCGGCGGGCGATTTCCGCCAAGGAAGGCTTCAGCCACCGCTGGATTGCGAAGAAGCTGCTGTCCAGTACCTTCAAGCTCGAACTTGCCCAGCGACATCACGCAGGCCCGGTCGGCAATTCGCAGGGCGGCGCGGGCATTCTGCTCAACCAGCAGGATTCCGATGCCAAGCTCGTTTCGCATGTGCTTGATGAGGCGGAAAATCTCGGCCACCACCAGTGGTGCCAGGCCCATTGACGGCTCATCGAGCATCAGGAGGCGGGGTTTCGAAATCAGAGCACGGCAGATGGCGAGCATTTGCTGTTCGCCACCCGACATCGTTCCTGCGAGCTGGTTCCGACGCTCCACCAGTCGGGGGAACATCTTATAAATCGGGTCCAGGCCAGCCTCGAATTCGGACCGCCCAAGGCCATAAGCGCCCAGTCTCAGGTTGTCCTCGACCGAGAGCTCGGCAAAGACGCGGCGGCCTTCTGGCACGTGACGCAGACCGAGACGGGCAATCTTGGAGGCCCGCATGCCCTTCAGGTCCTTCTTGTCGAACGAAATATTGCCGCTTCGAACGGGAAGGATGCCCGAGATAGTATTGAGCAGCGTCGACTTACCTGCACCGTTGGCGCCAACGAGAGCAACGATTTCGCCAGAATTCACCGTCAGATTCAGGTTCTTCAGGACTGTAATCTGGCCGTAGCCCGCGACGAGGCCCTGGAATTTGAGCAGCTCGGTCATGCCACGCACTCCTCAGCCTCAGCCTCAGCCTCGTCCTCATCATCGGCACCCAGGTAGGCGGCGATGACCGTAGGATTGGCTGCAATCTCAGTCGGGGAACCCATAGCCAGAGTCCGGCCGAAGTTCAGGACGACCACGTAGTCGGCGGTGGACATCACCAGTGGCATGTCATGTTCGACCAGCAGCACCGAAATGCCGCCACGGGCAATTTGCTTGAGCAGACGACCGATATCGGCGGTCTCCGCCGGATTCAGACCGGCCGCAGGTTCATCGAGCAGGATGATTTTCGGCTCCTGCGCAAGTGCGCGGGCGATCTCGACGCGACGCTGAATGCCATAGGGCAGTTCAGTCGCACGCCTATCCCACCACTGCTCAGGAACGCCGGAAGTCCGAAGTGCAATGGCGGCCCGGTCGGCAATCTCGGAGTTCTCCTTGGCCACCATCCAGGGAGCGAAGATTGTTTTGAGCAGGCCGTGACTGCCGAACCGGTACGCACCTGCCATCACATTTTCGATGGACGACAGGCCGTGAATCATCTGTGGCGTTTGGTAGGTGCGAGCAATGCCCATTCGAGAGCGGGCATGCATCGGCAGCTTGGAAATGTCGACGCCCCCGAGCTTCACCAAACCCGCAGTCGGCAGGAAAACCCCGGTGATGAGATTGATAAGCGTCGATTTACCGGCCCCATTCGGACCAATCAGCGCCGTAACGATGCCTTCTGAAAGGCTGCATGTGACGTCGTCGACAGCCTTCAGACCACCGAAAGCCTTGGAGACGCCTTCAAGGGAAACAATGGACTTCATTCTGCGACCCTCCGGCGCGTAACAAGTTTCGCCAGAGTCTCACCAAGGCCGTTCGGCGCCAGCATCATGATGGCAACCATCGCCAGGCCGTAGACCAGCAGCTTTGCATGGTCGAAGCCTTCCAGAAGATTCGGCAGGACCATGATGGCTAGCGCACCAAAAATGGCGCCCCAGACCGTCGAGAGAGATCCGACGATGACCATCATCAGAAGTTCGATGGACAGGCCAACATTGAAGGATGTCGCATTGAAGGCGCGCAGGAAGTAGCCGAATAGCGCACCGGCAATACCGGCATAGGCGGCAGCAATTGCAAATGCGATGGCCTTGGTCCGGGCCACATCGACCCCGGTGCAGCTTGCCACGACCTCGGAGGTCTTAATGGCCATCAGTGCGCGGCCGAACCGTCCATCAATGAGCAGCAGCGCAACCGCCGTGCAGATGACGAGGCAGATGCCAGCAAGCCACAGGACGACGTGGATATGGGACAGGCCAAAGTAGTCCAGAGCCGGAAGCCCGGTAATACCCGGGTCGATACCCCCGGTCACGCTGCTCCACTGGGTCGCGACCACATAAAAGACAGCCGCGAGTGCCAGGGTGGCGAGCGCCAGGTTGTTGCCCGACAGCCGTAGAATTGGCCTGGCAATGAGATAGCCAAAGAACCCCGGCACCACTGCTGCGACTACTAACCCGACCAACGGAGGAATGCCGAGCTGCTGAATGGCGAAGGCCGCGCTATAAGCGCCGAGACCGAAGAAGGCGCCTTGGCCGATGGAGACCTGGCCTGCAAAGCCCATCAGAAGGGTCAGGCCGACCGCCGCAATGGCGAAAATCAGCGAGAGCGTGAGCGTGCTTCGGTAGAACTGGCTGGTCAGGGCGACATCCAGAACTGCGATGCCGACAACAAGAAGTCCCAGTCTGATGAAATTGCGGCGAAGACTGGAGTTTGCGCTCTTCATGATTTACACCCGCTTCACGGAGACGCCGCCAAGCAGGCCCTGCGGTCGGAACAGCAGAACGAGCAGCAGGATGATGAAGGCGACGCCGTCTTTGTAGCCGGACGACACATAACCAGCAGACAGCGCTTCGACGACGCCAATGATGAGACCACCCACGACGGCGCCAAGCGGATTGCCCATTCCGCCGGCCACCGCCGCAGCGAAGCCCTTCAGGCCCAGAAAGACGCCATTCTCATAGAAGGCCGCCGAGATGGGAGCCAACAAGGCCCCCGCGAGGCCACCAAGGCCTGCGGCAATCGCGAAGGCGGCAGCCGCGGCCTGCCGAGGCTCGATCCCGCAGAGCGCCGCAGCACGTGGCTCCTGGCTCGCCGCCTTCATGGCTTTGCCAAAAGTCGTGCGGGAGAACAGGTACCAGAGGGCGATACCCACGGCGACGAGGGTCAGTGCAATCCAGATGCCCTGACTGACGATGTAGACATCCCCCATCAGCAACATCGGGAACAGACCAAAATCTGGAACAAAGGTGACAGAGCGGCCGAAGATGAGCGCACCCGCACCGCGGATTGCCAGGCCTGTACCAATTGTGAGCATGACGAGCGACAACTCATCGGCGCTGCGGGCGTTATTCAGGAAAGCGACCTGCATCAGGACGCCGACAAAGGCTGTGCAAGCGATGGCCAGAATGACGCCGAGCCAAAGCGGGAGACCCGCTGTGACCACGACGCCAGCCAGGCCTACACCACCCAGCATCAGGAACTCGCCATTCGCGAAGTTCACAATGCGGCTGGCATTGAAGACAATCGTAAAGCCGAGCGCCGCCATGGCGTAGATGCAACCTAACAGGCATCCGCTGATGAGATTCTGAAGAAAACTATCCATGACGGCGTCTCTTTCATTCAATTAGGCGGGAACAAACTTGCCATTCTTGATTTGTACCATGACCACTGGAGACAAGGTATCGTCCTGTCCGCCGTGGTTCGTGGCCGAATAGGCCATCATGCCATTGCAGCCCGGGAAACTGACGCCGGACTTGATGGCATTCGCGATACCATCACGAGACAGCGGGCCACTGATTTTCTTGACGGCGAGTTCGACCAGTTTCACCGCGTCATGGGCATTGCCGACGAACGTGGTGACCGGCTGGTTGTACTTCGCGCGGTACTCCTTCGCGATTTTGGCGACGACCGGCTGCAGCGGGTCACTCGCCGGGAGGAGATCCGGGATCAGGAGGCGCATGGTCGAAACATACGTATTCTCGGCTGAACGACCTGCCTGCTCCAGCAGAGCCGGGCTGGCAACACCGAAGCTGTTGATGATCGGCGTCTTGAAGCCTGCCGCTTCCGCATTGCGCAGGATGATGGTCGGACCCGGATTGACGCTCCAGATCATCAATGCCTGGATGCCAGCGCGGCGGAGGCGGAGGATTTGGGGTGTCATATCGGTGTCACGCGGGCCGAATTCCTCAGCCAGCGCAATCTTCATGCCGAGCTTTTCGGCATTCGCCTTCAGGTAGGTCGCACCGGCCTGGCCGAAGCCGTCCGCAGAAGTAATGATGCCGATGTTGGTCCAGCCCTTTTCCTTGGCAAACTGGAGCATATGCAGCGAAACGTGACGATCCGTCGGCGCGGTTTTGAAGACGTACGGGGTCGGCGGAACCACAATGGACTCTGTGCCCGTCATCGTAATCAACGGAATCTTCGACTCTTCCGCGATCGTGCGCAGGACCAGGGCTTCGCCGGTCGTGCTCGGACCGACGACGACGTCGACCTTGTCAGATTCGATGAGACGACGAAGCTGCTGGGCAGCAACTGTGCTGTTGCCTTCCGTGTCGTATGTGACAGGCACAACTTTGCGACCGCCGATGCCGCCAGCGGCATTGTACTGCTCGACCATGAGATCGAAGACCAGCCTTTCCGATGCACCAAGGAAAGCTGCCGGTCCGCTTGTTGCAGCCAGGAAGCCCAGACGAAGCTCATTTGCGCTTTGAGCAAACGAGATCTTTCCGAGTCCCAATGCTGCGGCACCCGCCATTGTGCCAAGAAACTGCCTGCGATCCATACTATCCTCCCACTTGGTTGAGTTTACTTTCTAAAAAACTTCCTAGACCACACCAGCCACATGACGCCCGGCGACATAGCCGAAGGTCATGGCTGGGCCGAGCGTGATGCCGCCGCCGACATAATTGCCACCAGCCACGCTGGCCATGTCGTTGCCAACCGCGTACAGGCCACCAATGGGCTTGCCGGAGCCGTCGAGAACGCGGGCCAGTTCATCGGTTTGCAGACCGGTGAAGGTGCCGATATCGCCAGGAATGACGCGGAGCGCGTAAAACGGCCCCGTCGAAATCGGTGCCATGCAGGGATTGGGCTGCACTTCCGGATCGCCGTGGAACCGGTTGTAGGCAGTGCTACCCTTACCGAAAGCTGAGTCCTTGCCGGAGGGAAGGTCGTCATTCCAGCGGCGGACGGTCTCCGCGAAGTTCCTGGCATCAATGCCAACGTTCGCAGCCAGCTCTTCCAGGGTGTTGCCGCTCTGCAGATAACCGGAGTCGATGAACGGCTTCAGCGGAATTGGCGCGGGCTTCGCAAAGCCAAGGCCGTAACGACGAATGGTGCGATGGTCGGCGATGAGGAAGGCCTCGGCCACCTCCTCACGGGGCGTCACACGCACCAGCGCCTGGACGAAATCATGATAACTGTTCGACTCATTCACGAAGCGCTTGCCGTCGCGGCGAACCGCAATCACCCCGGGCTTGCCACGGTCGATGAAATGGGGGAACGGCGCCAGAGTGCCGTCCTTGCGCGGCACCAGACTAGTCGGCGCCCAGGCAGCGTGGTTCGGATAACCTTCCCGAACCTGGCCGCCGACAGCCTGGGCGATACGAAGGCCGTCGCCAGTATTGCCTGGGCTGGCCGCCGAGGCGTGTTCACCTTCACGGGCGTTATGCGGATAGATAGCTGTGCGGTGGACGAGGTCCTGCGGGAAACCGCCGCAGGCCAGGATGACACCCTTGGTCGCGACGATGGTCTTCTCGCCTTTGGGCGTAGCGATGCGTGCGCCGATGACCTCACCGGCTTCATTGCGGTTCAGTGCCTTCACAGGGCTCTTCAGCCAGAGTTCCACGCCTATGTCGTTAGCAGTCCGGAACAAGCGAGCAGAGAGCGCATTGCCGTTCGTCAGCAGCATGCCGCGGCCATGCATCACCAAGTCGAGGCCGTGCAGGAACAGGCGACGCGCGACGTACAGGGCCGCCGAGATGCGTTGGGTCGCACGATAGAAATGCCAGAGCTCCTTACCGGAGCCGATGGTCAGGCCAAAAATGGTCAGCTCAGGCCGCGGGCGACGCAGCTTCGGAAGGTCCTTGCCAAGAATGGAGCCACGAACCGGCTTCGTCAGGATGGTGCGGCCACCGGGCGTGCCGCCCGGCGCATCCGGATGGTAATCAGCGAAGGCAACCGCCGGTTCAAACCGAACCTCGGTGTTCGCCTGCATGTAATCGACCATTTTCGGGCCTTCCCGCAGGAAGGTTTCCACACGCGCCGGGTCGAACTGATTGCCAGCTTCGTGCTGAAGGTAGGTCCGGGCAGCTTCGACCGAATCCGTGGTGCCAGCAGCCTTGTTGACGGAGTTGTTCGGAACCCAGAGGTAGCCGCCCGACAGCGCCGTGGTGCCGCCCATGACGGGCTCCTTCTCCACCACGATAACTTTGAGGCCCTGCTTGCGAGCGACAATCGCTGCCGTCATGCCGCCAGCGCCTGAACCAGCGATTAGGACATCGCAAGTCACGATTTCAGAGCTACTCGCTACGCTTCCGCTCAAATTTTTTTCGCTACTCACTGGGGGACCTCATCAGATGGCAATAAAGCCGCCGTCGACGGGCAGCGTCACGCCCGTTACAAAACTCGACAATTGAGAACTCAAGAACAGGATCGCGCCCACCAGCTCTTCGGGCTCGGCAAAGCGCTTCACCAGAGCATGCTGGAGAAGCTCTTCAGTCACCGCTGGATTGGAGCGTGACGCCACGGTCATCGGCGTCGAGATAAGGCCAGGCGCAATAGCGTTCACGCGGATGCCATCCTGAGCAAGGTCTGCGGCTAGGCCCTTGGTCATCTGGACCACGGCGCCCTTGCTCGCTGCATATCCAACGACGTTGCGGCGATAGGCGATGAAGGCCGCGATGCTGGCCACGTTGACGATACGCCCGCGGGTTTTACGAAGCTGCGGCAGCAACGCGTGCGCCATGTTCAGGGAACCTTCGACGTTGACCCGGAACTGGTCGGACGCCGAATCCAGGAAGCCTTCGTCGTCCATGCTGACCTTGCGGAAGATGCCAGCATTGTTGATGAGGATGGAAATCGGGCCGAACTCACCCTTGGCCTTCGCGACCACTTCGGCGGCCTGCGCCCGGTTGGCCACGTCGAGCGCGATTACGATGGAACGACCACCAGCCTTGTTGATTTCGGCCGAGACTTGAGAAGCTGCAGCCAGGTTGACGTCGCAAAGCACGACAGCAGCGCCACTCGCAGCCAGGGATTTGGCGATCGCCGCCCCATTGCCTTGGGCTGCACCCGTTACAAGCGCGGCGTCGTCTGCCAGCAGGCCCGGGATAGCGTTTGCGACCTTGCCGAACGGAAAACTGGCGTAGGTGACGGCCGTGTCTGCCACTTGTTTCTCTCCCGAGAAGTTTTATAATGCGTAATTGATTACGCTTAATAGATATAATCACAAATGAGATGATCGCGTCAATGCGCCTTCGTCTCGGGAATTGCCCAGGAGAGGACGATGGCGAACGAAAACTCCGAAAATGCTGAGGAAATGCAGGCTGGTATTCAGTCTGTCGAGGTTGCGGGCGTAATCCTTCAAGCCTTGATTAAGACCGACCACTCGCAGCGGCTCTCGGAAGTGGCGAGAATGACTGGCCTTCCTCCCGCAAAAGTACATCGCTATCTCGTGAGTTTGGCTCGAATCGGTCTCGCCTCGCAGAATCTCCTGACCGGTCGATACGACCTCGGCCCTATGGCCATGCAGATTGGCTTGAAAGGCTTCAGTCGTTTCGATGCGCTGCGTTACGCGTCCGATATGCTCGACGGCCTGGTCGAACGTCTTGGCGAAACAGCAGGTCTGGTCGTCTGGAGCGAACAGGGCCCAAAATTCGTGCGTATGTCGGAGGCGCGGCACGCACATGCCAGCACCATCTCCTTCTCGCATATTTGCCCGATGACCTGGTCGGCCACCGGACTACTCTTCAGCTCGTTTGAAGACCAGGCTCGCACTCGTCCGCTCATCCTGCGAGAGCTGGAACAGAACAGGCTGCTGGACCGTCCTTCGGCCCCGAAGGATGAGAGCGAACTTCAACAGACTCTCGTCGCCGTTCGCGCGCAAGGCGTCGCCACCGTCGCCAATGGTGGCGGTGCGGGCATCGCTGGCATCAGTGCACCAGTTTGGGATGCCTCGGGTAAGTTCGCGATGGCGGTGACTGTCTTCGCGCAATCGGGTCGCATCGACACCCGGATGGGGACCGAGCTTGTTCGGGAGGTCTGCGCTACTGCCGAAAAGCTTTCACTCGCGCTTGGCTACCACCCGTCGATTCCGAAGATAGGCCTGACCGAGCCCGCCAATAACACCGACTCCGTGCCGCGACCCCAGCGCAAAGCCCGGCAATCCCGCTCCGCCCAGCTGCAGGATAGCTGAGCGGCCTTGTTCCCACCCATGCCCGGCAGGACGGGCGAAACACGAGTAAGCAAATGACCCAAGCCGCAGTCGCAGATAAATCACTCACTAAGCTGCATGCCCGCAGTTTGTCTTGGGCGGACCAGTACAAGCTTCTGGGCGGTCTGGTCTATCCTCGTCCCATTGGTCTGGTGTCGACGATTGGCCCAGACGGCCCCAATGCCGCCCCGTTCAGCTTCTTCAACGCCATCGCCGTTGACCCACCGATGTTGATGTTCTCGATTGGCCCGAAAGCCGGTACCATCAAGGACACCCTGACCAACATCCGCGAATGCCCGGAATTTGTTATCCATCTCGTGAGCGATGAGATTAAGGACGGCATGAATATCTGCGCCGTCGAACACCCTGCGCATGTCAACGAAATGGATCTAGCTGGTTTTACCACCGTGCCGTCCGATCTGGTAAAGCCGCCCCGTATCGTTGACGCCCCAGTGCAGTTCGAGTGCAAACTGGAGCGGATTATTGAGCTGGGGAAGACTCCCTACTACCTGGTAATCGGTGAAGTCCTGCTCATCCACGCTCACGAGGGAATCATCTCGGAGCGCCATCACGTCAACGCCGACAAACTTGACCTGATCGGCCGCATTGCCGGGGCTGGCGTCTACGTGAAGACCAATAACACCTTCGTAATGCCGCTTCCCGCAGCGGAATGACCGCAGCAATGCGCGGATGCCGGTGAGACTCCGGCATCCCTTCTGCTTCAGGGAGTGACACGTGACAACCCAGAATAGCCGCGTCAGTCCGTCCGATTTCCAGGAAATCTCCCGGACCAAAGCCCGCTACTGCCGGTACGTGGACACCAAGCAGTGGAGCAAGATACCCAGCCTGTTTACGACTGATGCTAGGTTCGAAGGCTTTTCCTTTGCGCCGAAGCCCATCGACCTCGATTTCTTCATGAAAAATCTGGCCGAGCGCATGGCGGGGTGCACTTCAGTCCATCGCGTCGTGATGCCTGATATGGTTCCCACGTCGCCAGACACTGCCCGTGTTATTTGGTCGATGACCGATTACAACGAGTGGCCGAATGAAATCGCTTTCCCCGGCACAGACGGCGCCTTTGGCTTCCGCGGCTACGGGTATTACGAAGAAGACTATGTCCGCTCCGATGATACCTGGGTGATATCATTCACGCGCCTCGTGCGTGTCCGCATGGACCCGATCCTGAAAGCAGATACCCGCGGTGTTTCCAACTGCAAGGCCGCCCCGGTTTTCATTCATCCGGGCCTGCACTGGTTGGATAACCTGTAAACGGCAGATTTCATGGATTGGCGGGCAGAATACTGGCCCGGCAATCGCCGAACCCAATCGAGAGCCCGTCCGCAGTCCTGGCACGCGCGCGCATGATGACCTCGTCGCCGTCTTCCAGAAACGAACGCTTCTCGCCCGATTCCAAAGTCAACGGCGCAGTGCCGCCAACTGTGGACTCCAGCAAGCTGCCGCAACTGGTGCTGTCGGGACCTGAAATGGTGCCCGAACCCAAGAAATCGCCCGGCTGAAGATTACAGCCATTACTGGTGTGATGGGCGACCATCTGGGCGACAGACCAGTACATGTGCCTGGCATGCGAGGCGCCGACGAGATGCGGCTGCAGCTTCTTCTCGCGAAGACCCGGCGTCAGCAGATAGACCTCAAGCTCGATGTTGAGGCCGCCCTCTTTGCGATCACTGGCGCTATCGAGATACGGCAACGGTGCCGGATCTCCGTCAGGGCGCTCCGACCGCGGCATCCGGAATGGCTCCAGGGCTTCCGCAGTCACAATCCAGTTCGAGATGGTGCTACCGAAGTTCTTTGACAGGAACGGACCCAGCGGCTGGTATTCCCAGGCCTGGATATCGCGAGCCGACCAATCGTTCAGCAGGCAGAAGCCCGCCACATGCTCATAGGCGTTATCGATGGAAAGGGGACTTCCCAGCTTATTCCCCTGGCCGACCCAGATGCCAATTTCCAGCTCATAGTCCAGGCGCTTGCTCGGGCCATATGCCGGAGTGGTCTCGGTCGGCGGCTTCAGCTGGCCTTTGGGGCGGCGAACCGGGATGCCTGACGGGCAGATGGACGATGCTCGGCCGTGATAGCCGATCGGAACGTACTTGTAGTTAGGCAGCAGCGGGCTGTCCGGCCGGAACTGCTTGCCGACGTTCGTGGCATGGTGGATGCCGACATAGAAGTCCGTGTAGTCGCCGACGTGCGCCGGGAGATGCATCAGGCAGCCATCGGCGGGCAGCAGGCAGGCCGCGACCTTGTTCTTGTTGGCAAGGACTGCGCCGAAAAGTTCAGACAGCCGTCCACGCAATGCCCGGCGGCGGCGGCCGTCCAGCGCCAGGTAGTCGTTCAGGGTCGCACCCGATGCAGCTTCCGCCGCCTCAGAGGCGACACCAGAGAACAGTCCCGCTTTCAGCGCAGCCGACAGGTCGAAGATTTCATCGCCAATGGCCACGCCGCCCCGGGCTGCACTGTCCTGAGTGCTGAAGATGCCAATGGGAAGGTTCTGGATTGGGAAATCCTGATGGCCATCTGCACCCGGTACCCAGCTCTTCAGGGACGGGCTATGGGTCTGGTCAACGCGTGCCATGGTTACGCCTACTTCTTATCCGGGTTGAAATGCTTCTGAAGCTGGGCGCCGTAAGCCCCGTAGTCCTTCTGCAGGGCGGGCGACTGGGCGGCAAAGGCCGTGACCCGCTGCGGAAGCTTGGTCTCGAACATGAAGGCAAGTGTGCCTTCAAGCTTATGGGGTTTCAGCTCGGAGTTGCTGGCCGTTTCGAAGGCATCGCCATCGGGACCATGCGGCAGCATCATGTTATGCAACGACATCCCGCCCGGCTCGAAGCCGCCCCCGGTCTTGGCATCGTAGACGCCATAGATGAGGCCCATGAATTCGCTCATGATGTTCATATGGTACCACGGCGGCCGGAAAGTGTTTTCCGCCACCATCCAGCGCTCGGGAAAGATGACGAAGTCGACATTGGCCGTGCCCGGCGTGTCGGTGGCCGAGGTCAGCACCGTGAAAATCGACGGATCGGCATGGTCGAACAGGATGGGCCCGACCGGCGAGAAATGCCGCAGGTCGTACTTGTAGGGCGCGCAGTTGCCATGCCAGGCGACCACATCGAGCGGCGAATGGTCGATATCGGCCACCCAGAGGCTGCTGCCCCACTTCACGTACATTTTTGACGGTGCGTCGCGGTCTTCGTAGGCCGCCACCGGCGTCAGGAAGTCACGCGGATTGGCCAGGCAGTTCGCACCGATGGGGCCGCGCTCCGGCAGCGTCAGCGGGGCGCCGTAGTTTTCGCAGAGATAGCCGCGGGCAGGGCCGTCTTCCAGCTCGACACGGAACTTCACGCCGCGCGGAATGACCGCGATTTCACCAGAACCCACCCCAATGATTCCGAACTCGGTCGCAATGCGCAGGTCGCCCGACTGGGGCACGAAGACCAGCTCGCCGTCCGCGTCGTAGAAATACTCGTCCACCATCGAGCGGGTAATCAGGTAGACGTGCATGCCGATGCCGGTCTGAGAACCTGCATCGCCCGCCGTCGTCATGGTCCGGATGCCGTCGATGAAGGATAGCTTTTCCTTCGGGATTGGCAGGGCATTCCAGCGCATGGGCGCAATCGCCACTTCGGTTTCAGCGCAAGGCGCCGTCCGCCAGAAGCCAGACTCGACCTTTTTGAAGTCGCCCCAATGCCCGAGGGTCGGCCGGATACGATAGAGCCAAGACCGCTGGTTGGTCTTCCTGGGCGCGGTGAATGCCGAACCGCTCAATTGCTCGGCATAGAGACCATAGGAGCACTTTTGCGGAGAATTCTGCCCTACAGGCAGGGCTCTAGGCAGCGCCTCGGTTTCAAAGGAATTGCCGAAACCCGACATGTAACCGGGCTGGTTGGCGCTCTCAGCCTCACGGCGGGCGCGGTCGGTAACAGATGGACGCTGGACATTCATGGCCAAATCTCCCTAATAGTTACAAGTGTAACTATCGATTTTGTAACTATCAACGGCCATGTCGAAGCTTGAGCTGGAATCCTTCCTGCCCTGCCGCCTGATGCGGATCGCCGCCACGATTTCGCAGGAATTCCGTGCGGAATACGGCCAACGGCACGATTTGACCATCCCGGAATGGCGCGTTATGGCGACCATTGGTCAGTTCGAAGCCGTCAACGCCAGGGAAATCGGCCGCCATTCATCGATGCACAAGACGAAGGTGAGCCTTGCCGTGAAGACCTTGGAAGAGCGGCGCTGGCTGCAACGGCAAACTAGCAACATCGACCGCCGCGAGGAAAGGCTGACCCTGACCGCGCTCGGGTCAGACGCCGACGCTGCCTTTCGCGTTGTGCAACCTGAATAGGCCCGCTGGCTTCGTAAACAGCCCAAGCCCGCCCAATCGACTCGGGACAATATCTCAATCATTGATCTCAAACATTGAGATGCGGAACAGGAACACCAACCGATGTCCGTTTATTTCTGCAATACAAGCACTTAATCGTGCACAAATTCCGGTAATTCGTGCACCGTACAAGGACCGACCAGACGCTGGTCCGTCCGGCTAAAAGCGTTAATCGGAATTAAGCGAGGCCAATAAGCTACGGTAAGACGTCCAATCGGTAATGTTAATTCGATTTGCTTCAGAATGTTAGTTTTCGCGTCAGGTCCGATTCCAAATGTTAGTCGGACTAACATCTGCGTTCAGGATTCTCTGCGCTACATTCTCCTAGCCCCAATATAGGCCGTTCTGGCCCCGACGGCAGCGATCCAATCCCGGAACGCTTCTACTTACTTTCGTGAGAGCAAAGATTTGGGCGATTATTGAACTGGAAGCAGCAAGCGTTGGATATATTGAATGTCGGCTGATACCGAAGTGGAGGGAAAAGCTCCCACCATTATTCAATTCAATCAATCTTAAGAGGTAGCCTAATATTCCCTCACCGGGCAGAGGTTCGCTTCGAACAATTAGTCTCATCGTTCAGCTCCGCTGATTCGATAAGATATTTTAGCACAACAGAAGTCGTTTATGAGAACCGCATATACGCAGACAACTAACATTTTCATTCGGATCGACCAGACGCCCTCTTTTTAAATTTGTCAGCCTGAGCGTTGTAGCAGATGAAATCCCGCGAGTGGCCGACGAAGTCGACCATCAATTACTATGTGATATAGGCCGAAGGAATTATTTCCGAGCCCTTGCCGAAAAAGCTTTGTCGGCCTTCAGGAATTCCTCCAGCATATACGGAATCAGTTCGGTCAGACTTTCGGCTTCACCATATGTTTCCTTGTAGAAGTCCGCATATACTTGAAGACGCCTATTTAGGTCTGGATGAAGCGAAATACTTATCTTCACTGGCGTCCGGTCCGGTAATTTTGGAAGCTTCAAGCCTGACATACTCCCTCCTCAGCCCTTGCAGGGGTGCAGCACTAAATCCTTCTGGACGACCACACGCACCGGCCAGGCCGGCCGTATCGTGAGCGTTGGTTGGATGTTGAGATTCCGCTCAGTGAGCCGCTGTCCAGCACGATTGGTGTTCTGCTGGGCGGATTCTCGGATTGCTCGTACCAGATCATCTTCCTGATCACCAAGCGCCAGTTCTGTCCCCACACCCAGCATGGTCGAGAGCGCAACTCCGGCGATCAGACGCCAGGTATCATAGTCCACCTCATCTTCCAGCCCGGCATAGCCGGCCGGATCGGTCGCCGGCAGATTCTCGATGGCCAAGCTGGACCCATCCGGCCTGATGATGCGGTTCCACGCGACCAATACCCTTCGCTGGCCAAAGGCGATGACAGAATCATACTTGCCGATGAGCTGACTGCCTTGCGGGATCAGCAAATGGCGGCCCGTCACTGTGTCATAGACATGCTCGGTGACTTGTGCCTTCACCGTGCCCGGCAGATCCGAATTAATCCCCGTCACCAGGCTGGCAGCAATCACGGTGCCAGCCATCACCTGATAGGGGGATGCCGGCTGCTGCAACCGATGTGGGTTGTAAATTCTCGGATCGGCCTTCTGGTTCAGGAAGTCCAGCTTGCGCTGCTGATTATTCTGGTCGCGCTCTGGATCGAGGTCGAGGCGCCGCAGCTCGTCATCAGCTGACAAGGCCGTACCAGTCGCTTGAGCCTTTCCGTCCACGGCCGCATCCGGCTTGACCGAAACCCGGAAGAACACGCCGGCTTCCCTCGCTTGCTGCGCCTGGCGCGCCAACCGCAGCCGCTCGGCCCGCTCCGCGTCATCTTCCGAGTTGGGCCGAAAGGCCAAACGCTCGTTCCCTTGGGGACTGGCAATTCCAGCCTCACGTTCGGCCCGGACTGTCGGCGGGCCGAGATCGCCAGCCATTGGCGGCCCGAGTTGTGGCACAGACTTGTTCATCTCGCCGTAGGTTCTGGGTAAGACCGATAATCCATCTGCCGTGGGCTTACGATCGATATTGTAGAGTTCCTTGCCCTGCCCTTTGGACCGGAAACTTGGCGGATTGAGCGCGATCAAGGTTGTGCCAAAGACCAGCGCCGATCCGATGGCCGCCACGCCAATCAGCAGCTTGCGACTGAACCGCGTCACCGGTCGCGGGTGCGCCCGCAACACCAGCTCGTCCGGCGGCACTTTGCCGGCTTGACCCGCCTCGCTCATGGCCGTCGCTCCGGACCGGCTGCAGTTTGCGGCCGACCATCGGTACGGCTGACCCGCACCACCTGCTGCGGCCCCTTGCCAAGACGGAGTTCTGCAGCGGCAAATAGCCGGTCGACAATGTAGTAATTGCCGCGGACCCGGTAGTTGACCAGTTCAGCGCCGCCATCCGCACCGACCACGAAAAGCGGTGGCGCCTCGCCCTGGTCGAGCCGAGCCGGAAACTGGATATAGACTTTATGACTGTCATCGAAGGCTCGGACCGGCCGCCACGGCGGCTTATCGCCGGTGATCTCGTAGCGGAAGCGCAACCGCTCCAGTGCGATGCCGCCGTCAACAGGCTGCGCGGATGCGGCCGCTTCATTGCGCGCCTGGAGAAGCAGCAGTTTATCCTGCGGATAATTCCAGGAGACGGCTGCCATATAGCTGGCCGGCGTGCTCTCCAGCTCCAGGTGATAGGCTCGGCGGTCGGTGGTGATCACCAGATTGGTCTTTAGGTCCGGTGCTGTCGGTTTGACCAGGATATGGACCTGCAAGGACTCACCGGAGCCGCTGGTGGTGTCGCCAACGACCCAGCGCACGGTATCGCCAGCCGACACCGCGATCAGCTTCTCGCCGGGCTGCAAGGCGATATCGCTGACCTGCTCCGGCATGGTGTAGAGCCGATAGAGCGCACCCGGCGTGAAGGGATAGATCTGCACGGCATTGATATAGCCATGCCGGTTCGGTTCCTGCCGGGCAGCCGCATTGGCTGCCGTCACCCGTTCTGCCGGCGACCGACTGTCTGGTTCTGAGCTTTTGCCATCCGGCAACGGCTTCAACTGCCCCGGCAGTGGCAGAGGCTCCGGGATCCGCACGATCTCGGCCGGCCTGGGCGGCTCGGCCGAGAGAGCAGCCGGCGTGAAGGTCTCATTGTCATAAGAAATCACCGGCGGCGGCAGCTTGTCGGTGCAGGCCGCCAAGGCAAGACCCGATGTCCCGATCAGGCATAGGCGAGCAGTGACAGTATATAATGTCATGGCACTTCTCCGGGGTTGAGTTCCCGCGACCAATCGAGGCCGTGGACATAGATACCGAGCGGATTCTTGCGTAAGGTCACCGCATCGCGCGGCTGCTGGATCACAATGGTGAGGATACCGGTCCAGCGCTCGGTGCCGATACGGGTGCCCTGCTTCCAGATTTCCTCGGTCCATTTGATCTGGAAGGAGTCACCTGAAGCCCGTACCACGCTGGTGACCTCGACCGAGACCGTACGCTCACCTACCGCCTTGAAAGGGTCGCTGCTGAGTGCGTAAGAATTCAGCATCTGCGCACCGCGGTCGGTGGCATAGTCGTAAGCCTCCAGCCAGGCCTTGCGCACTACGATGGGGTCGATGGAGAGACCGCGGACATCGCGGATGAAGCGCGCCAGGTGATAGGCGATCTGCGCGTCGGTCGGCTGGTAAGGGTGTTCGGCCGGGCTAACCGCACTCACTGCGCCGAAACGATCGACCTCGACCACATAAGGCGTGACCCTGGATTGTCCGGCCTGCCAGACGATCCCACCCGCCAGCCCAATTGCCAGGATCAGGCATCCGAAGGCCATCAGTCGCCAATTGGCAGCCTGGACCCTGGCCGAGCCGATCCGCTCATCCCAGGCTTGCGCGGCCTTCTGATAGGGCGTGATGGGCTCCGGCGTATCGCCGTAACGGCTGCTGGATCGCTTGAACATACTCACTCCCTGTCCTGGAGGTCCGGGTTGGCGGCGCTGCCGGAGCGGTCGCCATCCTTGATGGCCTGGGCTGCGATGTGCGTCTGGGTGCGACGACGCTGCTCAGACCGCAGGCGTTCGGCCCAGGCCGGCGCCGATGCCGGCCGTGCCGACATGGGCGTCGACGCAGAAGCTGGCGGCGTGCCACCGGTGGCCGTCCAAGCCGCCTGACGCCCGGCCTGCATGCCAGCCTGGATCGGGCCAGGTGATGCACCTTGGAACGATTTGCCCATCATGATGACGCCAGCCTTGGCGACACCGGCCAAGCCAGCCCCGACACCGGCGAGGCCGCTGGCACTGGAGCCGGTCTTGCCCAGCTCATAGGCGGTGGAAGTTCCAGCGCTTAAGGCGGCCCCAGCGCGGACGGCCGAAAGCCCCTGGCCGGAGATCATGCGGGCGGCGGCAAATCCCAAACCGGCGCCAGCCATGGCCCCCGCCGCCAGACCGCCGACCGTGCCGATCGCAGCGCCGGCACCCAGTTGCGGCGCACCCGAAGTCAAACCGGCGGCAATACCAGGTCCGAAGATGCCAAGGCCAAAGAGCGCGATGGCGCCCAGCACCAGCGACATAGCCTGGGTCAGATTGGGCGGCTGCCCCTGCAAGGCAGAGACGAAATCGGCAAACAGCGTCGTGCCGATACCAACGATAACGGCCAGCACCATCATCTTGACGCCCGAGCCGACCACATTGCCGAGAACGCGCTCGGCCAGAAAGGCGGTCTTGTTCCAAAGCGCGAAAGGCACCAGGACGAAGCCGGCAAGACAGGTCAACTTGAACTCAACGATAGTGATGAAGAGCTGGACCGAGAGAATGAAGAAGGCCAGCACCACCACGGCCCAGGCAAACAGTAACACTAGAACGGTGACGACATTGTCGAAGAAAGTGCTGAACCCCAGCATCGAGCCGGCCTGCTTGAGCAAAGGCCAGGCGGCTTGAAAACCGGTGCCGGCGACAAAGCCCGGCCGCAGCAGGTCATTGGCCGACAGGCTGTTGGCGGTGGCCTTCAGGCCGAGGCCCGTGAAGGAGTCGAAGATGACACCCGACAGCATCGTCCAGTTGTTGAGTAGCAGCGCGAAGACACCGACATAGAGGACTTTACGGATCAGCTTGGCCAACACATCGACATCCTGGCCCGACGACCAGAAGAGACCGGCAAGCGTGATATCGATCGCCACCAGCACGCTGGTCAGATAGGCCACCTCACCGGTCAGCAGGCCGAAGCCGCTGTCGATATAGGTCGTAAAGACCTCGGTGAAACGATCAATGACGCTTAAATCGTTCATCACTTACCGCCCCGGATAGGCATCGCTGGAGCCCATGAATTGCTCGAAACTGGCCCGGGCTTGCTCCTGGGCCATCGCGGCCCGTGCTTTCTCCAGTGCGTCGGCACGGTATTGCGCTGTGGCCAGGCCTTGCGCCTGCAACTGCTGCTTGGCCGACAGCGCGAGCAGTTGGTTGGTCGCCTGGCTGGCCTGCAGATTGCCTTGGGCGGCATCTGACTGATCGATCAGCCGTCCCAGCTCGTCCGTGTCAGCGTCAATGTTGGCCGACACTTGCGCCTGCATACGCATGGTCCGTTGCAGCGCGGCGACGGAATTCTCCCAGCGCCGACGCGCATCCTGACTCAACTGATCCTGAGTAACGCTTGCGCTGTACTGCTGCGGGTACTGTTCGGCAAAGGCGCGATCGGTCTGCTCCATGTCGAAGGCAATGCCGTCGGCCTGGCGCATCAGGATGGTGATACGGCCAAGCCCAGACTGGATGGCATAGAGGCTGGAATAGTCCATGCGCTGCAGATTGCGCGCCTGGTTCTGCAGCATGAGGATCTGGTTCTGCAGACCCTGGACTTGGTTGTTGATCTGCTGCAACGTACGGGCCGCCTGCAGCACATTCTGGGCATAATTGGAGGGATCGAAGACAGTGAGCGCCTGAACAGGCGATGCCGCAGCAAAGAAGCCTGCCGTCAGGGTGACCATCAGATGCCGCTTCATGATGACGCCTCCATCCGTTGCACACGAAAGTCCTCAGCCAGATAGGCCGCCCATTCGAGACCTTGGGCCGCAAACCAAGCCTCCGTGAAGCGCTCCGGCCCGGCCTTAGCGAGCACGTCGTCGATACGTTTTTGATCATCCGGCGTAGATGCCCCGCAAAGGCTGAGCGCCACCGGACCGAGGCCGAGTTCGAAGAGGCGATTGCCGCGTCGGGATTGCAGGTAGTAATCCCGCTTGGGCTGGGCCTGCGCGATCAACTGGATTTGCCGCTCATTCAGCCCAAAACGCTCATAGACCAGCCTGATCTGCGGCTCGATGGCCCGGTCGTTGGGGAGGAAGATGCGCTGTGGGCAGGCTTCGATGATGGCGGGTGCTATGCCGCTATTGGCGATATCGGACAGCGAGGGCGCGGCGAAGATAACAGCGACATTCTTCTTGCGCAGGGTCTTCAACCAGGCGCGGATACGAGCGGCAAAGAATGGATGATCCAGAAAGAGCCAAGCCTCATCGAGGATCAGCAATGTCGGCCGGCCGTCGAACTGCGCCTCCAGCCGATGGAACAGAGAGGTCAGCACCGGCAGGATGACGCCCGCCTGCCCCATCAAGGCGTCCATCTCGAAGCAGGTCACGTCGGCAAGGCTCAAATCTTCGGTGGATGCATCAAGCAAACTCCCGAACGGCCCTTCCAGGGTGTAAGGCTGCAGTGCCGTTTTCAGTGCATTGGATTGCAGCAATACGCTAAGCCCAGTCAGCGTTCGCTCATGGATCGGCGCCGAGGCCAGACTGTTCAGCGCCGACCAGAGCGCTTCCTTGACCTCTGGCGTCACGATGACCTTCTCATGGGCGAACAGGCCAGCCAGCCATTCAGCCGCCCAACTGCGCTCGGCAGGGTCGTCGATATGACGCAAGGGCTGGAAGGACAGCGCACCCTGTAGCTTCAGATCGTGATACTGCCCGCCCATGGCGAGCACGGCGGCCCGGCTGGAGCGGTCCTTGTCGAACATCACGATGCGCGAGCGCGGATAGCGCCGGAACTGCAGCATGATGAGGGCCAGCAGCACCGATTTGCCCGCCCCGGTTGGGCCGGCCATGAACATGTGCCCGACATCGCCGATATGAGTGACGAAGCGAAATGGCGTGGTACCGCGGGTCTCGGCCAGCAGCAAGGGCGGGCCATCGAGATGTGTATTGCCTTCGGGCCCGGCCCAGATCGCCGAGAGCGGCACCAGATGGGTGAGATTGAGCGTATGCACCAGTGGTTGACGGACATTGGCATAGACATGGCCCGGCAGGCTGCCGAGCCAGGCCTCGACGGCATTCAAGCTTTCGCGGATGGTGGCAAAACCCCGGCCATTGATGACCCTTTCGACGGCGCGCAGCTTTTCGGCTACCACTTGGCGGTCCGCATCCATGACGGTGACGGTGGTGGTGAGGTATCCGAAACTGACCTGATCGCTGCCCAGCTCCTGCAAGGCCGCATCGGCATCGACCGCCTTGTTATCGGCATCGGAATCCAGCAGCGGTGCCGGCTGGTTGTAGAGCACTTCGCGTAAGATCGCGGTGACTGACTTCCGCTTGGCAAACCACTGCCGGCGCAACCGAGTCAGTGCTTTGGTGGCGTCCGGTTTGTCGAGCGGGATGAAGCGCGTCACCCAACGGTATGCGAAATTGAGCTGGTTCAGTTCATCCAATAGCCCGGGCTGCGTCAGGTTGGGAAAGCCCAGCACGGTGAGGCTGCGCACATGCCGCTCGCCCAGCATCGGCTCCAGACCGCCACTGAACGGCGTGTCGGTCAGGATGGCATCGAGATAGATTGGCGTTTCCGGAACCGCGATGTCATGCCGCCGGGTCGAGATCGTACCGTGCAGGTAGGCAAGGGTGCCGGCATCATCCAGCGGTTCGAATTCCGGCATGATCAATCCGAGCAGATCGAGCGTCCGATTCGTCTCAGTCATGAACTGCTCCAGCCGTTTGCGCCAATCCTGCACCGGCTCGGCCTGATCACGCTCCAGCAAGAGATTACCCAACCGATGCACCTCATCGACCGGCGGCAGCCAGGTCAATGTGAGGTGATAGCGGCTTTCGTGATGCTGACGGCCAACCGGCGCCTCCATGCCTGGATGCAAGGCTTCACCCTGGAAGGTGGCCCGACGCTCCTGATCGACCAGCCAGGAGGCCGGGTCGGGGAAATCGCTTGTCGGGTAACCCGGTGCCTCATAGCGCTCGGCCTCGAAGAAGATCGCCCAGCCCGAGCCGAAGCGGCGCAGCACGTTGTTGAGGCGGGCGCAAGCTGCCACCAATTCAGCCTCGGTCGCGCTCTCCAAATCCGGGCCACGAAAACGGACACTACGCTGGAAGCTGCCATCCTTGTTCAGCACCACTCCGGGTGCGACCAGGGCTGCCCATGGCAGATGGTCCGCCAGCAGGGAGGCTTTGCGCCGGTATTCGCGCAAGTTCAGCATGACAGATAGCTTTTCTGGCGCAGATGACGGGCCAGCACCGTGACAAACTGCGGGTCGCGCTTGGCCGCCAGCACGGCAAGGCTATGACCGATCAGCCAGACCAGCAGGCCGGCGATCCAGAGCCGCAAGCCTAATCCCAAAGCCGCCGCGAGTGTGCCATTCAGGATGGCAAGATTGCGCGGGGCGCCGCCCAACAGGATCGGCTCGACCAGGGCCTGGTGCAGCGGCAGCTCAAAACCTTCGATGCGATTGCTCATGAGATGAGCGCCCCACCGCCAAAAGAGAAGAAGGTCAGGAAGAAGCTGGTCGCGGCAAAGGCGATCGACAGCCCAAAGACGATCTGGATCAGGCGCCGGAAACCGCCCGAGGTATCGCCGAAGGCCAATGAGAGACCTGTGACGATGATGATGATCACCGCCACGATGCGCGCAACCGGGCCCTCGACTGATTCCAGGATCGACTGCAGCGGGGATTCCCAAGGCATGTTGGAGCCGGCGGCATAGGCCGAACCGGCCGTGGCGAGTATGATAACTTGACCGGCCACACCTTGTGAGAGGATACGGACGAGCTTCAGCATGCGGCCTCCTGGCTGTGTCGTTTTGGCAGGGTGAGAAGCTCGGTCAGCCGGTAGGTGCCGTCCGGCTCGATGCCATCGAGTTGGGCGATGGTCTCGACCCGGCGTCCGAGCCCGCGGCCCGCGATGAACACGATCAGGTCGACAGCCTCGACGATCAGGCTGCGCGGCACGGTGATGACCGCCTCCTGGATCAGTTGCTCCAGCCGGTAGGGCGTGGCACGCGCCGAATTGGCATGCACTGTAGCCAGCCCACCGGGATGGCCGGTATTCCAAGCCTTCAGGAGATCGAGTGCTTCCGGGCCGCGGACCTCGCCGACGATGATGCGGGTAGGCCGTAGCCCCATGGCCGAGCGCACCAGAGCATTCAGCAGCACCACGCCGGGGATGGTACGCAGCGGCACCTTGTCAGGCGCCGCGCATTGCAGTTCGCGTCGGTCCTCGATCAGGATCACCCGCTCTCGCATCTGGGCAATCTCGGCCAGCAGGGCATTGGCCAGCGTGGTCTTGCCCGAGCTGGTGCCGCCGGCGATGACGATATTCTTATGCTCGCGCACGGCTCGACGCAGCAGGTCGGCCTGGCAGAGCGTCATCATCCGATCAGACACATAGTCTTTCAGCGTGAAGACCTTGGCGGCTGGCTTGCGGATGGCAAAGCAGGGTCCGAGCGAAACAGGCGGCACAATGGCCTCGAACCGCTCGCCAGCCAGGCCTGGCTCATGCGGGGGCAGTTCGGCGCTCAGGATCGGATTGCCAGCATGGATCTCAGCATGCACATGGGAGGCAACCAGCCGGATGATCCGCTCGACCTCGGCTGGCATCAGCTGGATGCCGGTCTCGACAATGCCCTCCGGCAACCGATCGAGACGCAACACCCCGTCGGGATTGACCATGACCTCGATCACGGCCGGATCGTTGAGCGCCATGGTGATGGCCTGCCCTAAAGCCGTGCGCAGCATGCCACGGCGGCGTTCGAGGGTTTCTGGCGAAAAGAGCCCGATCATGCCCGCCCCTCCCCGGCTCGCCTGCCTTCCATACCGTCCGGTGCGATCCGGTTGAGCACTTCCGTCGTCAGACTTTTTCCCGCCGACAGGCGCCGACCAATCTGCGCGATAAACGTCTCGAACCGCTCTGAACCTACGGCCTTTGCCGCCGCCTGATCGGCCTCCGGCAGCGGCGCCGTGATGGTGAGCTGGTAGCGGATGAAAAGGCCCAAGGTCTCCAGCAGGATCTGCTGGTCGCGTTCGATGCGGGCAAGGCTCCGACCGGTCTTATCCAGCCGCGCCTTGATCACCGGATCGATTTCGATCGCCGCGCCACGGGCGAAATAGGCTTTCAGGGCATCGGCGACGATGGCGGATTTGGAAGCACCGGGCCGTTTGCAGAGCCGCTCCAGTTGCTCGGTCAGCTCGTCATTGAGATAGAGGTGATGGCGCGGCTTCATGGCGGTCTCAGAATCTTGGCAATGCATCGTCGTGGCGATGTAGTCCGTCGGCGGTGTTCATGGCATGCGCGCGCTGCAGTGCTGCATTGGGCCGGCGCAGGTTGAGCACGCCCTGGCGCCCGGTGGTCGGATTGTCGAGGTCGTCATCCAGCAGCGCGAGGTCGTCCGGCGCCTCGCCCTCAGGGCGGACAATCTCGGTCTCCGGCAAACCGGGATGGCGCTGCAGACCGCCTTCCTCTTCACCGGCAAAAGCATCACCAATGGCGCCGCTGCCTGCAGCCAGCCGATGGTTCGGCTCGCGCACCTGGCCGCTCCAGTCATCTGACCGCTTTGTTGGGCAGTCGGGATACGGGCCCGGATTTAAGGTCGGTGGCGGCAAGACGCGATCGGTGAAATTGGCATCGCGGAAATACCGCAGCTTGCGCGCCCGGATCGGCGCCAGGCCGGACACCAACACCAGTTCCTCGTGGGCCGGCAGTTGCATCACCTCACCCGGCGTCAGCAGCGGCCGGGCAGTCTCCTGGCGCGAGACCATGACGTGGCTCAACCATGGTGCCAGGCGGTGACCGGCGTAATTGCGCTGGGCGCGCAGTTCTGTGGCCGTGCCTAGGGCATCCGAGATGCGCTTGGCGGTGCGCTCATCGTTGGACGAGAACGCGATACGGACATGGCAGTTGTCCAGGATAGCGTTGTTCTCGCCATAGGCCTTGGAAATCTGGTTGAGCGACTGCGCGATCAGATAGGCGCGGATGCCATAGCCGGCCATGAAGGCAAGCGCCGTCTCGAAGAAATCAAGCCGTCCCAGTGCCGGGAACTCGTCCAGCATCATCAGGAGCTGGTGCTTGCGCTGCTTGCCGGGGTCGCCTTCCAAGGTCTCGGTCAGCCGGCGGCCGATCTGGTTGAGCACCAGACGGACCAGCGGCTTGGTGCGGGAGATGTCGGATGGCGGGATGACCAGATAGAGCGAAACCGGTCGCTCGGCGTCCATCAGATCGCCAATCCGCCAGTCGCAGGCCACCGTGGTGGCCGCCACTGTCGGGTCGCGATAAAGGCCGAGGAACGACATCGCAGTCGACAGGACGCCAGAGCGCTCGTTGTCGGATTTGTTCAGCACTTCTCGGGCGGCCGAGGCGACCACTGGATGGACCTGGGGATGCTCGGCATCGCCCAGATGGTTGGTCGCCATCATGTCGCGCAAGGTACGCTCAAAGGCCCGGTTCGGATCGGACAGCAGGTTGGCGACACGGGCGAGCGTCTTTTCCTCTTCGGCATAGAGGACATGCAGGATGGCGCCGACCAGCAGGGAATGGCTGGTCTTTTCCCAGTGATTGCGTCGCTCCAGCGCGCCTTCTGGATCAACCAGGATATCGGCGATGTTCTGCACATCGCGGACCTCATGTGGACCCTTGCGCACCTCCAGCAGTGGGTTGTAGCGAGCCGAGCGCAGATCGGTCGGGTTGAACAGCAGGCAATGTGAGAAACGTTGCCGCCAGCCGGCCGTGAGCTGCCAGTTCTCGCCCTTGATGTCATGAACGACGGTCGAACCGGTCCAGGTCAGCAGCGTCGGGATGACAAGGCCGACACCCTTGCCGCTGCGGGTCGGCGCAAAGGCCATGACATGCTCCGGCCCGTCATGGCGGAGATAGCGGCTCCCTAAACGACCGAGGAAAACGCCGCGCGGCTCGAAGAGCGCTGCCTGCTGGATTTCGGACTTGGTGGCCCAGCGCGAAGAACCGTAAGTGGTGACGAGGCGGTTCTGGCGTGCCCGCCAGAGCGAGCCGATAACGGCAGCCATAGTGCCGAGCAGGCCACTACCAGCAGCCGCCAAGCCGGCGCGCTGGAAGATGTCCGGCGCATAGGCCTCATAGGCATACCACCATTCGAACAGGCGCCAAGGGTGGTAGATCGGCCAGCCGAGCAGGTCGAACCAGGCAGCCCCGAGCCGCGGCTGGTAACCCAGCATCACGGCCGCCCATTGGGTCGAGGACCAGAGCCCGCCGATGACGATGGCGAAGACGACGAGAGCCTGACCGATGAGCAGCTTGGTGGGCGTCATATCCCGGTCCCAATGTGTCCATGGCACCAGTGCCATGGCGTGGGACTAGGACTCGCTCAAAAGCTCAGAATCGAAAATCGCGCTTAGTTACGCCGCTCTACGCCCTACTCAGGCTGCAAAAGAATTCTTAGCTAGCCGAAGCGGCGTTTGAACCGCGCATAGCCGTAATACACGATCACAAGGCCGAGGCAGAGCAGGAGGAAGGCCAATCCGGCCAAGACGAGACCGAAGCCTTTGGCATTAAAACTGGCAAAGCTCTGCATCAGTACGATGAAGAAGTTGCAAGCACCCATCGCGATCGACCTCTTGAAGTTCAGGTAGACTTCCTCGTCGCTCCAATGATCACCCCAGAACCGGATCTTGGCGCGCTGCCATTCCTCTTGGAACAGGAAGCCCATCGCGCCCCCAAACCCAGATTGGTTATGAGGAGTACCAGCGTATTCAGGCTGAGCCGCTCCCACCATTTCGACGGGAACCGGCTGCCGGCCGGAACGGGACGACGCATAACGCGCCTTGGGCAAGATCGCAATCAACGCAAATAATGCACCCGCGATACCTGCAATTGCCCCAACAATATTCGCAACTCCAACAACTACATTGAACAAATCCATGCTCTTCCTCATTGCCTGGCGCAAAAAAAATGCACGCCCCGATTCTGCGCCAGAAAATTGTGCCGCTAGATCAGGTGAAGGACAATTCTGCGATGCGCAGAACAGACTAGATTTGATTCATATTTGTCTCAGTCTGAACGCGTATCGCCTGCCATAATTGAAGCTCTCTGAATGAGGGCGATGTCATGATCCTCTCACTTGTTGCAACAGTTATAGGCTTAGGCGCCTTCTGCGCCCTGCTCTACCGACTCGCGGTCTATGCCTTTCCCATTCTGGCCGCACTCGCGGCGGGCCAGGGCGCCTACGGCCTCGGCGCTGGTATCTGGGGCAGTCTTATTCTCGGCGTGCTCGCGGGATTCATGGCCCTGATCCTCGGGACGGTTCTCTTCTCCGCCAGCCGTTCGGTCTCTTTCCGCCTGATCATGGCATTCGTGTTCGCGCTCCCGGCGACCTATGCAGGATATCTACTTGGCCTCTCGCTTCTGCGCATCGGCGCAATCGATGGATTCTGGCTGCAGGCCCTGGCCGCGACCGGCGCTGTTGCCGCTGGAGCGACGGCGGTCTTGCGCCTCATCGATCCCGAATTTGCACTTAGTCGAAACCAGGCGGCCTAACCAATGGCAGGGCCTCGGCTCCGTCCAATCGACCAGTTGATCTGATCGCCATGCAATACACCCGCAACAAACTTGCCGAGCTGTCGCTCCATCACCGGCCGCCAGGGCACGAGTGTGAACTCCCTGGTCTTTGCGATGACGGCCATACGGCCACTGGCAAGCATCACCGATCTCCGATAAATCCCTTCGACGCGCTCACCGCGGCTGGCTTCGACGTAAGCCAGGCCCAATTCCTGTGAGAGCTGGCCGGCGACACGGGCAAGCTCCTGCCGACGCAGCACATTCAGGAGTCCGGCGCGATACACCACTTGCCCAGCCTGCTCTTCGGCCAAGCCCTGAGCGATCAGCCATTGCCGCCGCTGCTGCAGGGCTTTCTGGACTGACTTGCCGAAGCCAGCGTCACGAATACCTGCCGGATCAGCATTGACCAAGCTGTGGTCGAGCCAGGTTTCCGCCTCGATGCCTGTCAGCTTTTCCAGCGGCAGCGACGACAACACCTTCACCTCGACCGGACTGTCTTTGGCCCGGCCGGCCTCATAGGCGGCGGCTTTGTCCAGATGGTCTATGGCGATGGCCCAGATGCCGTCGGCGTCGCGCACCACTGTCCCGGTCGCCCGTCGCACCGCTTCGAGCCGGCGAATATGGCTTGCGATAAAGGCCGGGCGCGCGCTCGGATCATGCTGCCGATGAAGGTCCGCGCTGTAGCGTCCCTCGTGCGCAGCGGCGATCTCGGCGATGGTCCGGTCAGCCTGGCTTGGTCCGATCGGCCTGGCCGCCACAGCGACGATATTGTCCTCGGCCATCGCCTCCTGTCGGTCCAACTTGCCGATCTCGACATAATGGCTGCGGCCATCGATACCGTCGATGACCATGAAATGCCGATCGTTGATCTCGTCCGAAAGACCCAACCGCAACACCAGCCCGACGACCGGCTTGGCCTGCGGATCGGTGGGATCGTAAATCGCATAGTCCCCTGCCGCATGGCCAATTCCCTTCTCAGTCATCGCCCGATGCATGGTCTTGACGATGTCGCCGCGTTCACCCATACGACGGAGCGTCACCTCTAGGCTGCTGCTCAAGCGCCAAATCCCCGGCTGTGTTTCTTCCGCCAGCCCCAGCCGCTTCAGCATCTGCAGCCGTCCGGCCTTCAGGCTCTGCTGGAACCGGGCATGATCGCCGTCTTGCGACAGGCCGATGGAAACCATTCGGCCATCGCCCGCCTCGCGGAGCAGGCCGCGATCCAGGCTGGTGAAGCGCTCCTGCCCGACCTCCTGCCGTAGCCGATCCTCGATCTCGATATCAGTGCGCGGCCCCAGATCGAGCGTCACGATCTCCTGGGCCCGTTCGCGCAAACCTTTCGCGATATACTCCCGGGCAATGACCATATCCTCGCCGCGATCATCGCGGCCACGCAAGATGACGTGGCTATGTGGATGACCGGTGTTGAAATGGTCAACTGCCACCCAGTCGAGCTTCGTACCGAGATCCTGCTCCATCTGGCGCATCAGCCGCCGGGTAAACTCCTTCAGATCTTCATACTGTGTAGCGTCTTCGGCCGCGACGATGAAGCGGAACTGATGTCGGTCGCCATTTGAGCGTTCCAGAAAAGCCTTGCCGTCGGCCCGGTCCGCTTGCGCATCGTAAAGCTGCCCCGGCTGTCCCTCGCGAGTCACGCCATCGCGCTGGATATAGCGCAGATGCAGCTGCGCGCCTTTCAGATTGCGGCCGGCGAGTTTGACCAGCCGTGCTTTGACCACGACACGCCGGGTCCGCCAGCCAGTCCAGCGATCCCGTCCGGCCAGCACATGGCCGATGCCGGCACCGCGACCGATACGACTGCCCTGGAACCGTCCGCCCCGCTTATGCAGTCCCCCGGCCAGACCGGCCGCCTGCAGCACCCGGTTGCGGAAAGACTTGACCATCTTCTGGCCATCGGCACGCACCTTGCCGAGCCGGGGCCTGAAATCGTCATCACGCATATCGCCACCGCATGTGGTATCCCGTCATGGTGAAGAAAGGCATGCCGCAGGCCTTCGGCAAGAAGGCGCTATAGGAGCCCTGCAAGGCTAAGGACTTGTGCCAACCATGGCGCCAACGTCTCGCACCTAGCGCCATACAAACCGATGTGCAGACAACATCTTCGGCGCCGCTTGGCGCCGATGCTTTTATCTTGCCCTACCGCGCCCATGGGACCGCGATCCACCCTGCTGCGCCGAAGTTTGCGGATATCTGCTCGCCTAATGCGGCGGACGATTCAACGGAACGAAGGATATAGCTGCCTCTCGCCCACTGGCGCGCTGTTGCGAATGAAGAAAAGGCTGTTGCCCGTGGCCAGATTGACGGAATTTAGCTGGCCTGCCGGCGCCGTTTGCGCCACCGATTTGACACCCGGCAACGACTGGTTTTCGAGCACGCCGAGGTACGAAATCGTCTCCGTCGGAAGAGTTTCGCCGGTTGAAAGATGCCGGGTGTAGCGACTTGGGCCGGCATGATAGGCCGCGAACAAGCCTGGATAGCCGAAACGATCCAGCATCGCGCGCAAATAGGCTGTACCGGCCAGAATATTGTCACGCGGATCATGCGGATCGGCACCCAGCCCGTATATCTGGCGCATCTCAGCATAGGTTTGCGGCATCACCTGCATGAGGCCGAGCGCCCCAGCTTTCGATTCGGTCGACCGGCCATTGATGATTGCGCGGCCGCCGCTTTCGGCTTGCATCACCGCCTCGATCCAGCCCGGCGGAATGCCGAACCGCCCTGCGGCCTCGGCAATGAATGGCTGCCAGCGGCCGATACGCTGCGCCGCGGTTCCTGCCCGACTGTCACCAGCCCATGCCACAGCAATCGCCAAACCGGCGCCAACGATCTGTCTCACCAGGTCCACAGGGGCACCAACTGGCCGATCACACTGGTGCGCGGAACCGGCCCCAGATAGCGGCTGTCGAAGGAGTCTAAGATCGCCGGATTGGCGAGAAACACCTCATCGTCGGCCACGATCCGGCACCCGTACCAGGCCGGAAGCAGCCGGCCCTGGCCGTCGCGCACCAGCCGCTGCAACACCAAGCCGGACGCCAGCCAAACGGTATCGCCGGCTGCACAAACCACCTCGCCCGGCACGGCCGCGACCGGCTTAATCAGTGGGATATCGGCCGGAAGGTAACCACGGGTAGCAGCCATGCGGCGCGTCGAGTCCGACAACCGAACCAGCAGCCAGGCGCCGCGCTGGAGCTGCGCCATAGCCGCAAGCCGGTACAGGCCGAACGGCGCGCTGGCGCTGGCATTCCAGACTAGCAGGGGATGCTTGGGCATCCCGACGGCGGCCCCTAAGGCTGCCAACCCCAGCAGTGTCAGGGTCAAAACGCGGCGGCGATACCGGCGAGCGTGCAGCCGCCGGCACCCGATGAGGCTGCCGCCGAGTGCCAATTTGAGATCAACCATGAGAGGTCGACGTCTTGCTCCGTCCCTTCGACCAGGCGTCCAGATCGTCGATGTGGTAACGCACATAGCGGCCGTGTTTGCGGTATTGCGGACCGCCACCCACCACGCGCATTTTCTCCAGCGTGCGCTGCGACAGCCCAACATAGAAGGCTGCCTGAGCCGTATTCAGGAACGGGCTGCCCTTCCTGGCATTGGCTGCCCGGGTCGCTTCATCGTCCATGCTGCCCTCCATGCTCCGATCCGGCGAGGACGGCGCACTGCGGCGCCGCATTGCCAAAGCATGGCAATGCCGGGCACGCTACGGGCAGGGTCGAAAACAGCCCCCTGCTGAAAACGACCCACTACAGGTTTCCGGCGACCGAGAGGCCAGTACGAGGACAAGAAAAGGCCCCCGCGCGCATGACGCGGGGGCCCAGGGCTCGGTCAGTCGGCCGGATTCCAGATGACGGCATAGACGTCGTCATCGTCGTGGCCGGCAGCGCGGCCGAGATTGGCGTAGAGCTTGCGCGGCCCGAATTCCGGGGCAGCCAGGCTCAAGGACACATAGTCCTTGCCGGAGGTCTCGCCGGTGCGGATCCAGCCGGCGCCGATCTCGACGCCCTGGGTGAGGATGCGGAAGTCAGGCTGGTTTTCGCCGCTTTTGGCGTTGTTGGGGAGGATGTCAATCTCGGCACGGATCGAGAGGGTTTTGAGCTGGCCCTTATAGGCGCCGGTGGACTGCTTGGTGACGTATCCGATGGCAGGCATGATCTGTCTCCTGGGTTGCTCGCCGGGATGAGTCCCTGCGATGGCAAAACCGTCCTGGCCGAAGCGGCACCGGGAACCCGGCGCGCATGCGCCGGGCCGCAGCATCGCGAAGGACCGGAGCGAGTGGCTTTTTTGCAGGGCGTAAGCCCGACGCGAGGAGCCGCGCGCTGCCCTCATGGGCATAGCGGCGCGCGGCGGGGAAAAAAGCCACGAGCGATGGTTTCCCCAGGGGCCGAGTCGGCCATAAGGTTTGCGCAAACGAGCAGGGAAACCCGGCGATCAGCGCGGGACAGTCCAGCCGAAATCGCGCCAATACCAAGGGTCAGTCGGCGTCCTCTTGCCTGCTCCCCACCCTCTCGCTAGGCTCACTGCCGGCGACCCGACCCGACCTGTCGCCGGGTCAAAACGGGCAAAACCATCTTAAGATCCGGTCCTCTCTTCAGGGGCGTCGGTAATCGGCGACGGACGTTCCCGCAAAGAAGGGATCGATCATCATGCCCATGCTTCTGCTCACGGCCGCAAATTGCGACTACGTCAAACGCAAACTTCGCCGTGCCCTGCCACATGTCGGCTCCGCGCATCTGACCGAGGCCCTGGCCAATGCCCTCGGATTCCGCACCCATGCCGCGTTGCGGCCGCACTTGACGCCCAGCCGGTCGACAAGACCGCAGCTTGCCGCCGTCGATATCGACCGCCTCGGCCAGCGGCTGCTCGAACTCGGCGAAAGAATGGTGGCAACCGATTCCCTGCCCGGCATCCTGCACTCGGACGACATACCGGACCGTATCTGGTGCGCGTATCGGCAAGGCGACCGGGTCGCCAACAACTACTGGTTCCGGGCATGCCAGGATCGCAATATCCCCAACATCTATATTCAGGAATACGGGGCGCTCGCGGACCTGCATTGGGATTGCTGGTCGATCGATCCCGACGATGAAGCGCATGTCCGCGACAGTCGCGGCGACACGCTGATGCGCGAGCTATTCCGGTGTTACCAGGGGTTCGTGAAAGGTGCCGATCCGGGGAAGTCGGAGTTTTTCGGCTCTGGCTTCGTCGGCTCAATCGAACGCCTGAGCCCGGCCGTGGCGCGGCAGATCGCCGATGCCTATTTCTGGCGGCTCTATACGCCCATGCGCCAGCAGGCGGCGGCGTGAGAGGAATTGCGGCACGGGGATGACCCCGTGCCGCAGCCGGTTACAGGTAACCGCGCCCTGGAAACTCCAGCCAACGCGGCAGCCAACCCTCCACCTTGTCACGACCATTGCTGCCGGCCAGACAGTCGCGGATGACCTGTTTCTGCACCGCGAGTGTCGTAGCTTGATTGCCCTGCGCCACCGTGTCGCCGGCAACCTCGGCCAACATGGCAGTGACAACCCGCTTGTCGCGTAGCATGTCGAAAAAGGCATCGTCGGGTTGCCAGAGCGTCCGCAGATCGACAGCCAGATGCGCCCCCATTGTATCGATCAACGGGGTGCCGACCGCCAATGTCTCGGCCATGACGAAGGCCATCACCCGCAACACTTCCGCATCGGTCAGCGTCAGCAGTGCGACGAAAACCGTCTCGGTATCGCCGTCGCCGGTGATGGCCTCAGTTTCTTCCGATAGGCCCAACAGGCTGCGGATTTCAGTCCGGCGAGCGCGATAGCCCGCCTCGGCCGGGCTGGCGGCAAGGCTTTGCGCAATGTTATTGCCACCCGCCCGCTGCGGCTCCGGGGCGACCTGCCAAAGCGGCGACCCGCCGATGGCGTGAGCGACCATCAGCCGCAGTGCTACATAGGTGTCGTCCAGCAGATATTTACGCACGGCGGCATGGCGATGCAGATCGAGATAGGTTTGTAAGCGCGCTGTCCGTTCCGGTCGAACGGCTCTGGCCTCGGCGGACACGCCCTGTTCCGGACCGTCCATCGTCTTACGGCGGACCTTCTGCGCCTCCTGTCGTGACAGATAGCCCTCGTGGATGGCGACCTCGCCGCGCGCACTGATCTGGATATAGACCCTGCCGCCCTTGCGTTTGGCAGTCTTTTCGTGATCCCAGAGGTGGAAGCTCTGGCCCGGTTCCAGCACCACCACCTCCGCCCAGCCCTTGGCGAGATAGGCATCGCGCCGGGCAGCAACGGCCGCCTTCTGATGCTGCCAGAACAGCTCGCTATCGGCGAAATAGCCACCCTCGCCGAACAGATCAGCGACGATCTGGCCGGGATAGGTGTCGAGCGGGAACAAGGCGGCGCTGGCGGCAATCGACTGGCCGCCGAACAGCCAGGCCTTCAACTGCTGGCCGCGCGGGGCGAAGGCCTCCGGGTCTTCCAGCAGCGTCAACCACTCTTTCTGTTGAGCTTTGCTGGCGAGAGTCAGGTGCCGCACCGTATCGGCCTCGATTTCGTCGCGGCGATACGCCTCGCGGATTTTCGGCAAAAGGTTGCCGAGCGCGAGCCGCTGCTTCACTGCCGTTTCGGTCAGGCCGAAGGTGGCGGCGATCTCCGCCACCTCGCGGCCCTGTTTGACCAGCTTTACGAAAGTCTCGTATTGGGTCATTTCATCGACATCGCGCCGGGCGAGGTTTTCGATCAGCGAGGCTTCCAGCGCGTCGGCATCGTCACCCGGCTCCATGACCGCGCAAGGCAGGTCGGGCGTGGTGCCAGTCTCAGCGGCGACGATACTGGCGGCGAAATAGCGCCGCCGCCCGGCAACGATGCCGTAGGCCTCGTTTGTGTCGGTCCCCTCTCCGGTTGTGGGACGAACCAGGAGTGGGACCAGAATGCCGCGTGCCCGCACGCTCGGCAGCAGGTCGGAGACGTCCGGCGCACGGCGCTGGTGGCGCATATTGGTGGTGGCGACTGCGAGGTGATCCAGCGGGATATGGGTGAGATGCATGGCGGAAACTCCTTTTGTGGTGAGTGCCATCAGCGACGCGGCGGCATAGACGGCGGAGCGTCGCCAACTGGCCGATGACCATCAGCGTTCGAGGGATTTGGTGTGATTAAGCGCGGCGTCAGCCTCGCGCAGCAGATGGTCGGCTTCCGTGATCGCGCCGTGACGGCGGGCGGCTTCGGCATAGACCGAGAGCGGGTACCCCGCCTTGAAATGGCGGTCACGCTCGATGCGCAGCCCGAAGCCGACCCGGATACCGGCGATCTCGCGCAGGCTGACATAGCCGAGTTCCGGGCAGCCGAAACCCAAGTCGCATAGTCCAAACAAAGTGTCGCCATCGGCCGCCAGTTCGGTGAGCAACCATGTAGCCGCCCCGGTCGGGTTGAAAAATTTGACCACCGGCCAGTGGTCGGTTTCGTCGCTGACAGCGCCATTGGCCAATAGCTGGGCGCGCAAGCTGTCTGGAATCAGGGTCATGGCTGTGCCTCCTGTCGCAAAACTTCCGCAACCCGACCCCGGATAAGCGGGGTGGGCGGCGAAGAGCGACCGGCAGGCCCGCCGATCGAGGCCGGCGGCACCGTCAGGCC
>JAGXRD010000076.1 GCA_018336035.1 Alphaproteobacteria bacterium | reverse complement strand
CGTCGGGCGGGGCCGGATGCGCGGCATTGCCAACCCGCAGCGCACGATCCACATCATCGGCATCGGCCGGCTTGGGCAGATAGTCGGCGGCACCCGCCTTCACGGCGGCGACGGCGGTGGCAATGTTTCCGTAGCCGGTCAGCATCACCACGCGGGCATCTTGCCGCACCTGGCGAATGGCCGTGACGACATCAAGACCATTGCCATCCGTCAGTTTGAGATCGACCACGGCATAGGCCGGCGGCTTGGCGCGGGCCATCTGGATGCCAATGGCCACCGACTCTGCGGTCTGCACCACGTAACCACGTTTTTCCATGGCGCGCGCCAGGCGCAGGCGCAGCGGTTCATCGTCATCCACGATCAGCAGGGACATATCGGTCATGCAGGGCAATGTACCGCAGCGGAGCAGCAGTGCAACCCCTGCGCCCCCGGTCCAGCCTAGCGCCCGAGCTGGCGCGGCCAGTTCACCTGCACCTGGGTACCGCCGCCCATCGGCCGGTTGGCGAAAGCCACCGAGGCCCCGCTGCGGCGCAGCAGGTTCATGGCGATGAAGACGCCCAGTCCCATGCCGCCGCTGTCAGGGCGGCTGGTCACGTAAGGCTCGCCGAGCGCGGACAGAATGTCGACATTCAGGCCCGGCCCGTCATCGAGGATGCGCAGGCGGATCAGCCGGTCGTCCCAGTCGACCTCGACATCGACACTGCTGCGGGCGAATTCCATCGCGTTCTGCATCAGGTTACCAAGGCCATGCAGGATTTCCGGCCGGCGCGGCAGCAGCGGCGGCGTGCCGGTGCCGATCAGCCGCACGGCAAAGGCAATCCCGTCACGCCGCCAGGGCTGCGCCACCATTTCCATCATGTTGGCGATGCCAAGGTCGGCGAAGGCTTCGGGGTCGGAGGTGGCCGAGGGCCGGCGCGACAGGCGCGCCAGAATCTCACGGCAGCGTTCCACCTGGCTCTGCAGCAGCGCGATATCCTCCGACAGCGCATGATCCGCCGGCAGGTCGCGGCCGATTTCCTTCACCACCACGGCAATGGTGCCCAGCGGCGAGCCCAGTTCATGCGCGGCGGCCGCGGCAAGACCGCCGAGCGCCGAAACCTGCTGCTCGCGCGCCAGGGCCATCTGCGTGGCAGCCAATGCATCAGACATGCGCCGGGCTTCCTCGGCCACCTGCCAGGCATAGGCGGCAAGAAACAGCGTGCCGAGGACCAGTGCGATCAGATTGCCCCACTGCAGCAGTTCCGGCTGCAGCACGTCCTCCGGATTGCTCCAGGGCAGCGGGAAATGATGGATCGTGAGCACCACGGTCAGCGCGAAGGCCAGCAGGCCGAGCATGACTGTCGAACGCAGCGAAAGGATGGTGGCCGAAACGGTGACCGGCACCAGGATCAGCACCGTGAAGGGATTGTCGATGCCGCCGGTGAGAAACAGCAGGATGCAAAGCTGCACCAGATCGAAGGCAAGGTAGAGCGCCGCGCCCTGCTCGCTCAGCCGCTTGGCCGTCGGATAGACCACGAACAGTATGATGTTGAGCAGGGCCGAGATGCCGACGACACCGAGCGCGGACAACAGCGGCAGTTTGAAGTTCAGGCCGAAATGCACGAACAGGATCGCCAGCAACTGGCCGATGATCGCGATCCAGCGCAGCAGAACCAGGGTCTGCAGGCGCACGCGACCGGCCGGTTCGTCGGCCGCGCTTAAATGCGAACCAAGGCGATCCCGCAGCGTATCGAGCAGCGCGGCCATCAACGCCAAACTTTCGTCATCGCATATCTTCGTGCCAGTTGCGGCCGTCGCGCTCGATCAGGCCGATGGCTGCAGATGGCCCCCAGCTGCCGGCGTTATACGGCTTTGGCGCTTCGTCCTGCGCTGCCCAGGCGGCCAGGATCGGCTCGGCCCAGCGCCAGGCGGCTTCCACCTCGTCGCTGCGCATGAACAGCATGGGATTGCCGCGCACCACATCCATCAACAGCCGTTCATAGGCATCAGGCTGACGGCCGCGGAAGGCTTCGGCAAAGCTGAGATTGAGCGGCGCGGTGCGCAGCCGCATACCGCCAGGGCCCGGCACCTTACTCATCATATGCAGCGCGATGCCTTCATCGGGCTGCAGCCGGATCACCAGCCGGTTCGGCACCACATCGCGCGCAGCGGCCGGGAAGATCAGATGCGGCACCGGCCGGAACTGCACCACGATTTCCGAATGTCGCATCGGCAGGCGCTTGCCGGTGCGTAAGTAAAAGGGCACGCCGGCCCAGCGCCAGGTCTCGACCTCGGCCTTAACCACCGCGAAGGTCTCGGTGTTGCTGTCATGGCCCAGTTCGTCGAGATACGCCGCCGCAGCAGCACCATCGACACTGCCGCGCGCATACTGACCGCGCACCGTTTTTTCGCGCACTTCGCGGTCGGTGATCGGGCGCAGCGCCTCCAGCACCTTCAGCTTCTCGTCGCGCACCGCGTCGGCGGTGAATTCATTCGGCGGCTCCATCGCCACCAGGCAGAGCAGCTGCAGCAGGTGGTTCTGCACCATGTCGCGCAGCGCGCCGGCATGATCGTAATAATCCGCCCGGCCCTCGACGCCGATCTTTTCTGCCACCGTCACCTGCACATGATCGACCACGCCGCGATGCCAGATCGGCTCGAACAGCGCATTGGCAAAGCGCAAAGCCATCAGATTCTGCACCGTCTCCTTGCCGAGATAATGATCGATGCGGAAGACGCGGTTCTCCGGGAAGGCGGCGGCGACAGCTTCATTGATGGCACGCGCCGAAGCCAGATCATGGCCGATCGGCTTTTCCAGCACGACGCGGGCTTCGGACCGGTTGAGCCCGGCCTTGGCCAGCTGCGTGCAGATCGGACCGAAGAAACGCGGCGCCATGGCGAGGTAGAAGACGACGATGCGGTCGTCACCGCCATCCAGCGCCGCTTTCAGGCCGCGATAGTCATCGCTTTTCTGGGCATCCAGCGTGAGATAGCGGAAGCGTTGCAGGAAACGTTCGGCACGTGCGGCGTCGAACTCCTCGGCGGCGACGAATTGCTTGAGCGCGGCGGCGGCCACCCCGCGATACTCCGCATCGCTCATCTCGCCACGGGAGACCGCGAACAGCCGCGCATCGTCGTTGAGCTGGCCGGCTACGTCACGGTGATACAGCGCGGGAATGAGCTTGCGCAGCGACAGGTCGCCGGTGGCGCCGAAAATGACAAGGTCGAAGGAAAAGCTGCCGCTGGGATTTGTCATGCCGATACCGTGACAAACTCGGCGCGCCTAATCAATTGTCTAGGGGCTGTACTAGCCATCAATGAAATGCGGTTCGGGCTTTTCATGCAGCGCGTCAAAATGCACCAGCGCCGGCTGTGGTCCGAGCGGCTGTGGCCGGCCATGTGCGAAAGCCACCTCGCCACGATCGCAATCCACACTGCGCACGTAACCGTTAATGTAAAGCCGACGGTCCGCCAGCGTGACGTTGACACCCGAACCATGCACCAGATACGGCGACCACAAAGCCAGATCGCCGGGCGCCAGTTCGAGATCCACCGCATCGGCCGGATCAAGGCCGACCGCGCGCAACGTCTCGTCCTGCATGGTCTGGTCGAGGATCGGCCCATCGGCGCCAAGCCCGAGATCGCCCATCAGATGGCTGCCCGGAATCACCTTCATCGCGCCGCTGGCGCGCGTATGCGCATCAATAGCCAGGCCGGTCTGCACATAGGAATGTGCCAGATCGCGGAAGGCCGCGGCCGGGCGCCGGAAGCGGCTGTCCTGGTGATAGGCGAATTCCACTTTCGCCGCGCCCGGCGGCTTCCAGTGCATCTGGTTGATGATCTGCTTGAGATCGTCGCCGATCAGTGGCTTCAGCACGGCGGCAAAACGCAGGTCCAGTCGCACACGATCCAGCACGGCATCGCGCCAGGACGGCCATTGCACCATGCGCAGGATGCGGCCCAGATGCGGGTCGTCGCCGAGCCGGAACAGCAGATTGCCATGGCGGAAGCTGCGCCCCAGCCTGAGGCCTTCGGCCTGCAGCCGGTCGAAGGCGGCGGCGATCCCGGCCACCTCGGCGGGGGAAAACAGGCCCCGGATCACGGCATAGCCATCCCGGGCATAGGCCCGGCGGAAGGCCTCGGGGTCTGGCAGGGCGACGGACCAGTCATGGCCAAGCTGCCCTTGAGGGTTATTTGTCGTGGTATTCGGCACAGGCACTTGTGGATAACTCCGAGTCGGCCCCGCTGAGCTAAGGGCTTAGCAGCAGCATTTCCATAGATTCTTGTGGATAATGGACAGAGTCCGGTTGACCAAATCTCAATTTTGGAGCCTTTACTCCATCTAGCGGCCAACGCCGATTAAGGGGGCTAGATATGGTATGGACTGACGAAAAGGTTAAACTCCTGGTGCAATACTGGGAATCCGGCCAGTCGATCACCCAGATCGGCAAGCAGCTGGGCATGACCCGCAATGCCGTGGTGGGCAAGGCCCACCGCATCGGCCTGGCCAAGCGCGCCTCGCCCATCATGCGCAGCGAAAAGCCGGCCCAGCCGCGTCCGGCCGCGAACCATGGTGGCAGCTCCAGCGGTGGGGGCGGACATACGGCTGCAGCACCCGCCCCCGTTCGAGCCCCCGTGCAGGTGCGCGAAGACGCAGCCACCCCTGTGAGCCACAGCCCGGCTTCGCAGGCTCAACTGACCGCAGCGATGCTCGCCGCGCTGACGCCGTCGACCGGCCCGCGCTGCAAGTGGCCGATCGGCGACCCGAAGAGTTCTGAATTCGATTTCTGTACGCATGTCGCGCTGCCGGGCAAACCCTACTGCGCCTCGCATTGCGCTGCTGCCTATACCAATTGGAATCCGGAGAGCGCCGTCGAAGCGGTCAAGGCGATCAACGCCGCCTGATCCTTCGTGGACCGGTTTCCATAAAAAAGCCCGGCTGGGAAACCCGCCGGGCTTTTTCCTTTTACCAGGGACGCCGTCGATTACGAAGCGGCCTTCATCTCCATCTCGTCCATGCAGTTGATCATCCAGGGCGTGCCGAAACGGTCGGTGACGGTGCCGAAAGCCTTGGCCCAGAAGGTCTGCATCAGCGGGCTGGTGACAGTGCCGCCCTGTGACAGCGCCTCGAAGATGCGGCGTGCTTCCGCTTCGCTGGTCAGGTTCAGCGTCACCGAGATGCCCTGCATCTTTTCCTGCGGCATGTTCGGCGGCGCATCAGACGCCATCAGCGACACACCGCCCACTTCCATGCAGGCATGCATGATAAGGTTTTCTGCACCGGTCATGTCGGGCGCGCAGCCGGTGTCCGGCGGCGCCTGGCCTTCCGGCATTGGCGGCGCATCGCTGTATTTCATCATGGCGACGATCTTGCCGCCGAGATGCTTTTCGTAATAGCGAAACGCCTCTTCGCATTGGCCGCTGAACATCAGATAGGGATTGATCTGCATACTACGCTCCTCCTCTGGGGTGTTGTGATGTCTGAAATTACTGCGGGCTAAAGACAGCCAGTGTCAGGAGAGTGCGCGCAAATCGGCGCGCAGTTCGTCCAGGCCCGTGTTCGTCACCATGCGATCCAGCACGGCATGGGTTTCGGTCCAGATCGGCATTGCCATCACCATCAGGTCGCGCCCGGCACGGGTGAGCGTCAGGAATTTGCTTCGGCGATCATCAGGATCGATCTCGATTTTCAGCAGCCCGCGCCGTTCCAGCGGCTTGAGATTGGCCGTGAGAGTCGTGCGGTCCATCGCCAGTAGATGGGCGACCTGCCGCATCGGCGCCGGCTCTGGCCGGTTCAGCGACATCAGCAGCGAGAACTGCCCGTTGGTGAGATCCAGCGGCCGCAAAGCTTCGTCAAACCGCCGCGCCACAGCCCGCGCCGCGCGTTGCACATGCAGGCACAGGCAGGTGTCGCGCACCATGAGGGTGGTCGCATATGGCAGTGGGTTGGCAGCAGTGTTTGCAGGTGCCTTTGACATGCCGGCATTATGTTGATATCAACATATCTGTCAAGATAAAGATCGTAGGAGACGGCCATGAACGACATGACCAAGCCATCCGTTGCGGCATTGCCGCCGGTGGTGTCGCGCGATGCGTGGCTCGAAGCCCGCCGCGCCCTGCTGCTGAAGGAAAAGGAGCTGACTCGCGCGCGCGACGCGCTGAATGCCGAGCGCCGCCGGCTGCCCGTTGTCGCCATCGACAAGGATTACGTCTTCGAGACGCCGCAGGGTCGCAAACGCCTGCTCGACCTTTTTGAAGACCGCAGCCAGCTGGTGATCTATCACTTCATGTTCGATCCCGACGATCCGCCGCCGGGCCAGACGCATCCCTATAGCGAAGGCTGCCCCGGCTGCTCGCATGTCGCCGACAACATCCCGCATCTGTCGCATATCCATGCCCGTGACACGGCCTTTACCATGGTGTCGCGCGCGCCGCTCGCCAAGATCACTCCATTCAAGCAACGCATGGGCTGGACCATGCCCTGGGTGTCGTCGTTTGGCAGCGATTTCAATACCGATTTCGGCGTCACCATCGATCCCGCCATCGCGCCACCGGAATACAATTACCAGGATGCGGAAACACTCAGAGCCAAGGGCCAACTGGAGCATGTGAAGGGCGAACTGCCGGGCCTGAGCGTGTTCCTGCGCGATGGCAGCAGGATTTATCACAGCTATTCCACATTCGGCCGCGGCCTGGATGGATTACTCAACACCTACAACATTCTCGACCTGACGCCCTATGGCCGTCAGGAGGGATGGGAGGACTCTCCTTCCGGCTGGCCACAGAGCAAGGACTTCTGGCTGCGCCATCACGATAAATACGATGCCCAGCCCCAGGCCACGCCCGACTGCTGCAAAGATTAACTGAGAGAGAAGGAAGAAACGCGATGAGTTATGTGGATGGCTTTCTGATTCCGGTGCCGAAGAAGAATCTGGCGGCCTATATGAAGATGGCGAAGAAGGCCGGCAAGATCTGGCAGGAATTTGGCGCTGTCGGTTATTACGAATGCGCCGGCGACGACATGAACCCCGCCTTCGGCCTGCCCTTCCCCAAGCAGATGAAGCTGAAGAAGGGTGAAGTGCCGGTTTTCTCCTTCATCATCTACAAGTCCAAGGCGCAGCGCGACAAGGTGAATGCCAAGATCATGAAGGATCCGCGCATGGCGGCGATGTGCCCGGACCCGAAGAAGATGCCCTTCGAGGTCAAGCGCATGGCTTATGGCGGCTTCAAGACGATGGTTCAGTACTAAACCACTGCAATGCACGGAAAGCCCGGCGGATCGGTCCGCCGGGCTTTTTTGCGTCAGGCCATCACCGGCTGGTTCCAGACGCCGGTCGCCGCCGTGGCGCGGGCATAGTCGGCGAAATCGCGCGGCGGACGGCCCAGTGCGCGCTGCACGCCATCGCAGAGATAGGCACTGCGGCCATCCAGCACAGTGGTGAAGAGTTCGGCCAGCACTCCGGCCAGTTCCGGCGGCAGGCCCTGCTGGCCCATCAACGCCAGGAAATCCTCCACCGACACCTGGCGATAGGGAATTTCGCGCCCCAGCGCGCGGGCGATCTCGGCGGTGGCCTGCGCCATGGTCAGCAGGCGCGGCCCGGTCAGTTCATAGAGCTGGTCGGCATGGCCCGGCTGGGTGAGCGCCGCCACCGCCACATCGGCAATGTCGTCGGCATCAATGAAAGGCTCGGGAACCTCCCCAGCTGGCAGCACCACCTCGCCATGTCGCACCGGATCGAGCAGCAGGCTCTCACTGAAATTCTGCGCGAACCAGGCGCAGCGCAGGATCGTCCAGTCGGCACCGGCCTGCTGCGCCACCCGCGTCACCACCTGCTCGGCGTCCTGCGCCGCCGGTTCGTTGCGGCCTGACAGCAGCACCAGGCGCTGCGCGCCCCCGGCAACGGCCAGACGCGCGAAAGCCTCGACACGACCCAGCGCCTCGGGCGCCAGCAGATCGGGATAGTAAGAGATATAGACGGCGCGCACGCCCAGCAGGGCGGCCTCCCAGCCGGCGGCATCTTCCCAGTCAAAGGCCGGCGCATTCCGGCGCGAGCCGATGCGGATGGCCTGGCCGGCCGCGGCCAGCCGTTCGGCGATGCGGCGACCGGTCTTGCCGGTGCCGCCGGTGATCAGGATCGGGGTGTTTTCTTCAGTTGAATGGGTCATAGCGGAGCCTCTTTTCTAGAAATATGAGGAAATCTCATATTTACAAACGTGATGAATCCTCATATTATTGGCCGCGTCAAACCGCCATGCGCCGCTCCGTAACCGCCGTCACACGATCTGCCCCCGCCGTCCCGGCTGCCCTCGAAGGCCAGCCGGCCGCGCCCGGCCGTGCGCCCAGTCAGCAGCGCGCCCGCGACCGCGTGGAGAAGATTCTGTCCGTGGCGGCTGCCCTGATTGCAAAAAGCGGCAGCGAAGCGATGCGCATGGGCGATGTCGCCGCACAGGCCGGCATCTCGATTGGCTCGCTGTATCAGTATTTCCCCGACAAGGCGGCGATCCTGCGCGAACTGAACGACCGCTACAATGCGAGCTGCCGCCTGCTGATCGCCGCCGAACTCGGCAAGGTGAAAACCAAGGCCGACCTGAAGCGCATCTTCGGCGCCTTGCTGGACGTCTATTACCAGTTCTATCGCTCCGAACCGGTGATCCGCGACATCTGGTCGGGCGCGCAGGCCGATCGCGGCTTGCAGGATCTCGATTTCGAGGACAATCGCCTGAATGCCGCGGTGCTGGCCGAGGTGCTGATGCGCCTGCACCCTAAAGCCGATCCGGCGCGGCTGCGCACCACCGCCTTCCTGGTGATGCATCTCAGCGGTTCGACCATGCGCGCCGCCATCGCGCTGCCAGAAAAGGACGGCGATGCGGCGGTCGAAGCCTTCAAGTCGATGGCGATCCGCGAATTGCTGGCGGGCTGATCAGTCTTCCAGCAGCCGCTTGGGGTGCAGGCCGTTCACGAAGCCCATGAAGGGCGGATGGATGCTGTAGCCCAGCAGGCGGCGCATATGCTCGCTGCACTGCTTCACGCGTTCGCGCGAGACCGACAGGCTGAAATTCTCCTGCTGGCGGCACCACGGCGCGCAATACTGCGCGGTGACGCACAGCCGGCTGCGGCCCGTCACATTGGCGCCGCCGCCATGCCACAGCGTGCCGACAAAGAACAGCACCGAGCCGCTCGGCATCACGGCCGGCACGGCGCGGGCTATGTCTGCCTCTGCCGGCATACGCCCGTCCCATTTGTGGCTGCCGGGGATCAGTAACGTGGCGCCATTCTCGAAGGTGAAATCGTCAATCGCCATGATGGTGGCCGCGCCGAGTGCCGCGCGGGGCCGGGCCACGCGATAGAAGGCATCGTCATGGTGCAGCGGTTGCGCCGCCTCACCCGGCTGGATGTCGATGGCCTGCAGCTGCGACAGCAGGTAGTTCGGCTCGAGCAGGCGATCCAGCAGCGCCAGGATCAGCGGATGCTCGGCCAGCGGATTGCAGGCCAGCGTCTTCTCGACCACGGCATAGAGCCGCCGGGTGCCGAAGCCTTCGAAACTGTTGCGGCCGAGATGCGGGTGGAAATGCGGCTCCAGTGCGGCGCGCATGTCTGCCGCTTCCCCGGCCGTGAACAGATTCTGCAGGATCACATAGCCGTCGCGTTCGACCTGCGCCATCAGGCCGTCGATCAGCGCGGCATCGACCGGGTCCTGGCTGCCCGCCGTGGAGCGGTATTTGCGGGCGAGTTCGGCATTGAAATACTGGCTGACGTCTTTGACGATCATCTTTTCCATGCCGGGCCCTCCCGTCTGAATGCCTAGTCGCTGAGGGCAGCAAAGCGCCGCTGGTGGAAATCGGCATTGCCGAAGGTGGTGTCGAGCATCATCAGCCGTTTCATGTAATGGCCGACATTCAGCTCGTCGGTCATGCCCATGCCGCCATGGATCTGCACCGCCTGCTGGCCAACGAACCGCCCGGAGCGGCCGAGCTGGACTTTCGCGGCCGCAGCCGCCCTGGCGCGCTCCTTCGGCTCGGCAGAAGCCTTGAGCGCGGCAAGCAGCGCCAGCGAGCGCGCGCTTTCCACCTGCATCATCATGTCGACCAGGCGATGCTGGATCACCTGGAACTCACCGATGGCGCGGCCGAACTGCTTGCGGGTCTTCGCGTAAGCCAGCGTGGTCTCATGCAGCGCCGCCATGGCGCCGACGGCTTCCGAGGCCATGAAGGCAATCGCTTGGTCGATCACGGCTTCCACAGCCGGCAGCGCATCGGCCGGATCGCCCAGCACGGCCAGGACCGGCGCATGATCGAGCTGGATATCCGACGCACGGCGATTGTCGACCGTGCGGTAGTCATGCCGCGCGACGCCGGCGCCCGACGCATCGACCACGAAAAGACCGAGGCCCTTCGCATCGGTATCGCCGCCAGCGGAGCGCGCCAGCACGATCAGGCGGTCGGCACTGGCGGCGTCCCAGACCACGATCTTCTTGCCGCTCAGCGTCCAGCCATCGGCGGTCTTGGTGGCCTTGGCGCGGGTTTCGTTGAGCGAGAAACGCGAACCGTGTTCGGCATGGGCGAAGGCCCATTTCGCCTTGCCCTCGGCAATCGCCGGCAGCCACTCATCCTTCTGCTTGGCGTCACTCGCCGCCTGGATCAGGCCGGCGCCGAGGATCACGGTGGAGACATACGGCTCGGCCACCATATGACGGCCGAAACGCTCGGCCAGCAGCGCGGCATCGACGGCGCCGCCGCCCAGGCCGCCGGCTGCTTCCGGCAGCGGGATGGCGAGCCAGCCCAGTTCGGCCATGGTCTTCCAGTTTTCTTCCGCATAGCCGAGATCAGTCTTCACCAGCTTGCGCCAGCGGTCGAAATCGTATTTGTCCTGCAGCCAGCTTTCGACGCTGTCGGCCAGCAGGGTCTGTTCTTCGGACAACTGGAAATCCATGGGACGTTCTTTCCTGTCTTAATCTTCGTCTGGGTTCAGAGGCCCAACACCATCTTGGCGATGATGTTGCGCTGAATTTCGTTCGAGCCGCCGTAGATCGTGGTGGCGCGATAGTAGAGATAGCTTTCCATGCGGCCCTGCGCATAATCCGGCCCGACCGGCGGCTGGTTCGATCCATCCGGACGGTGCTCATAGGGCGCGGCATAATAACCGAGCGCCTCGACGGCCAGCTCGCTCAGACTCTGCTGGATTTCCGAACCGCGGATTTTCAGCATGCTGGCCTCGGGCCCAACGCCCTTGCCGGCATTCTCGGCCGCCAGCATGCGCAGGTTGGTATATTCCAGCGCCAGCAGATCGATCTCGACGGCTGCCACCTTGGCGCGGAAATCGGCATCTTCCAGCAGCGGCCGGCCGCAGGCCTGTTCAGCGCGGGCAATCTCCTTCAGCCGCTTGAGGCGCTGTTTCGAGGTCGCGACTTCGGCGATGCCGGTACGTTCGTTGCCAAGCAGGAACTTGGCATAGGTCCAGCCCTTGCCTTCCTTGCCGATCAGATTGGCCTTGGGCACGCGCACATTGTCGAGGAACACCTCGTTGACGCTGTGGCCTTCGTCGATCGAGATGATCGGCCGCACTTTCACGCCGGGATCGGTCATGTCGAGCAGCAGGAAGGAGATGCCCTCCTGCGGCTTGGCATCCGGATCGGTGCGCACGAGACAGAACATCATGTTCGCGTGCTGCGCCTGCGTGGTCCACATCTTGTGGCCGTTCACCACGTAATGGTCGCCGTCACTTTCGGCTCGCGTGCGCAAGGACGCGAGATCGGAACCCGAGCCCGGTTCGGAATAGCCCTGGCACCACCAGTCTTCCATGCTGACGATGCGCGGCAGGTATTTCGCCTTCTGCTCTTCAGTGCCGAAGGTGTAGATCACCGGGCCGACCATGCTGATGCCGAACGGCACCAGCGGCGGCGCATCGGACGACGCGCATTCCTCGTCGAAGATATAGCGCTGCACCGGAGTCCAGCCCGGACCGCCATATTGCTTCGGCCAGTTCGGCGCACCCCAGCCGCGCGCATGCAGAATCTTGTGCCAGGCGACAAAGTCAGCCTTGTCGAGATGAATGCGTTGCCGCGTCTTCTCCGCCAGCGCGAGCGGCAGACTGCTGCGAATGAAATCGCGCACCTCTTCGCGGAAGGCGCGTTCTTCGGCCGTGAATTCGAGATCCATGGCGTTTCTCCCTGTGACGGCGGCAAGGTTAGGACCAGCGGCGAATTCAGGCAAGCAGGTGACGCTGCGGAAGGCCTTGCAATCAGGTGATTCGCTTGCTCAAGTCGCGCCGTAACGGAAGGACAGTGCGATGACGTTTGATCCTGCGGCAGCAGGCTGGAAACAGCGATCCGGCCAGGGGCCTTTTACCCTGGAAGTAGGCCCGATCTGGGTGAAACGCGAAAAAGATGGCGCGAACGGTTCGGCTTACGCCCTGCTGGCGGAAGAGCGCCATACCAATTCGCGTGGCGTGGTGCATGGCGGCATGCTGATGACGCTGGCTGACCATGTGCTGGGCTGGATGGTCTGGGATGCGGTGGACCGCGCCGCCTGCGCCACCGTATCGCTGAACAACCAGTTCATCGCCGCCGTGAAGCCGGGCGATTTCGTCGAGATGCGCGGCCATATCGTGCGCCAGACCCGCAGCCTGATCTTTATCCACGGCACGGCGACGGTCGGCGAAAAACCGGTGCTGACCTCGGAAGGGATCTGGAAGGTGCTAGGAGCCAGCTAGAGAGACGGCTCCGCAGCGACAGGTACCCTGGAAGACAGACCCAATGTTAACGAAAACAGGTCAATCCCACAGACTATTTGTTCTACCGGCTCATTTCACGCATCATATGCGTGACCAGTAGTTCGGCCCCGGCCGTAGACAGATGGTTGTCATCTACGTAGAGAATTACGCCATCGCGCCGCGTAACGCACCGATCCGGACTCGTTGCGCCGCACAGAAGTCGATCAGGTCGTAGTCGCAGCAGGCGCGAATGTTCGCCAATACCATCGAATAGCTCCAGAATGTCGTGGTTGCGCTGCATGTAGCGCTCATAAGACGTTGTAATGTCTTCGGTGCTTCCACGAATAAACCGCTTAAAGGTCGTTACTGGAACGTGCCATCCGACTTCTGGAACCGGATAGATCAATACAACACGCTTTCCAAGCCCTAACAAAAACTCCACATCATCCCGCCAGAGCCTCTGCAACTCCACCTTTTGCGCGTCACTGCGGGAGATCACACTCCGGTATTCCTTGCCACCCTCGCCGTTATCAAAAGGACGGCCGTCAAATTTAAGTGTATAACGGCCAGCGAGAATGACTGTCTTTATATTCGGATCTTCGAGTAATTTTGCCCGGGATGGTATGGCGGCACGTTCCAATGGAGTGACGTCCTGAAGACGCGTTTCGCGGGTCAGAAAGATTCCACCCTCGGCCGACATAATCGCGGCCTGCCCTTCCGCACGGAGCGCAACATCGAAGCTGCGTGCCAGCATACTGGCGTGGCTGTCCCCCATGATCAAATAAGAGGGTGCGGCACTTGGATCGCCGATTACGCATTGCCGCGCTGAACAATCATCTCCTGCAACATTGTAATAACCCGGCTTGGCAGCCATGGCATCCAGGACAGTCTGCGGGAATCTGGTCGGGAAACCGTCTCGAAGAATCTCAACCTTCGTGAACACCAGCAGACACACGACTACGGCCGGGCCGAAGCTCCATACCATCCAACTTGGCACCTTCGTTCGCGTGCGGCACGGAACCTCAACGTATTTCCAGGAGAGAACAGCTAGTCCGACTGAAAGCCCGATCAGGGCTAGGGTCATGAAAACATCGAGACGGTCAATGGAATAGGCACGGCCCAGCGCTAGGACGGGCTGATGCCACAGGTATAGCGAATATGAAATCAGGCCCACACCTACCAAAGGCTTGAACGACAGCAGTCTTGTGCAGGGGTCGTTACCACCGCCGAACCAGATCACCATCGCCGTTCCTGTCACGGGCAAAATTGTCAGCAGACTCGGATGGCGGGTGGTACTGTCAAACATCACCATCGACCCAAAAATCAGGATGATTCCAGCCAGTGGGAGAAGCCCGAGCAGACCCTTTGCAGGTAGCCTGCCATATCGGCTTGCCAGAAGGGCCAGAATCGCGCCGATCGCCAATTCCCATGCCCGCGTTGGCAAACTGTAGAAGGCCACTCGCGGATAGTTGCGGATCCCCCATTCCGCCATGCCGAGCGACAAAATCGTACCAACGATCAGTACCGGTAACAGCCAACTGCGCGCAAAGCGCGACATAAAAACCAGCAACAAAGGAAACAGCAGATAGAACTGCTCCTCGATCGACAGTGACCACATATGTATCAGCGGCTTCAGCAGGTTCGAGTCATTGAAATAACCCGTCACTTGCATGAAGAACAAATTGGACCGGAGTTGCATCGTCCGCGAAACGCTCCGGACGAACTCCTGTAGCATGTCCGGCGGGAGCCAGAGCAACGCGAACGGAATGGTACATATGATGACGAGTACCTGGGCTGGCAATATCCGCCTTATCCGACGCTCGTAGAACTGCACGAAGGAAAACTTCGCTGCCGCGATGTCAGACAGGATTATCGAAGTAATCAGATAGCCGCTAATGACGAAAAAGACGTCGACCCCCAGATAGCCGCCCTGAAATATGTTGAATATGTCAGCGTGGAACAAGACAACCGGCAGTACCGCCACCGCCCGTAAGCCATCAATATCTGCTCTATAATTCATTTCCGACGATTTTCGATTTTTTGAATAGATAACAAAACTAGCACGAAGCTTCCGCCGAACTCAAATATCGGCGGGCGTCATCTCTATTGCTGGTGGGCTGTTAGCCGGGAGTCAGCGCCGCCCTTTCCGCACGATCTTCTTGGCCGGCAGAAGATCGGCGAATTGGGGCTCGCGCTTCTGCTGCTGGGCCGTGATCGCTTCCATCAGGTCGGCGGTCAGGAACATGCCGGACTGCCAGACCTGCATGTAGTTCAGCGCATCGGCGACGCTGTGGTCGCGGGTGTAGTTCAGCATTTCCTTGGTGCCGTGGATGGCCAGCGGCGACTTCGACGCAATGCTGCGGGCGGTATCGAGCGCATGGGCCAGCATCGCCACCTGGCTGTCGAACAGCTGGTTCACCAGCCCCGATTGCAGCGCCTCATCCGCCGTCATGCGGCGGCCGGTATAGGCCAGTTCACGCACCAGGCCTGACGGCATCAGATGTGGCAGGCGCTGCAGGGTACCGACATCGGCGGTCATGCCGATATTGATTTCCTGGATGCAGAACCAGGCATCCGTCGTGCCGTAGCGCATGTCACAGGCCGAGATCAGGTCGACGCCGCCACCGACGCAGCCGCCCTGGATAGCGGCGATCACCGGCACGCGGCACTTTTCGATCACCGTGAAGCTTTCCTGCATCTCGGCCACGGCGCGGCGGAACTGCTCGCCGACCCGGCCACGATCGCCGGTCAGCATGTCGCCGGCGATGGTGCCGAAGGCAGAGAGGTCGAGCCCGCCGGTGAAATGCTTGCCGGTGGAGGAAATCACCACCGCGCGGATTTCGGGCCGGTCCTCGATCTCGGCAAAGACATCGACCATTTCCTGCCAGAAGGGCAGGATCATCGCATTGGCCTTGTCGGGCCGGTTGAACACGATCTGTGCGACATGATCGGCGACGGTGAAATCGAAGGTCTTGTAAGCCATGTTTTCCTCCACTGAAGCCTTGACGCTGCGTCAAGGCTGGCGACCGGCGGTCTGCGCCGCTAGAGTCGCAGAAAATATCCCGGCGAGAATTAAGGGAGGAACCATGCCGATTGTCTATGACGAACTGCTTGCGCTCGACATTCCGGTTCGCGAGGTCAGCTACAGCGACCGCGAGACCATGCTCTATGCACTCGGCGTCGGCATGGGCCAGGACCCGATGGATCTCGACGAACTGCCCTTCGTGTTCGAGAAGAACCTGAGGGCGCTGCCCAGCCTCTCGACCGTGATCTGCTGGGACGACAGCTGGACGCCGCGCACCGGCATCAACTACGTGATGGTGGTGCATGGCGAGCAGCGCATCACCGTCCACAAGCCGCTGCCGGCCGCCGGCCGCGTGAAGGCCAAAGTCCGCATCAAGGATGTGTTCGACAAAGGCGCCGGCAAGGGCGCCATCATGCTGGTGGAAAACACCATCACGGATGCGGCCAGCGGCGAAAAGCTGGTCACGCTGCTATCGACGACATTCGCGCGCGGCGACGGCGGCTTCGGCGGCCCGGTGCGCAAACCCGAAGAGTTGCCCCCCAAACCGCATGCGATTCCGGATCGCCAACCGGATGCCGGCGTGACCTTGAAGACGCAGCCGAACCAGGCGCTGTTCTACCGGCTGTGCGGCGACCGTAATCCGCTGCATGCCGAACCGGCTTTTGCCGCGGCCGCCGGCTTCCCGCGCCCCATCCTGCATGGCCTCTGCACTTATGGCATCGCCGTGCGCGCCGTGGTCAAGGCAGTCTGCGATCACGATCCCTCGCGCATCGCCGATATCAATGCGCGCTTCACCGCGCCCGTATTTCCCGGCGAGACGATCCACACCGAAATCTGGCGCGATGGCAACATCGTGTCGTTCCGCGCGCGCCTGGTCGAGCGCGACGTGGTGGTGCTGGATCACGGACGGGTCGAGTTGCGCGCCTAGCTGCGTTTCAGCTTGAAGTCGCCCGGCTTGCGCTGAGAACCGGGCCGGTCTGCCGGCGGGTCATCGAAGCGTAGCGGCTCCATCTGCGGCACGGCTTCCGGGTAGCCGAACAGATAGCCCTGGCCGTAATCGATGCCGAAATCGAGCAGCAGCCGCGCCTGGTCTTCGGTCTCGACCATTTCGGCCACCGTGCCGATGCCGAGTTCCTTGCAGAGCCAGACCATGCCCTTGAGGATCGCCTGGTCGCGCATCTGGCCAGCAGTCTGCAGCGCCTTCACATAGGCGCCGTCGATCTTGACGTAATCGACTTCGAGCGCCTGCAGATAGGGGAAGGACGCCGCCCCGGCGCCGAAATCATCAAGACAGACCGAATGGCCGTCATCGCGCAGCTGCCGCACGGCGTTTGCGGCATGCACCAGATTGCTGATCTGGGTCGATTCCGTGATCTCGAAAATCAGCTGCTTCCGCAGCCCCGGATCATCGGCGAGGATTTCACGCAGCGCGGCCATGAAGACCGCACTTTCCAGACTGTGGCCGGAAAGATTCACCGCCACATCGATCCGGTCGCCCTGCTTGCGGCGTTCGGACAGCAGCTCGACCACGCGATGCACCACGGCGAGGTCGAATTCGCCGATCATATGCACGCCTTCGGCCAGACGGATGGTCTCAAACGGCGAGCCGCCGTCCTCGAAACGCGACAACGCCTCGTAATGATGCAGCGTGCGGGTATCGAGCCGCACGATCGGCTGAAACACCAGGTCGAACTGCCGGCTGGCGACGGCCGAACGCAGCGCGCGCACGCGCGACACGGTCTTCTGCAGCAGCGCTTTCAAACTCTCTTCGGTGGAATGCAATGCGAAAGCCGCCGCCCCTTCGCTGGCGAAGCGGTCGACGGCAAAAGCCATGGCGCTGGCGGCATCTTCATCGCTCATCGCCTTCTGGTGCAGATCGAGTGTGGCGCCGCGCACACCGACGCCCTTGGCGGCGTCTGCAGCGGCCGGCACGCCGCTCTGCTTGATCAGGTCGCGCACCTGCGCAGCCACGGCTTCCTGGTCGATGCTGTTGGCATGCAGGATGCCGTATTTCTCGGTATCGATCAGACCCGCCGTGTCGCCACTGATCGACTTGGCGCGGATCAGCGCGCCTACATCGCCCATCAGGCTCTCGCTCTCGTCCGGTGGCAGGCTGTCGACCAGTTCTTTCAGGCCGACAATCTCGATCAGCGTCAGCTTCACTTCCGAGCCGAGTTCGCGCGCCAGCTTCAGGCGGTCGCCGGCCAGCGTCTCGAAATCTTCCGCCGCCAGCAGGCCAGTCTGGTAATCGCGCTTGTTGGCCAGCGCGGTTTCGGCCTGCGGCAGGCGCACATTGGAAAGCGTGAGATAGTAACGCCCGTCCTGGCGCGGCAGGCAGCAGCCGCCCAGCACGCAGATCGCGCCAGCCGTGCCATTGGCCTGCAGCAAGCGAACCGTGACCGGCTCGATGCGACCGCCCACAGCCAGGCTGCCCAGCAGGTTCATCAGGAAATGGCGGTCGCCGTCGTCGACCAGCTCGGCGAATTTCTGGCCGACCAGCGCCTCGGCCTCGCAGCCGGCGATCAGTCTTGCGGCACCGGAGGCGAAGGTGATCAGGCCGTCGCCGGACACTTCGAGCATCAGGTCCGCCGCGGAGAAGGCGAAGGCGACGAAACGGTCGCGCTCCGCCCGCATGTCCTTGGCGCCCATCCTGGCCTCACCTGAAAGCATGAAAATCTGGCATGGATTGTGCCAGCCGGCGCTAATCCGCGCAACCCGGCGGCCGGTTTATGCACAGGCAAGTTCCGCCATTGCCCTGCCGGATGAACCGAATTGGCCTGACGCTGCGCCACGTTGCGCTGACCCCGCCCGGTTCCTAGAATGGCTGGCAGAAGGCCGGCACCGGTCGGCTAAATGATTTGAAGTCTAGGGGGATAAAGAATGACCGCTCCGTTTTGGGAAAAATCCTATCCGGCCGGCGTGACCTGGGCGCAGAATTTCCAGGCCAAGCCGATCTGGAGCATCTTGGACGACGCGGTCGCCCGCTTCGCACCCAATCCCTGTCTCGACTTCATGGGCAAGGGTTATTCCTATGCCGCCGTGTCCGATCTGGTAGATCGCGCCGCCAAGGGCTTCCAGCAGCTCGGCGTGGGTCCCGGCGTGCATGTCGGCCTGTTCCTGCCCAACACGCCGCATTACGTGATCTGCTTCTTCGCCATCCTCAAGGCCGGCGGCCGGGTGGTGAATTACAGCCCGCTCGATGCCGAGCGCGAGCTGCGCTACAAGATCGAGGACAGCCAGACCGACATCATGGTCACGCTCGACCTCAAGGCGCTGTACCCGAATATCGGCAAGATGCTGGACAGCACCCGCCTGAAGAAGGTGGTGGTCTGCCGCCTGCCGGATGTGCTGCCCTTCCCCAAGAACCTGCTGTTCCCGCTGGCCAAGGGCAAGGAAATCGCCCAGGTGCCGAAGGACGACCGGCATATCCGCTTCACCGATCTGGTCGCCAACGATGGCCGCTACACGCCGCATCCGGTGAAGGACCCGGCCGAGGAAGTGGCGATCCTGCAGTATACCGGTGGCACCACCGGTCAGCCCAAGGGCGCCATGCTGACGCATGGCAACATCACCGCCACGGTGCATATGTACGGGGCCTGGACCGAGAAGAACGACACGCTGAAGCTGGAAGACGGCAAGGAACGCGTGCTGATGGTCCTGCCGATGTTCCATATCTACGGCCTGAGCGCGGTACTGCTGCGCATGCTGACCATCGGCGCGCAGTTCTTCCTGCATCCGCGCTTCGAGCTGAAGGCGGTGATCGAAGACCTGCACAAGAAGAAGATCAGTATCTTCCCCGGCGTGCCCACTATGTATGCCGCCATCGTCAATCTGCCGAATCTGAAGGACTATGATCTCTCGGCACTGAAATTCTGCGCCTCGGGCGGCGCGCCGCTGCCGGTGGAAGTGCAGGACAAGTTCGAAAGCGTGACCGGCCACAAGATGATCGAAGGCTGGGGCATGACCGAGACCTCGCCGGCCGGCACGCAGACCATCTACGGCGGCAAGCGCAAGCGCGGCTCCTGCGGCCTGCCGCTGCCTGGCATCATGATCGAGATCGTCGATGTCGACGATCCGCTGAAGCTGAAAGGCGTTAACGAGACCGGCGAAATCTGCATCACCGGGCCGAATGTGATGAAAGGCTACTGGAACAAGCCGGAAGCGACGGCGGAAGCCTTTGCCGGCGGCCGTTTCCATACCGGCGATGTGGGCTACCTGGACGAAGAAGGTTATGTCTTCATCGTCGACCGCAAGAAGGACATGATCCTGTCGGGCGGCTTCAACGTCTATCCGCGCAATATCGAGGAAGCGATCTACGAGCATCCCGCCGTGGAGGAATGCACCGTGATTGGCATCCCCGACCAGTATCGCGGCCAGTCGGCCAAGGCCTTCATCAAGCTGAAGCCCGATGCCAAGCCCTTCACCTTCGATGAGTTGAAGGAGTTCCTGAAGGACAAGCTGGGCAAGCATGAGATGCCGGTGGCGATGGATATCCGCGAAGCCCTGCCCAAGACCCTGATCGGCAAACTGTCGAAAAAGGAACTGGTCGAGGAAGAAAAGAAAAAGGCGTCAGCCACCAGTAGCTGAGGCTGATGAGAGCCAAAGAAAAAGCCCCGGGAGACCGGGGCTTTTTATTGTAACCACTACCCTCACCCTCCCGCTTTGCGGGTCCCTCCCTCTCCCGCTTGCGGGAGAGGGTTGGGGTGAGGGTCTATTCCGCAGCCTGCGCCTTACCCAGCCCCTCGTCCCAGGCGCGCAACGCCTGCGCCGCCGGCTGCACGCGCTGGCGCTCAGCCGCACCCAGACCGGTCAGCAGCGGCAGCATCGGGCCCATATCGGCAATGCCAGCCAGCGTGACCGCGTCATGCAGCGTGCGGATCGGGCTGATGCCATCGCGCAGGTCTTCCAGCGGCAGGAAAGCCTCGCGCAGCCGCTCGGCCGTCGCCCAGTCGGCGCGCTTGATGGCGTTCAGGATCGCCATCGATCCGCGCGGTGCAACGCAGACCGAGCCGGAGGTGAAGCCCCCCAGACCGAACTGGCGCAGATGCGTGATCGCGGGGCGCTCGCCGATGCCGCTGATCACCAGCCTGGCATCGACATGATCGAGCAGCTGTTTCAGGTAATCGTCCTGCGCCGGGTCGGCGCGCACGGTGCCGTATTTGATGGCGCAGACCGAGCCGTCCTTCATCAGTCGGCCGGCCGCCTCCGGCGCGATATAGTTGTCGGACTTGATGTAAAGCAGCAGCGGCTTGCCCATGGTGACGGCGGCGCGGCGCAGGCCGGTTTCAATCCCGTCCGACGTGGCCGGAAAGGTCATCGGCAGCGCCATGGCGGTCGGTACTTTCGAGCCGCGCAGGATGCGGGCCTGATCCATCAGCTTGCCGTAATCCGGACCGAAGGACGGGATCAGCCAGGTATCCGGACCCACGGCATCGACCAGAAACTCCAGCACTTCGGCATATTCGCTGACCGAGATGTTGTAGAAGTTGGCGTTGCCGCCATACATCAGGCTGCGCACGCCGCCAGCTTCCAGATAGCCGATCAGCTGGCGGTTGGCATCCTCGTTCAGGGTCAGGTCGGCATAGCGCGCCAGCGGCGGCACTGCGAATACCGATGTTGCGAGATCCGCTGCGGTAACAGCCGTGGTTTTCATTCCACCTGCTCCCTCAGTTGCGGCCGATATGGCCGCGGAACCGCTTGGCCAGGTCGCGCGTCGCCTTGGTCAGCAGGCTCTGATCGACGCCCACGGCGACGAAGGTGAAGCCGGCATCGAGATAGCGCCGCGCGTCATCCTCGTTCACCGCCAGGATACCGGCCGGCATGTTGGCGGCCTTGCACAGTTCCAGCGCCCGCATGATCTCGGCCTGCGCTTCGGGATGCGCGGCATTGCCCAGATGGCCGATGCTGGCCGACAGGTCGGCCGGGCCGATGAAGATGCCGTCCACGCCATCGACCGCGGCCATCTCCGGAATCTTGTTCACGGCATCGCGGGTTTCAGCCTGCAGCAGCACACCCAGTTCGTTTTCCACCGCCTCATAGTAGTCGGTGATCAGCCCATAGCGGTTGGCCCGCGTGTTGCCCGCCACGCCGCGCACGCCCTTCGGCGGATAGCGGGTCGCCGCGATGGCCTTCTTGGCCTCTTCGACATTCTGAATGAACGGCAGCAACAGGTTCGGTGCGCCGATATCGAGAAACCGCTTGATCATCACCGTGTCGTTCCAGGCCGGACGCACCACCGGGCTGGCTGTATTGGCATCCACCTGCATGGCCTGCAGCTGCTGCAGCACCATCGGCACCTCGTTGGGGGCGTGTTCGGTATCGATCACGATCCAGTCGAAGCCGGCCGTCGCCAGAATTTCCGCGGCCGTATTGCTGCAAAGCGAACACCACAGTCCGATCTGCTGCCGCCGCGCCTTCAGCGCGTGTTTGAACGTGTTGGCGGGCAGTTTCATGATTTTTTGTTTCCTCCGGCGATCCTTAAGCGGACGAAGATACAACAAAGAATAAATCGCGGCGATACAAGGGGAAACTGTGCTAAAAAATGCACAATTGGTCCGATTGGGCCAGGAACACGGGCCGACAGGAGGCGTTTATGGAGCAGCTACCCGCAACCACCGGCACGCAGCCAAATGCGCAGGCCATGGCCGGCATCCAGACCATGCAGGGAAATGGCAACCGGGGCCGCGGTGCGCAGCAGGGAGCCGACCCCGTGAGCAGCAACGAATACCTGACATTTGCCATCGACGCTCAGCAATACGGCGTCGATATCCTGAGCGTGCGCGAGATCCGCGCCTGGACCGAAGTGACCAACCTTCCGAACACACCCGACTTCGTGCGCGGCATCATCAACCTGCGTGGCACGATCGTGCCGATCTACGACCTGCGCGTCCGCTTCGGCGGTGGCCGCACCACGCCGACCCGCATGCATGTGGTGATCGTGGTGGTGGCGGCGAATGGCACTTTCGGACTGCTGGTCGACTCCGTGTCCGACATCCTGTCGATTGACCAGCGTGACCTGCAGGGCGTTCCCAATACCGGCATGGCGGACGACCACCAGTTCCTCAGCGCGCTGGTCGCCCGCGAGGAGCGCATGGTTTCGATCCTCGATCTCGACCGGCTGGTGAACCAGGCGACGGCGGCACAAATGGAGCAGATCGCCGCCCAGCAGGGCGGGCAGACTGCTATCGCCTCGACATAGCTGCAACTGCAAACAGGTCGCGCCACAGACAGGTAAATATTCGGCAACCTTGCCTTTTTTTCACAAGGCAAGCGTCTGTCTTCCACGCTAGGTTGATCCTCCAAAGGGTAGGCTGTTTGGCCGTTTTCTGAGGGGATTGAGCATGAACCTTTCCATTCGCACCACGCTGGGGCTGGTGATCGGGATTCTGGGCCTGATGCTGGTGGCCGGCAGCATCAATGCCCTGCTCAATAACCTGGACCGCAATGCTGCCGCCAAACGCGTCGCGCAGCTGGCGCCGATCAGCCAAGCCTTCTTCCAGAGCCTGCAGCAGCACCGGCTCGAGCGCGGCAACATCCTGATCGTCTTCCGCGCCGAAGCCCCTGCCTCCAAGGACAGCATCGATAACATCACCGCTCAGCGCGACGGCACGCTGAAAGGCTTTAACACCGGCTATGCTATGCTGTCGGCAGTAAGCGCCGACCTGCCGGGCGCCGCACCGCTGCTGACCAAGCTGAAAGCCGCCAATGATGCGGTCGACGCCATGCGTCCGAAAGCGATGCAGATGATTGCGCAGCCGCGCGCCCAGCGCGAGGCGCAGGTCATGCAGGACTGGCCGCGCGTTACGCAGAACTACCTCAACGCCGTGCAGGAAGCCTCCGACTTCCTCGAAGCTTCGCTGCAGCTGGTGGACCCCGAAGTCGATCAGTTGCTGAGTGTGAAGCAGAATGCCTGGACGATCCGCAATTATGCGGGCTCGATGGTGCTGCGCATCCTGACCACCATGTCGGCCGGCCAGACCTGGGGCGTGGTGGAATCCATGGCCCATGCCGATGATGCCGGCCGCGTCGCCACCGCCTGGGACATCGTGACCGTCATTGCCGCCCGCAGCGACACGCCGGCGCCGGTGCGCGATGTTGTCAATACCGCGAAAGGCTTCTTCACCGGTCCGCTCGGCACCGAGCGCGAGACGATCGTGAAGGCTTTCGCCGCCGGCCAGAAGTCGCCGATCGAACAGGCAAAATATCAGCCGACGGTGACCGAAAGTCTGAACATGCTGAATGCGGTGGCCAATACCGCGCTGGACGAACTGATCAAGCGTGCCGATGCGCAGACGACGCAGACGCAACGCAGCCTGATGCTCAGCATCGGCACCCTGGTGGTGGCCGTCGCCTTCACGATCTTCGGCTTCCTGATCGTGCAGTGGCGCGTCACCGGACCGATCAATCGCATGACCGACGCGATGCAGCGCCTGGCCAACCGCGACCTCGGCGTCGAGATTCCCTTCGTCGACCGCGGCGCCGAAGTCGGCCAGATGGCCAAGGCCGTGCAGGTGTTCAAGGACAGCATGATCGCGCGTGAGCAGGCGGAGACCGATGTCGCCCGGCAGCGCGAGGAATCGGAAAGCCGCCGCCTGGAACGCGAAGCCCGCGAACAGGCGGCCGGCGACGAAATCGCCGCCCTGGTCAACAAGGTGGCGCAGGGCGACCTGACCGGCCGCATCAGCGAAAGCGGCAAGGAGGGCTTCTTCCTCTCCACCAGCCAGGAACTGAATCGCCTGGCCGGCACGCTGCAGACCATGACCGGCGAACTGGCCGGCGCGATGAGCGCCATGGCCGGCGGCGACCTGACCAAGACGGTGCGCGGCGAATACCAGGGCGTGTTCGGGGAGATCAAGGGCGCGGTGAACGGTATGTCGGAGCGCATGCGCGACTTCGCCGGCCGCCTGACCCAGACGGCGCAGTCGGTGAAGGTGGCGTCCGATGAAATCTCCACCGGCAGCCAGGATCTGGCCAGCCGCACGGAATCGCAGGCCGCCAGTATCGAAGAGACTGCCGCCTCAATGCACGAGATCACCACGACGGTGAAGCAGAATGCCGACAACGCGCAGGCTGCCAACCAGCTGGCGGTCGCGGCGCGCGACACCGCCGAGAAGGGCGGCAGCGTGGTCGGCGATGCGGTCGGTGCCGTGACGCAGATCGAGCAGAGCGCACAAAAGATTTCCGACATCGTCGGCCTGATCGACGAAATCGCCTTCCAGACCAACCTGCTCGCGCTGAACGCCTCGGTGGAAGCGGCGCGCGCCGGCGAGGCCGGCAAGGGCTTTGCCGTGGTGGCGCAGGAAGTACGTGCGCTGGCGCAGCGCTCCGCGAATGCGAGCAAGGACATCAAGGCGCTGATCACGGAATCGAATGCGCAGGTCAAAACCGGTGCCGCACTGGTCAACCAGACCGGCCAGTCGCTGACCGAGATCGTCACCGCCATCAAGAAGGTGTCGGATATCGTTGCCGAAATCGCCGCCGCGTCGCGCGAGCAGGCGACCGGTCTCGACCAGATCAACACCGCGGTCGGCAGCATGGACGAAATGACCCAGCGCAACGCGGCGCTGGTGGAAGAAACCACGGCGGCGGCCCAGAGCCTGTCCGGGCAGGCCAACGAACTGGCCAACCTGGTCGGCTTCTTCAAGCTGGACGGCAGCGCCCGGCCTGCGCCCATGGCCACAGCTCCGGCGGAGGCACCTCTGGCACCGGCGGCCCGGCCAGCCCCACCAAAACCGGCACCGACGGCTACCCGGAAACCGGCGAGTCCCGCCATGGCCAAGGTTGCGCCCCCGGCTTCGTCCCCGGCTTCGTCCTCGGCCCCTGCCCGGCCCGCTCCGGCAGCCCCGGCCAAGGCGGCCGGCGACGATGATTGGCAGGAATTCTAGGCATCTGCACCACATCTAGCAGGGGGTAGCCGGGCATGGGTTGACGCGCCCGGCTTTGCCCGGCAAGGTCCGGCCGCTTTCGCCGCCTCTGACGCCGGATTCCCTATACATGCTGCAGCCTGCCGCCGCCCCCCGCCATTCCGCCCCGGTCAGCCATGCCGAGATGGCCAACGCCATCCGCGCGCTGTCCATGGATGCCGTCCAGGCCGCCAATTCGGGCCATCCCGGCATGCCGATGGGCATGGCCGATGTGGCCACCGTGCTGTTCAGCCGCTTTCTGAAATTCGACCCCAAGAAGCCGACCTGGCCCGACCGCGACCGCTTCGTCCTGTCGGCCGGCCACGGCTCAATGCTGATCTATTCACTGCTGTACCTGACCGGCTATCAGGACATGACGCTGGACGAGCTGAAGCGCTTCCGCCAGATCGGCGCGCGCACCGCCGGCCACCCGGAATTCGGCCATGCCGGCGGCATTGAAACCACCACCGGCCCGCTCGGCCAGGGCATCGCCACCGCCGTGGGTATGGCGCTGGCTGAACGCGCGATGGCCGCGCAGTTCAACGATAAGCTGGTCGACCACTACACCTATGTGATCGCTGGCGACGGCTGCCTGATGGAAGGCATCAGCCATGAGGCAATCTCGCTGGCCGGCCACCTGAAGCTGAACAAGCTGATCGTGCTGTGGGACGACAACCTGATTTCCATCGATGGCCCGACCAGCCTTTCGGTGTCGGACGACCAGATCAAGCGCTTCGAGGCCAGTGGCTGGGCCACCATCGCCGTCGACGGCCATGACGCGGAAGCCGTGGCTGGCGCCATCGCCGCCGCGCAGAAGAGCGACAAGCCGAGCCTGATCGCCTGCCGCACCGTGATCGGCTATGGCGCGCCGACCAAGGCCGGCACCTCGGCCACGCATGGTTCGCCGCTCGGCGCCGAGGAAATCAAGGGCACACGCGAGAAGCTCGGCTGGCCGCATGCCGCCTTCGAGATTCCCGATGCGATCCTGAATGCCTGGCGCGGCATTGGCGCTGCCGGCGCCGCCAAGTCGGCCGCCTGGGAAAAATTGCATGCCGCCCTGCCGGCCGAACAGCGCGCCGAATGGGACCGTCGCATCAAGGGCGACCTGCCGGCGAATTTCGACAAGACCATCTCCGAGTACAAAGCGAAACTTGCAGCCGACAAGCCGAAATGGGCGACGCGCAAGTCGTCGCAGATGGCGCTGGAAGTGATCAATCCGGTGACGCCGGAAACGCTCGGCGGCTCGGCGGATCTCACCGGCTCGAACAACACCAAGACCGCCGGTCTCAACCCGGTGAAGCCGGGCGACTATAGCGGCCGCTACGTCTATTACGGCGTGCGTGAGCATGGCATGGCGGCGGCGATGAATGGTATCGCGCTGCATGGCGGCCTGATCCCTTACGGCGGCACCTTCCTGGTCTTCACCGACTATTGCCGTCCGTCGATCCGTCTCTCGGCCCTGATGGAACAGCGCGTGATCTATGTGATGACGCATGACTCGATCGGTCTGGGCGAAGACGGCCCGACACATCAGCCGGTCGAGCATCTGGCCGCGCTGCGCTCGATTCCCAATCTGCTGGTGCTGCGCCCGGCCGATGCGGTGGAAACCGCCGAAGCCTGGCAGGTCGCACTGCAGCAGACGCATCGCCCCAGCGTGCTGGCGCTCACCCGTCAGGACCTGCCGGCGGTGCGCACCACGCACACGGAAGAGAACCTGGTCGCCAAGGGCGGCTATGAACTGGCCGCTGCCGAAGGTGGCGCCGCCAAGGTGACGCTGCTGGCCACCGGCTCGGAAATCGCCATCGCGATGACGGCACGTGACCTGCTGCAGAAGGATGGCATCCCGACCCGCGTGGTTTCGATGCCGAGTTTCGAGCTGTTCAACGCCCAGGACGAGGCCTATCAGGAAAAGACCCTGGGCCCCGGCACGGTGCGAATCGCGGTCGAAGCCGGCGTGCGCCAGGGCTGGGACCGCTATCTCGGCATCAAGGGCGGTTTCGTGGGCATGAACAGCTTCGGCGCCTCGGGCCCCTACGAGCAGTTGTACAAGCATTTCGGCATCACGCCGGAAGCCGTGGCCGTCGCCGCCAAACAGCGGTTGTAAAGCCTCTTTCCGGCTGCCATATCCGGTCTGCGTCGTCGGCCATGCTGGCCGCAGCGGCGCCCGCATGCTATAGCACGCGGGCATTAACGCCTTGGATTAAGACGGATTTCCGGTGACCTCAGCCACCTCCGATAGCCCCCAGCCGGCCCATGCCAGCAGCGGCAAGCTGCTGCGCCGCCTGCTGGCCGAACAGGTCAAACCGCATCTCGGGTCGCTGGCCGTCGCGCTCGCCGCCATGATCGTGGTGGCCGCCATGACGGCCGCCACCGCCTGGCTGCTCAAACCGGCCATCGATCAGGTTTTCACCGAGCGCGATCCTTACTGGACGATGATGATCCCGGTCGCCGTGGTGATCGTGGTCGTGATCAAGGGCGTGGCGACTTATTTCGAAAGCACGCTGATGACCGGCTTCGGCGAAAAGGTGATCGCCGATACCCAGATCCGGCTCTATGCCCATCTGATCCGTGCCGATCTTGCCTGGCTGCACGACATGCATTCCGGCCGGCTGATCTCCAGCTTCCTGTTCGATGCCACGCTGCTGCGCGAAGCCGTCACCAAGGCGCTGACCGGCATGGTCAAGGATACGCTCAGCCTGATCTTCCTGACCGGCGTGATGTTCAGCATGAACTGGCAGCTCGCGCTGATCGTCTGCGTGATCTTTCCTTTCGTGGGCCTCAGCACGCGCCGGCTGGGCCGCAAGACGCGTAAGAGTTCCGCCAAGGGCCAGCAGGAAACCGGCAAGCTGACCACGATCCTGAGCGAGACCTTTGAAGGCGCGCGCATGGTCAAGGCCTATGGCATGGAGCAACGCGAAATCGAGCGCGCCCGTGCCTCGGTCGATACGCGCCTTGGGCACCTGATGAAGGTGGTACGCGCCCGCGCCGCCGCCAGCCCGACCACCGAAGCGCTGGGCGGCATTGCCGTGGCAGTGGTGATCTATATCGGCGGCAGCAGCGAGACCCTGACTCTCGGCACATTGACCGCCTTCATCTATGCGGCGTTGACCGCATACCAGCCGCTCAAATCGCTGGCCACCATGCAGACTGCCATGCAGGAAGGCCTGGCTGCGGCCGACCGCATCTTCACCATTCTCGACATCAAGCCGGCCATTACGGAACGCAGCGATGCCAGGCCGCTGCAGGTGAATGGCGGCGAAATCCGTCTTGAGGCCGTCAGCTTCCGCTATGCCACCGACAAGACGGCACTGGATGGCATCAGCCTCGTTGTGCCGCCGGGCAAGAAGGCCGCACTGGTGGGGGCTTCCGGCGCCGGCAAATCGACGCTGCTCAACCTGGTGCCCCGCTTCTACGACGCCAGCCAGGGCAGCGTGAAGATCGACGGCCAGGATGTGCGCGATGTGACGCTGGCATCCCTGCGCCGCAGTGTTGCACTGGTCAGTCAGGAACTGACCCTCTTCGACGACACCATCCGCGCCAATATCGCCTATGGCCGCCCTGAGGCGAGCCAGGCCGAGATCGAGAATGCCGCGCGTCACGCTGCCGCGCATGACTTCATCATGGCCCTGCCGCAGGGCTACGATACAATGGTCGGCGAGAATGGCGTGAAACTATCGGGCGGCCAGCGTCAGCGCATCGCCATCGCGCGCGCCATGCTGCGCGATGCACCGATCCTGCTACTGGATGAAGCGACCAGCGCGCTGGATACCGAATCCGAACGCCTGATCCAGATTGCCTTGAGCGAACTGATGCGCGGCCGCACGACGCTGGTGATCGCGCATCGTCTTTCCACCGTGATCGATGCCGATGTGATCTTCGTGCTGGATCACGGCCGCCTGGTCGAACAGGGTAGCCATGCCGAACTGCTCGCGCGCAACGGCGCTTACGCGCGGCTATACGCGACACAGTTCGCAGTAGAGGCGTCTGCCTGAACATGTCCGGACTGTGGAAGCGCATCCAGCGAAGCAAACCCGCCGTGCGGTTCGCGGCGGATGCCATCGCTTTCTATGTCCGCTTGGTGCGCAACACCACGCGGTGGGACATTCGCGGCGCCGAACATCCGGAAGCCTTCTGGTCTGAAAACCGGCCGTTCATCCTGACGTTCTGGCACGGCCGGCTACTGCTGATCCCGCCGGTCTGGCGCCGCGACCGGCGGATGCACATGCTGATCTCGCAACATCGCGACGGCGAGTTGATCGCCCGCGCCATGGACCCTTTCGGTATCGGCACGGTCCGCGGTTCCGCCGCCAAGGCCGGCAAGAAGGACAAGGGCGGCAGCGGCGCCTTGCGGGTGATGGTGCGTCAGCTCAAGCTCAACGAATATGCTGGCTTCACGCCCGATGGTCCGCGCGGGCCGCGCATGCGGGCCAGTACTGGCGTGATTGCCGCCGCCCGCCTGGCCAAAGTGCCGATCCTGCCGGTGACCTATGCGGTAAAACGCCGCCGCGTGCTAAACTCGTGGGACCGCTTCATCCTGCCCTGGCCGTTCAACCGGGGCGTTTACCTCTGGGGTGAGCCGATTGATGTACACAGCGACACCACCGAAAGCCCGGAGCAGGCCGCATTGCGGCTGGAAACGATCATGAACGGGCTCTGCGACGAAGCGGACCGGCTGTGCGGCCACGCCCCGATCGCGCCGGCCGACCGTCTGCCTGCCGCAGGGAGCGATGCCTAAGACCGCGCCGAAGTTCTGGGAGGCCGGCAGCACCTCGCCGCTGCCCCGACTGCTGCAGCCATTATCTGCACTCTATGGCTTGGGCAATCGCCTGAACCAGCGCATCACCGCGGCGCAGGAGATCGGCGCGCCGGTGATCTCAATCGGCAACCTGGTCGCCGGTGGTGCCGGTAAGACTCCGACCGCCATTGCCATCGCCCACCGCCTCATCGCACTCGGCCGGCACCCGCAGATCGTCAGCCGCGGCTATGGTGGCAAACTGGCTGGGCCGGTGCGGGTCGATCTGGCACGCCACACTGCCGCAGATGTCGGCGACGAGGCCCTGCTGCTGGCCGCTGCCGCGCCAACCTGGATCGGCGGCAACCGTCCCGCCGCCGCCCGCGCCGCAGTTGCGGCAGGCGCCGACTGCATCATCGCCGATGATGCGCACCAGACCTATGCGCTGGCCCGCCGGCTCAGCCTGGTGGTGATCGACGGCGGCTACGGCTTCGGCAACGGCCTGCAACTGCCGGCCGGGCCGCTTCGTGAGTCCATCGAAGAGGGTATGAGCCGTTGCCATGCCGTTGTGGTGATCGGTCCGCGCAGCGTGCCGCTGCCTGACTTCGGCCGCCGCCCGGTTTTCGCCGCCACGCTGGAGCCCAACGCGGCCGACGCCGTGCGTCTGCGGGGCCGCAGCGTGCTGGCCTTTGCCGGCATCGGCCGGCCAGAGAAGTTTTTCAAATCCCTGCAACAGATCGGTGCCACGGTGGTACAGACTGCCACCTTCCCCGACCATGCGCCCTATTCACCCGACACCGTGATGCGACTTGTCGAAACCGCGCACAAGCTGAATGCCATTCCGGTGACCACCGCGAAGGACCAGGTCCGCCTGCCGGCCAAGGCGCGACAGATGGTCGATGTGCTGCGCGTGGCGCTGACCTTCGCCGACCCGCAGCGCGTCGACGATTATCTGCGCTCTAAACTGACCGACAAGGCCACAGCCGGTGCTTAAAAAACTGCTGTTTCCGCGTGCAGAGCCGCATGAATACGTTGCTGCCTGGGGCGCCCGGCTGGCGCTGGCTTTGTTCGCCGCCCTGCCGCTGGATCGCGCCTCCGCGCTGGGCGGCTGGATCGCGCGCAGCATCGGCCCTCGTCTGGGCGTACACAGAACTGCGAAAGCCAACCTGAAACTCGCATTGCCTGAACGCAGCATCGAGCATGAGCACATTCTGCAGGGCATGTGGGACAATCTCGGCCGCGTGCTGGCCGAATATGCCCATCTGGGTGATATCCGCATCGGCGCGCATGAAAGCGGTGGGCAGATCGAAGTGGTGGGCGGCGAGTATCTGGTTGCCATCCGTGATAGCAAGCAGCCGGCGATTTTCTTCTCGGCTCATTTCGGCAACTGGGAAGTGATGAGCATTGCAGGCATGCATTACGGCATCCCGCTGGTGCAGGTCTATCGTGCCGCCAACAATCCGCTGACCGAAGAGATCCTGCAGAATCTGCGTAAACCGGTTGGCGGCCAGCATGTGCCGAAGGGGATGCAGGCGGCACGCGAATTGCTGAAAGCACTCAAGCGCAATGAATGCCTGGCGATGCTGGTGGACCAGAAGCTCAACACCGGCCGCGCCGTGCCCTTCTTCGGTCATGACGCCATGACCGCGCCGGCCATTGCCGAACTGGCGCTGCGCACGGGCTGCCCGATCGTGCCGATCTATGCCGAACGCATTGGAGGAATTGCGCGGTTCCGCGTCACCATCGAAGCACCGATGCAGCTGGAAAATACCGGCGACCGCCAGAGCGATACCGACCGTGCCTTGCGGATGATCAACGGAAAACTTGAAGAGCGTATTCGCCGCAGCCCCGAGCAATGGTTCTGGGTACATAAGCGCTGGAAGCGCTGAGCTACGGCCTTTGCGGCAACAGCCGCTGCGGGTCGAGCCGCACGTCGAACCAGTTCACCCGCCAGTCGAGATGCGGCCCGGTCGAGCGGCCGGTCGAGCCAACCGTGCCGATCTGCTCGCCCTGCTTCACCTGCTGCCCGACTTTCACATTGAGCGAATGCAGGTGAGAGAAGGCCGAGTTGATGCCCATGCCGTGGTCGATGATGATCGTACCGCCGGTGAAGTAGATATCCTTCTCGGCCAGCACCACCTCACCGCCCGCTGGCGCGATCACCGGACTGCCGGTCGGCGCGGCGATATCGATGCCGTAATGCGGTGTCCGCGGCTCGCCATTGAGAATGCGCTGGCTGCCATACACACCCGAGATCGGGCCCTTGGCAGGCCAGATCCAGCCCTGCATGAAATCCTGCCGCGCGGTGTTGCGCTGGCGCACGGCGGCGATCATCGCATTCTCGCGCTTGATGCGCTCCAGCACAGCCGGCGGCGGCGTCACCTGCGCCGGTGGCAGGCCGTCGATGCGCTGGATGTCGTAGGTCTGCGGCGCGATGGCAAGCTGGATCGCCTCGCTCTGGCCGCCGCGATGATGGAGTGTGAAAGTCGCGGTCGCCGCTTCATCCCGTCCGAAACCGAAAACGAAGCGGCCATCTTTGGCGACCGGCACATCGCGGCCATTGAGCTTGAGCGAGATACCCGGCTGGGCCATGCCGGTCACGAGGCCGCCCTGGCTGAAATCGCCGGCCCAGGACAGGCCCGGCGGCGGTTCGTTCGCCCAGGACTGACTCGTGATGATGGCGCTGACGAGCAGCGCCACCAACGTCGCGAGCCAGCGCGTCATGCGCGCTTCACCGGATCGCTGACCAGGCCGCGGGTGGCCACCACCGCATCGGCATAGGCTTCCTGCCGGTCCACGCTCCAGTAACGCAGTTGCTCCAGCGCAATGCGCCGGCCAGTGACCGCGCAGGTGACATAGGAACCGGGGAAGACGATATCGAAGGCGCCATGCCGGTAATACAGCCGGGCTTCGATATCGCGCGATAACGGTGGCGTCTGCATCAGAACAGGCTTTCCTGCTTGGATGGTTTCGCGACAGTGGAAGGGCTTGTCTTCTTCGGCGCGGAACTGCCGCCGATGATCTGCGCATCCCGGCGACCGTCATGCATCTCGATGGCCACATTGGCGCCCGGCGCCATGGCTTCTGCGCTGTTCAGCGCCCGACCGTCTGCGCCGTAAATCACGGCAAAACCGCGCGCCAGCACATTCCGGTAAGACAGGCTTTCGAGCAGCTTGGCTGGCTGACTCAGACGCTGCGTGGCTTCGGCCTGGCGTTGGCGCATGGCGCGCAGCAGCCGCGCATCGGCATCCTTCAGGCGGCGGCCATAGTCGGCCACCTCGCGCTTCAGCAGGGCCGGCCGCAACCGTGCCATCGCCGTTTCCATCCGTGCGCGCTGCGCCGCCACGCCGACGCGGAGTGCATGCCGCAGGCGATCAGAGAGATCGTCGAAACGCTGGCGCGCCATATCAAGTTGTTCACGCGGACCGCGCAGGCCACGGCCGAGGCTGTCGAGATGTCGGCGCTTGTCCTGCGCCATGCGGGTGATGCTGCGGCGCAGGCGCTCGTCCAGCCCGGCGACACCGGCGACCAGATCAAGCCGCACCGGGACTGCCATTTCCGCCGCCGCCGTCGGGGTCGGCGCACGACGGTCGGAGGCGTAATCGATCAGCGTGGTATCGGTTTCATGGCCCACCGCCGAGATCAGCGGAATATCCGAAGCCGCGGCGGCGCGCACCACCGCTTCCTCGTTGAAGGCCATCAGATCTTCCAGGCTGCCGCCGCCACGCGCGACGATCAGCAGATCGGGACGCGGCACTGTCCCGTTTTCAGGTAGCGCATTGAAGCCGCGGATCGCCCTCGCGACCTGCTCGGCAGCGCCCTCGCCCTGCACCAGCACCGGCCAGACCAACACATGGGTGGGGAAACGGTCTGCCAGGCGATGCAGGATGTCGCGGATCACGGCACCCGTGGGAGATGTCACCACGCCGATTACGCGTGGCAGATAAGGCAGCGGACGTTTACGCTCAGGCGCGAACAGGCCTTCGGCGGCGAGCTTCTGCTTGCGCTGCTCCAGCAGCGCCATCAATGCACCGAGCCCCGCCAGCTCCATCCGCTCGACGACCATCTGATATTTGGAGCGGCCGGGATAGCTGGTCAGCTTACCCGAGCAGATCACTTCCATACCGTCTTCGGGTTTCACCCCGAGACGTGCGGCGCTGCCCTTCCAGCAGACGCCATCCAGCAGCGAATCGGCATCCTTCAGCGAGAAGTAAAGATGACCCGAAGCTGCCCGTTTGAAGCCGGAGATTTCACCGCGGACCCGCACCCAGCCGAAATTATCCTCAATGCTGCGTTTGAGGCGCAGCGAGAGCTCGGTAACCGTGTATTCCGGCACGTTTCCGGGCGCTGTGGGGGCGCCGGCCGCGCCGGGCTGGGAAGGCTCGAAATCACTCATTGAGAAGCCCTGCCGGGAAGCCTTGCGTCTGTTCCGGCCATGATACAAACATTGCCGCGATTCCTCCAGTCGCCACGACGTTCCAGGGGCCCCCATGAACCTTCTCGTCATCGGATCCGGCGGACGCGAACACGCCCTGTGCTGGGCGCTGAGCGCCTCGCCGCTGGTCAACAAGCTGGTCTGCGCCCCCGGCAATCCGGGCATCGCCCAAGTGGCCAAGCTCGCCCCCGTCGATGTCCTGGATAAGGACGGCATGCTCAAGCTCTGCCGTGACGAGCATATCGATTTCGTTGTGGTCGGCCCCGAGGCGCCGCTGGTGATCGGCATGGTCGACCATCTGGAAGCCAACGGCTTTGCCTGTTTCGGCCCCAGCAAGCTTGCTGCCCAGCTGGAGGGCTCCAAGGGCTTCATGAAGGACCTCTGCGCCAAATATGGCATCCCCACGGCGGCCTATGGCCGTTTCCGGGATGCCGCCTCGGCCGAGGCCTTCATCCGCAAGCAGGGCGCGCCCATCGTGGTGAAGGCCGATGGTCTGGCCGCCGGCAAGGGCGTGACTGTGGCGATGACGCTGGACGAGGCGCTGGAAGCCAGCAAGAGCCTGTTCACCGAACAGGGCGTCGAAGCAGTGATCGAAGAATTCCTTGATGGCGAGGAAGTCAGCTTCTTCGTCCTGGTCGATGGCAAGCATGCGCTGCCGCTGGCTTCGGCGCAGGATCACAAGCGCGTCGGCGACGGTGATACCGGGCCGAATACCGGCGGCATGGGCGCCTATTCGCCGGCCACGGTCTTCACTCCTGCCCTGCAGCAGCAGGTGATGGAACAGATCATCCTGCCGACGGTGAATGGCATGATCGCCGAAGGCATGCCGTTCAAGGGCGTGCTGTTCGCCGGCCTGATGCTGACCAAGGACGGCCCCAAGCTGCTGGAATACAACACGCGTTTCGGCGATCCGGAATGCCAGACGCTGATGCTGCGCCTGAAGTCCGACCTGCTGCCGGCACTGATGGCGTCGCGCGACGGCGTGCTGAAGGATTTCGACCTGCGCTGGAAGGACGAAGCTGCGCTCTGCGTCGTGATGGCCGCAGAGGGCTATCCCGCCGAGCCGCGCAAGGGCACTAGGATCGAAGGCCTTGATGCCGCTGCGAATGAGCCGGATACGATTGTGTTCCATGCCGGTACCAAATCCGGCGCCGATGGTGAAATTCTGGCCAATGGCGGCCGCGTGCTGGGCGTCTGCGGCACCGGAGCGACCATTGCCGCTGCGCAGGCGCGGGCCTATGCGGCTGTGGATAGAATCCACTGGCCGGAAGGCTTCTGCCGTAAGGATATCGGCTGGCGCGCCATCGAGCGCGAACAGAAAAACTGATCGCACACAAGCAGTAACACAGCATCGGACTGCGGAAAGCCGGGACCGCCGATAGGCGGTTGCGCCAGGTGCCGTCGCGTGGCTATCGTAGCTGCGGGCAGGTCGCTATCGTGCCCCAACAACGAGGAAACAGTAGCATGAGCGATCAGGATCGCTTCGTCGGCACCATGCCGGTTCAGGAGCGCCACAAGTTCGATGAAGCCGCGCTGGAACGCTGGCTCAAGCAGAATGTTGCAGATTACAGCGGCCCGCTGACCGTGCAGCAGTTCAAGGGCGGGCAGTCCAATCCGACCTTCATGCTGGTGACACCGAACAAGAAATACGTGCTGCGTCGCAAGCCGCCGGGCAAGCTGCTGCCCTCGGCCCATGCGGTCGACCGCGAATACCGCGTCATCACCGCGCTGGGCCAGACCGATGTGCCGGTGGCCCGCACTTACGGCCTGTGCGAAGACGACAGCGTGATCGGCACGGCTTTCTATGTGATGGATTGCGTGGAAGGCCGCATCTTCTGGGACCAGCGCCTGCCGGGCATGAACCGCGAGGAGCGCGCCGGCATCTTCGATGCCATGAACCGCACGATCGCAGCGCTTCACAAAGTGGATTACACCGCCATCGGCCTGGGCGATTACGGCAAGCCCGGCGACTATTTCGCCCGCCAGATCAGCCGCTGGAGCAAACAGTACAAGGCTTCCGAGACGGAAGAGATTCCGGCAATGGACAAGCTGATCGACTGGCTGCCGGCGAATATTCCGGCCGGTGAGGAAACCAGCATCGTCCATGGCGATTACCGCATGGACAACATGATCTTCCATCCGACCGAGCCGCGCGTGATCGCCGTGCTGGACTGGGAGTTGTCCACGCTGGGCCATCCGCTCGGCGATTTCACCTATCACCTGATGTCATGGCGCCTGGCGCCGGAAACCTTCCGCGGCCTTGCCGGCGTGGACTTCGCCGATCTGGGCATCCCGAACGAAAAAGACTATATCGCCGCCTATTGCCGCCGCACCGGTCGCGACGGCATTCCGCATCTCGAATTCTACATGGCCTATAACATGTTCCGCATTGCAGGAATCCTGCAGGGCATCATGGGCCGTGTGAAGGACGGCACCGCCGCCAGCCAGCACGCCATCGAATCCGGTAAACGCGCGAAGCCGATTGCCGAGCAGGCCTGGGCCGTGGTGGAGCGCATGACGGGGAAGCCCTAGCCGATGGCGGCCGCCGACCTGACCCCCGTACAACCGCAACACCGGTTCGACGAGGCAAGGCTGGCGGCGCATCTGGCCACGCATCTGCCCGACTTCAAAACACCGCTGACCGTGCAGCAGTTCAAGGGGCCCGCCGCGAGCCCCGCTTTCATGCTGCACAGCCCGGGGCGGAATTTCGTCTTGCGCAAACGCAGCCAGCCCAGGAAGGGCTGCAGCATGGCGGAGTCGATCGAGCGTGATTTCAGCCTCCTGCTGGCCTTGCATGCTGCCGGGCTGCCCGTGGGCCAGCCGCAATTTGCCTGCGCCGACGACAGCGTGATCGGCACGCCCTTCTATGTGCTGGACTATGTCCCCGGCCGGCATTTCCGCGACCCCAACCTGCCCGGCATGGATGCCAAGCAGCGCCAGGCGCATTATGAGGCGATGGCCGAAACGCTGGCGCGTCTGCATGCATTCGCACCGTCGCAGACGGGCCTGCCGGCCAATGGCAGCGGGCTGGATTACATGACCCGGCAGATTGCGACCCTCATCGAGCAGTATCGCGCCAATGCCACCGACGAGATTGCGCCGATGGAGCGCCTGCTCGACTGGCTGCCGGCGCATCTGCCGGCAGAGGATGTTACCAGCCTGATGCACGGCAATTTCCGGCTCGAAAGCCTGGTCTTCCATGCCAGCGAACCGCGCGTAGTGGCGGTGCATGACTGGGATCTGGCGCTGATCGGCCATCCGCTGGCCGATCTGGCGATCAACTGCATGCCTTGGCGCGTAACAATCCCCGGCATGGGCAGCCTGCAAGGCATCGACTTCATCGAAACCGGCATTCCTGGCGAACCCGATTATCTCGGCGCCTATTGCCGCCATGCCGGCCGCGACGATATTCCACACTGGAATTTCTATCTGGCCTTTGCGCTGTTCCGCGTCGCCGTGATGGCGCAAGGCATTGTCAAACGCGGCAGCAATGGCACGCCGGCCAGCCCGGCCGCAGCGCAGGCGCTGAAAGCCTATGGCGCGCTGGTGCGTTCGGTGTCCAACCAGGCGTGGAACCTGATCGACAACAGCGACTGAAAAAAGAAGGCGCCTCCCGCGGGGGGAGACGCCTTCCGTCAGTCACGTCGCATGGATGCTGATTACATCCAGAAGGGCGGTACGCCGTAATAGTCGTGGACCTTGCGACCCCAGGCTTCGTCTTCCCAGTTCACGCGGTCCTTCTCGCCATAGGTCGGCGCGCCTTCAAGAGTCTTCTTGTCGAGATTGACGACATAGCCACCCTTGTTGGTGTCGTAGGTCAGCATGCTCCAGGGCAGCGGATGATGGCGGTCACCGATGCCCAGAAAGCCGCCGAAGGACATGTCGGCATAGGCCACCTTGCCCGAGGTCTTGTCGATCATGACGTTGTTGATCGAACCGAGCTTATCGCCGGTGCGGTTATAGACGGTGGTGCCCTCCACCTTGTCGGCCGAAATGAGACGGTCAGTCATGGGTCGTCCTCCTGGTTTGTGGGTGATCTAAATGGCGACAACGGCGCGGAAATCTGCGCTTCGTCGGCATCTGTGATGAATAAACGCCAGGAAAATCAAAGTGTTCCTGTGATATTTAGCGCCAAAGCCAAGCTGTGTTGCCACGCCATGGCGATTCGGTTTTCCGGTGGCCGGCCTGCGACCTTTTGACCGGACTGGAACCTTGTAACCCGTCGGTCATTCGGAATTGCATGTAGGCCGATGCCGGTGGATGATATCGGCGATCGGCGGATGGTGACGGGCAAAGACCGTTGCAGGTGTGGGATATGTCTAAAAACGACAAAGATCTTGTGGAGACTGAAAGCGCTGCAGACCTCGCAACCGAGTCTGCTGTTGCCGGCAATGGCGCGCAGGAGGCCCAGGCCCTTCCGCTTACCGCAGCCCAGCCAGACCACACGCCCAGCCAGGCCGAGCAGTCGCAGCAGTCCCAGCAGTTCAATTCCTGGCTGGATCGCGCCCTTCCGCGCCTCATGGATTACCTCGGCAGCGACACAACCGCCGCTGTGACATCCCCGAGCCCTAAGGCTAAGCACTGATTTTCATTAAGTAATTCATGGAAAACCGCGAAATTCCATCGCGGTTTTGTCACAGCATGTCCCGGCCTTGTCGCTGGCTGCTGAGGCCCATCCCGACCATCCTCTGGTCATCGACGGACACGTCACCGAGACCAAAAATAAAAGAGGATGTTCCCCATGACCGACGCAATTCACGGCCTGCTGCTGGAGACCCTCCCCTCCCTCAAGGCTTTCTCGATCATGCTGACGCGTGACCGGAACTGGGCCGAGGATCTGACCCAGGAAACCGTGCTGCGCGTGCTGGCCAAATCCGAGCAGTTCCAGCCGGGCACCAACTTCAAGGCCTGGGCCTTCACCATCATGCGCCACCAGCATATCGACCAGGCGCGCCGCCGCCGCCGTGAGGCGACCACGTTTGGCGATGCCAGCGCGATCGAGAACCTGATGGCCGTCAAGGCGCCGCAGGAAGACGCCATGGTGCTGGGCGAACTGCTGCAGGCGGTCGATACCCTGAACAAGGCGCAGCGCGAGACGCTGATGCTGGTGGTCGGCAGCGGCCTGTCCTACGAGGAAGCCGCCAAGGTCTGCGGTTGCCCGATCGGCACGATCCGCAGCCGTCTGGCCCGCGCCCGTCAGGAGCTGGAAGCCAAGATGCTCGGCGAGAGCCCGATGCCGCGCAGCGAGACCAGCCGCGAAACCCGCCTGGCCGAACTGCATCACTAAGACGAACTTCTCCCAGCGACGTCACTAGCAATCACGCACTGGAAAAAGAATGGCAGCAGGAGCAATCCTGCCGCCATCTCTTTTTCCGTGCTGAACGGTCCGCTTATTCGAGGCCGCGGAAAGCACGCAGGGCGAAATCGGCGGCGCGGCCGGCAATCGCCGCCTTCCAGGCCGGCGTGTCGGTGTAGAAGGCATCGCGGATCTTGCGCTTGAGCTGCTGGCCGAGCGGCGAGTTGACGTCGCCGCCACGCGCATGCAGCCAGTGGTCGCCGCGCAGCGCTTCCGTCACCAGCTGCCAGGGCTGCGTGCCGTATTCCATCGCAATCGCCGTCACCTCGATCGACTTCGGCAGGTCGAGGAAGGCTTCCGGCACCGTGCCAGTGACGCGCGCCGAGCTGGAGCTGCCGTCATTCGGATTGGTGACTTCCGGACCGAACACCGTCTTGGCGCGCTGATAAAACGCCGGATCATCCGGACCGATATAAATCGGCTCGCCATAGCCCATCGGCCCGAGGCCGGTATGGAAATCGACACTGACCAGCTTGCGCGCCGTGGCGGGCACCAGTTCCTTCAGGATGCGGCGGAAGGTCGTATTCGACCAGGTCGGCTTCTGACCGCCGAAGAACAAGCCGTCAGGGCGCGCATACTGGCCGCCCGACATCGCCGCCTGGAAGGCGAAGGCGCCGTGCTTCTGCTGATATTCCAGGATGGCCTGATCAGCCGCGGCGCGACCCTGGCCTTCCCAGACCGGCGGCAGCAGCAGGTCATGCACTTCCTCATAGGCCTTGTTCACCGGCAGCGGCTTGGAGAAGTCCTGGAAGTTGCGGTTGAGATCGACATTGTCCTCGGTTACGCGGCGCACATGCGCAAACCCATAGGGATTGATCGCATGGACCATGATCGCAAGGCTGTTCGCCGGCATGGCGTCGAACAGCTTGTCCTTGAAATGGCCGATCTGCGCGCCCGAACCGCAGAAACCTTCGGCGCCATGGGTGCCCGAGATGGTGAGATAGACGCGCTCGGCCTTCTCCAGGCCGAGCAGCGCGACATCAGTGGTCAGCGTCTCGCCGTTCGGCCCCTTGGCATTGGGGTTCTCGAAGGAGACGAGCTTGGCGCCCGCCTCCGTCGCGGCGGCACGGAACTTGTCCCGCGCCTCGCCATAGGTGGCGGAGAAATACGATTCAACAGTCATGGGGAGGCTTTCTCTTTTCTGATCTACTAAGGCTCAGTTCCAGCGGTCGAGTTCGAGACGGCCGATCTGGTTGCGATGCACTTCATCCGGACCATCGGCGAAGCGCAGCGTGCGTGCCTGCGCATAGGCCGCAGCCAAACCGAAGTCTTCCGACACGCCCGCCGCGCCATGCACCTGCATGGCCCAGTCGATCACCTGGCAGGCCATCACCGGCGCCGCCACCTTGATCATGGCGATCTCCTTGCGCGCCGCCTTGTTGCCGACCGTGTCCATCTTCCAGGCCGCATGCAGCGTCAGGAAGCGGGCCTGGTCGATCAGGATGCGCGCATCGGCGATACGCTCCAGCGTCACGGTCTGGTCGGCCACCGGCTTGCCAAAGGCAACGCGGCTCTTGGCACGCTTGCACATCTTCTCCAGCGCGCGCTCGGCCTGGCCGATCAGGCGCATGCAGTGATGGATGCGGCCCGGACCGAGGCGACCCTGCGCGATCTCGAAACCGCGGCCTTCGCCCAACAGCATATTGGAGGCAGGCACGCGCACGTTCTCGAAGGTCACTTCACCATGGCCATGCGGCGCATCGTCATAACCGAAGACCGGCAGCATGCGCAGCACCTTGACGCCCGGGGTGTCGCGCGGCACCAGGATCATCGACTGCTGCTGGTACTTGTTCGGATTCTTCGCATCCGACTTGCCCATGAAGATCAGGATTTTGCAGCGCGGATCGCCGATACCCGAGGTCCACCACTTGCGGCCATTGATTACATAGGAGTCGCCGTCCTTGCGGATTTCAGACTCGATGTTGGTGGCATCCGACGAGGCAACCGCCGGCTCGGTCATCGCGAAAGCCGAACGGATCTTGCCGGCCAGCAGCGGTTCCAGCCATTCCTTCTTGTGTTCGTCGGTGCCGTAACGCTCCAGCACTTCCATGTTGCCGGTATCGGGGGCCGAGCAGTTGAACACTTCAGGTGCCCAATGCACGCGGCCCATGATTTCGCACAGCGTGGCATATTCGTGATTCTTCAGGCCGGCGCCGCGATGGCTTTCCGGCAGGAACAGGTTCCACAGGCCCTGCGCCTTGGCTTTCTCTTTCAGCTCTTCCACCACGGCAGTCGGCTGCCAGCGGTCGCCCTTGGCGACTTCCTCGTGGAAGCGATGTTCATTCGGATAGACATGGTCGTCCATGAAGCGGGCGACGCGGTCCTGCAGGTCTTTGACCTTGTCAGAGAATTCGAAGTCCATTGTTTCATCCCTTGTTTTCAAGTTAACCGATAGCGGATACAGGACCGACTTTAGGCCCGCGCAACGACTTCGGCTAGGGATTGAACCAATCGCGCTGATTGGGACGCGCTATCGCTTTGCGGCGAAAAACCCGCGTAACAATTCGGCCGCTTCCGTCTCGCCGATCCCGGCATAGACGTCCGGACGGTGATGGCAGGTCGGCTGCGCGAAGAAGCGCCCGCCATGGGCGACGCCCCCGCCCTTGGGATCGTCGGCGCCATAATACAGCCGCCGCAGCCGGGCAAAGCTGATGGCGCCCGCGCACATGGCGCAGGGTTCCAGGGTGACGTAAAGGTCGCAACCGCTTAGCCGTTCGGCGCCCAGCGCCGCGGCGGCCTGGCGGATCACCAGCACCTCGGCATGGGCGGTGGGATCGTTGCGCAGCCGCGTCTCGTTCCCGGCCCGGGCCACTATGGTGCCGCTGCCGTCCACGATCACGGCCCCCACCGGCACCTCGCCGCGCTCTGCCGCCAGCCGGGCTTCGTCCAGCGCGGCATCCATAGGCGTTTTTTGCGTGGGGGTTGGGGGGGCTTCGGCCATAGCGCGGAGGGTGCTGGACACCCCCATCGGCGTCAAGCGCCCCTCGTCATTTTAGCCTGCCCGGCCTATAAGATGCTCATGAACCAGCATTCTCCGGCCCGTCCGCCCCTGATCGGCATCACCCTCGATTCCGAGGAGCCCGGCGGCTATTCCAAATTCCCCTGGTACGCCCTGCGGCAGAATTACTGCTCGGCCGTCACCCAGTCCGGCGGCCTGCCGCTGGTACTGCCGCATGAGCCCGATGCCGTGCCGGCCTATCTCGACCTGCTCGACGGCCTGATCGTCACCGGGGGCAATTTCGATGTCGACCCGGCCCTGTTCGGCGCCGAGGTGAAGCATGACACCGTAAAGGTGAAGACTGCCCGCACGCAGTTCGAGTGGGCGATCACCCGTGGCATGCTGGATCGCAACAAGCCGGTTTTTGGCATCTGTGGCGGCCAGCAGCTGCTGAACGTGGTGCTCGGCGGCACCCTGATCCAGCATATCCCCGACAGTGTGAAAGACCCGCTGGCGCATGAACAGCCCAATCCGCGCGACCAGGCCGGCCATCCCGTTAAGGTGAGCGCCAACACGCTGCTCAGCCGTATCGTCGAAGCCGAGGAACTGCCGGTCAATTCGGCGCATCACCAGGCGGTGGATGCCGTGGCGCCGGGCGCAGTCTGTGACGCCATCGCGCCGGACGGCGTGATCGAGGGCATCGAGCATCCGGGCTATAAGTTCTGCCTCGGCGTGCAGTGGCACCCGGAATTCTTCATCAGCGACGGCGACCGTAAGCTGTTCGCCGCTTTCATCGCGGCCTGCAGACCATGAGCGACATAGAAAACGAAAAGGGCGAGCGCATCGCCAAGCGCATGGCGCGTGCCGGCCTGTGTTCGCGCCGCGATGCCGAACGCTGGATCGCCGAGGGTCGCGTCGTCGTCAACGGCAGGAAGCTGGATACGCCAGCCTGTGTGGTCACCGATGCTGACGTCATTCTGGTCAACGGCAAGCCGCTGGCCGGTGCGGCCAGGACGCAGCTCTGGCTCTATCACAAGCCGCGCGGCCTGATGACCACGCACAGGGACCCGCAGGGCCGGCCGACGGTGTTCGACAACCTGCCGCCGGGCCTGCCGCGCGTGATCTCGGTCGGTCGGCTCGATTTCAATTCCGAGGGCCTGCTGCTGCTGACCAACGATGGCGAACTGGCGCGCCGGCTGGAACTGCCCAGCACAGGCTGGCTGCGGCGCTACCGCGTCCGCGTGAACGGCCTGCCGCATAAGCAGCATCTCGCCGAACTGGAACAGGGCATCACGATTGATGGCGTGAATTACGGCCCCATTACAGCCAGCGTCGAGCGCAGCCAGGGCGACAATACCTGGCTGATCGTCGGCCTGCGCGAAGGCAAGAACCGCGAGGTGCGTCGCGTGATGGAGCATCTCGGCCACCAGGTCAGCCGCCTGATCCGCACCGCCTATGGCCCCTTCCAGCTCGGCGCCATCGAGCCCGGTAAAGTGAAGGAAGTGCCCGGCAAGGTGATCAAGGAGCAGATCGGCTCCGGCAAGCCGCCCGCAGCGCCACAGGTGAAATGAGGATCGCCCCATGCGCATTGTAGGCGGCACGCATCGCGGCCGGCCGATTGCGGCACCGGCCGACGAAACCACGCGTCCGACCATAGATCGCGTGCGTGAATCGCTGTTCAACATGCTGCTGCACTCGCCCGGCCTGATGGCCGAGGGCGGCAAGACGCGGCTCGATGGCGGAATCGTACTCGATCCCTTCGCCGGCTCGGGCGCGCTGAGTTTCGAGGCGCTGTCGCGCGGCGCGCAGCATGCCTATCTGTTCGAGATCGACCCGGCGGCACGGCGCACCATCCTGGGCAACGCCAATAGTCTCGACATGGCTGGCCGCATCACGCTGCGCGGCCATGATGCATTGCATCCGGGCCCGGCACCGGCTCCTGTCGATCTGGTGCTGATGGATCCGCCCTATGGTTCAGGACTTGGGCCGCAGGTGCTGCTCGCGCTGGCGCAGAACGGCTGGCTGAAACCCGATGCACTGGTGATCGTGGAAACCGATGCACGGAAAGGCAGCTCGGAGGGCAGTTTTGTCGCGCCGCCCGGTTTCAAACTGCTGGAAGAACGCCAGCAAGGACCGGCACGGCTGACATTCCTGCTGCGGGATAAAACCGCCGGCTAGTCCGCGACACCCTCGGTCACAATGCTGCCGGTCCGGGCCAGGGTGCGCCCCCATTGCCACATCATCTCGGCCTCCTCCCGGGCGGTAACGCCGACCGGCGCCTTGACCATTTCGATCCGTGTGACGACCTGCGGCGGCTGATTGCCGGCATCGCGCGCCTCGCGCGGGGTCATGCCGAAATAGTCGCGGAACAGATTGCTGAAATGGCTCGGCGAGACGAAACCGTAATCCAGCGCAATGTCGAAAATGCGACGATGGCTCTGCATGGTGATCGCCTTGAAGCAGGCCATCAGGCGCCGGCGCTGGATATGCTCGCGCACGCCCCCCAGCGGTTTGAACAGACGATACAGCGTAGCGCGCGAACAACGAAACTGCTTGCACAGGCTTTCGACGCCAAGGTCTGGACCGCGCAGATGCCTGTCGATGAAGCTGCACATGGTGCGCAACGTGGCCTGCTGTGCCGCGCTGGCCGTGATGTCGGCATGGCCGACAAGCGAGTCCAGCAACCCGAAAGTGCCCTGCAGGATCGCGGAAATCTCGACCGTGGTGGCGGTCGTCAGATTTTGATGCAGCGACCGCAGATGATCGCTGAAGACCTGAGCACTAGCCGAATTTTGGACGAAGAGGCCGCCTGCCGCATCGAGCAGCTGCGGCAGGTTGGCCGACAGTAAGCTGCGGGGGAGCATCAGGGTCAGAACCCGGGAATCCTGAGATTCCGCATAGACTTCATAGGCGAGGTTGACGGCAAAAACATTGCCCGCCTTTTGGGAGAATTGATGGGCGCCGTTCACGACCTCGTTGCCGCCATCAAGATAGAGCTGCAGCGCAAGGTGGTCGACATCCTGGTTGCGCGCCATCCAGGCCGGATCGCGGCGGAAACGCTGTGCTTCGAACGTCGTGTCCAGGAAGATCGCCTGCCCCAGGTGAAACTGATGCACTTCCGGGGGGCGACTTGATTCTGCAGGATTCCGGACCGGCTGCGCATCCAGATAGGCAGCGATACTTTGGCTGAACAGCGGCTGCAGCCACTCATCCGGCGCCATACCGCGCGTCAGCGACGCCTTTGGAATTTTGGTCTTCATTCTCATTCTTCCCTTGGGGAAGTTCTCCCATGCAGCCCCCGGCAACGCAATCGCCGATTGATCTTCTAGTTCTAATGGCGGAGGAAGATGAGACGGTGGAGCAAGGCTTTCGAGCAGCAGGGACAAGACAAATCCTGCAGACGCGGTTAAGCTTTGTTCTACCTTGGCTTGAAACAGCCATTTCATTCCCAGAAAGGGGATACCATGACCAAGAGCACGAGGTTGATCCAGATTCCGCCACCGGAATCCACCATTTCTGCCGATACCAGCGGCAGTGCCGGTCCGAGCCAGCCGACGCTGGCGGCGGGCGACCTGGCAGCCGAGGCTGCCGCGCTGGAGGCCTGTCAGGTTTCGGCCAGGCTGGCCGCCGCAGCCCTGTCGCTGACCAATCTGCGGCCCGACGGCCTGCCAAGACTGCTGCAGCGCCCTTAAGGGCAGCTGATGCGAGGTCCGCTTACCGAGGGGGTGCGGCGGACCTCGCGCTCATCACCACATCGAAGCCTTGGCGCGGTCCGGCCATTCGCGATCGTAGCTCTCGCCGCCAACGCGACCTTTGCTGAGTGCAGCCAGAATCTGTCCGGCGGTCGGCAAGGTCGCGGGATCGACATGCAGCGCCGGATTCCACAGATCGGCGCGCACGATGGCGCGGGCGCACTGGAAATAGACGCTGTCGATGGCGATCACCATCACCGAGCGCGGCGCCTTGCCTTCCATGAGGAAGCTGTCGAGCAGCATCGGATCGGTCTCGAGATGGGCGCGGCCGTTGACGCGCAGCGTGTTGCCCGACCCGGGAATGACGAACAGCAGGCCGACGCGCGGATCGCACAGGATGTTGCGCAACGTGTCGACGCGGTTGTTGCCACGCCGATCCGGCAGCATCAGCGTGCGGTCGTCGTGGATACGCACGAAACCAGCCTTGTCGCCGCGCGGCGAGCAGTCCAGCCCCTCCGGACCCGATGTCGCCACCGTAACGAAGGGCGAAGCCTCGATATAGGCGCGATATTCCGGCGCGATGTAGTCGATCTCTTTGGCGAGCGAGGTTTCGCCCGGCTGACCGTATAGCGCTTCCAGTTGCTCGATGGTTTTGATGATGGTCATGACCGGCATCCCGAATGGCGAGAAACGAATATGACGATCTTTCTGCCATGGCGCCGCATGAGAGGCCATGGATCGCAGCGCGGCAGGTCTATGGATTTAGATGAAATTTCGCCTGGCTCGCAGCGGCAGTATACTGCACTGCCGGATTAACACTGTGCTCGGCTCAGAAGACGCAGATCATTTAATCCGGTTGGGCGCCAGCCGCATCAGCAGATCGTAATGCCGCGATACACCCAGCTTGCGATAGAGGCCGCGCTGCTGGGTGCGGATGGTGTGAATGCTGAGTCCCGTCTGCCTTGCGACTTCCTTCGGTGGCATGCCCGAGATCAGATATTGGGCCAGTCGGGTTTCCGCCGCGGTCAGCCGATAGGCCTGACTCGTCGCGCTCAGATCCTGCTCCTCCTGGTCGACGATCCGCAAAGCCGCGACAATGCCATTCTCGTCGGTGAAGCGGTTGCGGATGATCACCGGCACGGCCTGAAGCAGGTATGGCGCGCGTCCCGACGGCCGGGCAATCGTGAGTTCGCTGCGCGACGGCAGGCTGTGCGGATCCCGCGCCGTGGCGATGGCGGTGGTGATCAGCTTGCCGATCGCCTGGGTCTCCTCCCAGCCGCCGGCCGTCACCGCGCCGGCCTTGTGATATAGCCCGTCCATGCTCGCGAAGATGCGCCGTGCATGATCATTCAGCAGCACGCTGCGCCGCTCGGCATCGAAATAAACGATGCCGGTAGCCTCATCACTGCTCTGCAGCAGGTGCGGCTCGAGTGCGGCATAAACCTGGGAGAAGGTCTCGCGTAGCCCATAAGCCGTCGCCAGCTTGGGCAGGAAATACGGCAGGGGACCAGCACGATCACGGTCGAACGGCCCGGCGCTGGCCGCCCGCAGGAAGCGGAGATAGCCCAGCCGGCCGTCCTTGTTGTAAAAGGCGCAGGAGAGCATGTAGCGCCAGCCGGCCTTGCGGTAGGCATCGAAGAAGGCAACCGCCCCCGCCCCAGCCGTGTCGGCGCCGTCCTGCTCGTTCAGATCGGCCCAGAACAGCCGGTCGAGATTTTCGGGCATCCATAGCGGCGCCAGGAAAGGATCCTGGGCGCAGTATTCGCTGTCGTAGCTGTTGATCAGGTGGTAGTCGTCAGGAACGCCATGGATATAGCGCAGCAGGGGTGTGCCAGTGTCGCCCTGGCGAATCACCAGCTGCCCGTTTTCAGCCCCGAGCTGCCGGCTGAGCGTTGCCAGACCGCCCTCCAGCCGAACGTCGTCGCGCAAAAAGCCCTGCAGGAAGTCTTCGACCAGGCCGTCAAGCATACCGGCATCCGTAATACTGGATTCCCATTCCACGATCTCCAGGACCACGGCTGAAGCCAGCCGGAATCCGGCGTCGAGAATACCAGATTGAGTGTCTCGGCAAACGATGCTCGGACATGCACACCGGCATGACCGGATGTGGAACTGAAAAAAGCGGCAAGCCCAAAAAGAAAGGGGGCAGCCTTGCGGCTGCCCCCTTCTTTAAGCCTTGGCCTAAGTCTGTGCCGATTAACGGAACAGGCTGAGCAGGGTGTTCGGCTGCTGGTTGGCGATCGACAGCGCCTGGATGTTGAGCTGCTGGCGGACCTGCAGGGACTGCAGGTTGGCGCTTTCAGCGGCCACGTCGGCGTCGACGAGGGCGCCAAGGCCCTTCTTCGCGGCGTCGACCAGGTCGTCGGTGAAGCTCTTCTGCAGGGTCAGCGCACGACCTTCGGCGGCAACCGACGCCATGGCGTTGTTCACTTCGGTTTCCAGAGTGGTCAGAGCGGTGTTCGCGGTGCCGAATTCGGTGGCCGGATCAGCGTTGGTGATGGTGGCCGCAGCGCCGAAGGTGGTGATGGCGGTCTGGATGTCCGCGGCAGTCAGGTCGAGGGTCGCGCCCGCGGTGTCAGCCACGAACGAGGCGCTCGCGCCAGTGGTCGCGATCAGGTTCTTGCCGTTGAAGTTCGCCTGCGTGGTGTACGAGGTCATCGTCTCAACCAGCTGGGTCACGTCCGCGTTGTAGATGTCGCGCTGTTCGTCGCTGATCGAGCCGCTGCCGAGCAGGGCGAGCTTGGCGCGAATGTCGCCGATGACATCGGAGATGCCCTTCAGGGCGGCGTTGGTAACCTGGGCGAGGCCTTCACCGCCAGCCAGCGAGGACTGGACCGAGGCCTTGGCCTTGATGTCGCCACGGATACCCTGGGCGACTGCGAAAACGGCGGCGTCGTCCTGAGCGTCCGCAACGCGGAAGCCGGTCTGGACGCGCTTGGAGGTGATGTCGACTTCCTTGTTGACCGCGCGCAGCGAGGACAGGGCGATAATGGCGCCGACATTGGTATTGACGGAATTGGCCATGACTTAAGTTCCTTTCTGGATATTTCGGGACTCTCTCTGAGCACCAAGCCCTGACGATCAGGACGCCTTCGTTATCGTAGCTTCAGCGAAAACGTAAAATCGCTATGTTTTAGTATGTTAACGTTTTTATATACCCAACTTTGGGTACAAGTCAAACGTTATTTATAGTTGCATCTGCAACCATCGACTCGCGTTTCCGAACAGACATGAAACCATCATACATGACATCAGCGTCTGCCAAAGAGTTTTTCAATATCAGCGAGTTTGAGCTCGACATAGGTGGGACGGCCGTGATTGCACTGGCCCGAATGCGGCGTCGCCTCCATCTGGCGTAACAGTGCATTCATTTCATCCAGCGTGAGACGCCGACCGGCGCGCACGCTGCCATGACAGGCCATGGTGCCGCACACTTCCTCGAGCTTTTCCCTCAACGGCAGCACATTGCCGTATTCAGCAATGGCATCGGCCAGATCGCGCACCAGATTCTGCACGGCGACATCGCCGAGCAAGGCGGGCACTTCACGCACCACCACGGCACCCGCGCCAAAACCTTCCAGAATCAGGCCGAGTTCGGCCAGTTCAGTTGCGCGTGCTGCCAGCCGGCCCGCTTCGGCTTCGGTCAGTTCGACCACTTCAGGCAGCAGCAATGCCTGACGCGGCACCTTCCCTGCTTCGAGATTGACCTTCATACGCTCGTAAACCAGTCGCTCATGCGCGGCATGCTGGTCGACGATGACGATGCCATCCGCCGTCTGCGCGACGATATATGTCTCATGCAGCTGGCCGCGCGCGGCGCCGAGCGGATAGCTCTGCAGCGGAACCGGAGAGTTGCCGGCATCTTCGTTGCGGGCCGCAGGCGCGAGACCGTTGGCTCCGGCAGATACTTCGCCGGAGACGTCAGCCGAGAAATCTCCTTGCGGCGCATTATAGAGCGCGGCAGCTTCGGCCATGCCCGGCACAGAGGCGGGCCGCAGGTTGTCATACCCGCGCCAGCGCGACGCACCGCCACCGAATGTCGATTGGAAGGGTAATGGCATGGTCGGGGAGGATTGCGGTCGGAGCGCTCCAAGCGCGGCCTGCGCCACCGTCGTCGACGCGCGATGGCCGGCTTCTGCCAGCGCATGCCGCAATGCGCCCACGATTAAACCGCGTACCAGACCGGGATCGCGGAAACGCACTTCTGCCTTGGCCGGATGCACATTGACATCGACCTGTTCGGCCGGCACCTGCAGGAACAGCGACACCACCGGATGCCGGTCATGGCTTAGGAAATCGGCATAGGCGCCCTTCACCGCGCCCACAAACAGCTTGTCGCGCACCGGCCTTCCGTTGACGAACAGATACTGGTGCTGGGCATTGCCGCGATTGTAGGTCGGCAAACCGGCATAGCCGGTCAGCGCGATGCCTTCGCGTTCGGCCCTGATCTCCACCGCGTTGTCGGCGAAGTCACGGCCGAGAATCTGTTCCAGCCGCCCCAGTCTTTGCAGATCGGGCCTTTGCGTGTTCTGCGGATCGTCGAGCAGATTGTCGGGCACCGCGTCGGCGCGAAAGCTGGTGCGTCCATCCTGCTGCAGCGTGAAGGCGATACCGGCATGTGCCATGGCCAGCCGCCTGACGATTTCCTGCACCGCGAGATCTTCGGCACGATCGGTTTTGAGAAATTTCAGCCGCGCCGGCACGGCATAGAACAGGTCGCGCACCTCGATGCGCGTGCCCGGCCCCGCCGCCGCCGGCTTCACTGCACCGACCTTGCCGGCATCGACCTCAAGCTGCCAGGCGGAGTCGCTCTGCTTTTCGCGCGTCACGATCCCAAGCCGCGCCACCGCGCCGATCGACGGCAGCGCCTCGCCACGAAACCCGAGCCACTGGATGTTCAGCAGATCGTCGCCCGGCAGCTTGGAGGTGGCGTGACGCTCCACCGCCACCGGCAGGTCGTCCGGCGCCATGCCTTTGCCATCGTCGCTGACGCTGATCAGCGTGCGACCGCCCGAGACCGTGGCAATGTCGATGCGGCGCGCGCCGGCATCGATGGCATTCTCCACCAGTTCCTTCACGGCTGAAGCCGGGCGCTCGACCACCTCGCCGGCAGCGATGCGGTTGACCAGGGTTTCGGGCAGGCGGCGAATGGCCATCCGCTCAGCCGCCCTGCTTCTTGGGCGCTTCAAGCCCGGCAGGCTGGCCGACCACGACGACGAGATAGTCGTCGCGCGCAAACAGCCTCTGCGCGACACGGCGGATGTCATCCTGCGTCACGGCATTGATCAGGCCGGGATAGGCTTCGATGTAGTCGGGCGGCAGGCCGCTATTCTGGATCGCCACCAGCATGCCGGCAATGGCCGCGTTTGATGTCAGTCGCAAAGGGAAAGAGCCCGTCATGAAGGATTTCGCCGCCGCCAGCTCGCTATCGGTGACGCCCTCTTTCGCCACCCGGGCCAGTTCGGCGCGCACCAGCTTCAGCGCATCACCGACCTGGGCATTCGAGGTGGCAAGCGAACCACTGACCAGTGCCGCGGCCTTGTACGGCACCAACTGGGTGCCAACCGAATAGACCAGCCCGCGCTTTTCACGCACTTCCTCGAACAGCCGCGACGTCATGCCGCCGCCGCCCAGCACCTGGTTCATCACGGTGGCGGCATACCAGTCGGGATCCTCACGAGCGATGCCGGGCGCGCCGAACAGCAGGATGCTCTGCGGATTGGGGAACGGGATGACCACGGGCTGCGGCGAGGTTTTCGGCACGACCGGCGCCGGCAGCACTACCGACGCCTGCATCGGCAGCGCACCGAAGCTGGTATCGACCAGCCGGGCAAGGTCTTCGGGCGTCACATCGCCGACCGCACCGATCACCAGATTGGAGCGCGCCAGCAGCGCCTTCGTGAAGTCGGCCAGGGCGGTGCGGTCGATGCGTTCGAGGCTTTCAGTGCTCGGCGCGGAACGGCGGCCATAGGGATGATCGCCATAGGCAAGCTGGGCAAACCGCTCGCCCACCAGCGCATTCGGGCTGGTGCGGCTGCGTTCGTAGGCGACGCGGGCCTGCGCCTTCACGCGCTGCACCGGTTCATCGTCGAAGCGCGGCGCGGTCAAGGCCAGCTTCAGCAAATCGAAGGCGCGCGCACGGTTGACGCTGAGCGTGCGGATGGTCGCCGTGGTGTAGTCGCGCTCGGTGCTGAAGCCCATGTCGATGGCGGAGTCCTGCAGCGCGAGCTGGAAATCGTCCGCCGACAGCTCGCCGGCGCCTTCGTTCAGCAGTCCGGTGGCCAGCTGGGCCAGCCCCTCCTGCCCGACCGGATCGCTGGAGGAGCCGCCGCGCCAGGTCGCCTGCAGCGACAGGATCGGAATGCTGGGCTCGCGCACGAACCAGACCTCGATGCCAAGCGGTGTCTTGATCCGCTCGATCTTCGGGCCTGCGGCAGCCGGCAGCGCGGAACAGACTAGCAGCAGAATGGCAATGACGAAGTTGCGCATCGGCATGTCCTCAGCTCTGGTCTTTCGGCAGCAGATGCCCGGTGACCGAGCGGCGTAGATCAAGCACGTAGCGCGCCGCCGCCAGCACCTGTTCGCGGGTCACGGCATCGACCAGTCTGGGCCAGGCCTCAACATCCTCAACCGTCAGTCCGGTGGTGAGCGCGGCACCGAAGATGCGCGCCGCGCCCGACAGACCGTCGCGCGCATAAATCGTCTCTGCCCGCATGCCGATGCGGGCGCGACGCATTTCGCCTTCGGTCACGCCACTGACCAGCAGATCGGCGATGACCTTGTCCAATGCGGCCTCTACCTCGTCCAGCTTGCGGCCCTGCTTGGGCGACGCGCTGAAGCCGAAAGTGCCCTGGTCGAGCGACATCGAACTATACCAGGCGCCGGCAGAGACCGCCGGCCCGTCGCCCTTCACCAGGGAGTTATGCAGGCGACCGGTCGGGGCGTTGAGGATTTCGGCCAGCACGGCGAGCGGCACGGCATGCTGTTTCTCGCCGGCGGAACGACTGGGCGCCAGATAGCTGCGCCGCATCGAGGGCTGCGCCACGCGCGCGTCGGACATGCTGAGGCGGCGCGCGGCCAGCTGGTTCGGCTCCTGCGGCCGGATGCGCGGCGGAATCGGCCGCATCGGGATCAGACCGTAATATTTCTCGGCCAGAGCCTTCAGCTCGTTGGGCCGCACATCGCCGGCAACGATCAGGATCGCGTTGTTCGGCGCATAATGGGTGCGATAGAAAGCCATCGCATCATCCAGCGTCAGGCGCAGGATTTCCGCCGGCCAGCCGATCACCGGGCGGCCATAGGGGTGGCTGAGATACTGCGCGGCATCGAGCTGCTCGCCGAACAGCGCGCCCGGGTTGTTGTCGGTGCGGCTTAAGCGCTCCTCCATCACCACCTGCAATTCGGGCTTGGCATCTGACGCTTTTGGCGCGAGCTGGCTCATGCGATCCGCTTCCATGCTCATCACCAGTTCGAGCCGGTCGCGCGCGATGGTCTGGAAATAGCCGGTATAGTCAGACGAGGTGAAGGCGTTGTCGCGGCCGCCCTCGCGCGCCACGATCTTGGAGAATTCGCCGGGCGGCACATTCGGCGTGCCCTTGAACATCAGGTGTTCGAGGTAATGCGCCACACCCGAGACGCCGGGCGCCTCGTCGGCGGCGCCGACGCGATACCACACCATGTGATGCACGACGGGCGCACGGTGATCCTCGATCAGCACCACCTGCATGCCATTTCCGAGCATGAACTGGGTCGGATTGAAGATCTGAGCGCGCGCCGGCTCGACGAATGAAACGGCGAGGCTGGCGACGGCAGCGGACAGGACGGCGATCAGGCGTTTCGGCACGGCTCTCTCTCCGTCACAGGCCCGGCAATGCTGGGCGGACTGGCATCATGACCCCGGTCATATATTGTGCCGGGCGCGCGGCGCGGGAAGCCCCGTCAGAAAATACCTTCAAGCGGGCCGCGTTCGCGACGCTTGATGGTCGGAATGGTCCCGCTGCTGAGCGGCTTGCCGGTGGCGGCATTCTCGCGCAGGCGCTGGGCTTCCTTGGCCGGATCGAGCGCTAGCCCAGGCTCTTCCGAGCCCTGCCAGAACATCAGGCGATCAACGAAGCGGCTGTCACGTTCGGCCAGCTGGGTGAATTCGTCATTCACCTTGCGGCGGATATCGGGATCGACGTTGCTGGCGCGGGCCTGGCTCAGCAGGGCCTGCTCGCCGGCTGAACGCGGCACGGCATTCGCGTTGCCGGCACGGCTGAGCGGCGTGATCTGGCCGGCGGCATCGGTGCTGGCGCCGCCGAAAGCAGCGGCGGCGCGATCACGCGCGGGCACTTCCTGCGGCCGTGCCGCGCCCGGCTCGGGCGGACGCAGACCGAATTCCGGCGGCAGCACCAGCGGCGCCTTGGTCACGACGACGAATTCATCGGGGCTTTTCTTGGTGATACCGAGGGCCTCGCGCGTGCTGTCGCAGCCGGCGAGCGCCAGACTGCCGGCGAGCGCGGTCAGGCTCAGCAGGCGCAGTGTGCGTAGCCGCAGATGTCGGCCGGCAGGCTTCGGTCGACGCATGAAAACAGTCCCTTCTTGAACGCGAGGCGCGAGGCCAACTCACACGAGGCGGGGGATTTTAGCCTCGGGCATGGCGCGGGCACAAGGGCGCCACGCTGCCGGTCCAGGTCCCAAACGGCCCGGTTTTCCGCCGCTGGTTCGACCCGTTCACGCCCATATGTTCCGCGGCCGGATCAGCCCATCGCCGACCGGCGGCCGGGCAGCCGCACGGTGGCGGTGGTGCCGCCCGATTCGCTGCTTTCGATCGTCAGGCTGCCGCCATGCAGTTCGACGAATTTCCGGCTGATCGCCAGCCCCAGGCCCGTGCCCTCGCTGCGCCGACGGATATTCGGGTCGCCCTGCCAGAAGGGTTCGAAGATGCGGGTGAGGTCTTCCGCGCGGATGCCAACGCCGGTATCGCGCACCCGGATGGTCAGCCGGCCCTCGCTGTCCTGATCGCCGGTGACATAGACGGCGCCGCCTTGCGGCGTGAACTTGATGGCATTGGACAACAGATTGAGCAGCACCTGCTTGATCGCGCGCGCATCGATACGTACCGGCGGCAGGTCGGTGGGGAATTCGTCGATCAGGTCGAGATCGGCATCCTGCGCCCTGCCCTTGACGATGGTGATGCAATCGCCGACCACGGTGGGCAGGTCGACATCCTCAAGCGAGAGTTCATAGCGCCCGGCCTCGATCTTCGACATGTCGAGAATGTCGTTGATGACATGCAGCAGATGCCGCGCGCTCATCACGATATCCTCGGCGTAATCGAAATAGCGATCCGAATTGGCGCCCCACATGCGCAATGTGATCACCTCGGCAAAGCCGATGATGGCGTTGAGCGGCGTGCGCAGCTCGTGGCTCATATTGGCGAGGAATTCCGACTTGGCCCGGTTGGCGGCGATGGCATGCTCGCGTTCGCGGGCATAGGACGAGGCCAGCCGCTCCAGATCCTCGGCCTGCGCGCGCAAGCGGGTATTCGCCTCGTCCAGCGCCTTTTCTGCCAGCTTGCGTTCGGAAATATCCAGACCGATCGATATGGTGCCGCTGATCCCGCCACTGCCGTCCGGCAACGGCACCTTGCTTTCCAGCATGGTCAGGCTGAGGCCGTCACGAATATGATAGGTGCGTTCCAGATTCAGCACCGGCGTACCGCTGGCGATCATCGCCTGCTCGTTCTCTTCGCCGAAGCGCGTGAATTCTTCGCGATGCATGGGGCTGAGGCCTGGCAAGGCCAGCTCATGCAGATGCCTGCCGATGATTGCATCCGGCTCCATGCCGAAAATATCGACCAGCCGGCTGTTGACCAGTACATAGCGGCCTTCGCGGTCTTTCAGACTGATCAGCGCCGGAATCGCGTCCAGCACGGCGCGCAGCATTTCGCGGTTGCGCTCCACCTCGGCTAGATATTCGCCGCCAGCGCCGAGGATGGCATTGACGCGGTCGGTCAACAGGCCGAATTCGTCCTGCTCATGCCCTCTGGGCGCCTTGATGGCGGTCTCTTTCGGCCGGCGCGGGTCGGCGCGGTCGATCTGCGCCACCAGATTGAGCAACGGCCGGGTCAGCGTGAAATAGAACAGCACCGCCAGGATGAGGGCGAGCACGAGGTTGCGCACCAGGCCGGTGGCGATGACCACGCCGGTACGGTTGATCACGCTGCGCGCCAGCAATGTGCCATCCACATGCACGCGCATCTCGCCGACCAGGTCACGATCACGCGGCCCGTAGAGCGGGCGCACCAGAGTCTCTTCGGTTTCCGGCAGGACGAAGATAAGGATGCGTGTGACCAGCGAGGTATCCATGGCATCTTCCAGCCGACCCTGCTCGCGCTCCTGTATCGCCATGCGGCGGCCGTAATTATCGTAGATCTCGGCGCGCCAGACCGGCTGGTACAGCAACAGACCGCTGACGACGCGCGCGGCCAGCTGTTCGTCCAGCGCGTAAGCGGCCTGGGATGCCGCATCGTTCAGCATATCCATCACCTGGGCGACGGTGGTTTCGCGCTGCGTGACTTCGTTGCGGATATCGAGAACGAGCTGGAAGAGGCTGGAGACAAAACCCAGTACCAGCGCCGCGATCACCGTGACCTTGACCTGGCGTGCGGACAACCGGTGCCGCGCAGAGCGTGGTGCGGGCATGGTCATGCGCGGCCATCAATGCGGCATTTGGCGGCAGCCAGCGGCGCTGCAGAAAACAGGCCGCTGCTTGTTATCCCCCCTGTCCCGGACTGGCCTTGCCGTCCGGTCCGCCCCGACCGAAGCATCTGCCTCTTGCCCCATGCCTCATCTTCAGGGGTGATGCTGCCATCATTCGTGGCCGGGCGCAATGAATCGGCAGACTCACTACCAAAAGTAGCGGCTGGCCGCTGGCAGCGTCTTAATCAGCTGTTTTCCTTGGCCGGAAACCGTCCGCCAACAGCAGCAGCACGCCCACCACAATGGCGCAGTCGGCCACGTTGAAGGCCGGCCAGTGCCAGCCGAAAGCGTGGAAATCGAGGAAGTCGAACACGGCACCGAAGCGGTAGCGGTCGATCACATTGCCCATCGCCCCGCCGATGATCATGCCGAGCGAAATCGCGACGAGTCCGGAGTGATTGCGCCACAGCCACCAGAGCAGCCAGACCGTCACAGCGAAAGACACCGCGATCAGCGTCCAGCTGCGGCTGGCGCTGTCTTCGCTGAACATGCCGAAGCTGACGCCGGAATTCCACACCATGACCAGATTGAAGAATGGCGTGACCACGATACCAGTCGGGTTCTGCTGCATCAGGTCAAGGAAGTAGAGTTTCGTGACCTGGTCGGCGATGAAAATGCCGAATGCGATCAGCAATCCAAGCTTGAACGTACGGCTCATGCGCTCACCGCCCCGGACACAGCCCCAGAAACAGCTTCCGCGCAACGCTTGCACAGGTCGTCATGGCCCGGCACATGCCCGACCTCTTCCAGCACCTGCCAGCAGCGCTCGCATTTCAGGCCGGACGCCTGCTGCGGCACGACAGCGATTCCCTTGGCATCGTCGGTGCGGAAGGCATCGGCCGGGCCGTCGCCCACCTGCACATCGATGGCGGAGGTGATGCAGATCTCGGCGAAATCGATGCCCTCAAGTGCCGACTTGTCCTCGGCGGTGACATAAACGGTCGGGGCCGCCTGCAGGCTGGCGCCGATGCGCTTTTCGGCGCGTTCGATTTCCAGCGCGCCGGTGACGGCCCGGCGCACGCGACGCACCCGCTCCCATTTGGCACCCAGCGCCGCATCCAGCCATTCGGCCGGAATGGTCGGGAAGAGTTCGCGATGCACGCTGCCGTCTTCGGATGGATAGCGCGTCAGCCAGGCTTCTTCCGCGGTGAAGCTGATGAAAGGCGCCAGCCATTTCACCAGACAGTCGAACAGGTGATCCAGCACGGTGCGTGCGGCGCGGCGACGAATGCTGCCCGGCGCATCGCAATACAGCGCGTCCTTGCGGATGTCGAAATAGAAGCCCGAGAGATCGACGGCGCAGAAATTATAGAGCGCCACATACATGCGGTGGAAATCATACTGCTCGCAGCTTTCGCGCACGATGGTGCCCAGTTCGGCCAGGCGATGCAGCACCCAGCGCTCCAGTTCCGGCATCTGCGCATGCGACAGGCGCTCGGACTCCTGGAAGCCGGCGAGATTGCCGAGCAGGTAGCGCAGCGTGTTGCGCAAGCGGCGATAGGCATCCGACTGCGCCTGGATGATGGTCTTGCCGACGCTGAGATCGTCGGAGTAATCCGACGACACCACCCACAGGCGCAGGATGTCGGCGCCCGACTGCTTGATCACGTCCTGCGGCTCGGTCGTATTGCCGAGCGACTTGGACATCTTGCGGCCCTTCTCGTCCAGCGTGAAGCCATGCGTCAGCACGGCATCATACGGGGCGCGACCGCGCGTGCCGCAGCTTTCCAGCAGCGACGAATGGAACCAGCCGCGATGCTGGTCGGAGCCTTCGAGATACAGCGAGGCCGGCCACTTCAGATCCGGGCGCTGCTCCAGCACGAAGCTGTGGGTCGAACCGGAATCGAACCAGACATCGAGAATGTCGGTCACCATCTTCCAGTCGGACGGATTGTACTTGTTGCCGAGGAAGTCGGCCGGCTGGGCGGTGAACCAGGCATCGGCGCCGCCCTTCAGGCAGGCTTCCACGATACGCTCATTCACTTCCTCGTCGCGCAGCAACTCGCCGGTTTCCTTGTTCTCGAAGATCGCAATCGGCACGCCCCAGGCGCGCTGACGGCTGATCACCCAGTCGGGGCGCTGTTCGATCATCGAGTACAAACGATTGCGACCGCCGGCCGGATAGAATTCGGTGGCGTCGATGGCGGCCAGCGCCTTCTTGCGCAGGTCGTTGGTGGTCATCGAGATGAACCACTGCGGCGTGTTGCGGAAGATCAGCGGCGCCTTGGAACGCCAGGAATGCGGATACTGGTGGCGCAGGCGGCCCTTGCCGAGCAGGCCATTGGTCTCGATCAGCGTGGCGATCACGCGGCCATTGGCATCGCCCTCTTTGCCGGCATCGTCCAGCACGCGGGCCGGCTTGTCGCCGCCGAAGATCGGCACATGGCGGAAGTAGCTGCCATCGGCGTCCACCGTATGCGGCACTTCGATGCCATGCGCGGTGCCGAGATTGTAGTCGTCGGCGCCATGGCCCGGCGCGATATGTACAAAGCCGGTGCCGGCATCCATGGTGACGAAATCGCCGAACAGCACCGGTACGTCGTATTCATAACCCTTGCCGCGCAGCGGATGCGCGCAGATCGTGCCGGAAAGATCGCTGCCCTTCAGCGTGGCCAGCACGCTGCTGGCCTCGATGGCGCAGGCCTTGCTGATGCTCTCGATCAGGTCTTTCGCCACGATCACTTCATCGCCGACCTTGGCCAGCGTCTTTTCGCCCACGGCATCGACACGCAGGCGCACGTATTCGGCGTCCTTGGCGGCGGCGATGGCGCGGTTGCCCGGCATGGTCCAGGGCGTGGTGGTCCAGATCACGATGCTGGCACCTTCGATGGCCTTCGCAGCGGTCTTCACCACCGGGAATTTCACGAAGATGGTCGACGAGGTATGCTCGTGATACTCGACCTCGGCTTCGGCCAGCGCGGTGCGTTCGACAATCGACCACATCACCGGCTTCGAGCCCTTGAACAACCCGCCATTCATCAGGAATTTCTGGATCTCGCGCACGATCTGGGCTTCGGCCGCGAAGCTCATGGTCGTGTACGGGTTCTTCCAGTCGCCGATCACACCGAGCCGCTTGAATTCCTCGCGCTGCACACCGATCCAGTGATCGGCGAAATCGCGGCACTCCTTGCGGAACTCGTCGATCGGCACTTCATCCTTGTTCTTGCCGGCCGCGCGATACTTCTCTTCGATCTTCCATTCGATCGGCAGGCCGTGGCAGTCCCAACCCGGCACGTAATTGGCATCGAAGCCCATCATCTGCCGCGAACGGTTGATCACGTCCTTGAGGATCTTGTTCAGCGCATGGCCGATATGCAGGTTGCCATTGGCATAGGGCGGGCCGTCATGCAGCACGAACAACTCGCGGCCTTTTGAATCGGCGCGCAGTTTTTCGTAGAGGCCGATCTTCTCCCAGCGGGCGAGGATTTCCGGCTCCTTGGCCGGCAGGCCGGCCTTCATCGGGAAATCGGTGGTCGGCAGGAAAACGGTGGGGCGGTAGTCGGTGGTCATGGCTCAACTCGGGTGGCGCGCCCGGGCTTTGTGCCGGCGCGGGGGGATGCAGAAAAAGTCGAGGAAATCCCGGGCCTTAGAAAAGGACCGGGCCGCTAATTCGCTGACGCCCGAAGGCCGGAGATATGGCGAATTGCCCAAGCATGGCGATGATTTAGCATTTGGGCCGGGGACTGTCGAGAAGGGGCTGTCCGGGCCAAGGAAGGCCCTCACCCTCCCAGCCTCCGGCTGGGCCCCTCCCTCTCCCGCTATCGCGGGCGAGGGAAATTAAAGCTCCCTCTCCCGCTTGCGGGAGAGGGTTGGGGTGAGGGTCTTATGATTTCAGCGCTTCCACCAGCCGTGCGGCAACGCCCTCGGGATTTGACAACACATCGTTGTTCCAGAACCGGATCACGCGCCAGCCCTGAGCTTCCAGCCAGGCTGTGCGCCGCTGGTCTTGTTCGCTATCCGCATGCTGGCCGCCATCGACCTCAACAGCGAGTTTCTGCTCGAGACAGGCGAAATCCAGGACAAACGAACCAACCGGATGCTGGCGACGGAATTTGTGCCCATTCAGTTGCCGTGCTCGCAGCAAGAACCAGAGCCGACGTTCGGCATCCGTCATCGATCTGCGTAGTTCACGAGGGTCAGGCATAGCGGTAGAGTAGCAAGAAAGCCCCTCACCCTCCCATCGCAAAGCGATGGGCCCCTCCCTCTCCCGCTATCGCGGGCGAGGGAAATCCAAGCGGGGTGACGGCCTTCTTCAGCCGTGAAACACCGCTTCGATCCGGTTGCCGGCGGGGTCGATCACAAAGGCGGCATAATAGCCTTCGTGATAGTGCGGCCGCAGGCCGGGCGGGCCATCGTCGCGGCCGCCCTGCGCCAATGCCGCCACATGGAAAGCCTCGACGGCTTCACGGCTGGCCGCCTTGAAGCACCAGTGCCGGCGCGGATCGGGCCGCATGGCGGCCGACTGCAGGACCGAGATATAACTGCGCCCGGGTGCATCCGATCCGGCGCGCAGACCGTAACCCCGGGCATCCGGCTGCTCGTAGACCAGCGGGTAGCCCAGCGCCTGCATCACCGCATCGTAGAAACCGGTAACGGCAGCCATATCGGGCACGGTGATGGAAACGTGGTCGAGCATTACCGCTGCTTCAAAATCGCCTTCGCCGCCTCGACATCCGCCGCGATCTGGCGCTTGAGCGGCTCGGGGCCTTCGTATTTCAGTTCCGGCCGCAGGAAGGCGTGGAATTCGACCCGCATCGAGCGCCCATACAGATCGCCGCTGAAATCGAACAGATAGACTTCCAGCTTCACGTCGGTCTGATCGAAAGTCGGTCGGATGCCGAGGCTGGCGACACCGTCATGCACCTCGCCGTCCAGTATGCAGCGCACCGCATAGATGCCGAATTTCGGCACCTGGAAATCACTCAGCGCCACATTGGCGGTCGGGTAGCCCAGTTCGCGGCCGCGCTTGTCGCCATGTTCGACCACGCCGACGACTTCCCAGGGCCGGCCGAGAATGCGGTTGGCCTGCGCCTGCTCGCCGGCCTCCAACAACCGCCGCACACGCGACGACGAAAACACCTCTCCGTCACCCTGCGGCGTCACGACCGTGACGCCAATATTGTGTTTGGCACCCAGCTCCCGCAGCAGATCGGTATTACCGGCGCGCGCCTTGCCGAAGGTGAAATCGTAGCCAACCACCAGATGACTTAAGCCTAAGTCGCGGGCCAGGATATGGTCGACGAAATCCTGCGGCGACTGTGCCGCCAGCGTGACATCGAAGGGCATCGCCAGCACGGCATTGATGCCGAGATCGCCGAAGAGGCGCGCCTTGGTCTCCAGCGCATCGAGCCGGAAGGGCGGCGATGACGGCACGAAGAAGCGGCGCGGATGCGGCTCGAAGGTCATCACCACGCGGGGCTTTGCCGCCGTATCGGCCTGGGCATGCACAGCCGCGATCAGGGCGCGATGGCCCAGATGCACGCCGTCGAAATTGCCGATGGCCGCCACGGCACCACGAAGGGCCGGCGGGAAACTGGCGCTGGAACGCAGAAGACGCATGCTGGTCGTGAAACTCCGGGGAAGGCCCGGCGCCGTTACCTGGCCTTGCGGGAGACCATCATGGTGGCGGCGCCGTCGATCACCACAGTATCGCCGACCCGGCATTCGCAGGCAAAGGTCACGCGGCGCTTCTCTGGGATGATTTCGCTCACCGTCACTTTGGCCACGACGGTATCGCCGATGCGCACCGGCGCCTTGAAGCGCAGGTCCTGCGAGACATAGATGCAGCCCGGGCCGGGCAGCTTGGTGCCCAGCACCGTGCTGATCAGGCTGGCGCCCAGCATGCCATGGGCGATGCGGCCCTTGAACGGCGTCGCGGCGGCAAAGGCTTCATCCATATGCACCGGATTGGTGTCGCCCGAGACTTCGGCGAAGGCGACGATATCGGCTTCGGTCACGGTCTTGCTGAACTCTGCCGTCATGCCGACCTGGAGGTCCTCCAGGTAATGGCCGTGCAGGGCCTGATAGGTCATGGCTGGTCGTCCTTCATTGGCGAATCGGCGAGCGGTTGACGGAGTTTTTTATGGCGGCGACTATAGCGGTCCGTTCGCCGGACCGGCAACCCGCCGGTTCGCAGTTGCAGCATAGACATTTGTATATCCGACCATGACCGACATTCGCGCGCTCAGCGCCTTCACGCCGCAAAACCGCAGCGGAATCCGCTACGTCCTGACCGACATTGACGACACGCTGACCACCCATGGCCGGTTGCCGGCCGCGGCCTATGCGGCGCTGGAACGGCTGGAGGCGGCCGGTTTCAAGGTCATCCCCATCACCGGGCGTCCGGCCGGCTGGTGCGACCTGATCGCGCGGTTCTGGCCGGTGGATGCCATCGTTGGCGAGAATGGCGCGCTCTACATGCGCTACGACCGGGCAGCGAAGAAGATGACGCGCCGTTTTTTCCAGACCGAAGCCGAACGCGCGGCGGCGCGCAAAAAGCTGGCGGCGCTGAGTGAGACCATCCTGCGCGAAGTGCCAGGCACGGCGCTGGCCTCCGACCAGCAGTATCGCGAATGCGATCTCGCGGTCGATTTCTGCGAGGACGTGCCGCCGCTGCCGCAGGCCAGCATCGATAAAATCGTCGCGCTGTTCGAAGCGGCCGGCGCCACCGCGAAAGTCAGCTCGATTCATGTCAACGGCTGGTTCGGTCATTGGGACAAGCTCTCGATGACACGCGTGCTGTTCGACGAATGTTACGGCGTGAATCTCGACAGCGTGCGTGACCAGGTGGTGTTCGCCGGCGACAGCCCGAACGACGCCCCGATGTTCGGCTATTTCCCCTACAGCGTGGGCGTGGCCAATGTGCGGCCGTTCCTCGACCGCATCGCGGCGAAGCCTGCCTTTATCACCGAAGGTGAAGGCGGCGCGGGGTTTGTGCAGCTCGCGGATGCGCTGATAGAAGCGAAAAGATAAGGCCCTCACCCCAACCCTCTCCCGCAAGCGGGAGAGGGAGGGACCCGCGTCAGCGGGAGGGTGAGGGTCTTGTTACGCAGCCCGGATTACGCTGCCTTGGCCATCTTCGGCGGGCCGAACAGCAGGCCCTGACCGAAGGCGAAATTCAGATCGGCGAGTTTGAGCAGCTCGCTTTCCTTCTCCACCTTGGCCAGCACCGGCATCAGATCGTGGCGACGGCAGATCTCAGCCAGATCTGCGAGATCGACCGAGGCGCGCGACACCACCGCCGGATCACTGAAGCAGTCGGCGTTGAATTTCAGGAAGCGCACGCCAAGCTTGGCCATCGCGGCGTAATCCAGATCGAGCCGGCCGATGCCGTCGAAGGACAGCGCGAAGCCCAGCGCCGAGAGCTGGCCGAGGCGATACAGGCCATTGCGATCCAGTTCGCGCACGCCATCATAGCTGAATTCCAGCACGATATTGGCGGCATGCTCGCGTTCGCGGGTGAGGAAGTCGTAAAGCGGCGTGAAGGTCTCGATCTGCGCCAGCATGTCGGGCGAGAGGTTGAGGAAGAAGCCGACATCCTTGGCGCGCTGTTCCAGCTTGCGCACCATCTGCACGCCACGCAGCAGCATCAGCGCATCGAATTCGGCGCGCAGGCCGGCAGCATCCAGCGCCTGCAAGCAGGCGGCGGCCGGATAGGATTTGCCCTCGGCATCGCGCGGACGGGCCAGCAGTTCGAAGAAGCGGATGCGGCGCTGCGGCAGCGTGACGATCGGCTGCACATGCAGCTCGACGCGGTTGTTGTTCAGCGCATCGCGCACGGCATCCAGCAGCGTGCCGTCATCCTGCGGCACGGCGGCACGCAGCGGATCGGGCACGGTCAGACGCGGTTCATTGGCGGGCTGCCGGGCGGTCATCGCTTCCGGCTGCACATCCATCATGGTCGGTACGGCTTCCTGGTCGCGCAGGCGCAGCACCTCTTCGGCCAGGTCCTCGATTTCGGCCAGCAGGCGCTTCTGCACCCGGCGGCGCAGCAATACCTCGCGTACCGCCCAGAAGGTCATCAGCAAACCGAGCGCCAGGATGCCGGGATGCTGCTGCGCCAGGCCCGGCACCAGCCGGGTCAGCGACACACCGGCGACCAGCGCGATCAGCGACAGCGCGGCAAAGGTGAGCAGGGTCGGCATCGAAAAGCCTCCAGGGCCTGCAACAAGCTGCTGCCCAGACGGGTTGATAACGCTATAGTTAAGCCTGAGGTGCGTTAATGGAGGCTGAATCAGGAGCGGCCACGATATGGACACAGAAAATCAAGCGGTTAGCACCCTGCAGATGCCGTCGCTGCGGCGCCGGCTGGTCGGCACCATCGCCTGCCTGCCGGTCATCGCCGCCGCCCTGGTGGCGCTCGGTCCCTTCGGCAGCAATGTGCAGGCCCAGCAGATCAGCAAAAAGCCAGGAGCCACCGGCATGACCGCGCATGATTTCGAACTGACCGGGATCGACGGCGCGCCGATGCCGCTGAAGCAGTACAAGGGCAAGGTGGTGCTGCTGGTCAACACCGCCTCGCAATGCGGCTTCACCCCGCAATATGCCGACCTGGAAAAGGTCTGGCAGCAGTATCGCGCGCGCGGCCTGGTCGTGCTCGGCGTGCCGTCAAACGATTTCGGCGGCCAGGAGCCGGGCAGTGCGGCGCAGATCAAGGAATTCTGCGAGGTGAATTTCAATATCGATTTCCCGCTCACTGAAAAGCAGGTGGTGAAGGGCCCCAACGCGCATCCGCTCTATCGCTGGATCGCCGCCGAACTGGGCGAGGATGCGCTGCCGAAATGGAATTTCCACAAATACCTGATCGGCGCCGACGGCAAGCTGGTGCAGGGCTTCGCCACCCCGGTCAAGCCGACCGATGCCAAGATCACCACCGCCATCGAGATGGCGCTGCTCAAGGCCAAGACATCCTAGCCCTTCCGCGAACCGCCCCGATCCCGTAAAGCTGCCGGCATGAACTACCGTCACGCCTTTCATGCCGGCAATTTCGGCGACGTGCTCAAGCATGTCGTGCTGCTGGAACTGCTGGAGGCTTTGCACCGCAAGCCCAATCCGGTGCATCTGATCGACACCCATGCCGGCATCGGGCTCTATGATCTGGCCGCCGACGAGGCGCAGCGCAGCGGCGAATATCGCTTCGGCATCGGCGCGGTGCTGTCCGATCCGAATGCGGCCAAAATCCTGCCGCGCTACTGGGATGTGCTGAAGCGCCTCAATCCCGAGCTGAAACCCGGCGGCAGCGGGCTGCGGCGCTATCCCGGTTCGCCCTGGCTGCTGCAGGACAGCGTGCGTGCCGGCGACCGCGTCTCACTCTGCGAATTGCATCCGCAGGATGCCGAGACGCTGAAACACAACATCGGCCGCGATCCGGCGATCTCCATTCATCACCGCAACGGTTTCGAGGCGCTGAAGGCGCTGACGCCGCCGACGCCGCGTCGGGGACTTGCGCTGATCGATCCGGCCTTCGAGCTGAAGGATGAGTTCGACACCCTGACCAAGGCCGTGCTGCTGGCGCATGAGCGCTGGGCCACCGGGCAACTGATGGTGTGGTATCCGATCAAGGACCAGAAAAGCATCGACCAATGGAAGTCGGCGCTGGCGCGGCAGATCAAGGTCGAGACTTTATGCATCGAATTGACGGTGCGGCCGGCGAAAGACGACCGGCAGATGAACGGCAGCGGGCTGATCGTGATCAATCCGCCCTGGCAACTCGCCGAGACGCTCAGGCCGATGCTGGACTTCCTGAAAAGCCGCCTGGCGCGTGAAGCTGGCGCGGCGGCGAAGATCTCACATCTCGTCAAGCCCACCTAAACTCGTCGCTCCCGCGAAGGCGGGAGCCCAGTCGTGCCGTTGCTCTGGATCCCCGCTTTCGCGGGGATGACGATGTATTTATTGCCGCGATCGTGGGCTAATGAATCGTCCCCGACGGCGGATCGAGATCGTCGTCGTCATCGTCCTCGTCGTCGAAATCCTCGTCGGCATCCTGCTCGTCGTCGTCATTCGCGCCCGCCGGCGGGCTCGCCACCGGGCCGGCCTGGTGATGACTGAGGCGCCAGGCCTTGCCCTCGCGCACGAAAAGATTCGAGGCGATCAGATACTGGTCCTCGACCTTTTCGAAGCAGATCACCAGTGCCACATCGCCCCACAGCGTGACGCGCGGCCCCATCATCTGCAAAGCCGGCTGCGACGGATTGGACAGGATACGGCGCCAGCCTTCCAGCACCGCCTCGCGGCCCATCAGCGGCGGCCAGCCGGGATGGATGCAGACCACAGGCGCCTTCTTGGCCCAGAGTTCTTCCATCGCCGTCACGTCGCGCGCGGCGAACGCCCGGTAGAAGGCGGCATTGGTATCCAGCAGGGCGGTTTCGTCGTCGGGCGGCGGCGTCGGCATACCGCCACTTTAGAATGAGCCACGCCGGCTTGGTAGTGCCTTGCACCCACTCCTTTGGAATGCTTCCCTCACGGCATGGTCACAGAGGCGACCCCCAAACCCGACTATGCCGTGCTGATGGTCTGCACCGGCAACATCTGCCGTTCGCCCACCGCCGACGGCCTGCTGCGCCATGCCCTGCAGGCGGCCGGGCTGAGCGGCCGGGTGCTGGTCGATTCCGCCGGCACGCATGACTATCATATCGGCGCCCCGCCCGACCGCCGCAGCATGGAAACCGCAAAACGCTACGGCGTCGACCTGGCCGAATTGCGCGCCCGGCAGGTGACGGTCGAAGACTTTGCGACTTTCGACCTGGTGCTGGCCATGGATGACGGGCATTACCGCCAGTTGCTGCGGCTCTGCCCGCCGCCATACCGCGAACGGGTGAAACTGTATCTGTCCTATGCGCCGCAATTCGGCCGTGACGTGCCCGATCCCTATTACGGCAAGGGCGAAGGCTTCGAGAAGGTCTGGCAGATGTGCCAGACGGTGACCGATGCCCTGGTCACCGAGATCAGATCCCGCCTGCGCTAAACCGTACGACCGCCCAGCCGCTTCTCCATGGCGATCACCCCCTGCTCCATCATCTTTTCGATGGCGGGCTTCATCTCGGCCGGCAGCAGGTCGGCGCGCCAGGTGATACGGCAGCGGCCGGGCCCGTCTTCTGTCACCGTGAAAGACGCATTGTGATGCGTCAGCCGGCCGCCGCTGGCCGAATAGGCCAGCCGATGCGCGGCTTCATCACGATCGACGATCACCTCGCGCGCCACGATGCCATTGCCGAAAGTGACGATGCGCGAGGCGCCGCCCGCTTCCAGTTTGCAGTCGGTGACGAAACCCGGCGCCAGCCTGTGGACGGCGCCGGTATCGCGGAACGCCGCCCAGACACTGTCGATGCCGGCCGCCACGGTGAATTCCTTATGGATGCTCGGCATCGCGCTTTTCCTTAGGCAGCCAAGATCAGCTTTCCTGGCCGCAATAGGCTTCGATCCGGTAGCCGTCCGGGTCGATGGCAAAGGCGGCAAAATAGTTGTCGCCGTAATCGGCGCGCAGGCCCGGCTGGCCGTTATCCTTGCCGCCCTGTGCCAGCGCCGCGGCATGGAAGGCCTCGACGCTTTTGCGGCTCGGCGCATCGAAGCAGAAATGCAGCCCGGAAGCCATGTCGGCCGGCACGGGCTTATCGGTCTGGCTGATCCATAGAACCACAGATTTGTCGCCATAGCCGAGCGACCCCTCGCCCTCGCTCAGGCAGCTATAGCCGAGCGGCTTCAGCACGGCATCGTAAAACGCCTTGGTTTTCGCCGTGTTGCGAACCCCGATGGATACATGATTGAGCATTCGTCTCTCCTGAAACTCTTCTTTGGCAAGAATCCGGCAGCAGCATTGGCCGGGACCGAGACCATGCGACAAAGCCCGGTTCCGGCGCTTGGGGAAAATTGCTATTCTCACCTGATGTCCGCCCCTACCTCTCAGGTCAATGCTACGCCGGCTGCGCGCGTGATCGCGCGCGACGCCGACTGGGTGCTGAATGAATTCACCTGTCACGCTGGCCCGCAGGATCGCCCTTTCGAGGAGCGCCATGCCAGCTTTGCCATGGCTGCCGTGCTGGAGGGTTCTTTCCAGTACCGCTGCGACAATGGCCGTGCCCTGCTCTATCCCGGCGCCGTGATGCTCGGCAATCTTGGGGCCTGCTACGAATGCGGCCATGAGCACGGCAGCGGCGACCGCTGCGTCAGCCTGCATCTCAGTCCGGCGCTGTTCGGGGAGATCGCCGCCAGCATGGCGGGCAGCAGCGGCTTCCAGTTCCGTGCCGCGATGCTGCCGGCACTGAACTCGCTCACCCGCCCGATGGCGCAGATCGCCGCCCTGGCTGCCAATACCTCGACATCCAATCACATGGCTGTCGAAGAGCTGGTGATCGATATGGCGGAAACCGTGGTGGAGGCCGTCGCTGGCGGTAATGCCCGTTCGGCCATGCTCTCGGCCGTCGACAGCCGGCGCATCAGCCGCGTGCTGCGCCATATCGAGGCCCATGCCGCCGAAGCAATCGATCTGGCCGGGCTCGCCAGTGTCGCCTGCATGAGCAAGTATCATTTCCTGCGCAGCTTCCGCCGCAGCACCGGCGTGACGCCGCATCAGTATCTGCTCGGCCTGCGCCTGCGCCGGGCCGCGCAGCGGCTCTGCAGCAGCCGCGATCCGGTCAGCGCCATCGCCTACGATGCCGGCTTCGGCGACCTCTCGACCTTCAATGCCAGTTTCCGCGCCCGGTTCGGCGCCAGCCCCGGCAGCTTCCGGTCCGCCTACGGCCGGTTGATCGCGGCCTGATCCAATACGCCTAAACCCTTGCCGGAACGCGAATATCGCCGCCCCATCGGCGTCGTGATCGAAAAGTTATTTCTTTTTCGGGCCGGTATCCCTTACAAGAACGCCGTTACATCCCTTGTTTCAGGATCCGAAGCCATGCGCGGTCACGTTTTTGCTCTTGCTGCTTTGCTGATGACGGCCCCGGTTCTGGCCGTGCCGGTTCAGGCGCAGTCCAATGCTGCCGCCATCGAAGCCTGCATGAAGGAAGTCCGCAGCGGCCTGAAGGCCGGCCAGAAGCTGACGGAACAGCAGCGCATGGTGGCCGAGACGCAGTGCCGCGCCCGCGCCGAGCAGGCCGCCCAGCCGGTCAAGAAGTAAGCGCGGGTTTCGCCTGGAGACCCCTCGGACGCGGCCCGCCGGTCGCCCAGTCGAGCAGCTGCACGGTATGCAGCACCGGCTT
>JAGXRD010000075.1 GCA_018336035.1 Alphaproteobacteria bacterium | reverse complement strand
GCTCGGCACCGGCGCGCTGGCGGGCTTAAGCGGTGGCGCTGCGGCCCTGCCGGGTCCGCCGGTCGTGCTGCTCTGGCTCGGCGGCCAGGGCAATGCCGCCACCGTGCGCGCCAACCTGATCGTGTTTTTCGTTTTCACCGCGACAGCCACCGGCATCGCCTATTGGTGGGGCGGGCTGTTCACGCAACAAAGCCTGCTGATGTCGCTGCCGCTGATCCCGGCCTATCTGTTGCCGCTGTCGCTCGGCAGCCGGTTATTCGCGCGCGCCAGCGAACAGCAGTTCCGCCGCGCCGCCCTGGCGCTCTGCGCCTTCGCTGCTTTGTCGGGCCTGCCGTTGTGGAGACTGATTTAAAAAATCAGTGGTGCTTGTATTTGCGCGCGGCTTCTTCCAGCGCACTGAGCAATTCCATTTCCACCTTGCTGCCGCTGCCCTGGATGCGGTTGGCCATCACCACATAGAGCGCATCGATCTGTGCCGCGATGATGTCGAGCTGAATCGGCGTCGGCGCGCCCATATCCTTGGTGAAATCGTTCAGCGATTTGGCAAAGGCGGTCAGCAGCGGGTATTTGAACATGCCGCCCATGCCCTTGATCTCCAGCGAGATCGAGCGGATGGCCTGCATGGCCTGGTCGGCGCCGATCTGGCTGTTCGCCACATCGTTCAGCGCGAGGCGCAGGGCCCGCAGCTTGTCGGCCACTTCCACGGTGAACTGGTCGGTGGCCTTCTCGACCACCGCTTCCAGCTTTTTGATTTCTTCAGGCTCCAGCTTGAGCCTGAAGCCCTTCTTGAAATTGACCGCCTTGCGGCGCAATTCCTGCGCCGGCGGCATGAAAACAGGTTTTTTACTCATCCCGGCAGATCAAACCACGTGGGCCGTCAGACGGCTTCGGCCATGATGCGGCGCTCGGGACCGCTATACTCCACCTTGCGGCGGCGCCGGTCCGGGCCGAAATACTCACCGATGCGCACGAACTGGCGCGGACGCGCGATCGCCGAGGCGAGGCGGGTATAGAAACCGTTGACCGTGTAGGGCTTGGCAACGAATTCCGATACACCGCAATCGCGGGCGCGGCAGACATATTCCTCTTCCGAATTGGCCGTCATCATCACGATCGGCATCATGCGGTTCGGCGAGCCGCCGTCATTGCGCACCCAATGCACGATATCCATGCCGTTGCGGCCAAGCTTCTCCTGGCTCAGCGCCCATTCGGTGATCATGATGTCGGTGCGGCCCATGCGCAGCACGTTGACCGCGGTCTCGAAGTCGCGGGCGCGGTCGATATACTGTACGTCCAGCATCTGCAGAACGTCGCGCACCATCTGACCCATCAGACGATTGGGTTCGACAACCAGAAAGCTGATCTTGGAAAAATCGATACGCTCGTGGTCGGCCATGTCTTCGCTCACTTTGGTCCTCCCGCGTGGACGGGTAGGACATAAATTCTAATAGAAGGATCACGGAGTGAGAAGCACGCGTAGGTAGTGATCTGCGTTTTGGCAGTGGTATCACGGGCTCAGACTTAGCACCGAATAACTTCTCGGTAATCTGCCCCGGAGGGTGAGATTCGGTAAGATTCTGCAGGGCTTAAGGACAGCCGGTCAGATACGGCACGGCCTGGTCCGCCAGGTCAGTTCCCCGGCACCTGGAAGCTGCTCGGTGCTGGGTCGATTACCCGTCCGCCGCCGCGGCGCTGGATTTCCAGCACCGCCAGGCCACGCTGTACCAGACCATCGGACTGAAAGCGGAAAATCCCGTCATAGCCGGCGAACCCGTCGGGATTCGACAGGCCGGTCTCGTCGAACGGCGTCGGCGTATCGGTTCGCCGTGCCAGGATGCCGACCAGCGCGGTGGCATCATAGGCCAGGCTGGCCAGGCGCGGCGGACGGCGACCGAAACCCTGCTCGAAGCGGCGGGCGAATTCGGCAAAGCCCTCCGGCGCCGGGCCGGCATACCAGCCGCCGACCAGCGCGGGTTCGGTGCTCAAGCTTGGATCATCCCACAGGCCGGTGCCGAGGAAGCGCACCGCGCGCGGATCGATATCGAAGAAGGGCAGCAGCGGTGCGAGGGCGCGCAGTCGCGCGCCACCTTCGGGCAGCAGCACGCCATCGACCGGGCGCGCGAGATTGGGATCCACGCCATCGACCGGCGGTTCTTCCAGGCCGCGCGGCGGCAATGCCCGCAAAGCAGTCGCGAAGCGACGCACGGTGGGGGTGAGATCGCCGCTATCGACCGGATAGCGATCCTGCCGCAGCATCTCGGCGCCGCTGGCCTGGGCTGCAACGGTTGCAGCCTGCACCACCGCGTTGCCATAGGCCGAATCCGGGGCCAGCGCGGCAAACCGCGTCAGACCGCGCGTGCGGGCATAGGAGATCACGCGCTCGACCTGCTGGTCCGGCGTGAAGCCGAGCAGATAGACGCCGCCACCGGCCACGCTACGGTCGGTCGAGAAGCTCAGCACCTTGATGTTGCGCTCGCGCGCGATCAGGCCCACAGCCGAGGCTTCGTTGGCAAATAATGGCCCGATGATGATCTGCGCGCCTTCGGCGATGACGCGCCGCGCCGCCTCGGAGGCCTTTTCCGCATTGCCTTCAGTGTCGCGCGGCAGCAGCACCAGACGATTGTCGGCCAGATCGAACAGCGCCAGCTGGGCGGCATCGAACAATGCGCGGCCCAGCCCGGCATTCGGACCCGATAGCGGCGCCAGGAAACCGATGCGGATGGCATCCGGGCTGCCCGGTGCGGTCAGCGGCGGTGCAGCCGGTAGTGGTTGGGTTTCGATCGCCAGCGAGGGCGAGGCCGGCTGCGGCAGCTGCTGCTGCAGCGCCTGCTGCATGGCGGGCGGAATGTTGTTTTGCGGATTCGTCTGGGCCGGTGTGCCCGCCGATGGCGCCACGCGCTGCGGTGCGCCGGTGCCGGGCGCGACACGGTCGAGAAAACCGGGCAGGCCACCCTGTGCCTGCGGCCCGCTCTGGCAGGCGACGAGCAGCAGTACCAGCAGGACGGGTGCGAACCTGGACATCAGGGCTTGAAGCATAGACTGAGCGGAAACCCGCCCTCTACAATGCGCGACGCAGCTCAGTCCGAGGCCCATGACACATCCAATCCAGCCGCCGCCCGACAAATCCAATTTCGGGGTCGACACGGCACAATTCACCCCGGGCTTATATCTGGTGGCCACCCCTATCGGCAACGCCGCCGATATCACCCTGCGGGCGCTGGCCCTGCTAAGCCATGCCGATCTGGTCGCCTGCGAGGACAGCCGCGTCACCGGACCGCTGCTGAAGCGCTACGGCATCGACACCCCGCTTTTTCCATACCATGAGCATAATGCGGCAAAAGTGCGGCCCCAGCTGATCGATAAGCTCAAAGCCGGCGCCGTGGTGGCGCTGGTCTCGGATGCCGGCACGCCGCTGGTGAACGATCCGGGCTACCGGCTGGTGCGAGCCTGTATCGAGGAGGCTTTGCCGGTCACCGCGCTGCCGGGGGCGTCCGCCGTGCTGGCGGGTCTGAGTCTGTCCGGCCTGCCGACCGACCGCTTCCTCTATGCCGGCTTCCCGCCGCCGAAACAGGCGGCGCGGCGCAAATGGCTGGCCGAACTGAATAGCGTGCAGGCGACACTGGTGCTGCTGGAAAGCCCGCAGCGGCTGGCCGACAGCCTGGCCGACATGGCCGCCGTGCTGGGCCCGCGTGAGGCCGCCGTGGCGCGCGAACTGACCAAGAAATTCGAGGAAGTGCGGCGCGGGTCGCTGGCGGAGCTTGCGGCGCATTATGCCGAAGCCGGCGCGCCGAAGGGCGAGGTCACGCTGGCGATTGCGCCGCCATCGGAGCAGCCCGCCGCCAGCGCCGCCGATCTGGATGGCGCGCTGACCGAGGCGATGGCACGGCTGCCGCTGCGCCAGGCGGTGGATGAAGTTGCGGTGCTGCTGAGCCTGAGCCGCAAGACGGTCTATGCCCGCGCACTAGAGCTGAAAGATGGCAAGGGCTGACCGCAGGCCTGAAAGACACGTCCGGGGACGGAGCGGCGAGACCCGTGCGGTCTGGTGGCTGCGGCTGCAGGGTTTCCGCATCCTGGCCCGCAACTGGCGGCATCCGCTGGGCGAAATCGACATCCTGGCCCGGCGCGGCCGGCTGATCGTCGCCGTCGAGGTGAAATGGCGCGACAGCCTGACGCAGGCCGCCGAGGCCGTGGTGCCGGCACAACGCCATCGCATTGCCCAGGCGGCTGCGGTATTCCTGGGGCAGCAGCCGGATGCTGCAATACTTTCGCTACGATTTGATGCCATGCTGCTGGCGCCGGGCCGCTGGCCGCGGCATATCCGCGATGCCTGGCGGGTCTGAACCGACCCGGCATCCGAGACGGCCATTATCCGAGGAGTTTTCCATCGTGCTTCAGTCCTCTCTCTCTCGCATCCTGCGTTTTGCGCCTCTGGCTCTGCTGCTGCTCGCGCTGCCGGCGCTGCAGGGCTGTGTCGGCGTGGCGGTGGGCGCCGGTGCGGCGACCGGCGTGGCGGCAGCCGAGGAACGCGGCATCAAGAATGCCGCCAACGACAAGGGCATCCAGCTCGCCATCAACGACAAGTATCTCAAGGACAACCAGTATGTCTGGCGCAAGCTGTCGGTCACCGTGATCGAGGGCCGCGTGCTGCTGACCGGCGTGGTGGGCACCGAATATTCGCGCGACGAGGCCACGCGCCTGGCCTGGGCCGCCAGCGACCGCATCCAGGAAGTGATCAACGAAGTGCAGGTCACCAACGAGGGCGGCGTCGGCGCCGCCGCGTCGGATACCTGGATCACCACGCAGCTGCGCACCAAGATCGCCAGCGACAAGGAAATCGTCGATATCAACTATTCGATCGAGACGGTGAACGGCACGGTCTACCTGATCGGTCTGGCGCAGAACGATGCCGAGATCGTCAAGGTCACCGACCATGCCCGCACCATCAAGGGCGTGCGCAAGGTGGTCAGCCATGTCTGGCTGAAGACCGATCCGCGCCGCCGTCCGGTGTAGGAGGCAACATGACAGGCCAGATAAAATGACAGATCGGGCGGCGATCGAAACGGCCCTCAAGGCGCTCGGCGCCGCGCCCGATGACGGCTTCGACATCGCCGAAGCCGCCCTGCTGCTGGCCGCCCTCGACCGGCCCGGCCTCGATCTCGCGCCCTATCGCCGTCATCTCGCCGATCTGGCCGCAGCCCTCAGCCGCATCGAGGCCGGCAGCGAAGTGGCACCGCGCGCCATGGCGCTGGCCGCCGTGCTGGGTGTGGAATTCGGTTACCGCGGCGACACTGAATCATATGACGATCCGCAGAATGCCGATCTGGTGCGTGTGATCGATCGCCGCATGGGTTTGCCCGTCGCGCTCGGCGTGCTCTACATTTTCGCCGCACGCGCCCAGCACTGGCCGGTCTGCGGCATCGATTTCCCTGGCCATTTCCTGGTCCGCGTCTCAGGCGAAGACGGCGCGCTGATCCTCGATCCCTTCCATCACGGCCGCATCGCCGCGCCGCCCGATATGAACGACCTGCTGCGCCGCATCTCGGGCGCGGATGCCAGCGAATTGCAGCCCGAGCATGTGCGGCCGATGACCGGGCGCGAAGTGCTGCTGCGCCTGCAGAACAACATCAAGGCGCGTGCCTGGCGCAGCGGCGACAAGGAACGCGCGGCAGCCGTCCTGCACCGCATGCTGCTGGTGGCGCCGGCCTTTGCGCCGGCCTGGCGCGAACTGGGCGTGGTGGAAGGCGAACTGGGCCGCATCCGCCAGTCGATTGCCGCCACCGAACGTTTCCTGATGCTGGCCGGCGACGAGGCGGCAAGCCTTGAGGCCGAGGTCTTCCTGCGGCACATTCGGCGCCAGCTGAACTAGACGTCGCGCCCAATCTTCCCATTCCGGACTGGCCTCCCTAAATGGTGAGGCCCAGCAATTATAAAAAAGGACTATGCCATGGCCCTCAAGGTGGCGATCCAGATGGACCCCATCGAAAGCATCGACTTCGATGGCGACAGCACCTTCGTGCTGGGCCTTGAGGCCGAAGCGCGCGGCTACAGCCTGTTCCATTATCTCGCGAAGGATCTGAGCTTCCGCGATGGCAAGGTGCTGGCGCGCGGTCGCGCCATGAAGCTGCGGCATGAGCGCGGCAACCATTACACGCTGGGCGATCCCGAATTGGTCGATCTCGCCGAGATGGATGTGGTGCTGATGCGCCAGGACCCGCCCTTCGACATGTCCTACATCACGGCAACGCATATCCTCCAGCATATCCACCCCAAGACCCTGGTGGTGAACAATCCGGTCGCCGTGCGTAACGCGCCGGAAAAACTTTACGTGACGCATTTCGACGGCGTGATGCCGCCGACGCTGATCTCGTCGGATATGGAAACCATCAAGGCCTTCCGCGCCGAGCATAAGGACATCATCCTCAAGCCCTTATTCGGCAATGGCGGCGCCGGCGTGTTCCATCTCACGCCCGACGACGAGAATCTCGGCTCGCTGCTCGAGATGTTCACCAAGCTGTCGCGCGAACCGGTGATTGTGCAGAAATATCTTCCGGAAGTGCGCGCCGGCGACAAGCGCATCATCCTGATCGACGGCCGCCCGGCCGGCGCGGTCAACCGCGTGCCGGCCAAGGGCGAGGCGCGCTCCAACATGCATGTCGGCGGCCGGCCGGAAAAGATCGGGCTCACCAAACGCGAACACGAAATCTGCGAGGCCATCGGCCCGCATCTGAAGCGCGAGGGCCTGATTTTCGTCGGCATCGACGTGATCGGCGACTATCTCACCGAGATCAACGTGACGTCGCCGACCGGCATCCAGCAGATCAACCGCTTCGACGGCGTGAAGCTGGAAGCGGAAATCTGGGACGCCATCGAGGATGCGCTGAGCCGCCGCAGCATGGCGTAACCCGCCATTTGCAACCGGGCGTAACGCCCCGCAGGTGGTAGGGTTGCACCTTCCGTAGACGGCATTTTATTTATCTGTCTTGTGGCACTTCGCCGTCCTAGTCTCCCTCCGGGGACTAGGGGGGGCAGGCAGGATGTCGGGTCCGGAGCAGCAACTCTGGACGTTTGAGGAGCGTGTCAAACACGCCCTGATTCCGTCCGGATTATACATTCGCTACAAGGTTCTGAAGGAGCGCTGGTCGGGTGAGCCCGAGCTGCGTCTACTTGAGATGCTGGTCGACCGGCGGCGCAATGCCATTGATGCCGGCGCCAACAAGGGCACCTTCACGCATGTGCTGGCTGGCCTGGCGCGGCATGTCTATGCCTTCGAACCCAATCCGAAAATGCTGGCGGTGCTGCGCCAGACCGCGGCAGGCAATGTCAGCGTTTCGGCGCAGGCGCTGGCGGATCGCACTGGTGCGGCCGAGTTCCTGATTCCGCGCGACAGTCGCGGATCCCATTCCAACCAGGGTGGTTCGCTCAGCCGCGTGAAGGTGCGGGGTGAGCATTCCGTCGTGCCGGTGCAGATGGCCCGGCTCGACGATCTCAACCTGCCCGATATCGGCTTCATCAAGATCGATGTCGAGGGCAGCGAACTTGAGGTGCTGGCGGGCGCCCACCAGTTGCTGGCGCGCGACCGGCCGGTGCTGCTGATCGAGATGGAGGAAGTGCATACGCAGACGCCGATCGAACTGTCGCTGTCCAAGGTGCTGCAGTTTGGCTATCGCGGCCTGTTCTATGACCGCGACCGGCGGAGCCTGAGAATGCTGGAGGAGTTCGATCCTGAACGGATGCATCGTCAGCGCGGTGAGGGCTACATCTTCAACTTCATCTTCCTGCCGGCTTGACACCTAAAGCTTGGCCTTACAGGTCGCGTTAAAATCACAGAACTCACCTGCGCCACAGGCAGTTGTTCTCCGCAACCCAGGAGGACATGCCATGCGCATTTTTATTCTCGCCACCGCCACTGTCGCCGCACCGCTGATGCTTGCCGCCTGCAGTCCGAGCCCGCCGCCGCCGCAGACCGTGATTGTCGACCCGCCGCCGCAGCGCGCCGTGGTGCAGCCGGGTCAGACCGTAGTCGTGCCGCCGGGCAGCACGGTGCGGACCTGCCCGCCGGGCTACACGACCTGCTAATCATAGGCATACCAACGACATAGCCACGGGCCGCCTGATCCGCAGTCATTCTGCTGCCGGAACAGGCGGTCATGGGGCAATGTATGCACGCCCGCGTGCGGCTTTGACCGCAGCGCCGGACGGTGAGGATTCATCAGGATATTTCGCCGTGACAACCCGGCATCCTTTCCCTATTGTCCGCGCCCAATAACGACCGGCACCAACGAACGACGTTATGGGCGGGGGCTGCAGAGTTTAGTGTCTCAGGGGGCGTTTCTCGGTATTCAGGATGTGCAGCGACTGCTGGCGGACCCTTCGCCTGCGGCGCGCGCCGACACGGCCGCGAAAGTCGCCCGCGCCTACGCTAATGAAAACGAAGGCGGTCCCGCCTTAAGCGCCACTGAGCGCGAACTGGCGCAGGCGATCATCGCCGCGCTCGCCCGCGATGCCGAAGTGGTGGTGCGGCAGGCGCTGGCCGAACAGCTGCGCGACTCGCCGCAACTGCCGCGCAGCGTGGCGATGAAGCTGGCGCGCGATGTGGCCAATGTCGCCGCGCCGCTGCTGCAATTCTCTCCGGTGTTCAGCGATGCCGATCTGATCGAGCTGGTGCAGGCGGTGTCGCCGCTGCACCAGAGCGCCATTGCCAGTCGCGCCAAAGTCTCCGCCACGGTGGCCGCGGCGCTGGTCTCCCATGCCGCCGAGCCGGCCGTGGCGGTGCTGATCAACAATCGCGGCGCCGTGCTGGGCAGCACGATGATGGAGCGCGCACTCGATCGCTTCCCCGACAGCCGCGCGCTGGGCGATGCGCTGGCCGGTCATCCGCAGCTGCCGCCGAAATTCGCCGCCCGCCTGATCGCGCAGGTGTCGGATGCGCTGCGCGACGCGCTGATCAGCCGCTACCAGATTCCGCCGGCGATGGCGGCCGACACGATGCTGCAACTGCGCGAACGCAGCCTGCTCGGCCTGCTGGGCGATGGCGCCGAACCGCCGGCGCTGGCCGATCTGGTGGTCGATCTGCAGAAGCGCGGCCAGCTGAGCGGAACATTGCTGATCCGTGCGCTGGCCGGCGGCGACCTCGCCTTCTTCGAACAGGGCGTGGCGCAGATGGCCAATGTGCCGCTTAGCAATGCGCGGCTGCTGATCCATGATCCGGGCAAGCGCGGTCTGGCGGCGATCTACCAGCGCTGCCGTCTGCCGTCGGAATATTACAAGATGACCGAGGCCGTGCTGGACCTGGCGCGCGGCTTCGATTTCGTGCGCGGCGCCGCCGAGCGCGCCGAATTCGTCGAGATGGTGATCGGCATGATGCTGGCCGATTACGCCATCCTGTGGGACCGCCAGGAACAGCAGTGGCTGACCCGCCGCCGCAGTCGCGCGCAGGTCGCGCAGCGTCTGGCTGCCTAGGCGCGGAGCGCGCCTTTCTCTTTTTCAGGCCGGATGCGATATCCCGGTGCGCGTGGCCGGGAAAGTCACCGTGATCAGTGTGCCCTTGCCGGGCTTGCTGTCGATGCTGATCCGGCCCTGATGCGCCAGCGCGAAAGCGCGGACCAGCGACAATCCGAGGCCGACGCCACCATAACTGCGGCTGAGCTGCGAACTGGCCTGCTCGAAGGGGGCGAAGATGCGCGCCTGATCCTCGGCGGCGACGCCGATGCCGTGGTCGCGCACCCAGACCGAAATCTCCCCGCTGTCGGAATCCAGGCGCGCACCGACATGGACGGGCGCAGTGTCGGGTGAGAATTTCAGCGCATTGCCGATCAGGTTGATCATGATCTGACGCACCAGCCGGGCATCGCCATAGAGCATCGGCAGGTCGGCGGGCAGGTCTGCCAGCAGGCTACCCGGCGGGCGGTCGAACTGCTGCGCGGCCAATCGCATGCAGGTGGAGATCTGCTCACCGACATTCATCATCTCCTCCTGCAGCACGATCTGGTTCGATTCGATGCGGGCAAGATCGAGGATGTCGTTGATGACGCCGAGCAGATGCGTGCCGCTGTTGTGGATGTCCTCGACATATTCCTCGTAGCGCGCCGACTGCGCGCCGAACATCTTGCGGCGGATGATGTCAGAAAAGCCGATGATGGCATTCAGCGGTGTGCGCAGCTCGTGGCTCATATTGGCCAGGAAGGTGGATTTCGCCTGGCTCGCGCGCAGCGCGATGTCGCGTGACAGGCTGACTTCGCGGAACAGTTCTTCCAGCCGCACATTCTGCTGCTGCTGTTCGGTGATATCGACCAGGATCAGGGCATGGCCGCCTTCGGACAGGTGTCGCAGGCTGGCGCGCACCCAGTGGTCATTGGGCAGTTCGAACACCGGCCGGCTTCGTGCCACCGGTGCCGTGGCAAGTTGGTGGGGCAGATCGCCGGGCAGTCCGGCCTGCACGAGCACGGGCGCCAGCGGGACGCCGCGTTGCATATCCTCATCCTTGAGCCCGAGCAGGGTCAGGAAACGGTGATTCCACAATTGCAGGCGGCCCTCGGTATCGCAGAAAGCGAAAGCCTCGCTGCTATCGGCCACGTCGAGCAGTTCATTCTGAGCACTGCGGATGCGGTCGTAGAGCCCACTATTCTCGCGGTTGAGCCGCCAGTTCCGCACCAGAATGCGATGGACGATGCGGTTGGCAACCACCATCGCGATCACATAGCCGACCAGCAGCGCGGACAGCCCATAACTGATGGGAGTGCCGAGCGTGAAGAAATACAGCGCATAAGGTGCTGCAATGGCAATGATGAAGGTGGCGCCCGCCAGTGGCAGCAGGGCGAGGGCCGGTGCCGATGCGCCGATCACGCCGGCAATCACGGCAACCAGCAGCACGCGGCCCTCGGCATCCAGCAGCGGCAGCGCGAACGCGCTCAACCCCCAGACGCAGCCGGCAAAGCCGGCCACGCAGAGTTCGACCGGCATCTGCCAGCGCGGTGGGCTCTCATGCCGGCCGCGCTGGCGCGCATACCAGTCGGCAATGATGATGCAGGCCGACAGCATATGCAGCAGCCACCAGTGCAGCAGCATGTCGTGCGGGAGCTGAGCCTGCAGCAGCAGCGCCGTGATGGTGGGAAAGCAGACGGTCGCACCGGCATTGATCAGCAGCACCTGCTGGAAGCTGCCCTGCAGGGATGGTTCGGAGGCTTGCAGGGCATCCGCCGATCCAGGATGGCTGACGCCATGGGGGGTGGGAGAGACGGGCATCGTATTAAGGTGGCGCTGTGGGAGAGTCACTCAACCGGTGTGGCATGTATCGCGGACATGGGCCCTGCTAACGCAGGGTGCGGGGTGACGGCGGCAGCCATACAGGATCACCTCCGCCGAAGCCACCGCTAAAAACACCCTGCGGCAATATGGCCAAGACTGGCTTTTATCCGTCAGCTGGCTGAGCAAGTCCGGTGCGCGAGGCCGGGAAGGATACCGTGATCGCCGTGCCGCGGCCCGGCGCGCTGTCGATGGCGATGCTGCCCTGATGCGCGCGCACAAAGGCGCGGACCAGTGAAAGCCCTAAGCCGACGCCGCCGTATTTGCGACTGAGCTGGCTGTCGGCCTGTTCGAAGGCATCGAAGATACGGGCCTGGTCTTCCGGCGCGATGCCGATGCCGCGATCGGTCACCTTCAGCAGGATTTCGTTGCTGGCGGCGTCCAGCCGGGCCTCGGCCTCGACCGGAATCCCGGTCGGCGAGAATTTCAGCGCATTGCCGATCAGGTTGAGCAGGATCTGGCGCACCAGCCGCGCATCGGCATGCAGCGGCGGCAGCTCCTCCGGCATCGACACCACCACGGCTTCCGCCGTGCGGCCGTAATGCGAGGCGGCAAGCCGGGCGCAGATCGGCAGTTCCTCATCCAGCATCACCGGCTGCTCATGCAACTGGATCTGGTTGGCCTCGATGCGGGCCAGATCGAGAATATCGTCGATCACCGACAGCAGATGGCGCGCGCTGCCGTTGATGTCACGCAGGTATTCGTCATATTTCGCCCAGTCGGGGCCGAACATCTTCTGCTGCACGATATCGGAAAACCCGATGATGGCATTCAGCGGCGTGCGCAGCTCGTGGCTCATATTGGCGAGGAAGATCGACTTGGCCTGGCTGGCGCGCAGGGCAGCGTCGCGCGCCTGGCTCACCTCGCGGAACAGTTCCTCCAGCCGCGCATTCTGGCTCTGCAGCTTGGCGCTCGCCTCCTGCTGCTCAGTGATGTCGATCACGATCAGCGCGCGGTCGCCCTGCGGCGTGGTGCGTCGTCCGATCTGCAGCCAGCGGCCATTCGGCAGTTGCAGCGCGCGCCGGGAAGATTCGCTGTTCAGCACATGGTCGGGCAGGCCGGCGCGGCGCAGCAGGCCGGGCAGCGCGGCGCCGCGCGCGAACAGGGTTTCGCTCAGGCCCAGCAGACTCGGCAGCCGGCGGTTCCACAGCAGCAGGCGATTGTCGCTGTCCAGGAAGGCGAAAGCCTCGGTGCTTTCGGCGATATCCAGCAGCTCGCCCTGGGCAGCGCGGATGCGCGCATACAGCGCGCTGTTTTCCTCATGCAGGCGGCGATTGCGGCGGATCACGCCATTGACGATACGGTTGGTCAGGATCATCGCCACGGTATAGAGCGTCGAGACCACCGCCATCGCGATGCCGATGGTGCCGCCCTGCCAGAGGAAGAAGCCGATGAACGGCACGGCGATCAGCAGCATGAAGGTCAGTGCCGCCTTCGGCACCACGGCCAGTGTCGCCGCCGAGCCGGCCAGCATGCCGGCCGCCACCATGATCACCAGCAGGCGATGCGCTTCATCCAGTTGCGGCAGGAACAGCGCCGCTGAGCCCCAGGCCATACCGGAGAAGGCCGCGCCCCAGACATCGAAGGCGCGCAGGCGGGCGGCGCGGGTCTGGTCGCCGTCGGTGCGGCGCGTATAGCTGACCCAGCGATACAGCATGTAGATCAGTCCCGCCGCATGCAGCAGCCACCAGCTCAGCAGCCAGTTGAGCGGGATCTGGCCGATCAGGAGAACGGCAACGGCAGTGACGTTGATAATGGTGACGCCGGCATTGATCGGCACCACCTGGCGGAAGCTGACCAGCGTGGGATTACGGCGCGACGCCCCGCCGGGTGCTGCGGGTTCGGTTGGCCTGGGAGATGTCTCCCGGGGTATTGGGTCCCGCGGCGGTAGGTCTGTGGCGTCTGACATGTCTGCCCCCGCTTCACTCAAGCGGAAATGCCCTGCCGCCGCAACTGCCCATCATGGTTACCGGGCCAGGATTACCAACCGTTGATGCGGTCCCATTCGGCCACGATCTCGGTGCCGCCATCGGTCACGTAGTAGCGGTCATACATCGCGCCAGTCATGCAGGAATGGTTGGGCAGCACGCGCAGCCGGCTGCCCGGCGGGTAGGCCGCGAAATCCACCGGAGGGGCCTCCGGTCCGCCCAGCAGGCCATGTTCCTGATGCACATCGTGAATGTTCATGCCGTCCAGCGGCAGCGCCGCCTCCGGCCGGCAGACCCGGCCATAGCCGGTGCCCGGCACATTCCTGTTGGCGCCGGTATCCTTCGACAGCGCCAGGCCGCCGGCATCGATCAGCACATGGTTGCGCGCCGGGTGATGCGAGACCACGGTGGCCAGCACCGAGACGGCGATATCCTCCAGCCTGCAGGTGCCCAGCCCGGCCTGGAAGAGGTCGAAAAAGACGAAATTGCCCGGCCGCATCTCGGTCACGCCGGTCAGGTCTTTTGCGAACAGCGCGGTCGGCGTCGAGCCGACGGAGACGGTCGGACAGGCAAAGCCGGCCGCGCGCAGGCGGGTGGCCGCCATCACCACCGCGACACGCTCCTCCTCGGCGATGCGTTCGATCTCGGCGGTATCTTTTGCGCCATAGGAATGTCCGGCATGAGTCAGCACGCCAGCCAGTTCGGCGCCCGGCTGAGACAAGGCTTTGGCCAGCGGCAGCAGCAGATCGGAGTCAGGCGCGATGCCGGCGCGGCCCAGGCCGCAATCGATCTTGATCATCACGCGGAAGGTCACCCCCAGCCGCTGCCCGGCCTCGGCGGCGGCCTGTGCCACGGCGGGGTGATCGGTGATGATCTTGAGGTCGACGCCGCGTTTGATGAGGCCGGCCACCTGGTCCAGTTTCTGCGGTGCCATCGGCACGGCATAAAGAATGTCGCGGAAACCGGCTTTGGCGAAATACTCAGCCTCGGCCAGCGTCGACACCGTGATCGCGCCGGTCTTGCCGACCGCGAGTTCCGCCACCATGGCCGACTTCGCCGTCTTCAGATGCGGGCGCAAGCTCACGCCGAGCTGTTTCGCGCGCGCCTGCATGCGGGCCACATTGGCCTGCAGCCGCTGACGGTCGAGGATCAGGACAGGCGTGGGCAGATCGGCAAGCGTGGTCATGATGCGGTTCCTTCACGCGGACTGTTTTCGTCGATAGCGATATGGGCTGGCGGCAGCCCGGCGAGGTGGCGGTCCCACATGGCGCGGTAGGCCGCTTCGATGTTGCGGGTGAAGCGCGGTGTGTCGAATAGCGGGCAGCTGTCACGCTGTGTCGCCAGCTTCTGCCGGATCGCCTGCAGCTTTGCCGGATCGGTGGCCAGCGCCAGGGCGAGTGCCTCGTAGTCGTCCGTCGTTTCAGTGATCAGTTCCGGCAGGTTCACCGCGCGCAGCAGGCTGGCAGCGACACGCGCGGCAAAGGTGTTGCCGATCCGAGTCAGCACCGGCAGGCCGGCCCAGAGCGCGTCGCTCGCCGTGGTATGAGCATTGTAGTGGAAAGAGTCGAGGAACAGGTCGGCTAGTGGCTGGCGCGCCAGATGCTCCGGCGAGGCCATGCGTTTGGCAAAAACAATCCGGTCCGGCGCGATGCCATGCTTTGCCGCCGACCGGTGCAGCATGGTGGAAATTCCGCTGCTGCTTTCCAGCAGCCACAGCACGCTGCCCGGGACCTGACGCAGCAGTCGCATCCACACGGCAAACACATCCGGCGTCAGCTTGTAATTGTTGTTGAAGCTGCAGAAGACGAAGCCGCGTTCCGGCAGGCCCAGCTCGGCGCGGCTGAAGATGCGGTTGGAAATCTGCCGCTTGTTGTCGGTCGACTGATAGGTGTGTGGCAGATGCACGACGCTTTCGCTGTAATGCGGAAAATGCTCAGGCGGCACAATCGTGGCGTCGGCGATGATGTAATCCATGAATGGCGCGCCCATCGTGCCGGGAAAGCCGAGCCAGTTGACCTGCAGTGGCGCGGCCTGGCGCGCGAAGATGCCGGTGCGTTCGTTGCGCGTGTAGCCGGTCAGGTCCACGGCGATATCGATATTCAGCGACCGCGCCAGCTCACAGGTCTCGGCATCGCTGCTGGCATAGACATCGTGGAAATGATCGACACCCGCGCGCAGGCGCTGGCGCATCGCATCCTTCGCGGGCGCGCCGAAGGAGAAGGCATGGATCTCGAAACCGTCGCGGTCATGCTGCTCGAACAGGCCGGCCACCAGATAGCCGACGGCATGCTCCTGCAGGTCGGCCGAGAAATAGCCGATCCGCAGCTTCCGCCCGTCGCGCGGCGCTGCCGCCGGACGTGGCGATCCGGCAGCCGGATATTTGCTGGCGGCATAGGCCGTGCTGCACTGTTTCTGGAGCGCCGCATCGGCCGGCAAGGCGACGAATGTGAAGGGCAGCACGTTGCCGCGCCCACTCACCACGCTGTCCTTCAGCGCGGCGCAATCCGCGGCATAGCTCGACCAGTCGCAGAGTGCGGCCTTGGCATGCATGCGAATGCTGTAGCCATAGGGCAGGGCAGGTTTCGCCGCGATGGCGCGGGCAATCATCGGCACGGCCTCGGCCGGCCGATCGAGGCGCAGATACAGCATCGCCTGGTTGCCCAGAGCCTCGGCCAGATTGGGCTGCAATGCGATGGCCTTGTCGTAAGCGGCGCGCGCCTGGTCGAATTCCTGCCGGGCCTTATACACATTGCCGCGGCTGCACCAGGCCTCGGCATAATCCGGCTGGCAGGCCAGTGCGCGGTCATAGGCGTTCAGCGCCTCGGCATACTGCTTTTCATATTCCTGGCAGCGGCCAAGATTGAGCCAGGCCTGCGCGTTGCCGGGCTCTACCACCGTCACCTGCGCGGCCAGCGTCTTCGCCTCGGCATACTTCTCCTGCGCGATCAGTGCGGCCGACAGGTTGACCATGATCGAGGGCCGGCCCGGTGCCAGGTCGAGCGCGGCGCGTAGCTGGGTTTCCGCACCGGCGAAATCATCCCGCTGCAGGCGTTGCGACGCTTGCAGGAACAGATCACGCGCGGCGTCCAGATTGCTGGTCATAACGCATCGACCGCGATGGCGCCGGGCGGCAGGCCGCGCTGCCGTTTCGCCTGCATGGCCTCGAAGGCCACCTCAATGCCACGCGCGAAGCGCGGCGTGTCGAATAGCGGGCAGGTGTCGCGTGTTGCTGCAAGTTTCTGCCGGAGCGCCATCAGCCGCGCCGGATCGGTGGCGAGCGCGAGCGCCAGCTTTTCGTAGTCTGCCGAGCTTGTCGTGATCAGCTCGGGCAGGCCCGCGGCCTGCAGCAGGCTGGCCGCCACGCGGCCGGCAAAACTGTCGCCCAGCCGCGTCAGCACCGGCAGTCCGGCCCAGAGTGCGTCGCTGGCTGTGGTATGTGCATTATAGTGGAAGGTATCGAGGAACAGATTGGCCAGCCGCTGGCGCGCCAGATGCTCGGCCTGGTCCATGCGCGGAGCAAAGACCAGTCGCTCAGGAGCCACGCCGCGCGTCTGCGCTTCGGCCTTCAGCCGGTCAGCCACGCCTGCGCTGGCCTCCAGCAGCCAGAGCACGCTGCCGGGCACCGCCTGCAGCAGCCGCATCCAGATGTCGAAAATGTCGGGCGTGATCTTGTAGGTGTTGTTGAAGCAGCAGAAGACGAAGCCGTCTTGCGGCAGGCCGCAATCGGCACGGCTGAAATCGCGGGCGGCGATTTCGCGCCGGCTGTCGGTCACCTGGTAACTGTGCGGCAGGCGCACCACGGCTTCGGTATAATGCGCGTCATGCGCCGGCGGGATCACTACGCCATCGGCGATGATATAGTCGATGAAGCCGGCGCCCATCGTGCCGGGATAGCCGAGATAGCTGGCCTGCAGCGGCGCGACGCGGCTGGCGAAAATGCCGGCCCGGGCATTCAGCGTGTAGCCTTTCAGGTCGATGGCGATGTCCAGCTCCATGCCGCGCACGAGGGCAACGATCTCGGCATCGCTTTTGCCATAGACATCGATGAAATGCTCCATGCCGGCGATCAGGCGCCGGCGCATGTCGTCCTGATAGGATTTGCCGAACGAGATGCCGAAAATCTCGAAGCGGCTGCGATCATGCTGCTCGAACAGGCCGGCCATCAGGAAGGCGGTGGCATGGCGATGGAAATCGGCCGAGAAATAGCCGACCCGCAACCGACGCCCTGACACCGGCGGCGGAAAATCGACGGGCGGCGTCGCCGGAAATGTGCCTGCCACATAAAGCTCGGCGCAGCGGCGCTGCAAGGCCGGCGTCGAGGGCTGGCACAGAAATGCAAAAGGCGGCGCCGCCAAGCGGCCTTCGGCGATCTGGCTTGTGATGACGCTGTGGTCCTCGGCAAACCCGGACCAGTCGCAGACTGCCATCCTGGCCTGCAGGCGGATGCTGCGGGCCTGCGGCAGGTCGGGCTTCAGTGCCATGGCGCGTTCGATTTTCGCAATCGCCTCGGCCTGCCGGTTCAGCTGGTTCAGCAGGATCGCCTGGTTGCCAAGCGCCTCGGCGAAATCCGGCTTCAGCGCCGTCGCGCGCTCATAGGTGGCCAGCGCCTCGTCGGTCTGGCGCAGCAGCATCAGGACGTTGCCGCAGTTACTCCAGGCTTCCGCGTAGTCGGGCCGGATCGTCAATGCACGCCGATAGGCCTGCAGCGCGGCGGGATAATCCTTTTCCAGCTCCAGGCAGCGGCCGAGATTGAGCCAGGCTTCGGCATTGTCCGGATCTGTCGCCGTGGCCTGGGCTGCGAGAGGCTTCGCCTCGGCGTATTTCTTCTGCCCGATCAGCGCGGCGGTCAGATTGACGATGATCGACGGGCGGCCGGGCGCCAGCGCCAGTGCCGAGCGCAGCAGCGGCTCGGCGCCGGCATAATCCTGCTTCAGCAGCAACGGTGCGGCCTGCACGAACAGGGCCCTGGCCTTTTCCATCCGGGCCGCTTCCATGTTGTCGCTCACGCTGCGAATCCCCGCTTCCGACCTGCGGCTCGTTATAGCGCGTCAGCGCGGCGCCAGCACCAGCTGGGTCTGCGTCACGATCGCGGCCAGTTTGCCGTCGGCCCGCGTGATCCGCGTCTGCCACACCATCGTGGTCTTGCCCCGGTGCAGCGGCGTGGTCTCGGCCTGCGCGGTTTCGCCAGCGGGAATGGCGGCGAAGAAGTTGGTCTTGCTCTCGATCGTGGTGGTGGAATGGCCCGGCGCCAGGTTGGCCACGGTGGCCACCGCGCCCAGCGTGTCGGCAAAGGCCATCACCGCGCCGCCATGCAGGATCGCCGGCACGGTGCAGAGGTTGGCTGTCACCGGCAGTTCGGCGGTCACCTTTTCCGGGCTGACCGAGGTGATCTTCAGGCCCATCAGCTCGGCAAATGGCAATGCTGGCAGCTCGGACATCATGTCCTCCCGGATTTTCTTAGCTTTGGCAGCAGCTTAGCCGGATTTCCGGTGCTGCGGGGAGGCGTCTGGCCGAAAAAATGTGGCGGAATCCGGGCAGCCCTCCCTTGACGGGGCGAGGTGGGCTGCTTAAGTGTCTGGCGCTCTCCGGTGGAGAGTGCTAACAATTCGGGTGATCCCGCGCTAAGGCGCTGATTCTCCTGAATTTTCAGATTTTCTCAGTGCGACAAAGATCTTAGGAGGATCGCATGAAGTTTCGTCCGCTGCATGATCGCGTGGTGGTAAAGCGCGTTGCAGAAGAAGAGCGCACCGCCGGCGGTATCATCATCCCCGACAGCGCCAAGGAAAAGCCGATGCAGGGCGAAGTGATCGCCGTCGGCGCCGGCGCCCGCGATGAGAACGGCAAGGTTCAGCCGCTCGACGTCAAGGTCGGCGACCGCGTGCTGTTCGGCAAGTGGTCGGGCACCGAGGTGAAGCTCGATGGTGAAGATCTCCTGATCATGAAGGAGTCGGACATCATGGGCATCATCGAAGGCACCGCCGCGAAGAAGTCCAAGGCCGCTTAAAGCAGCGCCTCTCAACACACAGATTATCTTTTAAGGAGAAACAGCAATGGCTGCTAAAGACGTCAAGTTTGGCGCCGATGCGCGTGGCAAGATGCTGCGCGGCGTCGACATCCTCGCCGATGCCGTCAAGGTGACGCTGGGCCCGAAGGGCCGCAACGTCGTGCTCGACAAGTCCTTCGGCGCTCCGCGCATCACCAAGGACGGCGTGACCGTCGCGAAGGAAATCGAACTGGCCGACAAGTTCGAGAACATGGGCGCCCAGATGGTGCGCGAAGTGGCCTCGAAGGCGAACGACCAGGCCGGTGACGGCACCACCACCGCCACCGTGCTGGCCCAGGCCATCGTGCGCGAAGGCTCGAAGGCCGTCGCCGCCGGCATGAACCCGATGGATCTGAAGCGCGGCATCGACCTCGCCGTCGAGAAGATCGTCGAGGACATCAAGTCGCGCGCCAAGAAGATTTCCGGTCCGAAGGAAATCGCTCAGGTCGGCACCATCTCGGCCAATGGCGACACCGAAATCGGTGAAATGATCGCCAAGGCCATGGGCAAGGTCGGCAACGAAGGCGTGATCACGGTGGAAGAGGCCAAGAGCCTCGAGACCGAACTCGACATCGTCGAGGGCATGCAGTTCGACCGCGGCTATCTCTCGCCGTATTTCATCACCAACGCAGAGAAGATGATCTGCGACATGGAAAACCCGTACATTCTTCTCCATGAGAAGAAGCTGTCGGGCCTGCAGGCCATGCTGCCGGTGCTGGAAGCCGTCGTGCAGACCGGCCGTCCGCTGCTGATCATCGCCGAAGATGTCGAGGGCGAAGCCCTTGCCACTCTGGTGGTGAACAAGCTGCGCGGTGGCCTGAAGGTCGCCGCCGTCAAGGCGCCGGGCTTCGGCGATCGCCGCAAGGCCATGCTGGAAGACATCGCGATCCTGACCGGTGGTCAGCTGATCTCGGAAGACCTCGGCATCAAGCTCGAGTCGGTGACGCTCCAGATGCTCGGCACCGCCAAGAAGGTGACGATCGACAAGGAGAACACCACGATCGTTGCCGGCGCCGGCAAGAACAAGGACATCCAGGCCCGCGTGGCGCAGATCAAGGCGCAGATCGAGGAAACCACCTCGGACTACGACCGTGAGAAGCTGCAGGAGCGTCTGGCCAAGCTGGCCGGTGGCGTGGCCGTGATCAAGGTTGGCGGCGCCAGCGAGATCGAGGTGAAGGAGCGCAAGGATCGCGTTGATGACGCGCTGCATGCGACCCGCGCCGCGGTCGAAGAAGGCATCGTTCCGGGCGGCGGCACTGCGCTGCTGTACTCGGTGCGCGCCATCGACAAGGTCAAGGTCGACAATGCCGACCAGAAGCACGGCGTGGAAATCATCCGCCGCGCCCTGCAGGCTCCGGTTCGCCAGATCGCCGAAAACGCCGGCGTCGACGGCGCCGTGGTTGCCGGCAAGCTGCTCGAGTCGAAGGACACCAGCTGGGGCTTCAACGCCCAGACCGAAGAATACACCGACCTGGTCAAGGCCGGCGTGATCGACCCCGCGAAGGTCGTGCGCGTCGCCCTGCAGGGTGCGGCTTCGGTTGCCGGCCTGCTGATCACCACCGAAGCCATGGTTGCTGACCGTCCGGAGCCGAAGTCGGCCGGCGGCGGCATGCCGGGCGGCGGCGGCATGGGTGGTATGGGCGGCATGGGCGGCATGGACTTCTAAGTCCAGCCGAACAGTCCCTACAGACGACGAGAGGCCCGGTGGAAACACCGGGCCTTTTTCGTTTTTGCGTCCAGGTAGACATATTAAGCCCCGCGATGCGCGGGTAGGGCTGGCATCGCCGCCGTTTCGAGATTATCCGGTAGGCATGTCGTCCTTCTCTCCCGTACCGCCACCGGAAGACCGGGTGCGCCCGATCATGCGGGTTCAGTATGCCCGGGCCGAGACTCTGGACATCATCGCGCAGCCGACGCTGGCGCGGCTGGCGCAATACTGGTTGTCGCGCCGCAATGGTGCCGAACTGCCGCTACGCAGCAGCATCGATCCGCTCGACATACCCTGGGCGCTGCCAAAGCTGTATCTGGTCGATTGCGTGCGCGTCGATCCCGCGACCGCCGCCGATGGCGGCCGCTGGCGCTACCGCTATCGCCTCGCCGGTGAGGAGATCGAGGCGATGTATCACACCGAGACACGCGCCAGCATTCGCGGCCAGTGGCTCGACGACATCATTCCGGCCGACGGCGTCGCCGCGGTGATGGAGCGTTGGCGGCCGCTGCCCGAGCAGCACATGGTGCTGTACATGCACGGCATGATCTATCGCCTGTCCCATCGCGTGGCGCGCGGCGGCCGGCTGATGCTGCCGCTGTGCGACGAACCGGGCGGCCCCTGCACCAGCCTGCTGGGCGCCACCGAATACGACTGGGCCGACCTGTCGAAACAGGCCGATATCGTGATCACGCAGATTCCGGCCGCCGGCCTGCCGTAACATTTGCCGCGTCGCTTCCGGCGCTGCCTGTGCTCGGCTAGCATCGCGCCATGACCCACCGCCACGACGACATCCTCGCGTTTATCGAGGTCGTAAAAGCCGGCAGCTTCACCGCGGCCGGCGCGCGGCTGGCGGTGGCGAAGTCCGTCGTCAGCGACCGGGTGCGCAATCTGGAGAATGCGCTGGGCATCGAGCTGCTGCGTCGCACCACGCGTAGCGTGACGCCGACCGAACGCGGCCAGGACTTCTTCGACCGCATGCTGCCGCTGGTGCAGGCCATGGCCGATGCGGTCGATGCTGCCTCGGACGCAGAAGGCCCGCTCACTGGCCGCCTGCGTATGACCGCGCCGATCAGCTTCGGCATGGAATATCTCACGCCGGTGATCACCGAATTCGCGCGCCAGCATGCCGCGCTGGAGATCGCGCTCGATTTCGACGATCGCGCCGTCGATATCATCGGCCAGGGCTACGATCTCGCCCTACGCATCGGGCGCTTAAGCGATTCCGCTTTGATGGCGCGCAAGCTCTGCGACAGCGACCGCGTGGTCTGCTGCAGTCCGGATTACGCGCGCCAGCACGGTCGGCCGCAAGACATCGACGACCTGGTGAATCATGCCACCATCGACTATGCCAATGCGCATGCCAGCCGGCTGTGGTCCTTTGCGCCATCGACGCCCAATGGCACACCGCGCACCATCGAGACGCGCAGCCGCATCGTGGTGAATAACGGCGAGGCGCTGCGCGACATGGCGATCGCGGGCTTAGGCATCATCGTGCTGCCGCGCTTCATCGTGGCGAAAGCGCTGCAGAGTGGCGAACTGATCGACGCCTTGCCTGACATGACGCCGCTGCCGGATGCGATCTATGCGGTTTACCCGCCGGTGCGCCATATGCCGCGAAAACTGCGCGCCATGCTCGATCACTTGGCCGCCAGCTTCGCCGGCACGCCGCCCTGGCTGGCGCCGGACCCCAAGCCGGCGACGAAAAAACCGCGTCGCTAATTGTTCGTAAAATCCGGACAATACATCCGGAATGATCCGTCTAATCGCTGTCATTTGTCCGGGGTAGGGTTCTTCTCACCGGGGCGCAGGGTGCGCTGCCGGACGAGATCGAAACCCTGACCCACGCAGAAGGACGACGACCATGACCAAGATTACCACCCTCTCCAAGGCCGATTATGCCCGCCTCGACAAGGACAACGCGGTTGTCCTGCTGGTCGATCACCAGGCCGGCCTGCTCTCGCTGGTGCGCGACATCGACCCCGACAAATTCCGCAACAACATCCTGGCCGTCGCCGACATTGCCAAATTCTTCAAGCTGCCGACCATCCTGACCACCAGCTTCGAGAGCGGCCCGAACGGCCCGCTGATGCCGGAACTGAAGGAGATGTTCCCCGACGCGCCCTATATCGCCCGTCCCGGCAACATCAACGCCTGGGATAACGAAGACTTCGTCAAGGCGGTGGAGGCGACCGGCCGCAAGCAGCTGATCATCGCCGGCGTCGTCACCGAAGTCTGCGTCGCCTTCCCGGCTCTGTCGGCGCTGGCCGAAGGCTACGAGGTCTTCGTGGTGACCGATGCCTCGGGCACCTTCAACGAGATCGCCCAGCAGGCGGCCTGGAACCGCATGAGCCAGAAGGGCGCGCAGCTGATGAACTGGTTCGGCGTCGCCTGCGAGCTGCATCGCGACTGGCGCAACGACATCGAGGGCCTGGCCAAGCTGCTGGCGGACCATATCCCCGATTACAAGAATCTGATGACGAGCTACTTCGCGCAGCAGGCCACCATCAAGGAGCAGGCTGCCCGCTAAGGCGGATACCGCCACAGCGAACGAAGTGGAGTGGGGCGTGGCCCACGGAAAACCCGGGAGAAATCCTGGGCTTTTTCGTTGGCCAAGACCCTCACCCCAACCCTCTCCCATTGCATGGGAGAGGGAGGGCCCCGGCCGCAGGCCGGGAGGGTGAGGGTGGCGCAGACCCTTCCCCTCGCGCCATTCGCCCTACATCATGACCGTCAGTCCTCACCGGAGCGCCGTTCCATGACGAAAAGCCTCGCCTTCGCCGCCCTCGGCATGTGGGCCATGCTGGCCGTGCTGGATTTCCTCTGGCTCTCCACCATGACGAAACTGTTCTACCGGCCGCGGCTCGGCACGCTGCTCAGCGAACAGCTGGTCTGGCCGCCGGCGCTGCTGTTTTATGTGCTCTATGGTATCGGCCTGCTCGCCTTCGTGCTGCGCCCGGCGCTGAATGACGGCACTGGCCTGCTGGCCGTTTTCCTCTGGGCCTGCCTGTTCGGTCTCGTCGCCTACGGCACTTACGATCTGACCAACCACGCCACGCTGCGTGACTGGCCGCTGGCCGTCACGCTGGTCGATATGACCTGGGGTGCGCTGATCAGCGGCGTGGCGAGCGTTGCGGGTGTCTGGCTGGCGCGGAAATTCGCGTAAGCCGTCGGGCCAGGCGGGCTGCGGCGGTCTGCCAGAGCGCCTCTGCGGCGCTGCTGACCATCAGTGCCAGGAACAGGCTGACAAAGATATCCGAGAGGAAATGCTGCTGCGCCAGCAGGCGCTGCACCGCCACCAGCATGGCGGCGCCGAAAAACACCGCGCGCAACTCGGGTTGCAGGCGCGACAGCACCGCGGCCATGGCGAAGGCCGTGAAGCAGTGCGAGGACGGCAGCGAGGTGAAGGGCTCGCCGCTGAACGGCGCGGCGAAGCCATACTCGCCGGATCGGACCAGTTCCGACGGTCGCAGCCGCGCGAGGGTCTGCTTCAGGACAAAGACCAGCAGATGCCCGATGGCCAGCGTGCCGAGGATCAGGCTGCCGGCCCGCAGCATCGCCGAGCCCAGTTGGCAGCCTGCGACCCGCCGCAGTCGCCACCAGCCGAGGCTGAGCAGCAGCGCTGCACCTGCCAGGTAGTATTCACCGCGCCCGAGATGCGAGATCGTCTGCAGCAGCACTGGTGCATCGCTGTCCGTATGCTGGGCCAGCCGCAAAGCGACCGGCAGATCGACATACAGAATCAGAAAGGCCGCCGTGACGGCGACGGCCGGCGCCTCGGCGGCCATGCGGCGCCAGATATGTCGCCAGCTGCGTTGGTTGGGCGGAAGACTTTGCATGCCGCTGCTGTAGCAGGCGCACCGCCATCGGCCATGTCAGGCGTGTAACGTCGCGTTACAGAATATGTCGCGGGTCAGGGCTCGCGTCAGGACATTCTGGGCAGGGTGACAGTGACCTGCAGGCCACCGGTCGTGGCCGTGCCGAGTTCGATTCGGCCGCGATGCGCCAGGATTACATCCTGCGCGATGGTCAGGCCGAGCCCGGTGCCACCGGTCTCGCGGTTGCGCGAGGTCTCCAGGCGGGTGAAGGGGCGCAGTGCCGCCTCGCGCTGATCGGCCGGAATGCCAGGCCCATCATCGGCGACGGTGACGATGATGGCGGCGGCGGTCTCGCGCAGCTTGACCTGCACGGTGTCGCCGAATTTGCAGCCATTGTCGATCAGGTTGGACAGCGCGCGGCGGATCGCCACCGGCCGGCATTGCAGTTTCGCATGATCCGGCCCGTCATAGCTGACCTTGCTGCCGGCATCGGCGGCGGTATCGCACAGACTGATCAGCAGCGAGGCGAGATCAACAATGCCGGGCGGCTCGTCCTTCAGCTGGTTGCTGGCGAAGGTGAGCGTTGCGCTCATCATCGCCTCCATATCGGCGATATCCGACAGCACCTGCCGGCGCTGGTCCGCATCGGGCAGGTATTCGGCAAACAGCCGCAGCCGGGTCAGCGGCGTGCGCAGATCGTGGCTGATCGCGGCAATCATCTGAAGGCGATCGTCGACGAAACGCTTCAGACGCAGCTGCATGGCGTTGAACGAGCTGCCGATGGACTGCAGTTCCGGTGCGTTGAAATCGCCGACCAGGCTGAGTTCGCGGTCGCGGCCGAGTTTCTCGGCTGCTGCCGCCAGATCGTCCAACGGTTTCACCACGCCGCGTGCCACCCAGATCGACAGGGCGGCAATCATGATGACGGCCAGCACCGGCAGCACGGCGTTGCGGATCATGCGCACGGTCTCCTGCCCGTCGCTTTTCGGCATCACCAGCAGCCAGTCATCGCCTGTACCGAGGCGCAGGGCGATGCGGAGGTCGCTGCTCAGCATGTTATCCCGCCGCAGGTCGCTCACATCGAGCATCACTGTGGGCAGCGGCGGCAGGATGACGATCAGCGGGCGCGGCGAATAATCCGGATCGTCCAGATCATCGGCCATCAACAGCACGTCCTGCGGCGGCAGGCCGAGCCGGTCGGCAATCCGCAGATGCAGGTCGCCAAAAGCACCCCGGCGCCACGGACCCTGTGGCAGGTTGTGATCGAAGTCGGGTTTCCGGGTCAGCGGCGTGACGTCAAGCCAGTGTCGCACCGTCATATCCTGCAATTGCGCCTGACGCTCCTGAGCCGGCACTGCCAGGCTGCGCTGGTACATTTCCTGCAGGCTGTCGAGCAGCCAGTCACGGTCGAAGAACATGATCTCCGGCGGCTTGATCACCAGCGGCATCAGCTTGTCGACCGCCTTCATCGCCAGCAGGCCGGCGACAATGACGACGGTGATGCGCGGCGCCAGCCGCAGGCGTGACCAGAGCGGAAGTCTCACGCGGCATCCTGCAGGAGCGTGACGTCCGCCGTGAAGAAATAACCCTCGTTGCGGATCGTTTTGATGAAGGCCGGGTCCTGTGGATCGGCCTCGATCTTGCGGCGCAACCGGCTGATCTGCACATCGATGCTGCGGTCATAGGCCTGGCTCATGCGGCCATGCGCCAGGTCCAGCAGCTGGTCGCGCGTTAGCACGCGCTGCGGATGTTCCAGAAACGCCAGCAGCAGGTCGAATTCGCCGCTGGTCAGGTCGGTCAGCACGCCGGCCGGCGAGGTCAGCGTGCGTCGGCTGGCATTGAGCTGCCAGCCACCGAAGGCATAGACGGCGGTCACGACGGGGCGTTCGGCATTCAGGCTGGCGGCGCTCAGGCGGCGCGTCACGGCGCGGATGCGCGCCAGCAATTCGCGCGGGTTGAAGGGTTTGACCACGTAATCGTCGGCGCCGATTTCCAATCCGATGATGCGGTCGGTGTCGTTGCTCATCGCGGTCAGCAGGATGATCGGCACCGCGCTCTGCGCCCGCATGCGGCGGCATAGCGACAATCCGTCCTCGCCCGGCATCATGATATCCAGCACGATCACGTCAATGCGGGCATCGGCGCAGATGGCGAACATCTCGCGGCCGTCGCCGGCCTGGCTCACCTTCATGCCGTGATCGGTGAGAAAACGCGCCAGCATGGCGCGAATGCGGTGATCGTCATCGACAATCAGGACGTGGGTGGCAGGGGTGGCGGTCAAGGCAGGTCTCCTGATAGGTAGTATAGCAGCCTGTCCGGGTCTGGCACCGGGTCTGCAACATCCTGAAACATACCGATACGCGGCAGACATGGCAGGCCGGCGCCCCGCCGCTAG
>JAGXRD010000074.1 GCA_018336035.1 Alphaproteobacteria bacterium | reverse complement strand
GTCCGGCGGTTTCAGCTGCCGCCGTGGCGGGCAGCGCACCGCCACAGAGCGTGACGACCAGCCGCAGGCGCGAGGGATCGCCCAGCAGCCGGAACATGTCGGCGAGCTGGTGAATATGGTTGGTGTCGAGGCGGGTCATATCAAACATTTAAACATCTATTTAAGTGTTTGATATGACTCAGTCAACCTGTTATATCTTATTGATTAATAAAGATAAAAAGGAGACATCCCATCGCTAACCAGAGAATACCCCCTCGCCCTAGCGATTCTTAGGGGAACTGCGCACAGGGTGGCCTGATTGATCCGGGATGACTTCCCGGAGGCTGAGCCATGACCGATCCGAAAACTGCGCCCTTTGCCCACCCCACCGCTGACAAGCGATCCGACCCATCCATCGCGGGCGCCGATCTGGGCGCCGATGCCGAAGCCGCGATCCAGTCGGCCCAGACCTTCACATCGGTCAATGAGAATGCCGACGAGCACCACGTACGGACAAACCCGGAAACAAAATCCGGTCGCTGGCACACGCCGATGCTGCTCATCGTCGCGGCTCTTGTCGGCGCCGTTTTCCTGCTCGCGATCCGCTAGGCGGGTCGAAGCTTTAATTCGGCAACTGGCCCTCGGTGAAGGTCTGCAGCATGGTGTGACCGAATCGACACCCAGTACATATCTGTGATGCAGTTTCTGCAGCCATTTGTGCAGAGCAGCTATGACACAGGCAGAGCGCCTGAGGCTGAGAAGGTCTTGCGCCTAGCCCTGACGGGACTATGCTTTTTTATCGATAACGAGAAAAGTTCTGCTTTCGCCATGACCTTCCAGCCATGATTCGCACTCTTGTCTTCGCGCCGCTCGATTTCATGGGCCGGCATGCCACAAAATTCCTGTTCGGTGGCGTCCTCGTCGGCCTGCTGATCCCGCCACTGGCCGCATTGCTGCGACCTGGGCTCGTAGTCTTCCTGCTGCTGCCACTGACGCTGTCGCTGATGCGGCTCGACTGGAGCGCCTTTCAGGCCTATGCACGCCGGCCATTGCTGTTCATACCGATCATCATCTTCCTGCTGCTGGTTTGTCCGCTGCTGATGTTCGCAGCCCTGCAACCGCTGGGACTGCCACGCCCGCTGATGGAAGCCATTGTACTCATGGCCGCGGCACCGCCGATCACCGGCACGGTTGCCATTGCGCTAATTCTTGGCCTGGATGCCGCGCTGGCCGTGATCGCCATGGTGATCGCGACCGCGCTGGTGCCCTTCACACTGCCCCCGCTCGCGCTGCTATTACTGAATATTGAAGTACAAATGTCGCTGGTCGAATTCATGGGCCGGCTGGCGCTGATGGTCGGCTTTGCCTTTGCCGCCGCACTGGTGGCGCACCGCACTCTGCCGGCAGGCTGGCTGCAGCAGAACAAGCGTCTGATGGACGGGTCCTCCGTGCTGGCCCTGGTACTGTTCGCCATCGCCATCATGGATGGCGTGACCGCGAAGCTGATGGCGCAGCCCGGTTACGTGATCCTGGCCACCGCCTCCGCCTTCATTGCCAATCTGTCGCTGCAGGCCATCGGCTATGCGGTCGGGCGCTATGTGCTGCGCTTCGAGCAGGCTGCGGCACTGACGCTCGGGATTCTGGCCGGCAACTGCAATATGGGTCTGGTGATGGTGTCGCTGGCCGACCGCGCCGTGTTCGACATGGTGGTGTTCTTCGCCATGGGACAGTTGCCCATGTATATGCTGCCGGGTCTGCTGCAGCCGGTCTATCGCCGTATAGCGGCGCTGCAGAGCTGAGGGAGATAAGCCGATGCCGACCTTGCTGATCACCGGTGCCAATCGCGGCATCGGCCTGGAACTGACCAAGCGCTATGCCGCCGACGGCTGGACCGTCATTGCCACCTGCCGCGAACCGCAATCGGCCACGGCGCTGAAAGCCATCCCCGGCGTCACGGTCGAGGCTCTGGATGTCACCGACTATACGGCAGTCGACAAACTGGCGCAGACCTACCATGGAACTGCGATCGACCTGCTGCTGAACAATGCCGGCATCTACGGCAACCGCGACGGCGCACTCAGCGTCAGCGACTTCGACACCTATCTTGAAGTCCTGCGGGTCAACAGCGTGGCGCCGATGAAAGTAGCACTCGCCTTCCTGCCGCATCTCAAGGCCGCCCAGAGCCGCTCCGGAGGCAGCGCGAAGATCGCCACGATTTCCAGCCGTATGGGCTCTATCAGCGAAACGCGCGGCGGCTCTTACGCGTATCGCGCCTCCAAGGCGGCGATTAATGCCGGCATGCGCAACCTGGCGCTCGACCTGAAATCCAGCGGGATCAGCTGCATCACGCTGCATCCGGGCTGGGTGAAAACCGATATGGGCGGTACCGGCGCGGATATCGATGTGGGCACCAGCGCGGCCGGCCTGAAAAAAGTGATCGACGGCCTCACGCTTGATGACACCGGAAAATTCTACAACTACGACGGCGGGGAAATTCCATGGTGAGCCAGGCAGGCGCGAAGCATATCCTCATCACCGGCGGCAGCCGCGGTATCGGTCGGGCCTGTGCCATGATGGCGGGCCAGCGCGGCTGGTCGGTTGGCGTGAATTATGCCGGCAACGAAAAGGCCGCGCTCGAAACCGTGCAGGCCGTGCAGCAGGCCGGCGGTCGCGCCATTGCAATCCAGGGCGATGTGGCGCGCGAAGCCGACGTGATTGCCATGTTCGAGGCCAGCGAGAAAACCTTCGGCAAGCTGGATGCCCTGATCAACAATGCCGGCATTGTCGGCCGCAAGCAGCCTTTCATGGACTATTCGCTCGAACGCCTGCAGCGCATGTTTGAGGTGAATGTGCTGGGCGCCTATCTCTGCGCCCGCGAAGCAGCCCGACGCATGGCGAAATCACGCGGCGGTAAGGGCGGCAGTATCGTCAACATGTCGTCGATCGCTTCGCGGCTCGGTGCGGCGGGCGAATATGTCGACTATGCCGGCTCGAAAGGCGCGGTCGACACCATGACGCTCGGCCTGGCGCGCGAACTGGCGGCAGACGGCATCCGGGTCAATGCGATCCGCCCAGGTTTGATCGAGACGGAGATCCATGCCAGCGGCGGCCAGCCCGACCGCGCCGCGCGACTGGGCGCGACCACCCCGATGGGCCGTGCTGGCACCGCCGATGAAGTGGCCGAAGCGGCGATCTGGCTGATCGAGAATGAGAGCGACTATCTGACCGCGTCGCTGATCGATGTGGCCGGCGGGCGCTAGGGTCTGCTCGACGTAATCGCAATAGGCTTGGGGTCGTTGTTACAATTGAAAACCACCAGGAAGTAATCCGTCGTTATACCCAGAGCGGCCCGACGGCTCTCGAATTTCTGAGCCCACCACTGCGCATTCTTCAGGGTCACATGGACATTTTCGCCATTGGGGAAGGTCTTGCCGGCGGGATAGGTCGCGATGCAGGCATAGACCATTTTGTTGGCGAAGCCATACAGCTCGTCGATGACCCAGTCCATATCCTCTTCGGGGATATGCTCCATGACATCGGTACAGATCACAGCGTCGAATGTCTCGCCCAGCGGCAGTTTCGACAACGGCGCATAGCCCGGATCATATAGCCGGATTTCGTCAACACCCCAGTAGGTACGAATATCAACCTTCCCACCGCCATCGGCCGAGGGAAACAGCGGTGCTGTGTAGAAACTGGCCTTGCCGGCACCATAATCGAGCACAGACCTGGCTCCAAACCTGTCGATGAGAGATTTGATCATGCCGACATGCGGCAGCAGGCTCATGCCGGTGAAAGTATCCTTGGCAGCAACCGGCTGGCCTGACGACTGCGTGCCTTCGGCATGCATCTGCTGATAAAAACTGACCAGCTCGCTATAACGCGGACTGGGCTTGGCGCGGCTGTAGGTCATTTTCAGTCGCTTCCTTCAATCCAGATACAGCTTCATGCCGACATGGCTGGCCTTGAAGCCCAGCCGTTCATAGAGGCGATGCGCTCCCTGCCGGCTGTTGTCGGAGGTGAGCTGCACCAGCTTGCAGCCCTTCTGCTTCGCCCGCGCGACGGCATGGCGGATCAGTTCGGACCCCAGCCCTTTGCCGCGCAAGCTGGACTCGATCCGCACGGCTTCGATCTGCGCACGCTGCTTGCCCAGGCTGCCGAGGCCGGGCAGCACCAGCAGCTGTAAGCAGCCGATAACCTTGCCGGCCGCATCTTCGGCCAGGATCACCTCGGCGCCAATCCTCTGCAGCCCAACGAAGGCAAGGCCATATTCTGGCGGCAGCGGGTCGGTATAGCGCTCACGGCTGCCACCAAGATGATCGTCGGCCAGCAGGCGCACGATCTCGGGTAGGTCGGCTTCGGTGGCAGGGCGGAAGGTCAGCGTCATGGCGGTCAATCCAGCGGCTCGAGTCCGGTCGGTCCGCCGGCCTTGCGCGCCGTCAGGGCGACATCGCACCAGGGCACACCGGAATCGAAATAGTAATGCGTGTCAGGCAACGGCAGGCCATCGCCCGTGACGATGCCGAGCGGCAAGCCGATGATATCCGGCTCGCGGACATCGCTGGAATAGACATGTGCGCCACAGTGTCGGCAGAAATGCCGCGTGGAACTCCCGGTCACCGCAAAGGCCCTGAGATCGGCGGCGCCGGCTTCGATGCGAAAACCGGTCAGGGGCAGATTGAGCCAGGTGCTGAAGGCCGCGCCCGACAGACGGCGACATTGCGAACAATGGCAATGCAGAGCGCCTGCATTGGAAACATCCAGACTGGCCTGAATGGTACCGCAATAGCAACTCGCGGCGGCTGCCGTCACTCGGCCGCCTCGGCACCGAACCTCGATGGATCATAGGCCAGGTTCGGCGCCAGCCAGCGCTCCATCGTCGCCAGATCCATGCCCTTACGTTCGGCATAATCGGCGACCTGGTCGCGCTCGATACGGCCAATGCCGAAATAGTCCGCCTGCGGGTGGCTGAAATACCAGCCGCTCACGGCGGCTGACGGCCACATGGCAAAGCTCTCGGTCAGCTGGATGCCGGCATTCTCGGTCGGCTGCAGCAGCTGGAACAGCGTCGCCTTCTCGGTGTGGTCCGGGCAGGCCGGATAACCGGGTGCCGGACGAATCCCGCGATAGGCTTCAGCGATCAGCGCCTCGTTATCCAGCGTCTCATCGCCGGCATAGCCCCAGAATTCCTTACGCACGCGCTCATGCATATGCTCGGCAAAGGCCTCGGCCAGACGGTCGGCCAGCGCCTGCGCCAGGATGCCAGAATAATCGTCCTGCTTGGCGGTGAATTCGCGCTTGATCCACTCGTCCAGCCCGAGGCCGGCGGTGACAGCGAAAGCGCCGACATAATCGGTGATGCCGGTCTCCTGCGGCGCGACGAAATCGGCCAGAGAATAATTGGCACGATCGCGGTCGCGCTTCATCTGCTGGCGCAGCATATGCAGGCGAGCGATCTCGCCGCCATTCTCAAACAGCGCGATATCGTCGTCATTGACCTGATTTGCCGGCCAGAAACCGATCACGGCAGCAGCCTGAATCGGCTTTTCCTTGACGATACGGTCCAGCATCGCACGTGCGTCCTTGAACAGGCTGCGTGCCGCCTCACCCACCACTTCATCCTGCAGGATGGCGGGATATTTGCCGCGCAGCTCCCAGGAGGCGAAGAATGGTGTCCAGTCGATCCGCTCGATCAGCCGGTCGATCGGATAATCCTTGAACACCTTTATGCCGGTGAAGCTCGGCTTCGGCGGCTGGTAGCCAGCCCAGTCGATCTTCACCTTGTTCTTGCGCACATCGCCGATGGTCTGGCGCGGGCCGGTATTGCGCTCGCGCGAATGGATTTCGCGGATCTTGGCATATTCGCTGGCGATTTCGCCGGCATAGACCGGGCGGTCATTGGCCGAGACCAGACGGCCGGTGACGCCGACGGCGCGCGATGCGTCGGTGACATAGACCACCGGGCCCTGGTAGTTCGGCGCGATCTTGACCGCGGTATGCACCTTCGAGGTGGTGGCACCGCCGATCAGCAGCGGCAGATTAAAGCCCTCGCGCTGCATCTCGCTGGCGACATAGCACATCTCGTCCAGGCTCGGCGTGATCAGGCCACTGAGACCGATGATATCGACGTTGTGTTTCTTCGCCTCATCCAGGATGCGGGCGCAGGACACCATGACACCGAGGTCGATCACTTCGTAATTGTTGCACTGGAGCACGACGCCGACGATGTTCTTGCCGATGTCGTGAACGTCGCCCTTCACGGTGGCCATCAGTACCTTGCCGTTGGTCTTGGCCGGTCCGCTGCTCTTTTCGGCTTCGATGAACGGCAGAAGATAGGCAACGGCCTTTTTCATCACGCGGGCGGATTTCACCACCTGCGGCAGGAACATCTTGCCGGCGCCGAACAGGTCGCCGACCACGTTCATGCCGTCCATCAGCGGGCCTTCGATCACTTCGAGCGGCTTGGCGACGATATGGCGGGCTTCTTCGGTATCTTCATCGATGAAATCGGCGATGCCATGCACCAACGCATGGGTCAGGCGTGCGCGCACTTCCTTCTGGCGCCACGACATATCGACCTCCTGCGACCTGGCACCGCCCTTGAAGCGTTCGGCGATTTCCAGCATACGCTCGGTCGCGTCCGGGCGGCGGTTGAGCAGCACGTCTTCGACGCGCTCGCGCAGTTCTGTCGGGATATCTTCGTAAACCGGCAGCTGCCCGGCATTGACGATGCCCATATCCATGCCGTTCTGCATGCCGTAATACAGGAACACGGCGTGCATCGCCTCGCGGACCTGTTCATTGCCGCGGAACGAGAATGACACGTTGGAGACGCCGCCCGAGATATGGCAATGCGGCAGATTCTCGCGGATGCGCTTTGCGCCTTCGAAAAACTCGACCGCGTAGTTGTTATGCTCCTCGATACCGGTGGCGACGGCGAAGATATTCGGGTCGAAGATGATATCTTCCGGCGGGAAGCCGATTTTCTCGGTCAGCAACTTATACGCGCGGGCGCAGATTTCGTATTTACGGTCGGCGGTATCGGCCTGCCCCTGCTCGTCGAAAGCCATCACGACGACGGCGGCGCCATAGCGCAGGATTTTCTTGGCATACATCAGAAAGGCTTCTTCGCCTTCCTTCATGCTGATCGAATTGACGATGGCCTTACCCTGCACGCATTTCAGGCCGGCCTCAATGACATCCCATTTCGAGCTGTCGATCATGATCGGCACGCGCGAGATATCCGGCTCGGAGGCGATCAGGTTCAGGTATTTGACCATCGCCGCCTTGGAGTCGAGCATGCCCTCGTCCATGTTGACGTCGATGATCTGCGCGCCGTTCTCGACCTGCTGGCGCGCCACGACCAGCGCCGCTTCGTAATCGTCATTCAGGATCAGCTTGCGGAATTTCGCCGAACCGGTGACGTTGGTACGCTCACCGATATTGATGAAAACCGGGCCGTTGAAGCCGCGGTTCTCGGATTCAGGCGAAAAGGACTCGTCGATATCGGTCATGCTGCGGGCACTGCAAAGGGTTCGAGGCCGCTGAGCCGGAGCTGCGGCGGGATGGTCGGGATGCGGCGCGGCTTCACGCCCTTCACGCTGTCGGCAATCGCCCTGATATGGTCCGGCGTGGTGCCGCAGCAGCCACCGACGATATTCACTAGGCCATGTTCCGCCCACTCACGAAGATGGCCGGCGGTGGTGTGCGGCGGCTCGTCATATTCGCCGAACTGATTGGGCAGCCCGGCATTGGGATAGGCGCTGACCGGCACATCGGCAACGCGGCTGAGTTCGGCGATATAGGCGCGCATCTGCTCGGCGCCGAAAGCGCAATTCAGACCGACCGAGAACGGCTTGGTATGGCGCAGACTGTTCCAGAAGGCTTCCGTAGTCTGGCCCGAGAGCGTACGCCCGGACAGATCGGTGATGGTGCCCGAAATCATGATCGGCCATTCTTCGCCGATTTCGTCGAACATCTCATAGACGCCAAAGGCCGCAGCCTTGGCGTTCAGCGTGTCGAAGATCGTCTCGATCAGCAGGAGATCGGCACCGCCCTCGACCAGACCTCGCGCCTGCTGCTTGTAGGCATCCTTCAGCTCATCGAAGGTGATGTTGCGGAAATCGGGACGGTTCACATCAGGCGACAGTGAAGCCGTGCGATTGGTCGGCCCCACCGCGCCAGCGACAAAGCGCGGCTTCGCCGGAGTTTTCGCGGTATACTCATCGGCCGCCTGGCGCGCGAGTTTCGCACCTTCGCGGTTGATGTCATCGACAGCGGATTCAAGATGATAATCCGCCTGGCTGATCCAGGTGCCACTGAAGGTATTGGTCTCGATGATATCAGCGCCGGCATCGAGATATTCACGATGCACCTCGCCGATCACATCCGGACGCGTGATGTTCAGCAGATCGTGATTACCCTTGAGGTCGCTGTTGGCGCCCTTGAACCGTTCGCCGCGATAATCCTGCTCGTTCAGCTTGCGTCGCTGCAGCATGGTACCCATGGCACCATCCAGCACCAGGATGCGCTCCTTCGCCGCCGCCTTGAGCGCGGCGCGGCGAGCCTGCCTCTGCTCCAGTGTATCGAACATCAGGCCGCTGCCTCGCCGGCCATTGCCGGCTTGGGCCGAACGCCCAGCACATGGCAGATGGCGTAGGTGAGATCGGCGCGGTTCAGCGTATAGAAATGGAATTCGTCGATGCCCGCCGCCAGAAGCCGGCGGCACTGTTCGGCGGCGATATGCGCCGCCACCATACGCCGCGTCTCCGGATCTTCGTCCAGGCCATCGAACTGATCGGCCATCCAGGCCGGCACGCTGGCACCACAGGCAGCAGAGAATTTCGTCACCTGGCGGAAGTTGGTGACCGGCAAGATGCCCGGCACGATCGGCACGGTGATGCCGGCCGAACGGGCGCGATCAAGGAAACGGAAGTAAACATCAGTATCGAAGAAATACTGCGTGATGCAGCGCGTCGCGCCGGCATCGACTTTGCGCTTCAGATGCTCAAGCTCAATGCGCGGCGACGCCGTATCGGGATGGCCTTCAGGATAGCAGCCAACGCTGACCTCGAAATCGGCGATCTTTTTCAGGCCGGCAATCAGATCGGTGGAATTGGCATAACCCTGCGGATGCGGCTGAAAGCCACCGCTGCCTTCCGGGGCATCGCCGCGCAACGCCACGATATGGCGGATACCGGCCTGCCAGTAATGCTGGGCAACTTCATCCACCTCGCCTTTGGCAGCGCCGACGCAGGTGAGATGCGCGGCCGGCTTGAGGCCGGTTTCGTTGAGGATGCGGACGACGGTGTTATGCGTGCGTTCACGCGTCGATCCGCCGGCACCATAGGTGACCGAGACGAAACGCGGGCTGAGCGGCGCCAGGCGAGTGACACTGCGCCACAGGCTTTCTTCCATTTCCGCGGTCTTGGGCGGGAAGAATTCGAACGAAACTTTCAGCGGACCGGAGCGCCGTGCGGCATGGGCATTGGGTTCAGGCAGCGTGGTCATGCGGCGGCACTCTTCTGTGAAATAGCAGCAACCGGCGCGCCGCGCTTGGTGGCGCGCCAGACATGGACGGTGAGCGGATGCCCCGGCAGGACGGTGACGGGATCCAGATCGAGCCCGGCAGAGGCGCACCAGCTGCGGACCTCGGCATCGGCGAAACCCAGCCGGCGATGCGCGTGGCGGGCGCGCAGGTCCTCCAGATCATGGGGCGCGAAATCGACTATGACCAGATGACCGCCGGGTTTCAGCACACGGACGGCTTCCTGGATCGCCTTCTGCGGCTCGTCGGCGAAATGCAGCACCTGGTGGATCACGGCGGCGTCCATGCTGCTGCTGTCGAGCGGCAAGGCATACATGTCGGCTTGGCGCACCTGACAATGCTTGATACCGGCGCGCTCGAGATTGCTGCGTGCGATGCTGAGCATATCCCGACTGGTATCGACACCCAGGCCGCGCTTGACTTTCGGGCTGAGTATTTCCAGCAACCGGCCGGTGCCGGTGCCAATATCCAGCAGATCGCCGATGGGCTGACCGCTATCCAGCATCTTCAGCACGGCGGCCTCGACCTGCGTTTCATCGATATGCAGCGAGCGGATGGCTGACCATTGCGCGGCATTGTCGCGGAAATAGCGTTCGGCGGCCTCGCTGCGCGCGCGCTTCACCGCGCTCAGCCGCTCGTTGTCGCGCGCCAGAATCGGATCACCGGCGGGAAGCAGCGTGGCCAATGCGCGGACCAGCGGCGCACCGGCCAAGCGGTCGCCCACGCGATAGAACGCCCAGGTACCCTCCGGCACGCGCTCCAGCAGGCCGGCCTCACAGAGCAGCTTCAGATGCCGCGAGACCCGCGGCTGGCTCTGTCCTAGGATCTGGGTGAGTTCGGAGACCGTGAGCTGGCTGTCAGCACAGAGCGCCAACAGGCGCAGGCGCGTTGGTTCCGCTGCAGCCCGCAGGGCGGCCATCAGGACATCCAGAGTAATGCTGGGCTCGATATTCATAGAGTATATATAAACATATCTTTATGTATTTGTGTAGAACTAAATAGCGTCTCAACAGTTCATTAAAAAGAATCATGGTCTTGAACAGCTGGCCGGGCTATGTATTCGCTTCATCCTCGCCGTATTGCCAGCATAAAAAGCTAAACATCTCCAAGCCTTAGCCCGGACACTCATGCACCAAGCCCCGCTCTTCCCCCGCCGCTCCCTGTTTGCCGCCCTCGCCGGCCTGATGCTGGTTTTCGGGTCTCTCAGCCAACCGGCTGAAGCCTCCGCACCGGACCAGTTTATTCGAGAAGTAGGCAACGACACTCTGAAAGCACTGGGTGACCGCTCACTCACCACCGAAAAGCGCGAAGGACTGGTGCGCAACCTGCTGACCAATCATCTCGATCTCGAAGCGGTCGGTCGCTTCTGCCTCGGCCGCTACAGCCGCGGCATCACGCCAGAGCAGAAGAAGGAATACGACGCGCTGTTCGAGGACTACCTCACCAAGGTCTACTCCCAGCTGCTGGCACAATATAACGGCGAGACGCTCGACGTACGCGATGGCGCCAGGGCTGCCGGCAGCGAGGCCGTGGTGGAATCGCAGATCAACCGCCAGAACGGCCCGCCGATCCGCGTCGAATGGAAAACCCATCAGAAGGACGGTAAGCCGCTGGTGACAGACGTGATCGTGGAAGGCGTGTCGATGGCCTTCACGCAGCGCCAGCAGTTTGAATCGGTGATCCAGAACAACGGCGGCAAGATCGACGCCCTGTTCGCCGCCATGAAGAAGCAGATCGCCGGCCGCCGCTAAGGCGCAGCTTGCCGGAAACGAAAAGGCCGGCTGTCGCTAAACAGCCGGCCTTTTTTTAACGACTGGCGTCAAGCGCTCATTGCTGGCGTGGCGGTCAGTTCCAGCGCATAGCCGGCCGACCGCACGGTGCGGATCACATCGCTCTCGCCATTGCCGTTCAGCGCCTTTCGCAGACGGCGGATATGCACGTCGACGGTACGCTGCTCGACGTAGATGTCGCGGCCCCAGACCGCATCCAGCAACTGGTCGCGCGACAGCACGCGGCCGGGATGCTCCAGGAAATACCGCAGCAGGCGGAACTCGGTCGGCCCGAGATGAATATCGCGGCCGTTGCGCGTCACCTTATGGGTGGCGACGTCCATCACCAGCCCGCCATAGGTCAAGACCTCTTCCGCCAGTGCCGGCCTGATACGACGCAGCACGGCGCGGATGCGGGCCAGAAGTTCGCCGGGCGAAAACGGCTTTGCGATATAGTCGTCGGCACCGGCATCCAGGCCGCGCACCCGATCCGCCTCTTCGCCGCGCGCCGTCAGCATTATGATCGGCACGTTGCGGGCATTCGGATCGCGACGCAGCTGGCGGCAGACTTCCAGGCCTGACAGACGCGGCAGCATCCAGTCGAGCAGGATCAGGTCGGGCATATGCTCGGCCACTTTCAGCAGGGCCTGCTCGCCGTCCATCGCCTCGTCGACGGTATAATTCTCTTTCTCGAGATTATACCGCAGCAGCGCCAGCAGCGCGGCTTCGTCCTCGATCACGAGGACGCGCGGCTTGATCGCGATATTCATCGCTGGCCTCCCGGCACATTCACAACTGCATAGGCAGTATCATCGCCTTTCGGGCGATCTTCCTTCGGCATCTCGCCCAGAACCGTGTAATGGATCAGTTCGGCGATATTCGTGGCATGATCGCCGATACGCTCGATATTCTTGGCGATGAACAGCAGATGCGTGCAGGGCGTGATGGAGCGCGGATCTTCCATCATGTAGGTCAGCAGTTCGCGGAACAGGCTGGTATAGAGATCATCGACCTCTTCATCACGCGCCCAGACCGCATCGGCCTTGGCGGCGTCGTCGGTGATATAGGCATCCAGCGTATCCTTGATCAGCGCCTGCACCAGCGCGGCCATGCGCGGAATGGCATGCACCGGCCGCACCAGTGGCGCCTGGTTCAGCGCAACCGCGCGCTTGCCGACATTCTTGGCATAATCGCCGATACGCTCGATCTCGGACGAGATACGGAGCGCCGCGACGATCACGCGCAGATCGGCCGCCATTGGCTGCCGGCGGGCCAGCATCTCGATGGCAAAATCGTCGACCTGGTTGCGCAGAGCATCGATCTTGGCGTCGCCCTGCACAACCTCTTCGGCCAGCTTGCTGTCGCGCTTGACGATGGCATCGACCGCGGCAGCCAGCTGCGATTCCGCCAACCCGCCCATCTGCACGATTAGGGTGGAAAGCTTCTTCAGCTCGTCGTCGTAACGCTGAACGATATGTTGCGGCATTTTCTAAATCCTCACTCTGCTCAGCCGAAGCGACCGGTGATGTAACCCTGGGTCCGCTCATCCTTGGGATTGGTGAAGATCACCCTGGTGTCGTCGGTTTCGACCAGGTTGCCCAGATGGAAGAAAGCGGTCTTCTGCGAGACACGTGCAGCCTGCTGCATCGAATGCGTGACGATGACGATGGTGTACTGCTCGCGCAGTTCGTCCATCAGTTCTTCGATATGCGCGGTGGCGATCGGATCGAGCGCCGAACAGGGCTCGTCCATCAGGATCACCTCCGGCGCCACGGCGATGGCGCGGGCGATACACAGACGCTGCTGCTGACCGCCAGAGAGGCCGGTGCCGGATTCCTGCAGCCGGTTACCAACTTCCTTCCACAGACCAGCCTGCTTCAGCGAGGTCTCCACGATGTGATCGAGATGCTCGGTATTCTCGGCCAGACCATGGATGCGCGGACCGTAGGCGACATTCTCGTAGATCGACTTCGGGAACGGATTCGCCTTCTGGAACACCATGCCGACGCGGGCACGCAGCTGCACGACATCGACCTTGCTGTCGTAGACATCAAGCTTGTCGAGCGTGATGTCGCCAACCACCCGGCAGTCACGGATGGTATCGTTCATCCGGTTGAGGCAGCGCAGGAAGGTCGATTTTCCGCAGCCGGACGGACCGATCAGCGCCGTGACCGCGCGGGCCGGAATGTCGAGATCGACATCGTACAGCGCCTGCTTTTCACCGTAGAAGACGCCGACCTTGCGCGTCACCATCTTGATCTCGATCTCGGACTGGCGGAGATCGTTATGCGTACCATTCTGCATTTGAAGTCCTTATGGGCTCCGGGGAAGGTTTATGTCGGCCTGAATTGCTTACCAGCGGCGCTCGAATTTCTTGCGCAGCAGGATGGCGGCCAGGTTCATCAACAGCAGGAAGACCAGGAGTACGATGATCGCCGCCGAAGTTTTCTCGACGAAGCCGCGTTCGGAACTGTCGGCCCACATAAAAATCTGAACGGGCAGAACTGTCGCGGCATCGACCGGCGTGGCCGGGATGTCGACGATGAAGGCGACCATACCGATCATCAGCAGCGGCGCGGTTTCACCCAGCGCATGCGCCATCGCGATGATGGTGCCAGTGAGGATGCCCGGCATGGCCAGCGGCAGCACATGATGCAGCACCACCTGCAGCGGCGAGGCGCCAAGACCGAGTGCGGCCTGGCGGATCGATGGCGGAACCGCGCGCAATGCCGCGCGAGAGGCAATGATGATCACTGGCAGGCTCATCAGCGCCAGCACAAGGCCGCCGACAAAAGGCGCCGAGCGCGGCATGCCGAAGAAACCGATGAAGACCGCAAGGCCGAGCAGGCCGTAAACGATCGACGGCACGGCCGCGAGGTTGTTGATGTTGACCTCGATCGTTTCCGTCCAGCGATTCTTCGGTGCGAATTCCTCAAGATAGATCGCCGCCATGATGCCGAGCGGGAAAGCGACCAGCAACGTCACCAGCAAGGTGTAGAAGGATCCGACCACGCCGCCCCAGATGCCGACCAGTTCCGGCTCGCGGCTGTCGGCACCGGTGAAGAAGCGGGTGTTGAAGCGCAGCTCGAGATCGCCACTCGCCTTCAGGCTGTCGATCCAGCGAACCTGGGCATCATTCACGCGGCGCTGCTCTTCCGGTACCGTGGTGTCGACCTGCTTCTTGACGAACATGTCGATGTCGGACGAAGTCGGCAGCCAGATGCTGAGGCTCTGTCCGATCAGGCTGGGATCGGCCGCGACCATACGGCCGACCTGCGATTCGGCGCCGGCACTGACCAGGGCCTGAAGCCGGCGACGCTCGCCGCGGCTCTGGACTTCCGGGAATTTCTTCTGCAGGGCCGCGAGAATCACGGCACCATAGTTGCCCTGCATGATCTGGCGCACATCGGTGGTACCGACCGGCGCAATCTGCTCAGCGCTGAGCTGCAGATCGAGGCGGATATGGGTCTGCTGGAAGGCCGTGAAGCCATTCGAGGCAATGGTGGTGAGCAGGATCACCAGCGCAGCCAGCGAGAAAAGAATCGCGGCCAGGCCGATCAGCTTGAAGCGGCGCTCGGCGGCATAGCGCGCCTTCAGGCGTTTGTTTGCCGCATCGGTCATGTGAATGCCGGGCGTCAAGGCAGCGGCAGGCTGCTGGCGCGGCACGGTATCGGCGAGGATGTCAGTCATACTGTTCCCGGTATTTCTTGACGATGCGCAGGGCAACGATGTTGAGGCTGAGCGTGACGATGAACAGCACCAGGCCAAGCGCGAAGGCCGCCAGCGTCTTGGGGCTGTCGAATTCCTGATCGCCGACCAGCAGCGAGGCGATATGCACCGTCACCGTGGTGACTGCAGCCAGCGGATTGGCCGTGATATTGGCCGCCAGACCGGCTGCCATCACCACGATCATGGTCTCGCCCAGCGCACGGCTGAAGGCAAGGATCACCGAGGCCGCGATACCCGGCAGCGCGGCCGGCAGGATCACGCGCTTGATGGTCTCCGACTTGGTGGCGCCAAGACCGTAAGAACCATCGCGCAGGCTTTGCGGTACGGCGTTGATGACGTCGTCCGACAGCGACGACACGAAGGGAATGATCATGATGCCCATGACAAGGCCGGCAGCAAGGGCCGATTGCGAGGCAACCTCCAGGCCGATGCTCTCGCCCGCATTGCGAATGAAGGGGGCAACGGTGAGTGCAGCGAAGAAGCCGTAAACCACTGTGGGAATACCCGCCAGAACTTCCAGCGCAGGCTTGGTCCAGGCGCGGACTTTCGGGCCGGAATATTCAGCCATGTAGACGGCAGCCATCAGGCCGATCGGCACCGCAACCAGCATCGCGATGGCTGCGATCAGCAGCGTGCCGACAAACAGCGGCACCGCGCCGAAAGCACCGGACGAGCCGACCTGATCGGCGCGGATCGCCGTCTGGGGCGACCAGGTCAGGCCGAACACGAATTCGAAAGGGTTGACGGAGGCGAAAAAGCGCAGCGCCTCGAAGACCAGCGACAGCACGATGCCGATGGTGGTCAGCACGGCGATGGTGGAACTGATGATCAGCAGGATATTCGCAGCATTCTCCACGCGATTGCGGGCGCGGAATTCGGTGCTGATGCGGCTGCGGCCATACAGCAGCCCGGCAATGCCGAGGCAGAGGCAGACCACCCAGACGGCGGCGGTGCCGGTCTGGCGCAGCGAGATATAGTGATCGACCACCGGACGGATGGCCGGATCGGCCTTGTCGAGCGGGATATTGCCGTAGGCCAGATTGCGGATATCCGAAATCACCAGGCCGAGACGGTCGGCGGGCAGGCTGCGGATCGCCTCAGGCAATTCCGAGATCACCATGCTGCGCACCACCCAGTCTTCCATGGCGATCCAGACGCCGAACAGAAGCAGTGTGGGAATGCCGCACCAGAGCACGACATACCAGCCATAAAACATCGGCAGGGAATGCAGGCCGCGGATCTTGCCCCCCGCCAGGGCCAGCGAGCGCGACTTACCGAGGTAGTAACCGAGGATGGTCAGGCCGAGCAGAACCACCACGAGCAGCGAGAGCGACATGAAATCCCCGGGCGAAAATCGAAACGGCAGATAAAGCGGTCAGTACAGGAAAGGAAACGGCGGCCGGGGGAACCGGCCGCCGAACCGGCTTACATCGCGAGGTTGGTCAGACCCAGAACCTGCGAGCGAACCTTTTCCATCTCAGCCTTCGGCATGGAAACCAGGCCCTTCTTTTCCAGATAACCGCCGGCAGCCATGGCGCGGTCGCTGACATACTCGGCCATGAATTCCTTCATGCCCGGCACGACGCCGATATGCGCCTTCTTGGCATAGACGAACAGCGGACGCGAGACCGGATACTTGCCGCTCGAGATGGTGTCGGCATCCGGCTCCACGCCGTCAACCTTGGCGCCCATCAGCTTGTCCATGTTCTCTTCGAGGAAGGAGTAGCCGAACACGCCCATCACGCCGGACTGGCCAGAGGCCAGACGCTGCACGATCAGGTTGTCGTTCTCGCCGGCCTCGATGAAGGCGCCGTCTTCACGGATCTTGGCGCAGGCCGCGCCGCGCGCCTTGCTGTCGGCAATCGCCTTAATTTCGGCGAAGCCTTTGCAGCCCTGGTCCATGACCAGTTCAACGAAGCTGTCGCGGGTGCCCGAGGTCGGGGGCGGGCCCATCACTTCGATCTTCCAGTCCGGCAGGCTGGCATTGACCTGCTTCCAGGTCTTGTAGGGGTTCGGAGCGAGCGCGCCATTGACCGGCACCTGGGCGGCGAGGGCGAGCCAGATGTCCTCGCGCTTCAGGTTGACCGGGGTCGAACCCTTCTTCAGGGCGACGGCGATGCCGTCGAAGCCGACCTTCATCTCGACGATTTCCTTGACGCCATTGGCGGCGCACTGCTCGAACTCGCCCTTGGTCATGGCGCGCGAGGCATTGGTCAGGTCGGGATGCTGGGTGCCGACGCCGCCGCAGAACAGCTTCATGCCGCCGCCGGTGCCGGTGCTTTCCACGATCGGGGCCTTGAAGCCGCCGGTCTGCGAGAAGCGCTCAGCCACCGTGGTCGTGAACGGATAGACGGTCGACGAGCCGACGATGCGGATCTGGTCGCGCGCCTGCTGCGCAGCGACGGGTTCGGCCAGGCCGAACGCCGCCACAGCGGCGAGACCGGCGAGAAGAAGAGCCTTGTTGGTCACGGTATACCTCATCGTGGTTTCCTCTGACGCACCGGATGTGCGCCGGGTTGGTCTGGCCGCTCGCAGCTTCATGCTGCTGGGCGATCCGTCCCGGACGAGAGGGGGTCACAAGTCATCCCCGTCCGGTGGCCGCGACTCCTAAGGGGACCGGGTGACATGGTTATTTCAGTTATATGTCAGGTGTATGACAGTGCTAGACGGGCGCTGCGCTTGTCTTGGATTTTTCAGGAACAGATGGCATCCGAACCATGAATTCACTGCCTTTTCCGAGTTCGGATTCGATGACAAGCCGTCCGCGGTGGCGATTAATAATGTGCTTCACGATGGCAAGGCCAAGGCCGGTGCCGCCCAGATCCCGGCTGCGCGCCGAGTCGACCCTGTAGAATCGCTCGGTGAGTCGCGGCAGGTGTTCGCGGGGGATACCATCGCCATGGTCACGGACGCCGACCTCGACCCAGCCGCCCTCCCGCTCACCCAGCCTGACCTCGACCTGGGTTTCGGCGCGGCCGTATTTGATCGCGTTGTCGATCAGGTTCTGGAACACCTGCATCAGTTCGTCACGCGCGCCGGCCACCGGCGGCGCAGCTTCGCTGAGGTCGAGCCTGATCTGCATCTTTTTGGCCTTGGCCTGCGGCTCGAGCGCGGCAGCGACGTCGCGCAGCAAGGGCGCCAGCGCCAGCCTTTCCGAGGGCTGGTCGTGTTCGCGCATTTCAATCTGCGACAGCGACAGCAGGTCCTGGATCAGGCGCGACATCCGGGCAGCCTGATCCCGCATGATACCCAGGAAACGGATGCGCGCCGGCTCATCGTCCCGCGCCGGCCCCAGCAGTGTCTCGATGAAACCGACCAGCGATGCCAGCGGCGTTCGCAATTCATGACTGGCATTGGCGACGAAATCGGCGCGCATCTTCTCGGCCTTGCGCAGCGAGGTGAGGTCATGCAGCGCCAGCACTGCCGCGGTGTCTTCGCGCGCCGCCGGCAGCGCCACGACACGCACCGAGAAGCTGCGGCCATCCGGCACCGGCAGGTTCAGGTCGGCAGCCGCCATGCCGGTTTCACCGCCCAGCACGCTGTCGGCGGCATCCAGCACCGTCGGATGTCGCAGCGCCACGGTCAGGTCGTTGCCGACGATATCGTTGCCGAAGAATTTGCGCGCCGCAAAGTTGGCGCGGGCAATGGTGCGCCGGCCGTCCAGCAGCAGCACCGGATCGGGCAGCGCATTGAGGATCGCATCCGCCGTGGTGGTCTGCAGCGCTACCTGCCCTTTCTCGTCCAGCAGGGTCTGACGCAGGCGATCCACCGTCACGCCGAGTTCGCCTATCATGGTCAGCGCATCCCAGTCGCTGCCGGTGGTGCGCTGGCCTACGCCGGCGATTTCATCGGTACTCCGCAGCACACGCCAGGCGGCAAGGGTATGCCAGGCGGCAAACAGCCCGATGATGCCGAGAATCGGCAAGACGATGGCCCAGGCCGCAGGTGTCGACACGGCGTCACTGAGCCAGGCAATGCCGATCACACCAGCCAGCGGAACACCCAGTATGAGCGTCAGCGCTACCCAGCGCATCACCGGGTAGCGCATGGTCCGCAGCTTGCCGGCCGGCTGATCGCTCATGCGCCACTCGTCGGGGCGGGCGTCCAGCGCAGCAAAGTCTCCACCAGTCCCTGCAATACCGCCATCAGCGGCGCGGCGCGTTGCGCATCCCAGCGTTCGAGATTGCTCTCATCCATATAGCAGCCTTGCGCGATCTCCAGCTGCAGCGCATGAACGCGCTCCGCCGGGCGGCCATAATGCCGCGTGATATAGCCGCCCTTGAAGCGGCCATTGTGAACGCTGGTGAAGCCGTTCGCATCGCGAAGGACACCATAAGCGGCATCAGCCAGACCGGGATCGCAGCTGCGTCCCTGATTGGTGCCGAGATTGAGATCGGGCAGTCGGCCCTCGAAGAACCGCGGCGCCTCACTGATGATGCTGTGTCCATCGAGCAGGATCGCATAGCCGTGACGGCTGCGGATTGCCTCAAGCTCGGCCGCCAGCCGGGCATGATACGGGCGCCAGTAAAGATCGGCGCGCTGCCGCACCTCGGCAGCATCCGGCACCGCACCGTCGCGGTAGAGCGGGCCGCCGTCGAAGCCGCCTGTGGGGCAGAGTTCGGTATTGTCGGCGCCGGGATAGAGCGGCTTGCCATCCGGGTCGCGGTTCAGGTCGACAACGTAGCGTGAGTGTGTCGCAACCATCAGGCCAGCGCCCAGATCCGCTGCGAATGCGTAAAGCTTCTCGACATGCCAGTCCGTATCGGCCAGCAGGCTGCCGGCCGGGGTCAGGCGCTCGGCCAAACCGGGACTCAGCCGTCGGCCCGCATGCGGGATATTGACCAGCAGCGGGCTGCGAGCAGGAACAAGAGTGAACAATTCGGCGTTGTCGGTCATGGCGGCACTGGAAAATTGTGGCTGACATAGGTAACAAAGCGAACCGCCTGCGCCAAGCTGGGAGTCCGGCCGACACGGACAATTCACGGTCAGGGCCAGCGGACGCGCATCCGGATCTGTCCCAGAAACTCCCTAAGGCATCCCAATGGACGGCGATATCAATCTTTTCGGCCTCATCATCACGGCCGCCGAACTCAGCGCCTTTGCGCAGGTCATTCTGATCGACGTCATCCTGTCTGGTGACAATGCGATCGTGATCGGCATGGCCGTAGCCGGTTTGCCGCCACAGTACCGCAACAAGATCATTGTTTACGGCATCCTCGCCGCCACCGTGCTGCGCATCCTGTTTGCCAGTGTCGCCGTACAGCTGCTGCAGATCATAGGCCTCACGCTGGCCGGCGGTATCCTGCTGCTCTGGGTGGCCTGGAAGATGTGGCGCGAACTGCGGCTGCAGGCCAAGGCCGCCAAGGATGGCGCCGATGCCAGCGAGATGTCGCCCAAGAAAGCGGCGCCGAAGACCCGTCGCGAGGCCATCACGCAGATCATCATCGCCGACCTGTCGATGTCGATCGACAACGTGCTGGCGGTGGCGGGGGCTGCGCGCGAGCATCCCTACATCCTGGCCTTCGGCCTGGTGCTGTCGATTGCGCTGATGGCGCTTGCCTCCAAGGCGATTGCCCGCATGCTCGACCGGTTCCACTGGATCGCCTATGTCGGCCTTCTGATCATCGCCTATGTGGCGCTGAAGATGATCTACGATGGCGGCCTGCAGGTCCTGCCCTACGTCCCCGCCCTCAACGGCGGCTGATCTTGCTGCCGCGCCGGCTTACCACCGGCGCGGCATGCCGACTGGCGTTACTGGCGGAATTGATCGCCGCGCGCGGATCAAATACCCTCTCCCGACCATGACCTCGTCCCTCCATCTGCCCCGGCGTCGCCGCGGCCTGAACCGCCGCCAGGCCCTGGCCGCCCTCGGCGCCGCCTGCGCCCTCGCGCCCGGCGCCGCCGACGCCACGCCGGAAGCCGCCCGCAAGTTGCTCGGCGACCTGGTCAAGGTTGCGCCCAAGGCCGGCAAGGTGAAGATCGACGTCCCCGAAATCGCCGAAAACGGCAACGCCGTGCCGGTCACCGTGACGGTCGACAGCCCGATGAGCCCGACCGATTACGTCCGGGCCATCCACATCATCGCCGACCGCAATCCCCAGCCCGGTGTGGCGAGTTTCATGCTCGGGCCCGACAACGGCAAGGCGGAGGTGCAGTTGCGCATGCGGATGGCGGAATCGCAGAACGTGATCGTCGTTGCCGAACTGAGCGACGGCACTGCCTGGACCGCGACCCGCGAGGTCAAGGTCACCGTCGGCGGCTGCAGCACCTGAGCCGGAGCAAGAGGCATGAGCACAGATATCAAGCCGCGCATCCGGGTGCCCCAGGGCATCAAGCGCGGCGACGTGGTCGAGATCAAGACGTTGATCACGCATCCGATGGAATCCGGCCAGCGCAAGGATGCCGATGGCAAACTGATCCCGCGCATGATCATCAACCGTATGAATGTGACGCTGAATGGCAAGCCGGTCTTCGAGGCCCGGCTGGAGCCGGCCATGTCGGCCAACCCGTATCTGTCCTTCTTCCTGAAATGCACGCAGAGCGGCACGCTGGACTTCACCTGGATCGATGATAACGGCGGCCTCTACAAGGCCAGCCACCCTCTGACGGTCGCCTGACGCTCAGGCCTGCGGCAACTGCCCCGCTTCCTGCGCCGCGAGACGGGCCTGGAAGCGGTCGATGGCAATGGCCACTTCTCCCGCCAGGGCCGCAGTATCCCGGTCAGGATGGAAGAAGGCCAGCACCGCATCGCCGAGCGACTTGAGCAGATCGAAGGATTTCTGCCAGTCGGCGGTAAACACAAAATCCTCGCCGCGTTCATACATCTGGCGGGCCGGCAACAGCAGCCGTTCGCAGATCTGGCCGACATGGGCCAGATCAGTGCCCATAATGCGCCGCTGGATATCCTCGGTGGAGACAATCAGGTCGCGCAGCATGGTCAGCGTATGCGCATCCGGCATGGTTTGCGCCTTGTAGAGCGGCACGATCTGTGCCGCGACGAAGGCGATGCGGAAGGCCGAGGCGCGCAGACGCTGAAGGTTGATCTGCTCATTCATCGCCATCACGGCCTGCTGCAGCGTGCGGGCATCGAAACTCTCGCCGGTCAGCTTGGCGCGCATCGGATTGGGCACATCGAACAGCGGCACATTGCTTTCGCGCCGCGCCTCGATGCGTCGCCGATCCGGGCCGATGTAATCCGATGTCACCACAAAGGGCTTGCGGTTCAGAGCGACGGCCTCGAGCCGGTCGAGCAGCACCTTGGTCGATAGCGGCTTGACCA
>JAGXRD010000073.1 GCA_018336035.1 Alphaproteobacteria bacterium | reverse complement strand
CACCCGTGCCAGCGCGGTGTCGGTACCCGCTCGCATATCCAGCGGGACTGTGGCCAGCCAGGCCGCATCGATGCGGATCACCGCAGCAACTCGCCAAGCATCTGGGCGCACTGGGTTGCCGCAGACAAGGGCCAGTGCACGGTCACTGACAGGCCAGGACGTTGGCATTCGATACGGATGTTGGTCGCTGGTGTCGAGGCGGCCACGCACGCCTGCTCACTGGCAGTTGTTGCTGCTGCGGCCCTCAACGTAAGGGGGACGAAGGCCGGAGCCCGAGGTTCTACGGCAGCAGTGGCCGTGCCCCCTTCCATGCGGTGCATGCCCTGTGCCCATTCCTTGATCCAGCGGTGCAGCACGTTGGTGTTCGTGCCGTGCTGCAGGGCTATGGCGGCAATCGATACGCCGGGCTGCCGGCAGGCAGCCACCAGCTCGGCCTTGAACTGCGGCGTGTAGGTGCGGTGCGTGCGCCGCACCGCATAACGGGGTGTCTGAGGGTCTTTGAGCATCGTGTCCACGTTCTCTTGCGTGCACACGATCGTGCTCAACCACGGCAGGTCATTCAAGATGAGTTCGCCGGTCGCTTACCTTGCGGCGTCTGACAGCGACGTCGAAGTTCTCCAAGGGCGTGCCGCCACATCTCTTCGTACAGATGATCACGCAGTTGTGCGTCGACCACCCCGAGCGCTATCTCCTGGCATTCGTATGCGGCCACCTCGGCCAGCACGACCTGCTGTGCGTGTGAACCGACGCCGAGAAATACTTGCTGCTGGTCTGCCTCAACCTCGTGGAGTGCGTGGCCTACATCGGTGCACGCCTGCAGTCCAAATGAGCCGGGTGCGGCCGGTGATGATGGGTTGACCGGCCGCTCACGATGAAAGGGTCGAGTGTTCGATTCATCTCTCCGGCACCACGTCGATCAATGGAAGCCCGCTGTGAAAGCTATCGCGGGCTTTTTGTTGGTCTCGCACTTGTCTTTACGGGGTGGTTTGCTCGCGCGCTGGCTTAATCGCGATTCATGACAAACATGTGAATCAACAAAGATGTGCAGTCGGCGTTGTAAATCAGTAAAAACCCGAAAAAAACTGAGGGCGGTTCACAGGCTTGTGGTGTCTCTTGAAGACAATACGGGTGTCGCCCTGCATCCTGTAGGGGGCAAGGGCACAAGCCCTCCCGCAATCCATTGGAGTACACCCCCATGAAAAAGAGCCTCATTGCTCTGGCAGTTCTGGCTGCTTCCGGCGCCGCCTTGGCGCAATCGTCTGTCACCATCTATGGCCGCCTTGATGCGTCCGTGGGTTCTGCCAAAGTGGGCAACATCACGGGTGGCGTGGGTCCTGTCAGCAACACTCAGATGTTCAACAGCGGCTTGACCAGCAGCCGTCTGGGTTTCCGTGGTGTTGAAGACCTCGGTGGTGGTCTGAAGGCAATTTTCGCTGTAGAGAGTGACCTTGTAGTCGACGCGCCTTCGACCACCAGTCTGGGTAACCGTGCTGCGTTTGTTGGCCTGGCAGGTGGTTTCGGTACCGTCAAGCTCGGTCGCCACGACACATCGTTTGATGACATCCGCGATCTGATGCTTAGCCAAAACATTTGGGACTCGGCTAATCTTGTTCCTACCGAGGTTACTTTGGCCAACACTGGAAATGGTTCTATTCCAGCCTTCCAAGGCGTCGGTCAGCTCGCTGACTACGGCGACCGTGCGAACAACCAAATCCGCTACGAGTCACCTTCCTTCGGCGGTTTCTCTGCTGGTGTAAGCTACGGCTTCGGTGAGGCCACCAAACCTGAAAAGACCGACATCACCGCTTTCAACTTGCGTTACAAAGCCGGCAGTCTGGATGTGGGCTACGGTTACCAGGAAAACAAAGCCATTAGTGCCGCTCTGGTCGACACTACCCGGGAATACAACACTTTGGCTGCTGCTTACAACTTCGGCTCCTTCCGCCTCTCCGGCGGCTGGAACCAAGTAAAGAACCAGGCTCCCCGCAAATCGGACACGTACACCATCGGTGCTATGGTGCCGGTTGGCGCAATTGAGCTCTCTTTGGGCTACAGCACCGCAAAAGCCAAAAATCCCAATGGTTCTACCTTTGAGAAGGGTGATGCATTCTCTGCTGGTGTGTTGTACAATTTGTCCAAGCGAACCCGACTGTATGGTGTGTTGACCACTGGCGACATCGAGAACTCTTCTGGCGTTAAAGTTCGCGAGCGTCAAATTTACGCTGTCGGCGTTGCTCACGCCTTCTGATTCTCAGGCCCACTAATCCTCCAAGGCTTGTGGAAACCCATCGCTCGAAAGGGCGGTGGGTTTTTTAATGGGTGCGGAATTGTGTCAGAGGCGCCGGGCTCAGGCAGCCTAGCCTGGATTCCCGTCCATCCCGACGATGCGTAGCGTTAGGCCCAGGGTCACGAAAGCTTCAATACAACCTACAGTTACTTCTGCAGAACATTGGAATCAATTCGGAGCACTTTGCGCTTCGCGCTTCGGTCAATTTTCTTCCCAAGAAGACTAAGGGAAAACCCTCGGACGTTAACCGGGTCATTTGCACCGAACTTGAATTCACCCCGACTTATGCCCGACGGCTAGTTTCGCATCGAGATTAGCCTGACCGACGCCGCCCTATTGCTCGACATCGCCGAGAGCCGGGTCAAAGCGATGGCGCAGCAGCTGCAGCTTCGGTACCGGATGGAGGACAGCATCATGGTCCTTCACACGGACGATGTCAGGCGGATCGCCGCATAAAGCGGCGGGCTGTCAGGGGAATCAGACGGCAAACGTTGACGGAGTGAAGGAGCTCACTGGCCGAGCACCCGCGGCTTGGATTTAAATTCCCGAGAAAACTGACCCAGCCTAAAGGCAGCGTCACCTTGGCGGTCGGGGCAGTTAGGGGGTCTTCAGGCCTGGGCGCGTACCCAGGTCATCGCCTGTTGAAGTCCCCTCGATTTCCTGAGCCAGTCAGCAGTAGAGGTTGGGGAACAGTTTGACACGGTACTCGACCGGAGGGATTCGGCCGAGTGCTTCATGGGGTCGGTGGTGGTTATAGCGGTGCAGCCAGTCGGCCGTCATGTCACGCACCTCCTGCAGGTTGCCGCGCCGCCAAAGGGCCATTAGTAAGGCGTCGCTCACCATCTTGGCCTGAATGGTGTCGCTCATCGACCACCCCCACGATAAGGCGTGAGTACAGGTCTATCACCGCTGCCGCGTACAGCCAGCCCTCAGCCGTCCAGATGTAGGTGGTGTCGGCGACCCACTTCTGGTTCGGGCCACTGGACTGGAAGTCGCGCTGCAGATGGTTGGGCGCGATGTGGTTCTCAAGCCTGCTGCCCGTATCGCCTGGTAGTCTGCGTCGCTTGTGGCGGGCTTGCAGTTTGGCCAAGCGCATCAGCCGGATGACCCGGTTCATCCCGCAACTCTCGCCCAGCACTCGAAGGTCGTGCCAGAAGCGTGGACTGAGGTCCAACACCCCGCCACGCTCCTGGGTGACCCACCGTCTGAGCACACTGGCCTCGATACCTAGTTCCCGCGCAATGTGCGTGACGGTGGCGCCTGGCTGCTTGCACAGCTTGACTGCCTCACGTTTGAACTCGTCCGTGAAGCTCCTTCGTAAGCGCACGGTCATCCCACCCTTGAAGGGATTGGTCTAAGCGGCAACGATGGTGTCCACCAAGCGAATAGGTGGACACCATGAATGAAGCCAAGAAGAAGACCCGCCGACGGTACGGCTCCGATCTCAAGCAACAGATCCTTGCCGAGTGCGCCGAGCCAGGTGCATCGGTGGCCAGCATCGCCTTGTCGCACGGCATCAACACCAATGTCGTGCACAAGTGGCGCCGTGAAGCGGGTGGCGCGCTGCCTGCACTCCCGACTCCTGCATTCGTTCCAGTGCCGCTCCCGCCAGCGGCATGTGCACCGGGACCTGCACCTGCACCGGACATCCGCATCGAGCTGCGTCGCGGCGCCACCACCGTCTCGGTGACCTGGCCCCTGGCAGCGGCCGAGCAGTGCGGCGTGTGGATGCGAGAGCTGCTCAAGTGATCCGGGTGGATGCGCTGTGGCTGGCCACTGAGCCGCTGGACATGAGAGCGGGCACCGAGACGGCGCTGGCTCGCGTGGTGTCGGTCTTCGGCGCGGCGCGACCGCACCACGCCTACCTGTTCGCCAACAGAAGAGCCAACCGCATGAAGGTGCTGGTGCACGACGGCATCGGCGTGTGGCTGGCAGCGCGGCGCCTGAACAGCGGCAAGTTCGTCTGGCCGCGTGATGCTGCCAGCACCGCCGTGCTCACCCGCGCACAGTTCGATGCGTTGGTGCTGGGCCTGCCCTGGCAGCGGCTGGGTGATTGTGGTGTCATCACCGTGGTCTGACTCTGAAGCGCAGACCGGTGCTTGCCAATTGGGGCATGCGCCAATGGTGCGCGTGTGCCAACGCTGGCACAGTGAATGCCCATGGTGGTCGAGCCTCAGTCCCTGCAGAGCCTGAGCGCAGAAGAGCTGCGTGAGCTGACCACGCGCCTCATGACGCAGCTGCGCCACCAGAGCGCGCTGCTGGACAAACTCACGCACGAGAACGCGCTCTTGAAGCGCATGAAGTTCGCCGCTCAGTCCGAACGGTTCAACCCCGAACAGAAGAGCCTGCTCGAAGACGAGATCGAGGCCGACCTGGCAGCTGTAGCCACGGAGATCGATGCGCTGCAGGAAGCGCAGGTACCCGCCAAGGTTGAAGAGAAGAAGGTTCCCAAGCGCGCGCCGCTGCCAGCCAACCTGCCGCGGCGCGAGATCCGCCACGAGCCCGAATCCACCATGTGCCAGTGCGGCTGCCAGATGAAGCGCGTTGGCGAGGACGTGGCCGAGAAGCTGGACTACGTGCCTGGCGTGTTCACGGTGGAGCGCCATATCCGGGGCAAGTGGGCCTGTACCCAGTGCGAGACGATTCACCAGGTGCCTGTCGATCCTCACATCATCGACAAGGGCATCCCCACCACCGGGCTGCTGGCGCAGGTGCTGGTGGCCAAGTACGCCGACCACCTTCCGCTGTACCGCCAGGAAGCGATCTTCGGCCGCGCCGGTCTCGCCATCCCGCGCTCCACCCTCGCTCAGTGGGTGGGCTCCTGCGGCGTGCAGTTGCAGCCACTGGTCGACGCCATGAGGACAGAGCTGCTGCAGCACCGCGTGCTGCACGCCGACGAGACGCCGGTGTCCATGCTCAAGCCAGGCAACGGCAAGACGCACCGGGCCTACCTCTGGGCCTATGCCACGGGTGCCTTCGAGAACACCAAGGTGGTCGTCTACGACTTCTGTGAATCACGCTCGGGCGAACACGCCCGGCGCTTCCTGGGTGACTGGAGGGGCAGCCTCACCTGTGACGACTTCAGCGGTTACAAGGCCTTGATCGCCAGCGGCGTGACCGAGGTCGGCTGCCTGGCGCATGCGAGGCGCAAGTTCTTCGATGTGCACGCGGCGAACCAGAGCCAGATCGCGGAATTCGCGCTGCAGCAGTTCGCGCGGGTCTACGAGATCGAGCGTGAGGTCAAGGAGCTCAGCGCCGAGCAGCGCCAAGCTTCCCGGCAACAGCACACACAACCCGTGCTCGACGCCTTGCACCAGTGGATGCTGCTGCAACGCCAGAAGGTGCCCGAAGGTTCAGCGAGCGCCAAGGCGCTCGACTACAGCCTGCGGCGCTGGGTGGCGTTGACCCGGTTCGTCGACGATGGGCAACTGCCCGTGGACAACAACTGGATCGAGAACCAGATTCGGCCCATCGCCATTGGCCGCAACAACTGGCTCTTCGCTGGCAGCCTGCGCGCGGGCCAGCGGGCGTCGGCCGTCATGAGCCTGATCCAGTCAGCGCGCATGAACGGGCATGACCCGTATGCCTACCTGCGCGATGTGATGGCACGCCTGCCCACGCAGCGCGCCAGCCGCATTCAAGACCTGTTGCCACATCGCTGGCAGTCCACCACTGCTTCAAATCTGTAGAGGGGGCGACTGCCTCTCCATTGCCGCGATCAGCGGGCAACGGACCTTGCCTCTCCCAGTACCGCAGAGATGGATCAGTTCAGAGAGTACGGCTTCCATTCGGTGCAGGTCTGCAAGCTTGAGTTGAACTTCGGCGAGTTTCGACTCTGCGTGTGTTCGTGCTTGAACGCAGCTTGACCCATCGTCAAGTTGCAGCAATTGCGCGGTCTCGTCCAGGCTGAACCCCAACCGCTTCGCAGTCTTGATGAAGTGCAATCGCGACAGATCATTCTGGTCGTACCGCCGAATGCTGCCCCGGGGTCGTGCTGGCTCGGGCATCAACCCTTTGCGTTGGTAGAACCGTACGGTCTCCACATTGACATCGGCCGCCTTGGCCAGATCACCAATGGTGAGGCCAGGGGGGGCATGCGAAAGAGAAGGACTCATGATGCTTGACTCCGTACCAATGTACGGAACTAAGCTTAAGCCATGTCAACAAAATCTACAGTCGTCTCTGACCGTGCCACTGGCGGTGGCAAGGCCTTGATCGCGGGTGGCCTGTCCGCGCTCCTTGCGTCCGCCTGCTGTCTTGGCCCTCTGGTGCTGATCATACTGGGCATCTCTGGGGCATGGATCAGCACGTTGACGCTGCTGGAGCCGTACCAGCCACTGTTCATTGGTGCAGCCACTATCGCCTTGATCTTTGCGGCGCGCCGGATATGGCGCCCGGTTGTGGCCTGTGAAGCGGGACAGGTATGTCATCGGCCGATGGTCAGCCTCTCCTACAAGGTGCTGTTTGCCCTGGTGACCCTGTTGCTGGTAGCTGCACTGGCGTTCCCCCTGTTCGCCCCCTGGTTCTACTGATGAAAGGCCCCGATATGAAGCGATTGATCATGACCACTGCAGCAGTCTTGCTGCTGACGCCCGGCTGGGCTGCCCAACAGAGCGTCACCCTGTCGGTGCCCGGCATGAGTTGTGCCACTTGCCCCATCACAGTGAAGAAGGCACTGACCCAGATTGACGGAGTCATTGGCGTCAAATCCAACCTGGCCAAACGAGAGACCACGGTGGTCTTTGATGACACCAAAGTCAAGGTGGACGTGCTGACCAAGGCCACCACGGAAGCTGGATTCCCGTCATCTGTTGCTCCGTCAAAGCCGTAATGGATTTGATCTTGGACTCTGTTCTGACGTGCCCCGAGTGCGGGCATGCCAAGAACGAAACAATGCCGACGGACGCATGCCAATGGTTCTACGAGTGCGAAAGTTGCCACACCGTCTTGCGTCCAAAACCGGGCGATTGTTGTGTGTTCTGCTCGTTTGGTTCGATGCCGTGCCCTCCAATACAAGCCGGTGGCGACGAGGCTTGCTGCGGCTCTAAAACGTAGGGGTCATTCCACCTCTGCGACTTCCAGCGGTAGATCAGGGTGGGGTGCCCGGACGCTTACGCTCCTTCGGGTTCTTGTCATGCCTATCTCCTGAACACATCATGTCATTGGATGTGTCCGGGAAACTGGGGGAAGCCCAGAGCAAGGCTTGATGGGCTAAGCAAACCGTCCGGGAAACTGGGGGAAGCCCACTTCGATGTCCAGGCCGGCTGAGAGGGCTAGCTGCCACACACGAGCTGTGGAGTTGACACCCTGGCCCGACCAAGTCCGCTGATTGGCCAGAAGAACCTCGAGAGTGCTTTCGAACTTCCCTTGTGCCCTGGCCGCTTCGAGCACTCTCACCGCTTCGACCGATGCATCTCTGTGAAACGGTGCATACCGAATCACCAACCGGATCTGTCCAGGCCAGGACGAGAGGATCTGCTTGACCTGAGGATGGAATGCCTTGCATGCCTCGCAGGCAGGATCGAAGAACTCCACTATCGTGACGGGCGCATCGGCTGGGCCGATGATTGGAGAGTGTGGCCGGACCATTGCCCCGGCCTGTTCAGCAGCCCGGGTGGCGGCCACCTCAACAGTTCGCCTCTCAAACAGATGAACCGCCGTGGTGAAGACGGCTGCTGCAACCAGCGCCACGACCACAACAATATGACGCCGGATCATGCTACCTGATGTCTCGATGGCTCCAGCACACAAGGCGCCCGAAGCAGGTGGAATCTGCCTCTTTCATTTCCTGGCCTTGGCGACTTCCTCTGCGACAAGCGCGGCTAGCTGGTCCGGTCCGAAGCTGGGCAGGGCGCGGCCATTGACAAAGAAGGTGGGCGTTTTTGTGACCTGCAGAGCCGTCAGGTCTTCAATGTCCTGCTGAAGCAGGGCCTGCATTCCTGGTCTTTCCATATCTTGGCGCGCCTTGGCAAGGTCCAGTCCTGCTTGCTCAGCGACCTGGAAAGCGATTTCTGTTTTGGGTTGGCCGTGATCTGCCCAGGCCGGCTGCGCGGCCAACAAGGCCTCAAGGACGGCCTGGTATTTACCTTGGCTCTTGGCTGATTCGAGCAGCTTCACCACCCGGTCGGAGTCTTGGTGAAAAGGCGCGTATCGGATTACCAAGCGCACTTCAGCTGGATACTGGGCCATGAGGTTCTTGACGATCGGATAGAAGGCTCTGCAGGTCTCACAGGCAGGGTCGAAGAATTCGACGATCGTCACGGGAGCGCCTTGCGGACCGAAGACTGGAGAGTGCATGCGTACTAGGCGTGCCTGCTCGGCCTTGACCTGTTCTTGCTGGGCGTTCTGAACGCGCTTTGTGTAGGCGTTCAAGCCCAGGAAAAAGAACAGGACCACGATGGCCCCCAGACCGATCACAGTGAGTTTTTTGGTGTTCATGGACGTGTCTTTCTCAGATAGACGAAAAGAAGAATGGCAATAACGCTGAAGGCACCGAGCGACAACCAGGGAATCTGGATGCCGCCCAGGATTTCGAGGCTTTGTTCGCTGCAGGATGGCCCGCTTCCGCAGGGCACCCACCATTTCGGAACCCACCCAGCGATGAGAGCGGTGTGGTATCCGGCGAGGGTTGCTCCGCCCAGAGCCAGCGGCATCGCATAGATGGCGCCACGCCTGTCCTCGGCAAAAGCCGCCATGCCAAGAATGAGGGCCAACGGGAACATGAAGATGCGCTGGTACCAACAGAGCAGGCATGGCGTCATGCCCATGACCTCGCCAATGAAGAGTGCGCCAAGCGTCGCGGTCAGGGCGACGCTCCAGGCAGAAATGATCCAGAACCAGCCGCTTTTCATGGGCGCAACTCCGCTTGTGTTTCCGTGTGCGCCTGCTTGGGCGAAGCTTTCAACTCTGCGGCACACCACACCAGCATGGAACAAACGATAAACACGTCAGCCAGGTTGAAAGCTGGCCAGTGGATGCCGCGCCAATGAAGATCCAGAAAATCCACCACAGCACCGGTGTAGATGCGGTCAATCAAGTTGCCGCCGCCACCGCCCACCACGAAGGCTCCGACCCACCGATCGAGCGGCGCTGCTTGGCGGGCCAGACAGACGGCGGAGACCACACCGACCACCAGCGCTGTCACGCTGATGAAAAACCACCGCTGCCATCCTCCAGCGTCGGCCAGCAAGGAGAAGGCTGCACCCGTGTTGAGCACATGAACAAGGTTCAGCCAATCGGTGACCTTGATGGCTTCGCCCAGTTCAAGGGTGGTGGAGAAATACGATTTGCTGAGTTGGTCAACCAACATGAGCAGTGCGACTGCGGCAAGCCAAGCCGACCGCGGCCTTCGCTGAATCCAGCGAGCCTTCATGAGAGAGTCCTTCCGAAACGATCCTGGTACAGCTGTCGCACGCAACGACAGCCCGTCAAAGCAAGGGGATCGGGGAAAGAAATGCCGGAGCCTGTGTCAGGCGGCCAGGTTCAACCCCGAGCGCTGCGGGGCAAACCAGTTGGGGCGGTACGGTCGCTCATGCCAGTGTGGCGACCGGACTTCGCCCTGATATTCGAACCTCTCCATGCCGACCGGGTTGGCCGAGACAGTGGCTACTGTGGTTGCCGCTGCCGCGCAGTTGGCGTGGCAGACCCCGCAATCAAGATCGAGCCCAA
>JAGXRD010000072.1 GCA_018336035.1 Alphaproteobacteria bacterium | reverse complement strand
CGTGCGCTGCGGGTTGGCAATGCCGCGCATCCGGCCCCGCCCGACGAGCCGATGTCGGCCGAGCGCGTGCGCTGGGAGCATATCCAGCGCGTCTTCGAACTCTGCGACCGCAATGTGTCGGAGACGGCGCGCCGGCTGAAGATGCATCGCCGCACCCTGCAGCGCATCCTCGCCAAGCGCTCGCCGCAATAATCCATGCTGATCGAGGAGGCCCGGCTGCCGCCCGGACTCCGCGTCTACGCCATCGGCGATATCCATGGCCGCGCCGATCTGCTGGATCGGCTGCATGACCAGATCGAAGCCGATCTCAGAACTGCCCCAGAGAAAACCGTCATTGTGTATCTGGGCGATTATGTAGATCGCGGCGCGGATTCGCATGGCGTGATCGAACGCCTGACGCGCTCACGTTTCTCGAATGTCGAAACCATCGCGCTGCTCGGCAACCATGAAGACATGCTGCTGCAGTTCATGGATGCGCCCTATGGCGCGTCGCTCTGGCTCAGCAACGGCGGCGATGCCACGCTGGCGAGCTACAAGGTGAAGGTGCCGGCGTCTTTCGACGACCTGCTGTTCACCCAGCGCGCCCTGCTCGGCGCCATGCCGCGCCATCACAAGCAGTTTCTTAGCAGCCTGCCGGAGCAGGTGCAGTATGGCGACTATCTGTTCGTCCATGCTGGCATCAAGCCGGGCCTGCCGCTGGATCGGCAAAGCCGTGAACAGATGATCTGGATTCGCGACGTCTTCCTCAACTCCGAGGTCGACCATGGCCTGATCGTGGTGCATGGCCATACCATCGTGCATGAGGTGGAATGGCGGTCGAACCGCATCGGCGTTGATACCGGCGCCTATACCACCGGCCGGCTGACCGCCCTGGTGCTGGAAGGCGCCGGCCGGCGCCTGCTGCAGACCTGAAAATCCCTTTAAAGGCTGGCGTTTAACCCCTTGCCGGTGTATCGAAAAGCCATGTCCGACGTCACTGCCGATGCCGCCGATTTCACTGCCGCCCGCGTGCTGGTGGTGGGCGATGTGATGCTCGACCGCTTCGTTTATGGCGGTGTTGACCGCATCTCGCCCGAGGCGCCGATTCCAGTGATGCGGATCGAGCGCGAGATCGTCATGCCCGGTGGCGCCGGCAATGTGGCACGTAATCTGGCAGCCCTTGGCGCCAAGGTGGCGCTGCTCGGCCTGGCCGGCGAGGACGTTGCCGCCGACCAGCTCAACGAGGTGCTGGCGGGCGAGCCCGGCATCGAAGCGCATCTCATCATCGATGAAACCTGGCATACCATCGAAAAGACCCGCTTCATTGGCAGTCGCCAGCAGCTGCTGCGCGTCGACCGCGAAAGTCCGGCGCAACCCTCCGACGAGGCCGTCGACGCCCTGATCAAGACCGCGCTGGATGCGCTGACTGAGAATGCCGTACTGGTGCTGTCGGATTATGCCAAGGGTGCCGTCGGCGACCGCGTGCTGGCCAAACTTGTTAAAGCCGCCGCCAAGGCCGGCAAGCCGATCATTGTCGACCCCAAGGGCAGCGACTATCGCCGCTACAAGGGCGCCACGCTGGTGACGCCGAACCGCGCCGAGGCCGCGCTGGCCACCGGCGAAAGCTGCAATGATGACGATAGCGCCGTGGCGGCTGCGCGCAAGCTGGTGAACGATGCCGGCATCGCCAATGTGCTGGTCACGCGTGGTGGCGCCGGCATGACGCTCGTTCAGGGCAAGGATAGCGCGCCGCTGCATCTCAAGGCCGAAGCCCGCGAAGTGTTCGATGTGTCCGGCGCCGGCGATACCGTGGTGGCGACGATTGCCGCGGCACTGGCTGTTGGCCGTCCGCTGCCGCAGGCCGCGCGTCTTGCCAATGCCGCCGCCGGTATTGTCGTCGGCAAGATCGGCACGGCGGTCGTGCATCCCGAGGAATTGCGGCTGGCGCTGCATATGCCCGATCCGCATGGCATCGCGGCCAAGGTGGCGACGGCGCCGCAGGCCGCCGAGCGTGTGGCGCTATGGCGCAGCCGCGGTGAGCGCATCGGTTTCACCAACGGCGTGTTCGACCTGCTGCATCCCGGCCATCTCGCGCTGCTCTCGGAGGTGCGCGCGCAATGTGACCGGCTGGTGGTGGCGATCAATGCCGACTCTTCCGTGCGCAAACTGAAGGGGCCTACGCGGCCGGTGCAGGATGAGCGCCATCGCGCGCAGATCCTGGCCGCACTGGGTCTGGTCGATCTCGTTGTGATCTTTGCCGAGGATACGCCGGAGCCTTTGCTCGACCTGCTCAAGCCCGATCTTCTGGTCAAGGGCGGCGACTACACGGTCGATCAGGTGGTGGGCGCCGAGATCGTGCGCGCCTATGGCGGCGAGGTGAAGGTCTCGCGGCTGGTCGCCGGGCAGAGCACCACGGCGACCATCAAGAAATTGCAAAGCTGAGCGCGCGATGACGCGACCTGATGTCGACGTCGCGATCCTCGGCGGCGGCATTGCCGGCCTCTGGCTGCTGGCGCGGCTGAAACGCGCCGGCTATTCCGTGCTGCTGATCGAGCGTGAGGCACTGGGTGCCGGACAGACGCTGGCCTCGCAGGGCATCATTCATGGCGGCCTGAAATACGCCATCGACCTGAAACTCAAGCAGGACAGCGCGGCGCTGGCCGACATGCCGGCGCGCTGGCGCGCTACTCTGAACGGCAGCGGCGAGATCGATCTGCGCGGCGCCAAACTGTCGGCCGAAAACCATCTGTTCTGGGCGCGGCGCACACTGGCCAGCCGCGTTGCCGGCTTTTTCGGCAGCAAGCTGGTGCGCGGCCGTGTCGAAGCGCTTGATCCGGCCGACTGGCCGCTGGCGTTGCGCGACCCCGACACGATCGGCGCGGTCTATGCGCTGGATGAATGCGTGTTTGATACCTCGTCGCTGCTGACGGCGTTGGCGCAGTTGCATCCCGGCTGCATCAAGGCAGGCGAGGCGCAGGTCGAGGATCGCGGCGATCATGTCACCCTCGATGTCGCTGGCCGCAGCATCACCGCCAGCCATCTGATTTCCACCGCGGGTGCTGGAAATGAGGCATTGCTGCCGCAGCTTGGGCTGCCGGCGAAAGCCGCGCAGCGTCGGCCATTGCATCAGGTGCTGGTCGGGAATGCACCGGCGCCGCTCTGGGCGCATTGCTTTGACACCAGCGACAAGCCGCGCGTCACCATCACCACGCATCGACAGAAAGACGGCATGCTGGTCTGGAATATCGGCGGGCTGATTGCCGAAAACGGCGTGCAGCAGAGCGAAGCCGAACTGATCGCCACGGCGCGCACGGAATTTGCCACACTGCTGCCGAAGCTGGATTTCAGCCGCAGCCGTTTCGCCGGCTTCCGCGTCGACCGCGCCGAAGGGGCGACCGAAAGCGGCCACAAGCCCGATGGTCCTATCCTGCAGCGCAGGGGCCGCATCACGCTGGCCTGGCCGACCAAGCTGGCGCTGGCGCCGCAACTGGCCGATCTCGTGCTGGCCGATCTGCCGCCAGCATCTGGCGCGGCGCAGCCCGACTGGCTCGACTGGGCCGCGCCGGCCATCGCGCCCGCGCCCTGGGAGACTGTCGCATGGAAATGAGGGTGCTGGGCAGCACGGGCATCCGCGTCAGCCTGCTCGGGCTCGGCACGGTGAAGCTCGGCCGCAATCAAGGCGTGAAATACCCGCAGGGCTTCGAACTGCCCGACGACAAGGCTGTCGTGGCCCTGCTGGAGACCGCGCGCGAGCTGGGTATCAACCTGCTCGATACCGCGCCGGCCTATGGCCTGAGCGAGCCGCGGCTCGGGCAGTTGAGACCCGGCAAACGCGAGGACTGGGTGATTGCCACCAAGGCCGGCGAATATTTTGAAAACGGCGCCTCGCGGCATGATTTCTCTCCGGCCGCGATCCGCAGGTCGGTGGAAAGCAGCCTGCGCCTGCTGCGCACCGATTACCTGGATGCCGTGCTGCTGCATTCTGATGGGCTTGACGAGGCCGGCGACCGTTTCCTGCCCGCCGCCGAGGAACTCAGCAAACTGAAGCAGCAGGGCCTGATCCGCGCCACCGGCTTTTCAGGCAAGACCCTAACGGGCGGCGACCGCCTGCTGCCGCATGTCGATATTCTGATGGCGACCTGGAATCCGGGCTACACGGAAGAGGCGCCGCTGATCGCGCGGGCGGCGGCACAGGGCAGGGGCGTGCTGATCAAGAAGGCGCTGGCCAGCGGCCATGCCGCCGATCCGGCCGCCGCGCTGAAGGCAGCCGCGACTTTGCCCGGCACATGCAGTATCGTGGTCGGCACCCTGTCGCCGGCCAACCTGCGCGCCAATGTGGCAGCCCTGCAGCAACGCGGTAACGAGCGGAGCGAAGCGTGAGCGAACATCCTGATCAGCAGTCCGCGGAACAGCCCGACCAGCAGACCTTGCAGGAAATGCGGGTGGCCGCAGAACAGGAATTCCTCGCCTTCGGCTGGCAGGCCACCGACGTGCAACTGCCCGGCGCGGCGCCCGATGCGCCGGCGCGCGCCGGTTTCAGCCATGGCGATTTTGCCGTGATGCATGCCAATCCGGGCTGGATGGTGGTGGCCCTGCCGGCCAAGCTGGTGCTGGGCACCCTGCCTTCGGCCTCGGCGGTGCGGCGCTTCGTGGCGAAATGCGTCAGCTTCCCGGCCCAGCCGAACGGCGCCATCATCGGCGCGGCGCGGCAGGCGATGCTGCAGGCGGTGGAGGAGGAACTCAGCATGGCGCGGCAGGCGGCCGACATGCTGGAAGCGAAGATCGACGATCTGCTGAGCAGCATCGACGACATCCACGCCAAGTCGATCCTGTTTTCGCGCGACGACGACTAGTCGTTACGAGCGGCCGCTGCTGGGGGCGCGCAGCGGCACTTCCTGCATCGAGCGGACATAGACGCCGACCACCTGCGGGCCCTGCAGGGCGCGGTTGATCTGATAGACCAGCCGGCGCTTCAGTCCCTCGATATCGTTGTCGTAAATCCGGCCGTCGCGGCCGAGCGGTTCGCGGTTCAGTTCCAGAATCACCGCGTTGTAGACGCGCGGCATCAGGTCATCCACCTTGCGCGCGGTCTCGACGGTGCCGCAATCCACCGTCAGCGTCATGATCACCTTGGAGCCCGACGGACCGGAAATCGGCGCCGTGACGGCATCGACCACGAGCAGCGGCGAATTGACCGGCGGCTTCTCGATCGGCGTATCGCTCTTTTTCTTTTCCTTCTTCTCCTGCGCCCAGACTCTTGCGGGCAGCAGGCTGCCGACCGCCAGCGTCAGCAGCAGGCGGCGACGGTCGAGATGGTTAATGGCGTTCCCGCGTCGCATGGAAACGGATCTTATCCCATTTTTTCTCGATATAGGAGAGTTCCCATGAATTGCGCGCCATGAAGACCGGGTTGCCTTCGCGGTCATCGGCGATCACGCCGCGATTCTGCTCGACGAACTTGTCCAGATCGCGCGGATTTTCGGCATCCACCCAGCGCGCGGTCTCAAAGGGCGCCTGCTCGAACCCGACTTCCAGGCTGTATTCCTCGGCGAGGCGTGCCGCCAGCACATCGAGCTGCAGCGGGCCGACCAGGCCGACGATCCAGTCGGCGCCGATCCGGGGACGGAAGACCTGCGTCACGCCTTCCTCGGCCAGATCCTCCAGCGCGCGCTGCAGATGCTTGGCCTTCATCGGATCGGACAGGCGCACACGGCGCAGGATTTCCGGCGCGAAGTTGGGAATGCCGGTGAAGCGCAGGTCTTCGCTCTCGGTCAGCGTGTCGCCGACGCGCAGCACGCCATGATTGGGAATGCCGATGATGTCGCCGGGCCAGGCTTCGTCGGCCAGCGAACGGTCCTGCGCGAAGAATAGCGTCGGGTTGCTCACCGTGATCGACTTGCCGGTACTGATCTGCTTCAGCTTCATGCCGCGCTTGAAATGTCCCGAGCACAGACGCAGGAAGGCCACGCGGTCGCGGTGGTTCTTGTCCATATTGGCCTGGACCTTGAACACGAAACCGGTCACGCCCTTGTCGGTCGGCTGCACCACGCGCTTGTCGGTCGGTTGCGGCCGTGGCGGCGGAGCGAATTCGCCCAGACCCTTGAGCAGTTCGTCGACGCCGAAATTCTTCAGCGCCGAGCCGAAATACACCGGCGTCATATGGCCCTGGCGATAGCTCTCGATATCGAAGGGCGGGCAGGCGCCTTCGATCAGCGCAATATCTTCCTGCAGCTTGGCAAGCTGGGCTGCCGGGATCATCTCGGCGGCGCGCGGATCGTCCAGGCCCTTGTCCAGGATGATCACTTCGGGTTCGAGATTCTTGTTTTCCTTGCCGACCAGCAGCAGGCGCTTGCCGATCAGGTCGTAGCAGCCCTTGAACTCGTAGCCCATGCCGATCGGCCAGTTCGCCGGCACGCATTCCAGCGCCAGCGTGGAGGCGACTTCATCGAGCAGCGCGAAAGGATCCTGCGATTCACGGTCGATCTTGTTCACAAACGTCGTGATCGGCACGTCGCGCAGGCGGCAGACCTCGAACAGCTTGCGGGTCTGGGTTTCGATGCCCTTGGCGGCATCGAGCACCATGACGGCGCTGTCGACGGCAGTCAGCGTACGATAGGTGTCTTCGCTGAAGTCTTCGTGGCCCGGCGTGTCGAGCAGGTTGAAGGTCCAGTTCCGATATTCGAAATTCATCACCGAGGTCGAGACCGAGATGCCGCGCTGCTGCTCGATCTTCATGAAATCCGAGCGCGCGCGGCGGCTTTCGCCACGCGCCTTCACGGCGCCGGCCAGATGGATCGCGCCGCCGAACAGCAGCAGCTTTTCGGTCAGCGTGGTCTTGCCGGCGTCGGGATGCGCGATGATGGCAAATGTACGCCGGGCGCCAATGGGATCATCGGCGCCCGGATATGCGACGGCAGATTCAGACATCGGACTCTTGCACTACCTCTGACTCTGGACGGGAGCTTCTCAGCCCTTCCATCCCTTGCCGGCTTCGGCACGCTGGACCAGCAGCTTGGCCGGCTCCCAGAACTTGCCGTGGGTCTTGTGGAAACCGCGGATCGTGGCGAGCACCTTGTCGAGACCGATCTGTTCAGCCCAGAACATCGGCCCGCCCCGATAGACCGGGAAGCCATAGCCGAAAAGGTAAACGATGTCGATATCGCTGGACCGGATGGCAATGCCTTCCTCCAGGATTTTGGCGCCCTCATTGACCAGCGGATACATGCAGCGCTGGACGATTTCCTCGTCGGAAATCTCCCGCCGTTCAATGCCTTGCGCCTTCGCCTCCGCCAGGATGATGTCCTGCACCACCGGATCGGGGCGGGCGTCGCGGCCTTCATACTTGTAGAAGCCGGCGCCGGTTTTCTGGCCGAAGCGGCCAAGCTCGCAGAGCCGGTCGGCCACCCTGGAATAGCGCTCGTCCTTGGGGCGCAGATGCGCCTTGCCCTTGCGGATGCGCCAGCCCACATCCAGGCCGGCGAGATCGGACATCCTGAACGGACCCATCGCCAGGCCGAACTCCTCCAGCGCGTGGTCGATCTGTTCAGGGCTGCAGCCTTCCTCCAGCAGGAAGTTCGCCTCGCGCAGATAGCCATGCAGCATGCGGTTGCCGATGAAGCCATCGCAGTTGCCGGCCAGCACCGACACTTTCTTCAGCTGCTTGCCCAGCGCCATCACGGTGGCGATGGTTTCGGGCGAGGATTTCGCGCCGCGCACATTCTCCAGCAGCTTCATCACATTCGCCGGGCTGAAGAAATGCGTGCCGATCACATCCTGCGGCCGTTTGGTGCTGGCTGCGATCTCATCGATATCCAGTGTCGAGGTATTGGTGGCCAGCACCGCGCCGGGCTTCATCACCTTGTCGAGCTTGCCGAAGACGTCCTTCTTGACGCCCATTTCCTCGAACACGGCTTCCACCACGATATCGGCGTCTCCAATATCCTCGAAATGCTGGGTGGCGGAGATGAGCTTCATCGCCCGATCCATCGCCTCCTGCTTCATGCTGCCGCGGGCAACAGACGTCGCGTAGTTCTTCTCGATCACGCCCAGGCCGCGCGACAGCGCTTCCTGCGACACATCCAGCAGCTTCACCGGAATGCCGGCATTGGCGAAATTCATCGCAATGCCGCCGCCCATCGTGCCGGCGCCCAGCACGGCGGCCGACTTGATCGGCTTCGGCTTCACATCTTCGGGCAGGCCGGGGATCTTGGTGGCCTCGCGTTCGGAGAAGAAGGCGTGGATCTGCGCGGCGCGCTGCGGGCTGGCCATGCATTCGAAGAAGAATTCACGCTCCTTCAGCAGGCCTTCGTCCATCGGCAGCTTGGTGGCAAGCTCCACCGCGTCGATGCAACGCCACGGACCGAGAAAGCCCCTGGCCTTTTTCTCGATGCTCTTGCGGTAATCGGCGAAGAGCGCGGGATCGACATTGCTGACCTTGTCATTCATGTCGCGCACCAGGCGCAGCGGACGCTGCTCGGCCACCACCGTCTTGGCATAGGCCAGCGCGCCCTCCAGCAGGTCGCCACTGACGATCTCGTCGATGGCACCCAGTTCGGCGGCTTTTTTATTCGGGATCGGATTGCCCGACACGATCATGTCGAGTGCCACTTTCGGCCCGACCACGCGCGGCAGGCGCTGCGTGCCACCGGAGCCCGGCAGCAGGCCAAGCTTCACTTCGGGCAGGCCGACCTGGCCGCTTTCGACGCCGACACGCCAGTGGCAGGTCAGCGCCACTTCAAAGCCGCCGCCCAGAGCAGTGCCATGCAGGGCCGCCACCACCGGCTTGGTCATGGCCTCGATGCGCTTCAGTACATCGGGCAGATAGGGCTGCAGCGGGGTTTTGCCGAACTCCTTGATATCGGCGCCGGCAATGAAGGTGCGTCCACCGCCGATGATCACTGCTGCGTGAACACTCGCATCGGCATCGGCCCTGTCGAGGCCGGCGATGATGCCGGCGCGCACGGCCTGGCTCAGCGCGTTGACCGGCGGGTTTTCAATAGTGAGGACGGCAATGCCGTCGCGAACGGCATATGTGACGGCGACTGGTTCGGACACGTTTCTCTCTCCGCTTGGACTTATAGTTTGTCGGACAATCGGTTATAGCCGAGGCGATTTGCGCGGGCAAAAGCCTTGGCCTGCCGCTACGTCAGCGCTAAGTGTCTGGTATGGCCTCCTTTTTGGAATATCGCGCGCAGGATTGGGATAATCGCCGCTTCTGGGTGGCGGTTGGCCTGTCGCTATTGCTGCATGCGCTGGTCGCCATCCTGCTGCTGATTGAACCCTGGACCTGGCGGATTCAGCCCGAACCGCCGCCGGTGCTGGCCGAATTCGTGATGCCCGAAGCGCCGAAGCCGGCTCCGCCACCGGCACCGGCGCCTCAGGCTGCGCCACCTCCGCCAGCGCCAGCGCCGCAGCAGCCGGCGCAATCGATTGAGCCGCTGAAGGATGTGCCGCCGCCTTCGGTGCCCCAGTTGCAGGACGCCCCGGTCACGCAGGTGCCATCGCGCGCGCCGCCCAGCGCCGGTCAGCGTGCGCGCCCGCAGGCCAGCGACCGTCCGCAGCCCGCGCCGCTGCTGGGCCAGTCAGGACCGACCACCACGCCGGCACCGCCGCAGCAGGCACAGCGCTCGCCGCCCTCGCAGCAGACCACCGGCAATCGCCAGCGTGGCGCGCCGGGTACTGCCGCTGGCGAAGCCGGCGAGATGACGCAGTCGGAAAGCGATTTCTTCCTCAGCCAGATCTACCGCGCCTGGGTGCTGGATTTCGACTCGCCGCGCTTTGCCGATATCCGCATTTTCGGCCGCTATCGCGTGCTGCCCGATGGCATGCTGGCACCGCCATTCGGCAAGGACGATCCCTGGGATATGCGGAAGATGGTGGAGAACTGGGATCGCATCGCCAACGATCCGCGGCCGGAAGCCGCCGCTTTTCGCACGGCGGTGGAAACCTTCTTGCGCGCCATGCGCTTGGCCCAGCCGTTAAAGATGCCGCCGAATGCGGAAGGCTATCCGAAGGTGCTGGAGCTTAATTTCCGCGTCGGTGATTTGTAGGCGTTACTGCGACGCCTGCAGCTTCTGCTGATAACGGCCCCAACTGGCGCGCACTTCGTCCAGCACCGGCGCCGCCACGGGATGCGACTTGATGCGCTGCCAGTAGGCCTTTAGCGCCGGACGCTTTTCCAGCAGGTTCTGGCCGATCAGGCCGGGCAGCACTTCATCGACGTAGAACAGCATGGGCGCCAGCGTGCAGTCGGCCTGGCTGAAGCGGGCTTCAGCGGCGCAGCCGTCTTTCGCCACATAGATGTCGAGGAATTTCAGCCCGCGCGCAAAGGCTGGCGCCAGAGCTTCGATGGCCGCGCGGTTGCCCGGCTCGGTGAACAGCAGCACGAAGAAATCATGCAGCGCCGGCGCAAGGTACAAATCCGACAGCCGCACCATCAGGGTGACGCGGGCGCGCGCCTCCGGCGTGTCGAGATACAGCGATGGGCCGGGCAGGGTGGCATCGAGATAGCCGCAGATCACTTCCGATTCCGGCAGCAAGGTGCCGTCATCCAGCAGCAGGGCGGGAATCTTGCCGATGGGCGCGAGAGTCTTGTAATCGGCGCCGGGCTTCAGCATTTCGATGGGCGCGGCATTTTTCGCACGCAGCAGCATGCGCACGCGCGCGGCAAAGGGCGATCCATCGTTGTTGTAGAGTTTCATTGGCGATGCTTCCTCAGGTCTTCCCAGGCCGCGAGTTTGGCGCGCGGGCTGCCGGGCAGGGCGGCGGCGATTTCCGCAGCTTCGATGCGTTTCCAGCAGGCCCAGTCCATCACATGGACACCACGGCTGCTCAGCCAGGCATCCAGCGCGGCCGAGCCTTGCTTGGCCGGCGCGGCATCGTTGGCGTAATCGGCCAGCAGCAGGTCGGCGACGGTTTTGGCTTCGGCGCGATTGGTCGGGATGGTGCCCGAAGGACCGCGCTTGGCCCAGCCCACCACATAGAGGCCGGGCTCGATGCGCCCCTCTTGATTGGCGATCACGCCGCGGGCGTCGCTCTGCGGCAGGTCGCCATCGGCGGCAGTGCGGTACCCGATGGCACTGATCACCGTGCCCACTTCCAGCGTCGGCCCGTTCTTGATCTTCAGGCCTTCGACGCGCTCGCTGCCGACGATGGCGTCCGGCGTCGCGTTGAACAGGAAATGCAGCCTGATCGGTTTCTCGTCGGTGCGATCGGCGAATTCATGCAGGATGGAAAGATTCTTCTCCTTCACCCGCGCTTCGATCGCGTCGAGACCGGCCGGCAGTGCCTCCGGCAGATCGCTTTTCTTCACCACGGGGCGCACGCGCTCCATCTTGCCCAGCTCGGCCAGTTCGGCGCTGGTGAAACTCGCTTCGATGGGGCCACGACGGCCGAGGATGTAGAGGTCGGTAAAATTTGCGGCGGCGATTTTGTCGGCGGCATGCGCGGTCAGGTCGCTGGTCGCCATCTCGGCTCTGGTCTTGCCCAGCACGCGCACGATATCGATGGCGACATTGCCCATGCCGATCACCGCGGCGCCGGGCCGGTCGAGCAGCGGGTCGAGATCGCGAAAATCCGGATGGCCGTTATACCAGCCGACGAAGGCCATCGAGCCATAGCGGCCCGGCAGGTCTTCGCCCGGCAGGCCGAGCGGCCGGTCGGCATGGGCGCCCAGCGCCAGCACCACGGCATCGTAATGCTGGCGCAGGTTGGCCAGCGGCAGGTCGCGACCGACCTGGACATGGCCAAGGAAGCGCAAGGCCCCGCCGGCGAACAGGCGGTCGAACTGCCGCGTCACCGCTTTGGTGCCCTGATGGTCGGGGGCGACGCCGAATCGCACCAGGCCATAGGGCGTGGGCAGGCGGTCGAACACGTCGATTTTCAGGTCCGGGCGCTGGCGGAGCAGGGCATCGGCGCAAAACAGTCCGGAAGGACCGCTGCCGACTATGGCGATATGGTGCAGCACGGCTTCGTTTCGGCTATGATTGGACAAATTGTCGCCGCAACCTTAGTGCAGCCTGCCTTGGTTATGCAAACCTGCCGCCCCGATTTCCGCACGGCCCCATTCCACATGGCCAGTCGCGCCTGCCATGACTGAAGCGTCGGAACCTCCAAGTTTTCGCGTGCTGAATCCGCAGGGCCGCTCGCCTGCGGTGCTGATCTGCGACCATGCCAGCCGCGCCGTGCCGCCGGCGCTCAACAATCTCGGCCTGCCGGATGACGAACTGCTGCGGCATATCGGCTGGGACCCGGGCACGGCGGCGATTGCCGAACAGCTGGCGCACCGGCTCGATGCCCCGGCGGTGTTCTCGGGCGTGTCGCGGCTGGTGGTCGACTGCAACCGCCGGCCCGACGATCCGACCCTGATCTGCGAAGTGAGCGACGGCACGATTGTGCCGGGCAACCGCGACCTGTCCGACGAAGAACGCGAACGCCGGCTGGCGCGCTATTTCCGGCCTTATCACGCGGCAGTCTCCGATACGCTGGAAGCGGCGCGCCAGCGCAGCGCGCAGCCGGCCTTGCTGTCGATTCACAGCTTCACGCCGAAGCTGCGCGCCAAGGATGAAGCCCGGCCCTGGCATATCGGCGTGGTCTGGGATCGCGACGGAAGGCTGGCGCTGCCTCTGCTGCAGGCCCTGCGCGACGAAGGCGATCTGATCGTCGGCGACAACCTGCCCTATAGCGGCAAGGATCATTCGGGCTATTCGATCTTCGAGCACGGCCAGAATCGCGGCCTGCATCATGTGATGATCGAAGTGCGGCAGGACTTGGTCTCGCATGATGCCGGCGTGGAGGAATGGGTCGAACGGCTGGAGCGCTGTTTCCGTCGCATGCTGGTGGACGCCGGTTTGCTGGCGCCAGCCGCGACGGCTGCGTAACGAGTTTTGTCAGGGGGACGCGTGGCCGAAGATTTCACCATCGGCATTGAGGAAGAGCATCTGCTGGTGGATCGCGCCACCGGGGCGCTGGCGGTCGATCCGCCGCCGGCCCTGCTGGAGGAATGCGACCGGCTCGCCGTCGGCCAGATCAATCCCGAATTCCTGAAATGCCAGATCGAGATCGTGACCGGCGTCTGTCGTGACATGACGGAGGCGCGCGCCGATCTGGTGCGGCTGCGCTCCGCCATCGCGGATGTGGCCGGCAAGCACAATCTCGCGCCGATAGCCGCCTCGACGCATCCCTTTGCCAAGTGGAGCGAGCAGAAGCATACCGACCGCGAACGCTATGACCGCCTGGCCAAGGATCTGGCCGGCGTGGCGCGGCGGCTGATCATCTGCGGCCTGCATGTGCATGTCGGCATTGCCGATGAGGACCTGCGCATCGACCTGATGAATCAGGTCAGTTATTTCCTGCCGCATCTGCTGGCGCTCAGCACCTCGTCGCCCTTCTGGCAGGGCGAGGAAAGCGGGCTGCATTCGTATCGCCTGTCGGTGTTCGACAGCCTGCCCCGTACCGGGCTGCCCGAGCGGCTGGAGACCTGGGGCGAGTACCAGCGGCTGGTCAACCGCCTGATGCAGGCCGGCCTGATCGAAGACGCGACCAAGCTCTGGTGGGACATTCGGCCCTCGGCGCGCTATCCCACCTTGGAACTGCGCATCACGGATGTGTGTACGCGGGTGGATGACAGCATCACGGTGGCGGCTTTGTTCCGCTGCCTGCTGGCGGCGCTGCTGCGGCTGAAACAGAAGAACCAGCGCTGGCGCATTTATGCCAATACGCTGATCGACGAGAACCGCTGGCTGGCGCAACGCTATGGCGCGGAAGGGCGGCTGGTCGATTTCGGCAAGGGCCAGGCGGTGCCTTACGCGGCCCTGGTCGAGGAACTGATCGAACTGGTCCGCGAAGAAGCCGTGCAACTGGGCTGCCTGGCCGAAGTTGAGCGGGCGAGGGGCATCCTGTCGCGCGGCACATCGGCCCAGCGGCAGTTGCAAGTCTACCGCGCCGCCCTAGAGTCAGGGGCAGACAAGCCCGCGGCTTTGCGCGCCGTGGTCGACTGGCTGATCGCCGAGACGGTGAACTTCCAGATACCGGCATAAGGAGAGCCCAGCATGGCCGACAAGATCGACGACAAGACGCAAACCGAACTCGAGGCCGCAGCCTTCCGCCGGCTGGTCGAGCATCTGCGCACGCGCACCGATGTGCAGAATATCGACCTGATGAATCTGGCCGGCTTCTGCCGCAACTGCCTGTCGAACTGGTACCAGGACGCCGCCAAGACCAAGGGCATCGAGATCGATAAAATGGCCGCACGCGAAGAGATCTACGGCATGCCCTATCCCGAATGGCAGGCGAAATACCAGAAGGAGGCTTCGCCTGAGCAGCAGAAGGCCTTCGCCGAGTCGCAGAAAAACCACAAACACTAGGGAAAACGTTTATCTGTCCACAGGTGGCGCATTCCTGTGGATAAGTGACGGGCAGGCGTAGGCGGCAGTTTCGTGGCGGCTATAATCCGCGCCAACCCCAGCCCATTCCCTTGCAGAGGCAGTCATGGCCAAGAAACTCAATTCCGGCAACTTCTCGACCGAGCAGCTCAACCAGCTCGTCGCCCGCATCGAGCGGCTGGAAGAAGAGAAGAAGGCGCTCGCCGACGACATCAAGGAAGTCTACGCCGAAGCCAAGGCACACGGCTTTGATATCAAGATCCTTCGCCAGGTGATCCGCCTGCGCAAGCTGGACAAGGCCGATCTGGCCGAGCAGGAAACCCTGCTTCAGGTCTACATGCAGGCACTCGGCATGGATACCGACCACAGCGCGGCGGCAGAGTAAGCATGCGCAGCGGCCAGTCCGGCATACTCGCAGGTCTGGCCGCTGCCTTTCTGCTGTGCGGGGCGGCTGACGCGCAACCGCAGCGTCCTGTCACCGATGACGCACAGGCCTGCGTCACCATCGCCAATCTCACCGAATACAACTGGCCGATCGGCATCCGCCGCGAGGGCCGGGTCAATTCCACCGTGATCGCCAAGCCGCGCGAAGTGAACCGCTATTGCGCGCCGGACCGGCTCGGACCCAACGAGTATATTCGCGTGCAGCTGAAATCCAGCTGGTTCCCGCTGGGCGAATGCGAGTTGAAAAACCGTGGCACGATGGAAATCTACCGCGAGAAAAGCACCGAGACCGACAGCGGCGAAGTCACCCGGGTGAAATGCTACGGGGAGCGGTAGTAAGACGTGGATGCCCGGCACAAGGCCGGGCATGACGATCTTTGTGTCAGTGCCTCTGTAAAAAACGTCATGGCCGGGCTTGTCCCGGCCATCCACGCCTTCACCTGTATTGAGGCTTCAGGTCACGGCCGCAGCAGCGCCCATTGCCAGACCGGGCCATCGTCAGGGTCATCCACCGCTTCCACCAGATCGAAGCCGCGCTTGCGCAGGATCGTCGTCGCGGCGTTTTCCTCCGGCAGGGTATGCGCCAGCACGGCTTTCACTTCATATTCATTGAAAGCGATCTTCAGCAGCTCGCGCGCCATTACGCTGGCGACTCCCTGACCTTCGTAGCCCGGGAAGGTGAAATAGGCGATTTCGATCAGGCCCTGCACCGGCGGTGACTTGAAGCTGCAGATGCCGAGCAGGGCGTTGTCGGCCTCGCGCAGCGCGAAATAGCTCAGCCAGGGCTCGGTGGCGCCGGTCTGGGCGTAGAGGTCGAGCGTCGCCGTCGCCAGTTCGGCGGCAAGCTCCGCCACCTCGGCATGGTTCGGATGCTCGGCCAGCACCGCCGCCGGATGGGCGGCCAGGCTTTCCAGATAGGGCGTGTAGAGCGGCTTGAGCGTCAGCATCACGCGGTTCTGGCCGATCCGCAGTCTGAACGCAAGGAGTCAGCGGCTGTTCAGCCAGTCCAGCAGGGTCGGTAGCACCACCTGCGGTTTGCGCACCCAGCGGAAATGGTCGATGCCGTCGATGCCCATGGCCCTGGGGTCGAGATGCTGCCGCGTCACGGCCGCCTTGGGGAAGCGCCGCACGATGTCGTTCATCGCATGTTTGGGCGCGAAGAAATCGCCCTGCAGCGAAATCGCCAGAACCGGCAAGGTCAGCGTCGCCAGCACGGTATCATGGTCGGTGCGCGCGGGCTTGCCGAAGTAAAAACGGCCGGTGCGCGCCTGCCTTCCCCAGTCGGCGATCACGCTGCGCGCCTCGCGGCCGGCGAATTTGAATGTTGCGCCCGGAAAATGCCCGAGCAGTTTTGAGACCAGCACGGCCGCCTGGCTGTAAGGCCAGAAGGGCAGCGGCCAGAGCTTCCAGTGTACCGAACTCACCGCCGTCAGGATCAGGCCGTCCAGCTGCTCAGGGTGGTGGGCGGCATAGATCGCGCTGACCTGGCCGCCGAGCGAATGGCCGTAAAGGTAAAACGGCGCACCGGGAAAGCGCGCCTTCACGGCGGCAATCGCCTGCGGCCAGTCCTCGGTCAGTAATTCGTGATAGCCGAAATCGTAATCGCGCCCCGGTTTGCGGCCACCGGTTTCCTCATGGCCGCGCAGTTCGGCGACGGCGACGTTGTAGCCAGCGTCGCACAGGGCGGTGGCCAGGGGCGTGTAATAGCCGGCCTTCACGCCCATCGCCGGCTGGATCAGGATCGCAGCTGCGGCGGGATCGGTGGCGGCATAGACCTGCAATGCGAAGCTGGTGCCTTCGTTTCTCTGCAGGCGGATTGTTTCAGGAGTCGTCATGGCGCGATCAAGCCATGATGCGCGGCCGTCCGCAATTACCAATCAGGTCGTAACGTAGCGTCATGCCGTGGCGTTACGGCCACAAAAAGTCATGGCCGGGCTTGACCCGGCCATCTCATGCAGAACTGCGAGAGATCCTCGGCCAGGAACGTTTCTTGGGCCCGAGGATGACGAGATAAAATGATCTACTCCGCCGCCGTCGCCAGCGGCGCCGAAGGATTGCGCAAGGTCGCCAGCAGTTTGGCTTCCTTGGCCTTGGCATCCTTCAGGTGCTTCACCTTCACATGGCCGTAGCCGCGGATGTCTTCCGGGATTTTTGCCAGCTGCACGGCGAGCGCATGAGTCTCCGGCGTCATCTTCGCGCAAAGCTCTTCGACCAGCGCAAAGTAGTCCTCGATCAGCTGGCGCTCGGTCTTGCGCTCTTCGGTATAGCCGAAGACATCCAGCTTCGTGCCGCGCAACGATTTGAACTTCGCCAGCAGCTGGAAGGCCTTGAACATCCAGGGGCCGAACTGCTTCTTCTTCGCAATGCCGGTTTCCGGATCGGGCGGATTGAGTAGCGGCGGCGCCAGATGGAAGCTGAGCGTGAAATCGCCCTCGAACTGCGTGTTCAGCTTCTTGAGGAATTCGCCGTCAGTATAAAGCCGCGCGACCTCATACTCATCCTTGTAGGCCATCAGCTTGTAGGCGTAGCGCGCAACCGCTTCGGTGAAGCCGGTCAGGCCCTTGGCCTTCTGCTCGGCGGTGCGTGCCCGTTCCACCAGCGCCTTGTAGCGTTCGGCATAGGCCTGGTTCTGGTAGGCGACCAGACGCGGCACGCGGTCGGCCAGCAGTTCGTCGGTGGTCTTGGCAAATGCCTTCGGCTCGAAGGTCGCAACCGACGGCCGGGCGATGTCTTCCACCGCCTTGGCATCCTGCGCGTATAAGCGGCCCCAGTTCAGCGCCGTCTTGTTGCTCTCAATCGCCGTACCGTTCAGCTCAATGGCCTGCAGCAGGGCATCGAGCGAGACCGGAATCAGGCCGCGCTGCACGGCATAGCCCAGCATGAACATGTTGGTGGCGATGGCATCGCCCATCAAAGCCGTCGCGATACGCGTGGCCTCGACGAATTCCGACAGGTTGTCGCCGGCCGAATTGCGGATCGCCTGCGCCATCTGCACATCGTCCAGCTGCAGGTTCGGGTTGAGCTGGAACGCAGCCGTCGGGGTCAGATGCGTGTTGATCAGGGCGCGCGTATGGCCCTTCTGCATCTTCTCCAGTGCGGCATCGCCCGCGGCCACCACCATGTCGCAGCCGAGCACCAGATTGGCGCCGCCGGCCGCCACGCGCACGGCATGGATGTCGTCCGGGTTCATGGCAATACGCACATGGCTCAGCACGGCGCCGTTCTTCTGCGCCAGGCCGGTGAAGTCGAGCACGGAAGTGCCGTAGCCCTGGATATGCGCGGCCATGCCGAGGATTTGCCCGATGGTGACGACGCCAGTGCCGCCAATACCGGTGATCAGGATATTGTAGGGCTGATCCAGCGGCGCGATCTCGGGAGTCTTCAGGCTGGCGAACAGCCCGTCGGTCTTGTCGGCCGGATTCTGCTGAATCTTCACCTTGGCGCGTTTCACCTTGCCGCCCTGCACCGAGACGAAGCTAGGGCAGAAGCCGTTCACGCAGGAGAAGTCCTTGTTGCAGGACGACTGGTTGATCTTGCGCTTGCGGCCCAGTTCGGTTTCCTGCGGCTCGACCGAGACGCAGTTGGATTTTACCGAACAGTCGCCACAGCCTTCGCAGACCGCTTCGTTGATGAAGATGCGGCGATCCGGATCGGGGAAGGTGCCGCGCTTGCGGCGGCGGCGCTTCTCGGCTGCGCAGGTCTGGTCGTAGATCAGCACGGTGCAGCCAGGGATTTCGCGCAGTTCCTTCTGCACGGCATCCAGGTCGTCGCGATGATGGAAGGTGGTGCCCGGCGCCCATTCGGTGCCGACCGGATATTTGTCCGGCTCGTCGCTGACCAGCGCGATGCGGCGCACGCCTTCGCCATAGACCTGCAGCGAAATCTGCTGCGGGGTCAGCTGGCCGTCATGCGGCTGGCCGCCGGTCATGGCGACCGCGTCGTTGAACAGGATTTTGTAGGTGATGTTGACCTTGGCGGCGATGCTGGCGCGCAACGCCAGCAGGCCGGAATGGAAATAGGTGCCATCGCCCAGATTGGCGAAGATGTGATTGTCTTCGGTGAAGGGGGCCTGGCCGATCCAGGGCGTGCCTTCGCCGCCCATCTGCGTGAAGGTCGCGGTCGAACGGTCCATCCACAGCGACATGAAATGGCAGCCGATGCCGGCCACCGCGCGGCTGCCTTCCGGCACGCGGGTGGAGGTGTTGTGCGGGCAGCCCGAGCAGAAATACGGCGTGCGCTGCGTCTTGCCGATACTGCTAGCCGCGGCCTCGCGCTCCTTCTGTTCGATAAAGGCGATGCGCTCCTCGATGCGCGGATTGGTGCCGTAGCGCTTGAGCCAGGTGTACAGCGCCTTGGCGACGATTGCCGGAGATATCTCCCCGGCCGACGGGAGCAGCCAGTTGCCCTGCGCATCGAACTTGCCGACCACGCGGGGGCGCACGTCTTCACGCCAGTTATACAGCTGTTCCTTGAGTTGGTTCTCGATGACCGCGCGCTTTTCCTCGACGACGATCACTTCTTCCAGGCCTTCGGCGAAATGCCGTGCGCCTTCGCGCTCCAGCGGCCAGACCATGCCGACCTTGTAGAGACGGATGCCCATATCGGCGGCCATCTCCTCGGTGATGCCGAGGTCTTCCATCGCCTGGCGCACATCCAGATACGACTTACCGGTGGTGATAATGCCCAGCCGCGGACGCGGACTGTCGATGATGATCTTGTCGATCTTGTTGGCGCGCGCAAAGGCCAGCGCGGCATAGGCCTTATGGCGTTGCAGCCGGTCTTCCTGTTCCAGGATCGCATCGGGCCAGCGGATATTCAGCCCACCCGCCGGCATCTCGAAATCGGTGGGGTAGGCGATCTGCAGGCGCTCAGGGTCAATGGAGACGCTGGCCGAGCTTTCGACGGTTTCGGTCTGGCATTTGAAGCCGACCCAGATGCCGGCATAGCGCGACATTGCCCAGCCGAGCAGGCCGTAATCGATGAATTCCTGCACATTGGCCGGATGCAGCATCGGCATCATCGCGGCCATCATCATGTGCTCGGACTGGTGCGCCACGGTGGAGGAGGCGGCGCCATGGTCGTCGCCGCACAAAGCCAGCACGCCGCCATGCTTCGAGGTGCCGGCCGAATTGGCATGCTTGAACACGTCCATCGAACGGTCGACGCCCGGACCCTTGCCGTACCAGATCGAGAAGACGCCGTCGTATTTCGCCTTGGGGAACAGATTAAGCTGTTGGCTGCCCCAGATCGCGGTGGCGGCCAGATCCTCGTTCACGCCGGGCTGGAACTGGATGTGATTGTCTTTGAGATATTTGCGGGCTTTCCAGAGCTGCTGGTCGAACAGCCCGAGCGGCGAGCCGCGATAGCCGGAGATGAAGCAGGCGGTGTTGAGCCCGGCAGCGAGATCGCGCTTTCGCTGCAGCATCGGCAGGCGCACCAGCGCCTGCGTGCCGGTCAGGAAAACCCGAC
>JAGXRD010000071.1 GCA_018336035.1 Alphaproteobacteria bacterium | reverse complement strand
GTCAAGCAGGCCTGAGTGACCAGGGTGCTCAGGGAGATCGGGGCGCCCGCTCCAATGTTGATGTGATCCACCTGTGCACCGGGCGGCATGGCCAGGGCGAGGGCCTGGCGCGGCAGCTCCAGCAGGTAGACCAGAGCTTCGGCTGCATCGTCACAGAACAACAAATCGCCGACCACAGGGGTGTTTGATGACAGCTGCAGCCGCAAGCTGGGCGCACGGCGCTCCTCAGCCTCGATGAGCTGGCGCAGCAGGCGCTCAACCAGACCGGCGCTGTGGCCAGCACGGCGTGCCGTATCGCCGCGACCCAGGGGGCCGTATACCTCGCCGACCACGGCCGCGCGAAAATCGATGCGCTGCTCAGCGCCCTGGTCCCGGGTCAGGGATTCGCACAGGCGCAGGCCATGGCGTTGCACCTGTGCCGCTGCGTCGTCGGTGCCCGGACAGAGCGCAGAGAGTAGAAGGTTCTCTGCCATGGGCTGCTGGCTGGTGCCGGGGTAGACCCGGGCGTCGGTCACGTAGATGAGACGGCGCACGCCGCAGAGATAAGCGGCCCGGATCAGGTTGGCATCGGCACTGCGCTCGGGCGGCAGAATGGACTGGCCATGCGGGCCGGATGAGTTGAAGTCTTGCGCGATCAGGAAGACTTGCTCCGGTCGAACCGCTTCAAGAAAGGCACGGGTCTCGCGCGCATCACCAAAATCGGGCAACGGGCCGCTGTGTATGTGGGATGGCGGGTGCCCCAGTCGCAGCAGCTGCCGGTGCAGAGCCTGGCCCAGCAGGTGACCGGGCCGAGAAATGAGGACGTGTTCTGCACAATGAATCATGGCGATCCTGGGCGGCAGGGGCAGTGTCAACGGCGGACCGCGGGCGCATCACCTGGGTGATAGGGCACGGTCTGCATCCATGGCAGTCGGTCAGGCGTGTTCACGTGGCCAAGTTCCGGCAGACCGTCAAGTGCCAGGCCCTCGATGAGCTGGCCCAGCTCAAGGCCATGGCGGGTGGCATAACGGGCCACTTCTGCGTACGAGAGGAAGCCCTTCTGCAGGCGGCGCTTCTGCTCGAACAGGAAGATCGCCTCAGCCTCGGTTGCATGGGTCAAGATGTAGGGGACGGCGGGGCGCAGGAAACAGTCGCGCATCATGATGGCCAGGTGTGCTGCTCGCGGCGAGCATTCGCCGATCACCAGGCGCTCGGGGTGCCAGCGGTCCAGAAATACGCGACCAGGGCGAAGCAAGGTGGGCATCACGATGGGCGATGCCGTCAGGCCTACCGCGTCATCCCGGCGCTGGGTGTAACCCACTGGCGGGTTGGATGCAATCACCAGAGTGGCGTACGGGTTGATGAACTGCACCTCGTGCAGAATGCCATCCAGCGCTGTGGTGTCCACCGAACCGAATACCTTGTCGAATCGGGTGGGTGTGGTGACGATGACGTAATCTGCCCCCTCCACAGCCTTGTGCAGGAAGGGAGTGGCCCGAAGACCGTCGCAATGCTGGGTCAGCTGCTCCTGCAGGTTTGGCTCTTTCAGCGAGGGCGGCAGGTCTGCCGCGTTGATCCTGTCCACCCAGTCGGGCCTCGCGTCCTGCAGGATCACTTCATTGCGCCGGGCCAGCAGCATGGCGGTTGACAGTCCGATCGGCCCCGCGTGCACGACGGCGATGCGCTTGCTTAAGTTAGGGCTGCGCATCCAGTCGGATGCGGTGGTGATAAGGGAATTGTTCACAGCAGATGGTTGAGTCGCAGCAGGTTTTTCCAGGCGAGCGAGCCGACTCCGCCCAGACCGTGGCGGCGCAGTACGCGCCATTCCTCCACCGGCTGAAGCAGGCAGCGCGGCAGGGCGCCACGCCAGTCGAAACGCAGGCGCTTTCGCACCAGTGGCTGGTTCAGGTAATCGAGTCGGAACTCGGGGTTGGCCATCATCCGCACCAGGTAGTCGTAGGCTGCGGCCACGCGCAGTTCTGTCGACATGCCCAGCACTTGCCGGCACCAATCGCGGCGTATGAAGGTCGCACTCAGCGGCGGAGCCCATCCCCATGCCACTCCGCTGGGGGAGTAGGGGCCGCTGATCAATGCACGTTTGACGTGGCAGGTGTCTTCCGGCACCACGCCCAGCATGTCGCCATACACGGCGTCGACCCTGGGCGGCATCATGGCCAGCGACACGCTTTCGAGCACCCGGGTATGTGCGTAGGTTTCATCGCCCGCAAGGAATCCGATGATCTCTCCACTGGCCTGCGCCAAGCCGCGGTTGTAGGCCATCCCGTAGCCGTCCTGCGGCGAGCCGGGAACGACCGTGATCCGGTCGCGGAATGCGTAGATCCAGTCGTACGTGGAATCGTCACAGCCGCAGTCCACCACCACGTGTTCCACGGTCGTGCCGGTCTGGCCCGCCACCGCCTGCAGATTGGCCAATACCGTTGGGCAATCGCCCGAAACCGGGGTGATGATGCTCAGGCGCGGACGCTTCCTGCCGGCTTGCGGAACCCAGCTGCTCGACGGGGTTTCATGCATGGTGGAAGACGTCGGTGGCACAGAGGACATCGGCTTCAGCGGGCTGTGGCAGCCAGCTTGGATTTGAGATAGCCCTCGTAGGTCTGCCGCAGCGCTGCTTCCAGGCTCACGCGTGGACGCCAGCCGCTGCGCCGAAGGCGGGTGTCGTCCACCTGCTGGTCAGGCCCGGGCGCGATACCCGAGTGCTGTGTCACCACGTGCCCCTCGTAACCCACGGTTCGGGCAATCGCCCCGGCCAGTTCCATCAGCGAAAGACATCCGCCCGAGCCAGCGCCAAGATGCCGCAAACCCGGCAGCGTGTGCTGGCGGTAGCTGTCGCGGGTCAGGCACTGTGTTTGCATGGCCGCCTCGGCCGCATCGGCGGCGAAGAGCCAGTCGCGCCGCTGGGAGCCATCGCCCTGGATGACCACGCGGTCGAACCCTTGCAGACGGGCCCGGTGCATACGGTCGATGAGCGCATGCACCACCTTGCCCGTTCCTTGTTCCTGCACCTCGCCCGGTCCAAACACGTCAGACATGACCACACTGCGGTAGTCGATGTCCTGTGCACCCCGCTGTTCGCTGTAGGCTGCGCACATCTGGATGCACGCGAGGTGACCGGTAGCCAGCTCCGAGCCCAAGGTGGTGTCGCGCGGTAGCCGGACATCTTCCTCTGCGTTGGGCAGGGTGGCCCCGCCCGGATAGATGTCGTGGCTGCCGACGAAGAGAAGACGCGGCACACCCGCGTTGAACGCCAGCTCGATGGTCTGGGTGGGTGCCAGCAGGTGGGCCTGCAGAACCAGCGCGGGCTTGCTGAGCCGCTCGGCCCGCGGCATGACCGGGGCAGGACTCACGATCATCTGTGTCGGACGTTCCTGATCCAGTGCGGCTTTCAGATCGCCGAGAAAGTGGCCGATCGACCCACCTCGTGCCTCAGGGTGCAGCCAGGTCACGACGTAATCGGCACAGACGTACCGTCTGTAAAGCGCCTCGTTGAGAGCACAGTGGTTACCCACCAGCAGCAAAGAGGGCTTCGAAGGGGTAGTGATCTTGCTCATCATCATGCTCCGTCAGCGGGCAGGCGGCGAACCGGTCGGCGACTCAGGGCGTTGGCGCGCACGTGGTCATGTGGACCCACTGCTCGCGGTGCTTGCGGGCAAACCACTGCATGGCGTTCTCCAGCTCATCGAGATCGAAGTCCGGCCACAGGGAGTCGGACACATAGATCGAGGTGCGTTGCGTGTCCCAAATCAGCCCTGTAGCCATTGACAGCGAGCCTCCGGTCCGTACCACGAGGTCAGGCTCAGGCATGTCCACAGCTTGATCAGCAGTGCGCTGGCTGCGCGTGGTCAGCACGCTCGCCGTGCGACGCACCGGTTGCCACGGTTGGCGGTAGTCCAGTGCGAGAACCAGCTGCATGGCCTCGTTGTGGTGGGTGATCGTTTCGATGCGACGCAGCAACGAGCGGGTGGCCTGGTCAAGCCGACTGGTGTCACCTCGCACGACCACCCGTACCCGCTTCTCATGGAGTTCTTCCGCCGATTGCGACAGGAACCGATAGAAGATGGGAAGCATTCCGTTGGCAGCGGTCGGGGGCAGCAGCCAGAGATCGGCGCCGTAGCCGCACACCGTTAGCTGCGAGATCCCCCGATCGACGCAGCCATGTATCAACTCGATGATGCGCGCCGCGCCCCCGGCCAGTACGTTGCCATAGGACATCTGGTGTTGCTTGGCCCACTCGCGGTGACCGGCGACGATCAATACGAGATGCTCTGGACGGCGGCGAAGGTGCTGCATGGACGGCAGCTTCTCCACGTCCATAGGCATGGTCTGGGTTTCGATAAAGAGGCCTCTTTCCATGTGCTGAGCGGGTGGTGTGGTGCGATGCGCGAACTGTCTTGGCGTCGGTTATCAATGCCTTGAATCGATATTACCAACTTAAACTGATAAATAACAGTTTGAGCTGTCCCAACTCAGGAATTAGCCTGCAAGCCGTGACAAAGTTCCACCAGGTACCCGTGCCGCGCCGGTTCCGGCGCTCTCAGAAACTGGCAAGCACCCTGAGCGTGATGCGATGGGTCGAGCCGCTGCGCTGCAAACGCTGGCGGGATGCCGTCAGATCGAAACCCAGTTGGGCATTCAGGCGTGCCTGCAGACCCAGGCCAACGCTGTCCAGCGCGACCGCGGTCGAGCCTTGGTGACGCGCACGCCCCTGGTCCCAGAAGGCGTACACCTCCGCCCCTGCGCTGGCGGAGGCCAACGCGCGGTAACGCAACTCCAGCTGGACGGCATGGCCACTCTCGCCAGAGCTGCTACCCGGGTCGTAACCACGCACCGTTTCCGCGCCTCCGAGCAACAGCGACTCGCTGGCCAGGGGCGTGCCGCTGTCGGCTCCGCGCACCACGCCATTGACGCGCCAGGACCAGCGGCGCGACTCGCCCCATGAGTGGAGGTGGCTGAATCCCAAGTCGAGGTACCGGGTGGCCTCGCTGCCGCTGCGCGCATGCACCAGGTTGCTGCGCAGAGTCGATCGGGCTTCGGCCGTGTCCCGGCTGAGGCTGGCGCCGATCTGGGCGCGCTCGACCTCGCGGTCGAACACTCGCAGGGTGCCGATGGCGGTGGTGGAACGAACGCGCCCGAGCTGACCGTTGAACACGCCCAGCCAAGGACCGCCCAGCACGGTTGTGCGTGAGACTTCGACCGCCCACGAGCGGGACTCGCCGTCGAGCTGAAGCGGCACGCCCCCTTGACCGATGAGCACCGTCGTCGAGCGCGAGCCGGCCAAGTTCAGCCCGGTGCGCCAGCCGTCCTGCCCCATCGGCATGCTGGCGCCCAGGCTGATGGTTTTGCCTGCCGCTGAGGACAAAAGAGCCGTCTCCAGACGGCCGCCACGTGACCCCACCGGTGACCACCGCAAACCGATTGCACTCTGCAGCCCGCTGCTGTCTTCGCCCAGGGTGCTCTCAACAAATGACCAGCCCTGCCAGCGGGGAGCGGTAGCCAAGTCCAGCAAGAGGTCTGTCACACCGAAGGTGTCGCCGGCCTGGAAGGAAGCCGCTGCGCTGCGGTCGCTGGCCGAATTGAACAACACCAGCCGCTGTCGGACCGTGTCCGCCTGCACGACCTCCCCGGCCGGAAGATCGAACCAAGCCCGGACCCAGTCTGGATCGACACCGTCGTCTCCCTTCAGCCGCACCTGCCCCAGACGTCCTTCGACCAGAAGTACCCGCAGACGGCCGCTGCCCAGGTCTTGCTGGGGCAGCACCGCCGCCGCCGTGATCACGCCGCGTGCTTCGTACAGCGCAGCGATACCGTCGATCAACCTCTGCAGGTCGTCGGTGGTCAGTGGCCGACCCACGTAGTTGGAGGCCAGGTCGCGCAGATCCTGGTCAGGCAGCAGTGTCGAACGGGAAAACTCGATGCTTTCGAAGCGCACAGTGGTGCGTATTTCAGGTGCGGGAGTTCCAGTCACCCTGGGCTCCTCGGGCGCGGTGTCTACACGTGGCCTTGGAGCGGCATTACCCAGCCGGCGCAGTTGCTCGTTGAGTACCACTCCCGGGTCCAGTCGGTCCAGCGCTGCAGGAGACAAGGGTTGTGCGGCCAGTGGCCCTCCGAAAGCAATCAGCAGGGCCGCACCCAGGTGATGGGGACGCACGTTCAGGGGAGAGCGGTTCGGCAGGGCTTCACCGCGAGGGCGACGGACGGGTGACAACATGGTTGGGCGTGACATGGAAGGGGATGACAAGTCGGTCCGCGAAGGGGCCGCTGGCTTGCGTGGAGTGGCGCAGTCCGTCAGGGCGGAATCCGGTCGAAAAGGACTACTACCGTGATGCGATTGAGCTCGGTCTCACCGCTGGCGGTCCAGGCGGGATCGAAGCTGCCCAGGCTGGTACTGCGGCGCACGCGGTGGCGGTTGCTGGCCGAGCCGTCCTGGCCGTTGATGGCGACCGCCAGCCGCCGCGCCGCGACAATGGGGACCTCGGTCAGGACCAGGGCGTTGTACTTGTCCTCCAGGTAGGCCGTGCCGCTGTTGACGTCCAGCGTGCCCAGGTGCATCTGGCCGCCCAGCCCATGGTCGCCCGCCTTGCGATTGGTCTCTCCGCTGCGCACCAAGCCTGCCAGACGCAATTCGTTGTAGGCCACGTTGCTGGTGCCGAACGGGGTCAGTGTCGTGAGCGGACATGTGTTGCCCAGCGAGTAGGTGGCGTCGCTGCTGACCGCGGGTGTCAGGCTGGTCGGGATTGCGTAGTCCAGCGCGGGCAAGGTGTCGGTGCTGTTGAAGGCCGGATCGATCAGGCCGTCCCGGTTGCAGTCCCCCGGCCAGCGGCCCCAGGTCTGGCGGTGCGTGTCCAGCTGGGTCACCAGGGTCTGGACCCGGGTGACGAACTGACCTTGCCGGTACTGCTCGATCACCTCCTGCGACTTCAGGGCCATGGCTGTGAGCAGGCCAATCACGGCCAGACCAATGGCCACCTCCACCAAGTACAGGCCACGCTGGGTGTGGTCGCGGCGGATGAAGGGGCTGCAGAAGCGGAACATGTGGGCGTTCATTGATCGCGGGAGGCTTCCTTGCCCCATCGGGCCTGTACCCAGTTGCGCTGGGCCTGCAGGTCGGGCCGCTGAGCACTCAGCGTCAGAAAGCGCTGGTAGGCCTGAGCGGCTTCGACCCTGCGGCCCTGGGCCTGCCAGGAATGACCCTTGTTGAGCCATGGCTCGGGCGCGTCGGGGTGGCGATCGGCCAGGCGGTTGAGCACCTCGAGTGCTGGGCCGTGGTCGCCGTTCTCCTGCATGGCAACAGCCAGATAGATGCCGGCTCGCAGGTGGGCCGGGTTGCGCTGGTGGGCTTGGGCCAGTGCTGTGACGGCTTCGGGCCAGCGCGCCAGTCCGGACAGCGCGACGCCGCGCAGGTAGAGCGTCCGCCAGGTCTGACCGACGTTCTGCTCAAGCTGCTGTGCGGCCTCCAGTGCGCCGGCGTGATCGCCGCCTGAGAGCTGCCGCTCGACCGCCAGAAAGGCGTTGTCGATGCTCTGTGCGGCGGCGGCACTGCGCTGGGCATCGGTGGGTTCTGCGCCCGATTGCCGGATCATCAAGGGTGCCTCCTCGACCGGCCGCCCTGCGGCCCGTGGCGTTGGCGCTGTTGTGTCCGCGGAGCGGGCGGGCGGGGGCGGGGGGACAGTGGGTGCGGGCGCAGGTGCTGGGGCTGCGGCTGCGGCAAATGCGACCGGAGGTGCTGCGGTATGGGGCGTGGGGACGGTTGCGGGGGAGGCCTTGGATGTCTGCTCTGGCGGCGCGGCCACGGCCTTGTCGGGCTGGGCCTCTTCGGCTGGTGCAGGGGGCGCTGCGAGCGGGCTGATCCATTCGGCGACCGTTGCCCACATCACCGGTTGACCCGAGGCCTGGCTGAGTTCCTGGCGTGCACGATCGATGGTGCCGGCCGGCGGCAGTGCCAGCACCAACCAGCGAGGTTCGGCCAGACCGGGTCGCGGCAGCACCACCAGGGGCCACTGTCCAGCCCAGCGGCGGTGCAGCTCCCGGGCGGCTGACAGTTCCCGGTGGTCGCCCACCAGCAGGGCGAGCCGGGAAGGCGGCAATGCCCGCAGACCTTGTACCCACAGACGGGCGGCTTCGTCATGCAGTCCCGCTGTCCAGACGTGACCGGCTTGAACCAGCCATTCCTCACCTGTCATGCCTTCGGCGAGTGCTGGCTGGGCAGCGCTGGGTTCCTGAATCAACGGCGTGGCATCCAGGCTCCGAAGCTCCAGCCGGGTTGCAAGGCCCCATCCACCCACCCCGCCGATGACCAGCGCGAGCGCGATCAGCCAGGGCCAGCCGCGCAGCCGGGATGCGCCTGGGGTCTGCAGCGGCAGGTTCAACAGCGCCGCGGTGGTGTCCTCCGGTGTACCGGAAGACTTGTCCGATGCACGTCTGGCGTCGATTTCGCGGAGGGCTTGTTCCATCACGCTCATTTCCATGCTCCGGCAAACTCGCGGCAGGCCTGTCTCACCATGGAAGCGGTGACCCGCCGTGTGCTCAGCGCGAATGCGAGCAGTACGGCACGTTCGCAGGCCAGATTGATGCGGCGCGGTACGCCTCTCGTGTACCACTGCAGCCACCACAACGCAGAGGATGTGAACTCGAATTCGCCGTCCCGGTGGGTGCGCTTGATGCGGTGGCGCACATAGGCGGAGGACTCCGAGCGACTCAAGGGATCGAGCTTGAGCCAGACCCCCACCCGCTCCCGCAGCGGGCGCATGGCGCGCAAGGCGAGAGTCCGCTCCAGTTCGGGCTGCCCTACCAACACCAGCCCGATGAGCTTGTTTCGCTCCGTTTCCAGGTTGGACAGCAGACGCAAGGCCTCCAGAGCATCGCTGCTCAGTCTGTGAGCCTCGTCCACTATCACCACGAAGCGAGTGCCATCGCGCGCACCTTCGAGCACGGTATCGACCAAGTGGCTGTGCACTACCGAAATCGGCACGCCGACGGGCAATGCAGGACCGCCGAAATCCTGTCCGATGGTCCTCAGCAGATCCGGCAGATCCATCAGCGGGTTGATCAGGTAGGCCACCCGCACCGAGTTCGGCAGGGTGCGCAGCACGCATCGAAGCACCAGGGTCTTGCCCAGGCCGATCTCTCCCGATAGAACCGATATCACGCCGGTCATGCAGGCGTGGTACAGCTGCTTGTACGCGGCGACATGTCGTCCCCCCGGGAAAAACAATCCGGTGTCGGGCGTGATGGAGAAAGGCGTCTGGCGGAAGCCCAAGGCTTCGTAGCAGGTTCGCAAGGTGTCTTCCACGGCGCACTGATCCTTACTGGCCTGGCTGAACCGTAGGGGCGAGGAATATGACCAGCTCCTTGCGCTTGCCGGCCTGGTAAGTGCTGCCGAAGGCCTTGCCAATCAGCGGAACATCGCCCAGCCCGGGAACTCGGCGGTTGGTGTCGCTGGTTTCTTCCTGGATCAGGCCGCCGAGCATCACCAGCTCACCGCTGCGGACCCGCACCATGGTGCTGGCTTCGCTGACATCCAGGATCGGGGCATTGCTGTCACCCGATGGCGATGTGGCCGTACCGACCAAACGGGTGACGGTTGGCGCGATATTGAGCATGGCCCAGCCGTCTGCCGCTATCTGCGGCGTAACGGTCAGGCTCACACCCAGATTGACGGTGCGCGGCTGCTCGTTGACCGTGTCCAGAACGCCGCCGCCACCCTGGATGATGCGGTTGGTCGAGCGCAGGAAGAAGGTCTCGTCGGTACCGACCTTCACATGCGCGGTGTGGTTGTTCAGGATGCGGATGCGCGGCTGCGAGACCACACGAACATCGCCCTGCTCGCGCAGTGCCTCGATCAGCGATCCGTAGCGGTCGCCGGCCATGCGCAGTGCCAAGGTGGGCTGCGCAGGCGAGACTCCCTGCGGCGAGGTCACCCGGGTGTTGAACTGGACCGAGCCCTGCAGCGGATTGGCGCGAAGCCGGCTCCAGTCCAGACCGAGGGCAAACTGGTCGCGCAGCGTGACCTCCACGATGCGCACCTCGATGTCGATCTGGCGGTACATGCCGTTGCGCATGAGCTCGATGAAGCGCGACACCTCGTCGACCTTGGCGGGCAGGTCCGTGACCATGATGGCGCCTGTCAGCCGGTTCACCGTGAGACGTCCCTTGGGCGATAGCAGCGAACGGATCTGTGACTCCAGTTCCTGCCAGAAGGCGACGCTGTCGTTGCCCTGGCCGCCCGCGCCCGACGGAGCTGCCGTTCGCGTGCTGCGGATGTAGTCGACCTCAAAGGTTCGGGTTACCGAGGCGCGCACCCGGATGACACCCCGATCTTCTTCCCAGCTGTAGCCCAGGCTGGACAGCAGGATGTCGAATGCCCTGGACAGCGGCACGTCCTGGAAATCCACGCTCACCTGGCCGCGGACCTCCGGATCCGCCACGATGTTCAGACCGTGAGCCTTGGCCAGCATGCCCAAGGCGTCGCGCAGCGGCAGGTCTCGGGCTCGGAAGGAATACAGCTCGGGCTGGCCGGTCCCCTTGTCGTCACGTGCATCGAAGCCGGGCAGGCGTTTCTCGGCTGGGAGTTCGGCCGCGCTGCGTTCGGACGCCTGCTGCAGTTGCGCTTCTTTCAGTCGTTCATTGACCGGGCCGTACGCTGTCGGTGGAATGGCTTCCGATCCCGGCAGGGGCTTGGACATGGGGGCACAGGCGGCAACGGCTGCAGACACTGCCAGCAGCGCCAACGCGGACCTGGCAGAGCGGGTGGGGGCAGGGTATAGGGTGTTCATGGTCTGAAGGGGGCTGGGCGTCGGCCTGGCAAAGCGGGCGCGTGTCACGGGGCGTTGACGTCGATCCAGTGACGCTGGTTGACCACGGTTTGTACGAACAGGACTCGGTGGGTCTCGATGGCGGCCACCCGGTAGGCACCCAAGCGGTCTCCGACGGCGAGCAATTCGCCGTCCACCTGTGCCACACGCCGCGTACCGTCAATCAGGATGGCGTTGACCTGCGGTGCTTCCTGGCGGCGCTCGCCCACACGGGATGTCTCCGGCAGCCCGCCAGGCGGTAGAAGTGCCCTCATGTGCACCCGAACTGGATCACCTTCCGGCGGTGTCGGCACTGGCACGCCGAGCTGTGGCGGTGCTTCGACGGCAGCCACGCCGGGCAGTTGAGGTGCTGGCGGGGTGGGCACCCAGGCACCGGCCACCCAGCCGGTGGCGGCCAGAGCGGGAACCAGAAGGTAGGGCAGGAAGGCTTTCATGGGCGGTCCAGCACCAGGATGTTGTCGCCCTTCACCGTGACCCGGACCGCGGGCTGGGTCTGAGGCCCGGTGCGCAGGGATTCGATGTGCAGCGACCTCAGGAAGAACTGACCCTTGCCGACATGGTTGGCCCGCAGGATCTCGTTGAGCCGGTCGCTTTCGTGATCGGCAATCACTGCAGTGGTGTCGATCGATTCGTGGCGCAGGTCCTGTCCGGGGCGCCAGCCGATGTGCTCGATCAGTCGGGCGTAGGCCTCGGTGCGATCCAGACTGGTCTGCAGGTTTACCTGGGTTCGACGCAGTTCTTCAGCCTGCATCTGAACCTGCTGGAGATGGCTGTGCCCGCTGCGGGCGGCCATGATGCCCAGTGCCAGCGTGAGTGCAGCTGCGCTGAGCCACAGAGTGCTTCGGGTGTGAAAGGAAATGCTCATGGGCAGGGCCTCAGGGCAGCTGGGTGACGGTGCAGGTGGGCCGCAGTGGCCCTGTGGGACTGAGTTCTCCCGCCAGGCCAGCCGCTGTCACGGTGTGCTGTCCGGTGCAGCTGACGGTGACGGTTTTGCCGCCCTCGGCGGCCGACAGGGCGGTCAGCGGACGCCATCGGGTGACGCCGGAGTCGGCGATGGTCATGGCCGGATTCGGGTCGACTAGCAGGCCACCCCGGTACCAATAGATGCCGTTGGTCGGCGGGTTGTAGCCCACCGAACCGGACGGGCTGATGAAGCTCACGCGCAGATAGCGGTTACTGGTGCTCGAGGCGTTTTCGATGCCGAACGCGTCAAGACACACGCCCGTGGTGGTGGAGCCCGCCGACACATCGCCCGACTGGTAAACCGTGGCCAGCGCGTCCACCAGCTCCCAGCGCAGGGTGAGGTTGGTCACTTCGCCCGAGGGCGGCGCCGAGCGCACATGGTTCTGAAACCGCACGAACAACTGGTTGAGGGTGCAGGCATCGGCCGGCTGGCTGCAGGCGCCGGCTCGGGCCAGGGCGCTGGCTACCTCGTCGTAGGAGGCGGCGGCCGTACGGCCGGCGTAGTCGTTGGTATCGCTGGCGGGGTCGTCCAGAGTCGGGGTGAGTGGGTTTTCGTAGATCCGGTGGCCCTGATCGTCCAGCACCACATTGCGTTCGGCCAGCGGCACATCCAGACCGGTGATGCCTACCTGGCGGTACACGATGTTCTGGCGGTCCAGCCGTCGTTGCGCTGGAGGATTGCGCCGGGCCACCACGAAGGCGGCCGGGTAGGAATGGTCCACTGCGTGCTGCTCGTTGGCCAGGCCGCCGGTGTAAGTGGCCGGGGGGGTGACGGTGGCATAGCCCAGCCCGGGGTTCCAGACAAAGCGGCTGTCCAGGCCGGTGGACCACACGCGTGGCAGGCCCAGGTCAATCAGCGACCAGTCGTACTCCGAGGGGGCATTGATGGTGTAAGCGCGCATCTGGGCTTCCACCGTCTGCAGGGTGTTGAGGTGCCGGCACAGTTGCGCCCGATGCCCGCCTGTGGACAGGTTGGCGTTGGTCACCAGGTTGAGCTGGTCCTTGAGCGGTCCAAAGGCGTAGAAGGTTTCGCCGTCAACAGTGCTGGTGGTGTAAGTCGGCTGGAAGGCCGTGGCGGCGTCTGCACGCAGGGCTGGGTGTGCGTCGTACCAGAAGGCGGTCTGCCGGGATGACACCACTGGCACGCCCAGCTCGGTGCCGGGCAGTGCGCCCGGCAACCCAAGACCCAACGCAGTGAGGGTGCTGTCCAGGGCCACGTGACTGCTGGCTGTCTGGCCCACGCTCACCGCGCCTTCCTCGAACTGGATCGGTGCCGGCAGGCCATGGGCCGTCAGCAGTCGTCCGATCAGGGCCTGTTTCGCCTGCTCCAGAACGGCCACGTCCTGCTGCTCGCTCTGGCGGTCGGTCTGCAGCGACAGAAGCGGCATCAGGGCGGCCACCAGTCCGCCCACGATGACCAGCGCCAGGGCCAGTTCGAGCAGCAGCACGCCGCTGGCACCCAGGCGGGAGCGGACAGGGCTCTTCATCGCAGGATCCCCGCAGACGCCTTGGCCGCCAGTTCATACACCGGGCCGAGCAGGGTGACACCGATGAGCAGCAGGAAAGCCGCCAGCACCAGCAGCACGACGGGCTCGAACAGCCGCGAGCCGGTGTCGATCTGCTGTTTGACCCGCTGTGCGTAGTGCTCGCTCAACCGCTGGCTTTGCTGGTCCAGCGTGCCTGTGCTTTCGCCCAGACGAACCAGACTCAGCGCAAAGCGTTCGAACGCACCGCTGCCGGCCAGCCCGTCGGACAACGACTGTCCGCGCAGCGCTCCCTGCGACAGACGTGCCAGCCGCCGCCCCAGGTGCAGGTTGGCCGGCTGTTGCAGCAGCACCCCCAGCGTGCGGCTGATGGTCAGACCCGCACCATGCATGGCGCCCAGGTGGGAGAAGAAAACGTGGTAGGCCCGTGCGCGCTCGATACGCTTCCAGCCCGGCAGCCACCACAGCAGGGAGTGCCAGGCGGGGGTACGGGCGGCCAACCGTGCACCCAGGGCCACCACCAAGGTCAGCAGAGCCGCCAGCGTAGCCAGCCAGGGGCCGTTCTCCTGCATCCAGCGGGCACCGGCCAGCACTTGCACCGTGGTCTCGGGCAGGTCGAGGTTGAGGGAGTCGAACAGCGTGGTCATGCGCGGAATCACGACCACCAGCCAGAAAACGCAGCTTGCCAGCAGAACGACCGCCACCAGTGCCGGATAAAGCAGGGCGCGCCAGATGGCGCTGCGCAGCTGGCGAATCTGTTCGAACTGCGCTGCCGCCACCGCCAGGATATCCCCGAGGCGACCCGTTTCTTCCCCCACGGCCACCAGGTGGCGCAGCATGACGGGAAAAGCCTGCGTATCCTGCAGCGCCTGGGCCAGGCTGTCGCCACGCTCCACCGCGCGGCGCAAGCGGGTGCACAGCATCCGCAGCCGTGCCACCGAGGCGCTGTGGCTGGCCTCTGTCAGGGCCAGACGCAGGTCTGCCCCGGCACGCAGGTGCTGGCCGACCAGGTAACAGAACTCGGCCACCAGTCCCACGCCCAGCGGACGAAACAGCAGCCCGCTGAGCCACAGCGGCAGCGACCACACCCGATACGGCTGCAGTCCCTGCGCCGCAAGGCTGTCGACCAGTTCAGCAATGTCGGTGTGCTCCCCCGAGCCAGACAACACTGCGCCCTCGGCCGTAACGGCCTGGTACCAGAACAGCCTCATGCCGCCACCCCCAGGACCCGCTCGACCTCGGCCTCGTCGGTGGACCCGTGGTCCACCAGCTGGCATGCCCAGGTCCGCATGTCCCTGAAGCCGCTTTGCTGGAGATGGCGCCTGAGCACTGACTCGCCGACCTCCTGGTCGATCAGTGCCCGCAGTGCCTCATCGACCACCAGCACTTCCCCGACCGCCAGCCGTGAGCGGTAGCCGGTTCCGCCGCAGCGATCACACCCCATGGCACGGTATCGGGTGGTCTCGCCCGGGGAGGGCGCCGGAGCGCGGCAGTGACCGCACAGCTTGCGCAGCAGCCGTTGACCGATCACGCCCCGCAGCGTGGCGCTCAGCAGATAGGCAGGAATCCCCAGATCGCGCAGGCGGCCGATGGCGCCGATGGCATCGTTGGTGTGCAGGCTGGCCGGTACCAGGTGGCCGGTTTGAGCAGCCCGCACGGCCATGGTGGCGGTTTCCGCGTCGCGGATCTCCCCGACCAGCATCACGTCGGGGTCCTGCCGCAGAAAACCGCGCACGGCGGACGCGAAGGTCATGCCGGCGCGTTCGTTCAGGCGCACCTGACGCACCATGGGCATGTGGAATTCCACCGGGTCTTCCACCGTCATGATGTTGCGCTCCAGCGCGTTGATCATGCGCAGGCCGGCATACAGGGTGGTGGTCTTGCCACAGCCGGTGGGGCCGGTGGCCAGCACCAGACCGTCAGGTGACCGCATCAGCCGCTCGACCTGCTCCACCTGCTCGGGCCACAGCCCGGTGTGGTCCAGCGGCAGCACGTCGCCCCGCATGGACAGGATGCGCACCACCAGGTTCTCGCCGTGGGTAGTGGGCATGGCCGACACGCGCAGGTCGAACGGCTGCCCGGCCACAGTGGCCGCGTAGCTGCCGTCCTGTGGACGGCGGGTCTCGGCGATGTCCATGCCGGCCTCGACCTTGATGGCCGATGCCACGCGGGCGTGCAGCGCCGCTGGCAGCACGTGCTGCAGCTGGAGCACGCCGTCGATCCGGTAGGACACCATGAGCGCAAACCCGCTGGGGGTGAAGTGCACGTCGCTGGCACCGCGCTCGATGCCGTCGGCCAGGGTGAGTTTGACCAGACGACCGCCATCGAGGTCGCCACCCAGGCGGCCGAGCTCCCGTTCGAGTTCCTGCGCACTGGGATGGATGGCGGCGTGATAGGCCATCTCGATCACGGCGGCGAGCGCACCCTTGGGCGAGACCACCCACGACACCGGGCCCGGCACATGGCGGCGCAGGCGTTGCCGGGTTTCAGCATCGGTCGGGTCGGCGGTGGCCACCACCAGGGTGGTGCCGTCGATCTGCAGCGGCAGCACCCGGTGCTGTCGTGCAAAGGCGAAGGGCACGCGTGCCAATGCCGGCGCTTCCACCTGCATGGCATCGGGCCACCAGCCGGGCAGACTGTGCAGACGGGAGAGGGCGCGTGCCACATCCACGTCGCTGGCAAGACGCAACAGGTTCAGCACATCGGTGACGGTGCGGCCCAGGGATCGGGCCACCTGCCGCCCATAGCCCGCTTGCTGGACCGAGATGCAGCGACTGCGCACCAGTTCGTCGAGCAGGGCGTCGTCGGCTGAGGCAGCCACGCCGGCGGCCACCGGGGTGGTGCCGGCCTTGCGGTCGCTGAGAGGGGGCTGCATGCTCAGAAGGCGCCTGCTGCAATGGTCAACCGCGTCTGCAGACGCGCGCCCGGGGCCAGCGGACCCTGGTCTTCGAAGATCAGCCGGGTGTCTGACAGGCGGCCCAACCGCGACAGCTGCTCGGCCAGCGCCTCGGCGTTGAGCTTGGCACCTGCGTATCCGCCCGAAAGCGCGATCTTCAGGTCCACCTGGTAGCTTGGCTCGCCGGGGCCCGGCATGCGCCGCGTGGGTGCCAGCGGCCGGAAGTTCAATGGCATTCCGGCGGGCTGCAGGCCTTCGGCCTCCGTTGCGGCCTGTCGCGCCTCGGGCGGGGGCGTGGCGCGTTGCCGGGCCACCCGCTCGGGTTGCCCGTTCTTGAGCTTGACCCGCTCCGAGGCGTTGTCGTCACGCACCATGCGGAGCGACAGCACCTGGGCACCGGCCGGTACATGGGTGAACAGCTCGCTGAGAAACCGGTCGGCCCGCAGATTCACGCCGAGGGCCTTTTCCCGCCAGGCGGCCGAGCGCAGGGCCGTCAAGGCCTCGGCCGGGGGCCGCTGCTGGCTCACCTGCCGCGCCTGGGACGCCAGGGCAAACGCTTCCTGGTGCTGACGCTGCAGTTCGGTGCTGGCCTGGTGGTGCCACCACCAGCCCAGGCCCATGAGTCCGGCACCGACCAGACTGCAGACAGTGGCCACCGCCGGCGCCCACTGCCAGGCCTGCACCCGCTGGCGGTAGCCGTTGACGATCAGGCTCTGGTGGCGTTCCACGAACGCCAGTCCGAACAATTGCGGGGTGGCCAGCACATCGTAGGCGTCGATCTCGCGCAACAGGCCCGCGATGCGGTGCACCAGTTCGCGCGAGCCGTTGCTGGCCCACTCGCCAGCGGCCGCCCAGGGTCCGGGCCCCATCCGGATCACCGTGCCGTGGGTGCCGGCGAATTCGGCCGGAGCCGAAGCGGTGGCAGCGTCCAGCAAGGGGCGCCATACGCCTTCGTCCTGGGCCGCCAAGCCGGGCGAGACCGGCTGCACCCATTGCCACATCACGCGGCCCGCGCGCACGCCCAGGCTGCGCAGGCCGGTGTCGCTCCACCAGTGCACCAGCACCGGTTCACTGGTGGCGGCACCCACCAGCGCCGCCACCGCGCACTCGGCGCTGACCAGATGGGTCAGCGGCCGCTCGCGCGAGGGGAGCAGTTCCTGGGCCAGCTCGGCATCGTCCTCGAGCATGGCCACCACGTCCACTTCGGCTTCTCCGTGCCGAAGGGACACCACATGGGACCGGGCGCGGAAGCGCTCGGTGAAGAAACCGCCGTCGGCCAGGTGGCGCTGCACCAGCACCGGCACAAAACGGCGCGAGAGCGCCCGCAGGCGGATGCGCTCGGTCACGTTGGACGCCGAGTCGAGCGAGACGCGCAGCGACCCGCCCGCCGCCGCCGCCAGCTCGTCCACCACCCCGCGCCCCCCGTCCACCACCCGGCGCCCGTCCAGCACCGCGTACTGCACCGGGTGGGTGCCGTACACGGTGTCGGGGCGTGAGAACGAAACGAGGAGGGTGGTCATGAAGCGTGCAGGGCCGACGGGGTGGGGCTCAGCTGGGGGTCGGCTTGAACGACGTGTTGGAGTTACGGGATCGACGGTGCCACGTAGTCGATCTCAACCTTTGACTCGGGCACGCGATCGAAGAAGTAGGCGATCGTGACCTTGGCATCGCGCATGGCGGTGCGGTCTTCCTCGGCGCTACCCGCGTCGCCAATTACGGCTTGCCAGCGCTCGCCGTAGGTGCCGTCGGTGGAGCTGCGGGTCAGCTGACGCACACGCGAGCGATCGGAGCGGGCATCCTGGCCGTTCATCGCGGTGGCCACACGGCGTGCCATCCACTGGGGCACGTTGTGGATCACCAGGGCGTTGTAGTCGGCACCGTCGGCGCTCGCGCTGCCGTTGTCGGTCACGTGGCCCAGGAACACGAAGTCCTCGTGCACCAGCTTGGCCAGCTTGCGGTTGGGGGCGCTGTCGCTGACCACACCGGCGACCTTCAGGTCGTTGAGCCAGACGTTGGCGTTGGTGTCGTTGGTGGTGACGTCATAGATGGTCGGGGTGGCGCCCACCAGTGCACAGCTGGCCGACTCGGCAGCGGCATCGGCGCCATCAGCCGGGATCGTGGGCAGCAGAACGGAGTACGAGTACTCCTCGGCGCGGTCGTTGTTGGCCACGTCGGTGCGCAGACTGGTAGTGGCGTTCTTGTCGGCCGAGTAATCAATGATGCCGTCGGCATCGCAGTCGCCGGGCATGCGGCCCTTGAAGTTGGCGTACTGCTGGATCTGGGCTTCGATCGACTTGACGTCGTTGACCAGCTTGGCGGCCTTGGCCTGGTCGATGAGTTCCTGGCCGGTGGTGACGGCGGCGAACAGCAGGCCGGCAGCGGCCATCGTTACCGACATCTCGACCAGGGTGAAGCCGCGCTGTTTCCTTGCGCGTGGGGCTTGTCGTTTCATGTGTGCTTCCTTTGGGCAGTTGACAGAAGGCAGACCCCGGACAGCCCAACGGGCCGGAGCACAAGGTCTTTGAAAAACTTGCGAAAACTTGCAAGCGATCGCATCGTATCAATAAAATATGCCGCAAACAACAAAAATGATACTAACGCAAGTGACAGCAAGCAAAATGATAGATATGTGGAGATTCCGGTGTCTGCGTGATCAAAGTCCGCTCTGGAGGCTGGCGTTGTCGCTTCCGGCCAGGCGTCTGGCCTGCCTGTCTTTCTGTCTCGGATTGGTGCTGACCTCGGCGGCGCCCCTCTGGGCGCAGGCGGGTGTCATGCACTGGTGTCCAGGCAACCGGTTCACCGATGCGCTCAGCCCGCCGGAGGCGCGCGAGCGTGGCTGTCGGCCTGCTGCCAGCGGACGACTGTCCCAGGTGCAGCCGCTCGACGCCCCGAAGCTCGACGAACCATCCGTTGCCGTCATCGGGGGCACCGATGCCGCGACCGCGGCCGGTGCCCAAGTGCCCACGCCCAGAAGCTCTGCCACGGCTACCGGACCGGAGGCAGTTGCGCCGCAGGTCGATGCCCCGCGCCCGGTAGCTGCCCAGGTGCAGGCCGCGCGCGACCGTGATGCCCGCCAGATCCTGGAGGCCGAACTGCAGCGCACGCGGGCGGCTCAGCAGTCGCTGGTGTCCTCGACGGGGGCAGGTGATCTCGAGCGGCTGCAGCGCTTGCGCCAGGACGAGGCCGCGCTGCGCCGGGAACTGGCCCGATTGGGCCCTTGAGGTCATCCCCGCTCAACCACATCGAATCCCTTCATCCACACCCCTTCGCCATGAGCGCTCCTGTTTTGCACCCCCCCGGCCATCTGGGCCTTGACACCATGACCACCACCGACCAATCTGCCACCCGTTCCACCGCCAAGCCCCACCGCACCGAGGCCGCTGTGCCGGCCGCGCCGGCACCCGACGCCAACGGTGCGGGGCTGTCCATCCTGCACCGCCAGACCCACGGTGCGCTGCGGCTGGACCGGCCGAGCCTGCGCTACGACTTCGTGCGCAACACGGTGTCGGTATCGATCGGCACCGCCGAGCTGGCGTCTGCCTGCACCGAGTTCCCGTGCGTGATGGCGCGCACGGCCCAGGGCCGCTGGAGCCTGCTGGCCATCACCGGTCTGGAGGCTGGCAAGAACCTGTTCGTGGGTCCAGCGGGCGAGTGGCAGGCGGCGCATCTGCCGTCCACGCTGGCCACCTGGCCGTTCCGCCTGGTGGCCCAGCCGGATGAGCCGGGGCGATTTCTGGTGGCAGTGCATGCGCCGACGCTGTCGGCCGACCGGGGTGAGCCGCTCTTCGACGAGACCGGGGCCGAGGCCCCCTGGCTCCAGGAGCAGCTGCGCGCGCTGTCGGCGGTGGATGCGAGCCTGAACGAGACCTCGCGCCAGCTGGAACTGCTGGACCAGGCCGGCCTGCTGCAGGAGCGCAGCTTCCAGGCCGTGCTCGCCGACGGGCGTGAGCTCGAACTCAACGGCTTCTGGGCGGTGGACGAGGCCAAGCTGACCCAGCTCGATGCCGCCGCCGTGCATGGCCTGCACACCACCGGTGCGCTGGTGCTGGCCACGCTGCACCTGCTGTCGTTGCGTCGGCTGCGGGCCCTGGTGGCGCGCGCCAGCGCGTCGGCGCCGTCTGCCGCCTCCTGAAGCCAGTTTCGCCCACCGCTGCGGGCCTGTTGCCCGCGCACGATCGTCACCGAGAGCCGCCATGTACCGTTCGACTGCCCCCGCCTCTGTCCGCCTCGTGACCGACGTGAGCCGCCGCACCGCACCAAAGCTGCGGCTGGCACCGCTGCCGCTGGCGGCCGCGCTGGCCCTTGCGGCCGGCGGGCCGGGCGCAGAGGCACAGACCGTGGTGCAGCCGCTGGTAGGGGCAGCGGCCACCCAGACGGCCATTGCCACGATCGCACCGGGGCACACCCTGGTGACCACCGGCACGCTGCGCGAGGGCAATGCCTTCAACCACTTCTCGGCGCTCCGGGTGGGGCAGGGCGACACGGTTTCGCTGGCTGTTCCCCAGGGCGCCCAGTGGCTGGTGAATATCGTGCGCGACGAGCGTCTGCAGGTCGACGGCCTGCTGCGTGGCCAGATCGCAGGTGGCGCCACCGGGGGCAACCTGCTGTTCATCGATAGTCATGGCTTTGCCGTTGGTCCGCAAGGGCGCATCCAGGCTGGGCGGCTGGTGCTGGCGGCACCTTCAGCCAGTGTGGTGGACGGGCTGCTGTCCAGCGGCGCCGGGCTCAGCAGCACGCGTGTACAGGGTCTTCTGGGGGGGGATTTCGAGCGCTCGGCCACCGGCGCGGTGCGCATCGACGGTGTGGTGCAGGCCGAAGGCGGCGTGCAGGTCATGGCCGGTGCCGGTGGCGACAGCACCGGGCCGGCGGTGCAGGTCAATGGCCAGGTCATCACCGGGCCACGCCGTACGGCGGTGGCGGTCAATCTGGCGGGGCTGCATGCGCTGACGCCCTGGCAGGAGCGCGACGGGGTCATCGACATCACCACCCCCGGGGACGTGCGCCTGAATGGCCGGCTGCTGGCCGATGGCGACCACTGGGCCGGCCCCGGTGTGGTGCGCGTGGTGGCGGGTGGCGACCTCCATCTGGGTGCATCGACCGTGCTGTCGGCTTCGGGTGCCCGGGGCACCGGGCAGGCCGGCGGGGTGGTGTCCACCTATGCCCAGCGCAACGCCCACAACGACCCCGGTGCCGTGATGCGGGCACGCGGCGACGGCGCCGGAGCCGGCGGCTTCATCGAGTTCTCCGGCCGCGACACGGTCACCATCGGCGGCATGACGCTCGACGCCAGCAGCGACAGCGGCGCGGCAGGCCTGGCCTACATCGACCCGGCCACCCTGGTGGTGAGCGCGACCAACCTCACTGGCGGCACCGATGTGCTGTACGAGGCCACCGAGTCGGTCACCATCGCCAGCGGCGTGACGGTCAACACCCGCAAGGTGGCCAGCGGTGCCGACCCCACCAGCACGGAGGTGGTCTCCACCGGCGACAGCGGCGACATCACCATCAAGGCGCCCACCATCACGGTGCAGTCCGGTGCGGTGCTCGATGCCAGCGTGGTCAATAGCGGCAGCAGCTGGAAGGCGGGCGACATCATGCTCACGGCCACCCAGTCGGTGGAGAGCAGCACGCTGGTGTCGGTGGCCAACGCCGATGCATCCATTGACGTGGCAGGCACGCTCAAGGGCGGCCACATCACGCTGGCCGCCTCGGTGGCGTCGAGCGCCACCTTCGGCGGGTCGGCGGGCACCATCCAGCAAGAGGCGCTGAACCTGGTGCTCGAAGAGCTGGACGCACCCATCGGTCTCAGCCTGGCCTATGTGGAGGCCAAGGGCGATGCGAAGGTGAAGGTGCAGGGCACCGGCCGCCTGAACGCCAGTGGCAACCTCCAGGTGACTGCCATGGGCGAGCGTTCGGCCTCGGCCGAGCTGCAGGCCGAGGGCTCCACCAAGGCCAACCTGAGCGCCGGCTTTGCCAGCGTGACCGGCTCCACCCGGGTGGACATCGAATCGGGCGCCGAGCTCATCGCGGGCGAGACCCTGTCGCTGGTGGCCGCGTCCAAGACGGCGGTCGGCATGAACGCAGCAGCGGCGGGCACCACCGAGACCGACCCGGCCACCAACACCACGACCAACAACGTGGCGTCCATCGTGTTTGCCGGAGCCCGCTCGGACATCACCACTGTGGTGAACGTGGCCAGCGGTGCCAGCCTGACCAGCACCGGTGCCACCGGTGGCGTTGACGTGCAGGCTTTCCATTCCAGCCAGTACGAAACCGCAGCCGAGGTGAAGATTTACGGCCAGGCCACTGCCGGCGTGGTGGGCGCCTTGGCGCTGCACAAGTCCACCACCGAGGCGGTGGTGGGAGGCGCGGTGAGCTCGCAGGGCCATGTGCGGGTGATGGCGATGAACGCCTCCAGCAAGAACGTGATCTCGGCCAGCTCGGCCTTTGCCACGGAGCAGGAGGAAGAGAACAACCTGGCGCCGCCGGAGTCGCTGGAGATCGCCGAGGCCGACGCTCTCGATGGCGCCCGCAGCGCCTTGTTCTCGGGCTTCTTTGCGATGGCCGCTGCGGCGTCGGAGAAGGCCGACGAGACGTCTGCCGCCCCCGCACCGGCGCCCACGCCGGCGGCAGCGCCCGAGCCCGCAGCGGCGCCGGCCCCGACGCCGTCGCCGTCGCCATCCCCCTCACCGTCCCCTTCGCCCGCACCGTCACCCACCCCCGCGCCTCCGGCGCCCCCCCCACCCGCGCCGGCGCCCGCATTGGCGCTGGCCGGTGCGCTGACCTGGTCGCAGTCCGATCACACCACCCGTGCCGTGTTGAGCCCGGGTGCGGTGGTGACCGCGGGGGGCGATGTGGTGGTGGACGCGCAGGCCCTGGTGGGCATGTTGCAGAGCGTGGCCGAGACCGAAGCCGCCGGCTCGGTGGAGAAGGACGGGCAGCGCTATGGCCTGGCCATGTCGGTCAATTACGCCAGCCACACCAACACCACGCGCGCCCTGGTGGGCGCGGGTGCGCAGATCAACGCGGGTCACGTGGCGGTGCACGCCGCCACCCACCTGCCGCAGTTCTACACGGCGATGCTGCCGCTCGACCCCACGGCCCCCGAGGCGCCGCCGCTGGAATGGGAAACCTTCACCGGCGCCTTCGAGACCTACATGGGCGGCACCGACGTGCTGTTCGAGGGCTTCAACACCCGTGTGGGCGCCACCTCGAGCGCCCAGGACCTGGCCGCCTCGGGTGCGGTGAGCCTGTTCTTCGTCAAGAACGACACCCGCGCCTGGGTGGACACGGACGCCACGATCACCACCACCGTCACCGACGGTGAGCCCTGGACCTATGGCGTGCGGGAGGTGAACTTCGATTCGGACGTGGTGAAGACCCTGGTCGCGGTGCCGCCATCCACCAAGTACACCCTCGATAAAGACCTGAGCGTGCTGGGCGATTTTGTGGCCGAGACCCGCCAGGCGCCCTCGGGTCCGGCGCTGGAGCAGATCGACTTCGAGCGCAGCCTCGACGCCCCCGTGGTGGTGCGCGCCCAGAACCACATGCAGACCCTGCACTACGCCGGCGGCAACGGACCCGAGTCGGCGGGCAAGGGCAAGGCAGTGGGCGGCACCTTCTCGATGGTGAGCCACGACAACACCACCATGGCCGGCATTGCCGACAGGGCTCAGATCAGCACCGAGCGGCTGGACGTTAACGCCGATACGCAGGACTGGGTGTGGTCGCTCTCGCCCACATCGGGCCAGGGCGCAGGGGTGGCGGCCAACGGCATTGCCTCCTACAACAGCCTGCGCGAAACCACGCGCGCCTCCATCAGCCGTGAGGCGCTGGTGACCGCGCCGACGGTGAATGTGGACGCGCGCCTGGCGGTGGGCGTGGTGGCCGTCACCGGTGCCGTGACGCAAAGCGAAAGTTCTGGCGTGGGCATCGGCCTGGCCATTAACGAGGTGAGCGGCGACACCCGGGCCTACCTGGGCGACAACGACACCGATGGCGGCGGCACCCAGACGGCCGAAGGCGCCCAGGGCTATGTGCGCACCGGGGCGCTGGGCGTGAAGGCCCGCACCGAGGGCATGCTGCTGGCCGTGGGTGTGGCCGG
>JAGXRD010000070.1 GCA_018336035.1 Alphaproteobacteria bacterium | reverse complement strand
GGCGAGTGTCGATCCCGACACGCTCAAGGTGATCAAGCCGAGCCGCTATGCCGTCATGGTTTGGGAGCAGCGCAAGCAGCGCTTCGTCCGGGACCGCCAGAATGTCGATTGGGTGGTGATCCGCAACCGGCTTTCGCATCTCGACGCGCGCAACAAGCGTAATGTCGGCCATGTGCTGGAGGCGCTGGAGAAGCGCATCGGTTTCCGCTTCCTGCCCGGCCTGTCGGAACGCGTCATTTTCCGCGAACTTTTCCTCAGCGGACTGACTTTGATGGACCTCGATCGGGCAGGGCCCAAGGGCGCGGCAGCGGGGCTGAGCATGGCGCAGGCGGCGGCGCGTCAGGAAGTGCGGGCGCTACTGCTCGGCCTGAATCTCATAACGGCTGATTGAACTGCCTGAAACAGTGGCATGCTGCACTGCACAAGCAGTGATTGGTGATTACAAGATATAGAAATCGGGCCGCTTTCCCTTGGAGGGAAATGGCGATCTGTGCTTTATAACGAGCCTGCTATTCGGACTGATTTTTGACAGGGGAGAAAACATGAAGACGACATTTTCGCTGCTTGCCGGTGCGGCTCTGATTCTGGCGGGGACTGCGGCGCAGGCCCAGGATTTTCCGAACAAGACCATCACGATGGTGGTGCCGTTCGCCGCCGGTGGTCCGACCGACACGGTCGCCCGTCTGATCGGTCAGTCGATGGGCACGGCGCTGAAGCAGCAGGTCATCGTGGAAAACGTTGGCGGCGCCGGCGGTACGCTGGGTGCCGGTCGCGTTGCCCGCGCTGCCCCCGATGGCTACACGGTGCTGCTGCACCATATCGGCCATGCCACCAGCGCCACGCTATATCGCAAGCTGCCCTATGACACCATCAACGACTTTGAGTCGATCGGCCTCGTCACCGACGTGCCGATGACCATCGTCGCCAAGAAGGATCTTCCGCCGAAGGACTTCAAGGAACTGATCACCTATGTGCAGCAGCAGAAGGACAAGGTGTCCTATGGCAATGCCGGCATCGGTGCGGCCTCGCATCTCTGCGGCCTGATGTTCATGAGCGCCATCAAGACGCAGATGACCACGGTTGCCTATAAGGGCACCGGCCCGGCCATGAACGATCTGCTGGGCGGCCAGATCGACCTGATGTGTGACCAGACCACCAACACCACCGGTCAAATCAAGGGTGGCAAGATCAAGGCCTACGCGGTCACCACCAAGACCCGCGTGCCCTCGCTGCCCGACCTGCCGACCATGGACGAAGCCGGCATGAAGGGCTTCGAAGTGTCGATCTGGCACGGCATGTACGCTCCGAAGGGCACTCCGAAGGCCGCGGTCGACAAGCTGAGCGACGCGCTGAAGGTTGCGCTGAAGGATCCGATGGTCGTGCAGCGCTTCGCTGAACTCGGCACCGAGCCGGTGGCGCAGGATCGTGCGACCCCGGCGGCGTTGGCTGCGCATCTGAAGGCTGAAATCGCCAAATGGGCGCCGGTCATCAAGGCGGCTGGCGAATACGCTGACTGATCGTCGTATAGCATTCGCGTAAACTTGGGGCGTCCCGCCTTTTTCCGGCGGGGCGCCCCTTGTACAAGGTCTGCAAGCAAGTGCGGTACAGGGGGAGATAATGTCGGGTTTGGGCATTCGCAACCAGAAAGACTTCTATTCTGGTCTGCTGTTTATCTTGTTCGGGGCGGCCTTCATGTGGATCGCCCAGGATTACACTTTCGGTACGGCCCGCCGCATGGGGCCGGCATTCTTCCCGATCATCCTGTCCGGTATCCTGATTGCCATCGGCATCGCCATCGCGGTGCGGGGCGTTGCCGTCGCCGACGAACCGATGCGCGGCTTTACACTTAAGGGCCTGGTGCTGGTGATCATCGGCACGCTGCTGTTCGGTTTCCTGGTCCGCTCGGCCGGCGTGCCGATCGCGACCGCCACACTGGTCGCCGTCGCCGCTTATGCCAGCCGGCGCTTCAACTGGAAGCCGACGCTGGTCCTCGCCATCGGCATGGCGATTTTCTGCACTGTTGTCTTTATCTATGCCCTGGGCCTGCCGATGCCGGTCCGTGGGCCGTGGCTCGGCGGTTGAGAAGGATTGCTTAAATGGAACTGTTAGCCAATCTCTCGATCGGTATCGAAGCCGCATTCACCCCACTCAACCTGCTCTATTGCCTGGGCGGTGTTTTTGTCGGCACGCTGATCGGCGTCCTGCCAGGCCTTGGGCCCACGGCCACGATTGCGATGCTGCTGCCGGTCACCTTCGGCCTGCCGCCGGTCTCGGCGCTGATCATGCTCGCCGGCATCTATTACGGCGCCCAGTATGGCGGCTCCACCACGGCCATCCTGATCAACCTGCCCGGTGAATCATCCTCGGTGGTGACAGCATTAGACGGCTATCAGATGGCGCGGCAGGGCAGGGCGGGACTTGCGCTGTCGACCGCCGCACTGGGCTCCTTCTTTGCCGGCACGGTGGCAACTTTCCTGCTGGCGCTGTTCGCGCCGCCGCTGGCCGAGATCGCCCTGAAATTCGGCCCGGCCGAATATTTCTCGCTGATGGTGATGGGCCTTGTGGCCTCGGTGGTGCTGGCGCATGGCTCGCTGATCAAGGCGATTGCCATGATCCTGCTCGGCCTGCTGCTCGGCCTGGTCGGTACTGACGTCACCTCGGGCACGCCGCGCTTCACCTTCGACATCCCCGAACTGGCCGACGGCATCAATTTCGTGATCGTCGCCATGGGCATGTTCGGCCTGGGTGAGATCATTCGCAACCTGGAGAATGAAGAGACCCGCGACGTCTTCAGCCGCAAGATCACCGGGCTGCTGCCGACCTGGAAGGATATCAAGTCGATCACCGCGCCGGTGCTGCGCGGTACCGCGCTCGGCTCGGCGCTCGGCATCCTGCCGGGCGGCGGCGCCATGCTGTCGTCTTTTGCGGCCTATTCGCTGGAAAAGAAGATCTCGAAGAACTCGAAGAACTTCGGCAAAGGCGCCATCGAAGGCGTGGCGGCGCCGGAATCGGCCAACAATGCCGGCGCGCAGACCAGCTTCATCCCGATGCTGACGCTGGGCATTCCCTCCAACCCGGTGATGGCGCTGATGATCGGCGCGATGATCATCCAGGGTATCCAGCCGGGCCCGCAGGTGATGACCGAACAGCCGGGGCTGTTCTGGGGCATCATCGTTTCGATGTGGGTTGGCAACTTCTTCCTGGTCGTGCTGAACCTGCCGATGATTGGTCTGTGGGTGCGCATGCTGACCGTGCCGTATCACCTGCTGTATCCGGCCATCCTGGTCTTCTGCGCCATCGGCGTCTTCTCGCTGAACAACTCGACCTTCGATGTGTATCTCATGGCGCTGTTCGGCATCCTGGGTTATGTGCTGTCGAAACTGGATTGCGAACCGGCGCCGCTGCTGCTCGGCTTCATTCTGGGGCCGATGATGGAGGAGTATCTCCGGCGCGCCATGGTACTGTCGCGCGGCGACCCGATGGTCTTCGTCGAACGCCCGATCAGCGCCACCATGCTGGGGCTGGCGCTGATCGGCCTGATCGTGGTGCTGCTGCCCTCGATCCGCAAGAAACGAGAAGAGGCCTTCACCGAAGAAGGTTGAGGCTCTTTTTAAAGATCGTTCTGAAACGCCGCCGGCTCCAACCGGCGGCGTTTTTCATTTCACCGGCGAGGGCACCCGGGCACCGGGATCGGCGCCATGCCGCAGGCGCTGCAGCACCCAGACACCGACGCCGATGCTGACGCCGACGACATCAGAGATCGTTTCAGGCGTGATCAGGCAGACCGCGCCGCCGAACAGCACGACGCGGAGCGGCCAGGGCAGCGGTCCGTTGAGCCAGCCTTCGGTGGAGCAGGCCAGGAAGAACACACCGGCGCTTGCCGTGACGAACACGTAGAGGATCGGCAGCAATTCGCCCTGGGCCAGCAGCAGCGGGCTGACGAAGAACATGAATGGCACGATGAAGGTGGCGAGGCCCAGCTTCACGGCAATGATCGACGTTCGCCACTGATCGGCCTGGGCGATGGCGGCGGCGGCGAACGAGGCCAGTGCGACGGGTGGCGTGATCGAGGAAATCACTGCGTAGTAGAAGATGAACATATGCGCCACCAGCGGCTCGACGCCGATGCGGACCAGTCCAGGCGCCACCACGGATGCCGCCACAGCATAAGCCGCCGTGGTCGGCATGCCCATGCCCAGTACCAGCGAGATCAGCATGGCAAAGAACATCGCCAGCAGCTTGTTCTCGCCGGCCACGGCCAGGATGACATGGGAGAAGCGCCCGCCGACGCCGGTCAGGGCAATCACGCCCACGATAATGCCGGCACAGGCGCAGATCGCGACCAGCTGTGCGGTTTCGCGCGCGGCGTGGTCCAGGGCCGCCAGCGTGGCGCGTACGCCCATGCGATGCTGGGAACTGATCCAGCTGGCCACCAGGGCACAGACGATGCCGAGCGTGCCGGCGCGGAATTCGGAATACCCCATCAGCAATGTGCCGATCAGGACGAAGATCGGCGACAGCAGATAGATTTTCTGCAGCATCGCGCCGAGCGGCGGCAGTTCGCTGCGCGGCAGGCCGCGCAGACCGTTCTTCACGGCATGCAGATCGCAATGCACATAGCAGGCGATATAGAACAGCAGGCAGGGGATGATCGCGGCCAGGGCGATCTCGGTATAGGCAATGCCGGTGATCTCAGCCATCAGGAAGGCGCCGGCGCCCATTACCGGCGGCGTGATCTGACCGCCGGTGGAGGAAGTGGCCTCGATGGCGCCTGCCGTGGAGCGGTCGTAACCCACGCGCCGCATCATCGGAATGGTGATCATGCCGCTGGCCACCACATTGCCCACGGCGCTGCCGCTGATGGTGCCGAACAGGACGCCGGATAGGACGGCGACTTTCGCAGGTCCGCCGCGGGCCCAGCCGACCAGCGACACGGCCAGGTCGTTCATATAGTCGCCCGCCTTCGACATGGTGAGGAAGGCGCCGAAGGTGATGAACAGCACGATGTAGGTGGACGACACCTGGGTGGTGACGCCGAAGATGCCCTGATCGCTGTAGATATATGAGAAGAAGAAACCGAAGCCGTAGCCCTTGTGATACAGGATGCCCGGCAGCCAGGGACCTATGAAGGCGTAAAGAATGAACACGCCGGCGATGATCGGCAGGGCGAGGCCGGCGGTGCGGCGAGTCATCTCCAGGATCAGCAGGACGCCGACAAAGCCGGCAGCGACATCGCCGGGCTCATACAGTGCGCCGGCGCGGAATTGCAGCTCATCGATGTAATACCCGACATAACCGGCGCAGGCGATGCTGAGCAGGATGAACAGCCAGTCGTAAGCCGGGATGCCATACAGCGTGCGGCCGCGGCGCGGCGCGTAGACGGCAAATGCAATCACGCCGCCCCAGCCGACATGGATGGCGCGGAACAGGATGGAATCGATTGGAAAGACGTTGAGGATCAGCAGGTGGAAGACGGTGAAGGCCACGCAGGTCCAGAAGACCAGCAGGCCCTGCCATCCGGGCAGGTCGCGCTTGTAGCCGGTGAATTCGTAGTTATCGGCAGCCGAGATATCGATCTGGTCGTCGGCTTTTGCGTCCGGCGATGCGGCCATTCCGCGCCCCCTGTTTTTAGATTTGCGCTCTGAATGGTGAAGATGCGAATGCCGCCGTCTTCCAACGGCGGCATTCTATGTGTGGTCCGGACTGGCTTAGCTGGACGGCATCGCCTTCGGGTTCAGGGGGATGCCCTTTTCCTTATAGTATTTCACGGCGCCGGGATGGAATGGCAGGAAGCCATTGCGCTCGGCATTCTTCGCCACGGTTTCGACCGCGGCCGCATGACCCTTGACCATGCGGTCGTTGTTTTCCAGCACCGACTTGACGATCTTGTAGGCAACATCGTCGGGCAGGTTCTTATGCGCGATGGCGAAGTTGTAGACGCCGACCGTCTTCTGGTCGCCCGGCATCGACTTGTAGGTGCTCTTCGGGATCACGCTATCGCTCAGCTCGGGCATTTTCTGTTTCAGCGTGTTGAGCTGGGCGTCGGTGAAGGTGATGAAGCGGACGGGGCGCTGCGCCTCGATTTCCGAATAGGCCGCAATCGGCAAGCCGGCGGCAAAGGCGAAAACATCCAGCAGGCCGTCGGCCAACTGCGCCTGCATGTCACTGGCCTGGCCGAAGCGCCAGTTGGCCTTGATGCCCAGCGCGTCGAACATCAGCGGGAAGTAAGTGCCCGGCGTGCCGGCTTTCGGGCCCGCACCCAGCGTCTTGCCGGCCATTTCCGCGACCGACTTGATGCCGGTCTTTTCCGTCGTCACGAAGTGGAAGGGCGTGTCGTACATCGGGAAGAGGGCGCGGATGTTGGTGTACTTCTTGCCCTTGGTCCATTCGCCGCTGCCTTCCCAGGCCTGCAGTGCAATGCCCATCGTGGTCATGCCCAGTTCGATATTGCCGCCCTCGACCAGGATGATGTTCTGATTGGGCCCCTGCGTCTGCTGCGTCGACACATTGATGCCGATGGTATCGGTCAGCAGGGTGGCAACGACGCCGCCATAAATGAAGTAGGTGCCGCCGACCGACGCAGTGCCGAGCGTGAGGGATTTCGGCTGCGCGACAGCCGGGTTGAACAGGACGGGCGCCGCGAGCAGTGCGGCGGCGGCAAACAGAGTCTTGAATCGGAATGTCGTCATTCTCGTTGTCTCCTCCCAGAGAACAGTTCGTGTGAACCGTATCGGGTGCCGCATTGATTTTTGCGCGGTCTGGCCCGGTCGTGCTGGCAGGATAGTCGCTGGCTTTGCGTCCTGACCAGCAGATTTCGCCCGCATTGGCAATTTACTGCAGCGCACACGGGGCGGGCTGGCAATTGCCGCTGTAATGCCTATATCCTCCCCCATGCGGCAGTTTTCTGCAGGGGCGAAAATTGAGCAGTAACGGCCAGAAACCGACCCAGGATGTGACCCGGTCTTCCAATCAGGAGGTCGAGGCATTCCTGCGTCAGGTGGCGCTGGCGCCCAAAACAGCATCGCCGACCGGCGGGCGCGGCCGTCTGGTCTTCGCCATGGATGCAACCGCGAGCCGTCGTGCCACCTGGGATGAAGCCCAGCGCATCCAGGCCGAGATGTTCCGCACGACGGCTTCGCTTGGCGGGCTCGATATCCAGCTGGTCTTTTTCCGCGGCCTCGGCGAGTGCAAGGCGACGGGCTGGGTCTCGGAAGCCAATGTCATGCTGCGCCTGATGCGGCAGGTCGAATGCGTCGGCGGCCATACCCAGATCGAGCGCGTGCTGAAACACACGCTGGCCGAGGCGCGCGAAGGCAAGGTCAATGCGCTGGTTTATATCGGCGACTGTCTGGAAGAGAGCCCGGATGACATTGCGGTACGGGCCGGGGAACTCGGTCTGCTCGGCGTGCCGATCTTTGCTTTCCAGGAAGGCGGCGAGCCCCGTGCGAAAGCCTGTTTCCAGGAGATGGCACGGCTGACGCGCGGCGCCTATAGCAGCTTCGATGCCTCCAGCGCCGCCACCCTGCGCGAACTGCTCGCAGCCGTGGCGGTCTATGCCGCTGGCGGATACCGAGCGCTGGAGAATTACGCCTCGACATCAGGCCGCGAAGTGCGTGCCCTGATCGGCCAGATGCGCTGAACGCCCATGGCTGCGTTTTTTGCTCTCGGTGTCGTCGGCCTGATCCTGCTGCTGCTGGGCGCGCGCGGCTTCCTCAATGCCGATCCAAAATTCCTGGCGAAAGTCCTGAAGTTCGGCGGCGCTGCGATCTGCGGTGCGCTGGCGATATTCTTCCTGGTGCGCGGCCGGATCGATGCTGCAATGATGCTGGGGGCGGTGGCCGCAGCAGTGCTGGGCTATTTGCCGCGCAGTCTGCTGCCGTTTGGCGGCCTGTTTGGGGGCCGCGGCCTCGGAAGCGGCTGGCAGCGTGCGCGGACCGGCAATCCGGAATTCGATGGCGGGGCTGGCGGCAACGCGGGGCAGCAATCCAATGTCGAAACCGGCTGGCTGCGTATGCAACTCGATCACGCCACCGGGCGCATGGATGGCGATGTGCTGCAGGGCCGTCATGCCGGCCAGCGGCTCTCGTCGCTCAGCTTCGAGGACCTGATCCTGCTGCTGCGCGACTGCCAGAGCCATGACAACCAGGCGGCGGCGTTGCTGGAAGCCTATCTCGACCGCAGCATCGGCGAAGATTGGCGCGAACGCGCCGCGCAGGGTGATGCCGGCGAAGCGGCATCGCCAGCGCAAAGCGGCAGCATGACGCGTGAGCAGGCCTGGGAAGTACTGGGGCTGCAGCCCGGCGCCAGCGACACCGAAATCCGTGCCGCGCATCGCCGCCTGATGAAGAAGTTTCACCCGGATCAGGGCGGCTCGACCTATCTCGCCGCGCAGATCAATCGCGCCAAGGATCTGCTCCTCGACGCCTGATCAGCGCAGCTGCGCGCGCCAGTCAGCCGGCAGTTCGATCACCGTCGTATCGCCGTTCGCCTTGCTGTAGCGGCAGAGCAGATGCGCCGGTGCCTGCTTCATATGCGGCTGCGGCCACATGCCGCCGACCAGCACCAGCACAACATCGCCGAGATCGATCGGTTGCGCCAGCGCTGCCGCATCCAGCAGCCGCTCACCGTTGCGCATTGTCGGCCTGCCTGGGCGAACAGTTCCTGCCAGGCTTGCGGCGTGGAGGCGGCGGCAGTGCCAATGCTGGTAATGAAAACGGCAAGTGCGGCGAGGCTGTGGCGAACAGGCATGGCCTGATCAGACCGATGCATTGTGGCGATTTTTCGGTTGGGCGCGATTGCCGGGATACAATTCCGCGATTCCCGCGTGGTGCCCGGCCGAGTATGGTCCCCGCTGCCGCCATCCGTACCGAGAAGCTTATGTCTGCCACCGCCAATGAAGTCATCATCCAGCGTCAGCTGGACGCCTACAATGCCAAGGACATCGAGACCTTCATGGCCTGCTGGGCGCCGGATGCGAAGGTCTATGCGCATCCCGACACGCTGCTGGCCGATGGTGCCACGGCGATCCGCGCGCGGCATGAGCTGCGCTTCCGCGAACCGAACCTGTTTGGGCAACTGATCCAGCGCATGAGCACGGGCAACACCGTGGTCGACCGCGAAGTCGTGACGCGGACATTCCCCGAAGGGCCGGGGCAGGTGGATGTCATCGCCATCTACGAACTGGCCGATGAAAAGATCACCCGCGCCTGGTTCGTGATGGGAGAGCCGCGCCTTGATCTATAGCCTCGACTTGCCGGAAGCGGCCGGCTCACGTAAATAGGCGCCGCAGGCACGATCCTGTATCCGGCGCCGGATTAGCTCAGCGGTAGAGCAGCGGTTTTGTAAACCGAAGGTCGGGGGTTCAATCCCCTCATCCGGCACCATTTTCCGCGAAAATTTGCTTCGGTGTCTTTTCTGCAGGCTTTCTGCGGGAAGAACTTGATAATCACTCGCAAGAGGGCTAAAACTGACCCTGCGAATGATTTGCAAGGACAGGATGCCGCGTGTCGATGCGTGAGTTTGCCGGGGCCGAAAGCAGAGTCGAGCAGGAAGCGTCAGGCCAATGGCCGATCAGCATCCAGGAGCTTAGCGAAGGCGAGCGTTTGGTCCTCTGGGCCTTCCGCCGCTGGGTCTCGGGCCGCGAACATCTGCCGATGCTGGCCCGCGAATTCGACCGCCAGTTCCGCCAGTCCGAAGCCCGCCCGGCGCTGATCGCGCTTGATGCCGCTCTGGCCGGCCTGACCCGCCATGCCCGCCGCACCATCGTTTATCATCAGCCCTGCTGCGCCTGCCTGGGCGCGGACGAGGTCTGCCTGATTTCTATTGTCGCCGCCCTGCAGAACGGCGCCACCACGGCGGCGCGCGCCATGGCGCAGTGGCTGGTGCGCAGCGAAGGCGTCGATAGCTTCACCACCGCGCTGGACGATTTCGCCGATTGCCTGATCGGCAGCGGCCACGATCTGCCCTATCGCACGCGACCCCGCAACACAGCACGCCCGGCACGTCCGGTCGCGATGCTGGTGCATTGAGAGCAGGGGGGCGCCGCGATGTATATTTGCCTCTGCCATGGTTTCACCGACGGCGACGTGCGTGGCGCCATCAGCAATGGCTGCAAATCGGTGGCCGCGGTCTATCGCCATCTCGCCGACCGTCCGCAATGCGGCAAATGCGTACCGGACGTACGCTGCATGCTGCACGAGCATCGTGAAGCGCAGCATGGCGCAGCGGTCATGATGCCAGCGATGGCGGCGATGGAAGGGGCCGAGTGATGACCGAGAGCAGCATGCTGGAACTGACACTGTTCGCCGCAGCCAGCCTTGGCATTGTGCTGTCGTCGCGCATCGTGTTGCGCATGATGCGCAGTCGCGCGGCTATTGCGAGGAAGTCGCATAGACTCTGAGTAAGCCGCTGTTTTCTTTGCGAATAACTCACAGTTTCACGCATTTTTCTTGAGCCTTTGAAACACCGGGCGTAAGCCTCGTGTCGAGCCGCGACGGATTGAGTCGCGCCCGGCACAAGGAGTTCCGCCATGAAGGGCGACAAGAAGGTCATCCAGCATCTCAATGGTGTGCTGAAGAACGAGCTGACTGCGATCAACCAGTATTTCCTGCATGCCCGCATGTGGAAGAGCTGGGGCTTCGAGCGGCTCGGCCATCACGAATACAAAGAATCCATCGAGGAGATGAAGCACGCCGACAAGATCATCGAGCGCGTGCTGCTGCTGGAAGGCATTCCCAACCTGCAGGATCTCGGCAAGCTGAAGATCGGCGAGACGGTGCCGGAGGGCCTGCAGGCCAACCTGGATCTCGAGCGCAAGGGCCGCGGCGATCTGGTCAACGCCATCGCGCATTGCGAAACGGTGCAGGATTATGTCAGCCGTACGATCCTCACCGAGATTCTCGATGACACGGAAGAGCATATCGACCATCTGGAAACCCAGCTCGACCTGATCCAGAAGGTGGGCTTGCAGAATTACCTGCAGTCGCAGATGGGCGACGGCTCGCCGTCGTAATCGCCTGCATCACGAAAAAGAAAAAGGCCGGAGATATCTCCGGCCTTTTTTTATTGTGCAGATGTGTTGCGATGTCAGCCGCGCACGCACTCATACAGCGCCACGGCAGCCGCGGCCGATACGTTGAGGCTTTCCACCGCGCCGGTCATCGGCAGCTTCGCCAGGAAGTCGCACTTCTCACGCGTCAGTCGGCGCAGGCCTTCGTCTTCGGCACCCAGCACCAGCGCGACGCGGCGGATGTCGTGGACCGCTTCGGCCAGGCTCTTGTCGGTTTCCATTTCAAGGCCGACGCGCCAGAAGCCGTATTCGGCCAGCAGGTCGAGCGCGCGCGCCAGATTGGTGACGCGGATCAGCGGCACGACTTCAAGTCCGCCGCTGGCCGCCTTGGCCAGCGCGCCAGTGGCTTCGGGCGCATGGCGGTCGGTCACGATCACGGCGCGGGCGCCGAAGGCGGCGGCCGATCGCAGGATGGCGCCGACATTGCGCGGATCGGTGACATGGTCGAGCAGCAGAACGACTTCGCGCCGGGCTTCCTCGTCCAGCATGTCCTTGAGCGATTCAACGCCGGGATCGTCCAGCGGATCGGTCAGCATCGCGATGCCCTGATGCACCGCGCCGGGCGGCAGCAGGCTGTCGAGCTTCATGCGGTCGACGGTTTCGGGCTGCGCGCTCAGGCGGGGCAGGCGGTCGGCCAGTGCCTCGCGGGTTTCGCGGGTGATCAGGATCCGCCGGATCAGGCGTTCTTCATTCTCCAGTGCCGACAGTACGGCATGGATGCCATAGAGCCAGACCGGCAGGTCGCCGCGGGCTTCCCGGTTTCGGGCGGAGAACTTGTCGCCGCCCGAAA
>JAGXRD010000069.1 GCA_018336035.1 Alphaproteobacteria bacterium | reverse complement strand
CCCCCTCCCCAGCCGAAGAAGCCAAAGGGCGGCGGTAAGGCCACTCCCGCGCCATTAGCGCCTGGTGACGGCCCAGACCGCCTAGATGATCCCACAGACCACCCAGAGCAACGCCAGCAGCCCTCCCAGAATAAGAAGCCCAAGGACAAGGCTCAGGCCCAACAACAGCATCAGCAGGCCAAAGAACGCAGCCAGGTTGCCAATGACGCTGTCGCTGCGGACTTAGACATCGATAGGGCGACCGACCCTTGGGAGGTATAACCCATGCTTTCCATGCAGAATGTCTCGGACCCGGGATACTACACTCGGGGCGAGGACTATTACGCTAAGGACAAAGCGGAATCCAAAGCTGCATCGACCTGGTTTGGCCAAGGAGCAGCTCAGGTCGGACTGGAGGGGCAAGTTGATCCCGGCGACTTCAAGGGGGTCATGTCTGGCCAGGTGCCGGGCGGTCCTAAGCTGGGGACCATGCGCGAAGGTCAGCTAGAACATAGGCCTGGCACAGACCTGACATTCTCCGCCCCAAAGTCGGTCAGCATCATGGCACTGGTCGCCGGCGATCGCCGCCTGATTGACGCTCATACCGAAGCGGTCAAGGCCACTCTCGCCTATGCTGAATCTCACATCCTGCAGACGCGCATACGGGACAAGCAGCTGGTCAACCAGGTCGGAAGCCAAAAAATGGTAGCAGCCCTGTTTCAGCAGGACACATCGAGGAATCTTGACCCGGACCTCCATACGCATAGCGTCATTGCCAATATGGTTCTTGGCGAGGATGGCAAGTGGCGCTCTGTCGATAACTCCTCCCTTTACGATCACAAAATGGCTCTGGGTCGGTTTTACCGGGGCGAACTCGCGGTACGTCTTGAGAAAATGGGCTACGTCGTGGAACAGACCCGGGAAGACGGCTTGTTCGAGATCCAGGGGGTATCACGGGAAGTCATCGAAGCCATGAGTACCCGGGCGCAGGAGATCCGCGAGGCCCTAGCCGGTTACAATTTTCAGAATGCCAAAACGGCCGAGAACGCCGCCTTGATGACTCGTCAGACCAAGAAGGAAATCGGAACCGCGGATCTGAAGACGGAATGGATCGCTCGATGCAAAGAACATGGCCTCGACATTGCGGCCACTCGCCTGCCCGAACCCCATACGGATGCCCGCGGCTTGGGATATGCCGATAATCCCTGGACGACATCCAGCTTTTCAACATTCGTTGAGCGCATTGGAAAGTTCTGGGATTCAATATTTGCCCCGCGAGCACCATCCCCTGGAACACTGCGCGACGCTGAAGGCGCAATCCGGTTTGCGATTGACCATTTGTCAGAACGCGAGGCTGCGTTCAAGGGAGTAGACCTGGTCGATGCAGCCATAAAACATAGCTTTGGCCGGTTCTCGCCAACCGAACTCGCCAGCACGATCGACAAGCTGGCGGATGCCGGCGAACTGATCCGAGCCACAACACACTTCACCCGGTATAGGGGCACATATACCACAGGGAAAAGCATCGGCATCGAGCGGGACATCATCGCTCTATTCCATGCCGGCCAAAGCACAGTTGAACCTATTCTGGCAGAAGCGACAGCGAAAGAATCATTCAAAGCGTCGACACTGCGGAAAGATCAGCAGCGTGCCGCCGTTTCGCTCGTTAGCTCAAATGACTATTTCAATTACCTGCAGGGCTTCGCCGGCGTCGGTAAAACGCGCATGTATGCCGACGTGAAAATTCTGCTCGACAAAATAGGCGCTGAGAACCCGTTAAATCAGTATAAGATTGAGGGGCGCGCTCCTACTAATGCCGCAGCTCGGGTGCTGCAAGACCAAGCTGGCTTTCCAGCTGGTACGATTCAGAGTTTCCTGGTCCAAAATGATTGGGTGCTCCGCCCAGACGCAGATGCCAAACGACTAGAACAGGCACGCGCCGACAATGCAAAAACGATCCTGCTTGTCGATGAAGCCGGTATGCTCGGCAACACCCAAAAGCGTGACACCATGAAGATAGCCAAGTCACTCGGTTATTCGCGTGTCATCTTTTCCGGCGATGAACTGCAGCTAGGAGCAGTAGAAGCGGGAAAACCTTTCTCCAAGGTATTAGATAAAAATCATAATGCCGTCCGCATGACGGATATTCTCCGGCAACAGAATAGCCCCGACCTGCGAGAAGCAGTGTACGCGGCGGCGAACCGGGACATTGAAAAGGCGTTCGAGAAAATCGGCCCCAATAACATATTTGAGTGTGACTATAAAACCACATTCTCGCCCGCGGCCGAGGCCGCTTTGCATTGGGCCAGGCTGGAACCTGCAGAACGCGATCGTACACTTATCATCACGCAGAACAAAAACCAGCGAGCCACGGCAAACGAAACCGTTGTTTCTACATTGCGAGCTGCCGGCGAGATTCGAGGCAATCAACACAAGCAGCGAACATTGGTCCCGAAAGACCTGACAACAGCTGAGATGTCACATGCCCGATACTACGATGTCGGCGATCAGCTGATATTTACCCGTTCCAACAAGGCGTTCAAAATTCGCGCCGGCGCCGAATACAGAGTAGCGGCCGTCGACAAGAAGAATAACCGACTGGTGCTTGAACACGGCCGCAGCAAGCTCAAATTTCAGCCTCAGGCCTTTGTTCAAAAGAAGCACCACGGCCTATCGGTATACCAGCCCGGAAAGATTGATCTACAGGCAGGAGCCAAGATCACATGGACTTTCACCGACAAGTCCAGGGGGATTGAAAAGTCCCAGTCCGCCAATGTCGAATCTGTGAAGAACGGCGAGATCACTTTGAAAATGGCGGACGGCAATTCTGCCGTTTTTAAGTCCGACGATCCGGTTTTGCGTTTTATGGATTATGCCTATGCGCGAACGGCAAACAGCGCGCAGGGTATGACATTTTATAATGCCCTCGGTGTGTTTTCCGGCACAGCGAAGTTTACTACCAATCAGCGGAACTTCTACGTCACCATCTCGCGGGCCGTGAACAACACGAAGCTTTTCGTCTATGATGTAAAGCAGACGATAGCCAAGCTGAAGGAGCTTTCTGGCGCCAAACTATCAGCGCTTGAAGCGGTCAATAATCCAAAAGCGGCCAGCATCGAGAAGTCGGAACATCACGAGCAACGCCGGCGCGACGATCTGCAGGCTTTCGATGTCACCTCTACAACACCGCCAGCACCTGTGCTTGAGCGAGAGCACTAACCGCCCCCGGATATCGCGTAAGAGCATGGCTTATTCTGTCTGTGGATCTAGTCGCACCAGCCAGTCATCATCAACCGGCTTCTGAAAACTCTTAGCCGCCGAAGCCGGTGCTGTAAGCCATGCCTCCTGTGCCGCCTGGTCGGGAAGGATTGCCGGCATGCGGTCATGGATTCGTCCGACTACCTTGTTCGGCTCACTTGTTAGGAAGCTGAAGACAAGGTGATCGCCGGTGATTTGCTCAGCTTTTGGCCCACGGGTGCCAGTCCACGAGCGCCATATGCCAGCCACGAATCCCACCTGACCATTTGCCGGTGCAAACCAGGCTTCAACCGATTTGCCGTCTGAACCTTCTACCCATTCCGCGAAGCTGGTGAATGGTATCAGGCATCTGTTCTGAGGTTCTAACCACGGCCGCCAAAACGGCAGATGCAGGCGACGGGTATTATTGCGAAGGCGTTTCTCCCCATCAGGGGGAGGAAAACCCCAGCGCATCTGGACGAACTCAAGGCCGCCCACGCTATCTCTTCGGCCGACCATCGCAACGCGGTCTGGATATACGTCGATCTGCAGATTATCGAAACGGATTCGGGATTGTCGGTATTCATCATCGTAAGGCATACCGACAACCGGCAAATCCTTACGAAAATCATTGCGGTAATGGTTGCACATGGCTGTTCCCTCCGATTGAAGAACAGCACAAAAAAAGCCCGGCTGATAGCCGGGCTTTGTATTAGCGACCGCGCTTGACTTGCGGCGCCGGCATATCTGGCGGCCGAGGCGGTTCTGTCGAAACGGGTGCGTATTCCTTTCCGGTAAACAATCGGCCGCCCAGCATACTTTGCGCGTCCTCTTTGAACTTATCCGATGCGGACGATTGCTGCCCTTCCATATCCGACTTGGTCTCAGCCGCCTTGCGATCGAAGGCATCGAGCTTGTCCTTGGCCCCTTGAATATCTTTATCCAGAGCATCCGGGGATACCTGGCCTACGCCTCTATTTCCATATCCCTCTTCGACTTCACGCTGCCCAGCTGCATAGAGCGTAGCAGTGCCGCTTGTCGCCCGGATGTCGGCTCCGTTCGACAAATAATTGTCATTCAATGCAGCTGGGGACTGCGTCCGCAGATTCTGGATTTCGGCGCGTTCCTCTGGTTTGAACATGGGAACATCATAACGGCTGGCCACCCTGCTCGCGAACGTCTCGGCTTCCTGCTGCAGCCTTTCCTTACTCTGCAGATCGTCAGAGGATATCAGCCTGCGTGCCTCGGTATCACCCAGGCGGCTACGCAGGTCGTGCAGGAAGGGCTCAACAACGCTCGTCCGCGCACCAACAGACTTGGTATCTATCGCCTCGGCTTCCCGTGTCAGGGAGTCCGCCTGGCGATACTGAGCCGAGGCAGTCTGGCTCAGGCTCTCCGACCGCTGCAGGTCAGCACGTATCGACTCCTGGAGGCTCTTTCCATGGTCATCAACCGACGACGAACCTAGTTTGGTTGCCGCTCGTGATACCAGGTTTAGATCGCGCCGGCCTTCGGCCGACTCTGAATACTGCTTGAGGTCATCAAGGAAGCGCTGCCTGTTAGCTTCTCCACTCCGTGTATCTTCTCTCTGGCTACCAAGCTCCGTCGATGCGGTCACACTTGCACCGGTGCCGAAAATCTTTAGGCCAGCTGATCCTTCAGCTCCTACCCCCGCTCTATTGTACGCAAGTTCAGTAAGCTTCTGTGCATCAGTACGCGATATACCATGTTTGTCAGCGAGCTCATCAACTGTACGCCTGGCATTCGACATTGCCTGAGCAGTACCAACCTCAGTCTCGCGGTCAAGCGCTGTCGTATCCGAGAACCGAGCCCCCTGGCTGTAGGCAAAGTCGATAGACTTCGCCAAAGCGGCGGATTGCACCTGGCTAGCCTGAAGTTCTGACGCACGCGCAGATTCCGTCGTTTTAGCGGCCTGGCTGCGAAGGCCACCTGAAAGGGCCCTATCCAGATCCACACTTGAGCCGATATTCGAGGAATCGGCATCGAGGATGGATCTGCCGCCGGCGTACATGCGCTCTGTGATGCCGTCACCACCAACACGGGTGAACCGGCTCATATCCTCGTAGGGGCTGGTCTGCATGCGAAAGCCGCTCAGATTCTGCCAGCTGTGATTGTCCAGCGAGGTATTGCCATAACTCAGGTTGCCAGTTGTGGCCTCGCCAGCAGCTTCTGTGGCGGCCCGGGCGCCAACCGACAGAACCTGAGCGCCCTGAGATGCAATGGCCGCTGCCCCCTTGACCAGGAAGAAGGACAGGAAGGGGATGGACATGGTCAAGTAGCCAGCAAGCACCGCCACATCGTCGGCAATTGTGCCGATACTGCCATCCGTGGCGATAGTCAGGGCCGGGTCACCAAACGCAATGGCGCCGATTGGCGAGATCCATTCAGCACTGGACCCCATCATGGCTCGATGCAGAATGGCATAGAGCGGGGCCCAGCTCTGCAGCCAGGCAAAGGCGAAGAAATAGTTCTTCAGGATCATCAGACCCATTCCCGGCAACATGCTCAGGAAGATGACCAGGAAGAAGCAGCCATAAAATATCATCTCACAAAGCACGCGGAAGATCGGAACCCACTTTTCCGCCATGCGCGCGATCGACTTGTAGCTCTTGTCCGTCTGAATATCGGCCCGTGCCTGAGACAGGGCTTCCAGAGCAGCCATATTGCCCGAACTCGCATTGTTGCCAGTGATCGCATTGTAAAACGCATTGATCATCATCGACTGCTTGACCGCATCGAGGGCGGCACGCGAAGACCCGATCAGGAACTCATGCGCGACCGGCAATGAGGCCAGGACCGCTGCGCGTGCTTCGGCAGTCGTTTTGGTCGGGAAGAGGTTAAGGCCGAGGACACGAATACCCTCATCCGCCTGAGCATTCATGACCGGATTTAACAGCACGGCCGCAGCCTGGCAGGTCAGGATTTCCTGTGTCCCTGTGCCATGGTCGTACTGCATGGCGCGCGCAGCACTTGGCGAATTATCAACTGTGAGATAGCCCCACACATCGGGCGCGTTCACCAGCTCAGTATAGGATAACCGCCCAAGCTGCAGGTCATAGAACACGCATTGCTGCATGAACTCCCGCAAATTGGCCGCGGCTACACCGTCCAGGAGTCGTGACTGTCGCATGGCAGCCAGAGCGCCATTGCCAAAAAGCATTCCATTCGCCTGAAACTGCATTTCGTCCGGCAAGGCAAATACCGTTTCCGTGGCCTCGGTCGCTCTGTCGCCAACCCTACTGGCCAGAGACGCCACAATCCCTAGACCGAGCGGCACATTGGCAACCGACACTCCCGGATTGGATGGCACCAGGCGGTCAATAATCAAAACCTCGACCTTTGGCACCAGTAGCGCCTGGATGATTACAACCGTCGTACCCCACCACTTGAGGGTTTCAGCAAGGGTTCCACCCATGCCTTGCTTCAGCAGCGCCCAAAGCAGACCGAGCCCCAGCATGATGTTGAGGCCCGTAATCATAAATCCGCTACCAGTCAGTGCGGCAACGGCATTAAACGTGTCTACAAGAAGCCCGCCACCGCCAATGGTGTAGATTTCCCACATAGTCAGAGCCCCCGCTTGAGCGCTTTGGCAAAGCCAATCGAGCCGCCGACCGTGTCAGAGAAGCGGCTATTCAAAATGCCCTCGATAACCCGTGTCCGCTCGATATAGGCAATATCGTTTGCGACACTGGCCGACGCGGAATCACGCATCCGGGCAAGGTTCTCTTTGGCCTTGTTGATCTTCCCGAGCCATTCTTCGCGCATGTTCCAGTCGACACCCTGGACCTGCGCCGCTGCCTTCTCTACTTCACGCAGCCCCTGCCCTACCCATGCTGTGACGACATCAAGCGCGACGATATCGGACATTTTCGGAATCTCGGCCAGGGCCATCTGCTGGCTGTAGGTAGTGTAGACGTTCAGGAACTTGTACGCCGGCAGCGGCGTCATATTCAGGATACCGCGCTGCTCTTCCGTCAGCGGGGTATCGGTCAGAATGTTGTTCACCATCTGGGTCAGCATGTCACGAACCCGGCCGCGGAAGGTGCTCGATTCCGAAAGAGTGATCGTCTTTGCAAACGGCTGCATATCAAGGCAGTCCGTCGTGTCTGATCCGCAGGAGTGAACAACCAGCTGCATATCGCCGGCGCCCATGAGTGCCTGGATATATGCCGGATCGTCGGCCTTGGGCGACGATTGATTTACCAGCGTCGGATTATCGTCATTATTCTGCCGGCGCAGAATGACCGTACCGGCCAGCGTCATCCACAGCTCTTTTTCCTCCGTGGTCAGGCTGTTGAGATAGACGTTATTCTTGATGGCCTCCCAGCTCAGGTTCTTGTTGTACGGCACAAAAGCCTTCTCGAAGCCAGTAGCAGAATTGATGGTCGACGTGCGCTGGCCGCCACTCCCGCAATTATTTTTTGCTTCGGCATAATCCGAGAAGATTCCGGCCGAATTGCCAAAGACGCTGCAGAGCGCACCAGTGCCGAGGTCGGTGCGAGACCAAACCTGGCCGACAAGCGCCTGAGCGGCCTCACAGGAGTTGATGTTCGCCTGATTGATCCGCTGCGCCAGGTCGTTCAGTTCGCCAAGTGTCTCGGCGATCACAGGTGATATGGTTTCAAGCGCCAGTTTGAAGGAAAAACCCACCGCGGACGAAGCGATAGATTTCATCATCTGGATCAGCTGGCCGGCATTAATGAAGCTGAATGCACCGGCGAACACGTCGATACCGCCGCAGCCCGCCCTGAATCCCGGCATCTGCAGGGCTGCAAGCTGCGTGTTTCTCTGCGGTATCCGCATAAAGACATTGCCGCCGGTATAGAAACCGGCTTCCTGGCCAGTATGCGCACCCGGTCCTGTTACGTTGGCAAAATTGCCAAGATCATTCATGAAATTCTGCATTTCCGACTGAACGCCGGCCGCCGCCGGCGTTGCCAGATGTGCAAAGATGCAGACAGCCGCTACAGCAGCCTTAGTAGTCCTGGCCAAGCTCGATGCCGGTTTGAACATAGATCTTCTCCTCCAGATCCGATTGGCTGAGCAGGCCGTAGCCAACCGGCACAACCTGACGGGTTTCCTTGTCGAATAGCAAAGTGGCAGGGACGGGCTTATCCAGCAGCCCGAGGCGCATGGCCTGGCCACTATCCACCATGGCCTCCGGCCACTCCGGCAGTCTGCCGCCGTCGAGGCTTACCGCCTGCACATGGATGCCATATTGGGTGGCGAAGGCCTTCAAGATGGGTGAATAGGCGACACAATACGCGCAGTTGCTCGTATAGAAGAAAAACAGCCCGTAGCGGTCATTCAGGCTGGTCAGCAGGCGCCGTGTATCTTCGCGCCGTGTATCCTGCCAGACCCTCTTACCCAGGGTGCTCACAGGTCGGCGAATCGTGTAATCAAGTTCAGGCTGGTCCAGCAGCACCCGCCGCCACTGATCGCTAAAAACGCTTGCCCGTTCCACCTGCTCCTGCTGATAAGCCATATAGCTGGCAAGATTCTCAGGCGTGGGCTTGAGGATCGCCAAGGCCCGCCGCTTCTCCAGTTCTTCCTGGATGGACTTCAATTCCTCACGAGGATCTGGCTCGGGCGGAAGTGGCGTATGGGTCCGAAGAGTTGGCGTGACTGGCGCTTCCGGCTCCTCTGGCTCTGCCTGACCCTCGCAATAAAAGTCCCAGCCCACATAACCCTGATCCTTGCCCCAGGCGCACCACTTTGGACGCTCCGTGGCCCCCACAGCCGGAAAGGTCGCAAGCAGGATGACGGGCAACAGGATTCCAACCAGCTGTCTCATTGGTAAAAGTCCCTGATACGGCTTTCAATTTCCGAAGTGAATTGCGCCTGGTTCGGCACCGTTGCTTTCAGGTCCGCATAAATCTCGGAGAGGTCGATGCTGCTGAAATTGATATGTTCGAGCTCGGAGATCGTCAGGCCGGAACAATCCGGGCTTTTCGGATCGCCATAGCCACGGCCCAATTGAGCCCGCCCCTGAACATTGATGATGCGGCTGAGTTTGCTGTTGAAGCAGCAATAGCTGTTTTTCTTCTCAAGGCAGACGCCGAGCACCTTTGAACTGCAGAAGGTACCATTGAAGTTGCAGAGCTTATTCTGCTGCTTGATCGCCAGCGCCTTTTCGTCCTCGCTGCACTCGGTCAGCGACCAATCCATGCCCCAGCCAGTGTCCTTGCAGCAATTCGAGAAGCCGGCCAAGGTCTTCTCACAAAACTCCGCCTTCCCTTTGAAGACACTCAGGCTTCCTTCATCAAACTCGTCGGCCATTTGATCAAGCGCCGCGAGCCAGGACATAGCCTGTGAAAACTCTGTGTTCTGCTGCCGCGTGATGGTCTCACAATCACCGTTCAGACAATACACCGCGCCACCACAAGCGATCGTGCCGGTTCCTTCACCCGTACCGGCCGTCGTACAGCGGTAGAGGTGATCCGTTGTCATGCAGTCGCCCTGGCTATTCTCAGAAATGCAGGTCTGTGAAACGTGCGTGCATTGCGACGGCAGCTGACCGCAATCGTTCGAGGTTCCGCCAGTGATGCAGATGTAACTCCGCGACCAGGCCCAACACTCCTTGTAGACAGGCACCGTGTTGATGATGCGTGTCTCAGGGCCTTCTGTGCAGACTTCGGACGAAAGCTGGCAATTCGGATTGTTCTCTTCCGTCTGGCACTCCGACACCACTTCATCGCGGGTGATAGTGTAGGTCGGGCCTACATCCACCACATTGCCGTCTGTCGGTTGCGTCCCATTACAGCCATAAATATTGCGCCACCGAACACAGTTGCCGGTCTCATGGTCGGTTTCCTG
>JAGXRD010000068.1 GCA_018336035.1 Alphaproteobacteria bacterium | reverse complement strand
TGCTGGCCTTTGCCTGGCAGCGCCAGCAGCGCGACAGCATGGTGCTTTAGATCAGGCTAACGCGCCTTAAGCTAAAGGCAGGCCGAGCGTGACGATGAAGCCGCCGCCGCGCCGGTTGGCCGCTTCAATCGTGCCACCGACCGATTCCATGTTGCGCTTGGCCACCCAGAGGCCGAGGCCGAAATTGCCGCCGGTGCCAGCAGTCGCATCATGGCGGCTGCGGTCGCGGAACGACACATGGCGGTCGAAGATATGCGGCAGCAACGCCGCTTCCACACCGGGGCCATTGTCGGCCACCACGATCAGCACGCGCCGCGTGCCGCGATGCAGGGTCACCGTCACCGTGCTGCCGCCGGGCGCATAGCTCAGCGCATTCTCGATCACCTGGCCGAGTGCATCGGCGATCAGGCGACCACCGAGCGGCGCGGTGGCTTCGGATTCGATGGAGGGCCGCAGGGAGATATTGCGGGCGGCGGCATCGGCGGCAAAAGTATCGACCACGTCTTCGACCAGCGCGCCGAGATCGACCTTTTCACGCGGCGGATCGAGGCGATCGGCCACCGAGTCATCCAGGTTGCGCGCGGCGCGCACCAGCGCATCGAGCTTTTCCAGCGCGCCATCGACGGCCATCAGAGCCTGCTGGCTGCGCTTGTCGTCGCCCGCCACACGCGTGCGCAGCGGCACCATCGCCTGGCGGATCGTGCCGAGCGGCGTCTTGAAGGCATGCGCGCTTTCCTCGGCGGCAGCACGCAATTCGCTGGCGGTGGAACGCAGGCTGTCTTCCATGCGGTCGAAGGCATGCGCCACCGGTTCAAGTTCCGGAATCTGGTTGCGCTGCGCGAACCGTCCCTCGATGCGGCGTTCGGCCACTGCGCGCGCGGTGGCGGCAAAGCGGCGCAGGCCATGCCCGATGTCGAAGGCGATCACCAGCACAATGGCGGCGAAGATCAGATAGATGGCCGCGGCGACCTGCACTTCCGGCGCATGCCAGTAAGGCTGGCCCAGCCGCTTCTCGGCCTCGTCGGTCAGGTTGCTGGAAATCACCAGCACCCAGCAGCCGCGCGCCGTACGCACCGGGGTCAGCGAGGTGATCAGTTCGGACACGCGGTCGGCACGTTCGACGCGCAGCGCCAGCGGCAGGTCGCCGGCGCAGGATTCGCCCAGCTGCGCCAGCACGCCGCTCGATTCCAGCCGCCTGCGCTCATCTTCCAGATCGGCCGGCTGCACCGGCGGCGCCGAGGCGACATAGAGGAAACCGGAATCGGGCGCACTTTCATGCGGGCGGAACAGCAGGCGCAGGCTGACGCCTTCGGTCTGGAACCGCGCCAGTTCCTCGCCCAGCCGGAATAACGGAATCATGTCGGCGCGCTGCAGCCGTTCTTCCAGTACGCGTCCCACGGTGAGGCCTTTGACGCGGATGCTTTCCAGCAACAGGCGCTGGCGGTCGATATCGGCCTGGCGAAACGTGAGATACAGCACCACCGGCAGCGCGATGAACAGCGCCAGCACGACCAGCGCACGAACCGTGAGCGACCGCCAGAGCCGATGCAGCTGCGCGCCGGTCTCAGCCATGACGCCAGCGATAGCCGAAGCCGGGATAGGTTTCGATGGCGTCGAACTCGCCGTCGAGGTCGCGGAATTTCTGGCGGATGCGCTTCACCATGGCGCGTACATTGGCGCGATAGCCTTCCGGCCCCTGCCCGGCCTCGAAGCCGACGCCGCGCACTGCGTCATAGATCTCGCGATAGCCGACATCGCGCCCGGCGCGCTGCGCCAGCAGCTGCACGACCTTGAATTCGCCATGGGTGAGATCGACCTGCGCGCCATTCCAGGCCGCGCGCGCGCTGGCGACATCCAGCACCAGGCCACCCTCGACCGACACGGCGGCGGCTTCGCCGGCGACCGGCGCCTTGGCCGCCAGCGCGATGCGCAGGCGCTGCAGGATGATGGCAAAGCTTTTGCTCTTGTCGACGAAATCGACGGCGCCGAGCTTGAGCCCCTTTTCCTCGAAGATCGGCTGGTTCAGGCCGGTGAGGAAAATCACCGGCAGGGCATGGCCGGCGCTGCGCAGCTGCTCCAGCGTGGTCGGGCCATCCTGTCCCGGCATCTGCCAGTCCAGCAGCAAAGCTGCAGAGCGGTTGCCCTTGGCGAACCAGTCGACGATGGCGGGACCGTTGTCGAAGGTGATGGCGCGATAGCCCGCCTCGCGCAGATTGGCGGAGATGGTGTCGCGGAACAGATTGTCGTCGTCGACGACGGCAATCAACAAAGCGTCAGCGGCGGCTGGCATCGCGGGCAATCCTTGAGAGGCAGCGGTCGACGGCATCATGCGGTGCGGGAATGCCGTTGACCTCGTATTGCAGGGCGTAGAAATCGTTGCGCGTCGTATCGAAATACAGATACGCCGCGAGGCGGCAGTCGGCACCGCCGAATTCGAGCACGCGGGCCGGCGCGGCTTCGCGCTCGGCCACCGGCGGACCGAATTGCTGCACCAGGCCATCGCGGGTGAGACCGACCACGACCGGCGGGCGCGGCAGCGCTTCCTCGGCCGGCGTCACGGCTGGCGCCGGCTGCGCTGCGCTGGGCGGAGCCGGCAGCGGCGGCTTACGGCCCGGCAGCGGCGCGGGCCGCACCGGCGGCGGCGGCTCGACGGCAGGTGCGGGCGGCGGCGGCGCTTCCTGTGCGGGTGCCGGCGCAGGCTCGGGCGTCAGGCGCAACAGTTCGCAGCCCGCCAGCATAACCGGCAGGGTCAGTACGGCCAGTGCAGTCAGTCGACGAAAGCGATTCGGCATGTCCGTGACGATACGCAAGGCCGCGAGAGGGGAAAAGCCGCAGCGAATCTCGAAATCTCAATATTTGAGCGTTTGCAAAACAACTCGTGATACTAACGAAGTAAAGGGCAAAGTAATTCCTGTGACAAACCCGTGATGTAAACGGGGTATACTTGTGATGGCCGCAATAAAACCGGGATGTAGGGAAATACTCGTTGCCGAAGGCCGTTAGATCGCCAATTCTCGACGGCGAAGCAAGGTCTCCCGCCTCCCCAGACAATTGCCGGATGAGCCGGCACGGCGCGGAAACCTGCTGAGCTAGAGACGGAGGATCCGATGAAAAAATCGACGATCATCGCCCTGGCGCTGACGGGTTTCGTTGCGATGGGCTGCAGCAACATGAACAACACGCAGCAGCGCGCTGTGTCAGGTGGTGCCATCGGCGCCGCGGCCGGCGCGGGCGTAGGTTTACTGACCGGCCATACAGTTGCAGGCGCACTGATCGGTGCTGCCGCGGGTACGGCTGGTGGTCTGATCGTGGATGCCAACGAAAAGCAGAACGGTCGGAAATAAGTTTTGAGTCATTGAGTTGAGTTTAGCGGAGCGGCGCGTCATGCCTGCCTCAACCCCGTGGTGGAGCACCCCCTCCACTGCCGCGCCGCGGCCCGGTCGCCGACCCACCCTCGGCCTGGCCGCTGCCATCGTCGCCTCGGTGTTATCCGGGGCGACGATGGCTGATCCGCTAAAAATTTCAGCCGGCACCTGGCAGGCCAGTGCGCCGGCCTCATCAGGTCAGGTTGGGACAGCAATGCCCTACGCCACCTATGCGGCCCCCTATGGCATCGACCGCGGCACCTGCGACCGCGGGTCGCTCAGCCGCCGCATCACACCCGGCATCGGCGCTCTTGTGGGCGCCAAGGTCGGGACGAGCATGGATCCGGTCGATCAGGCCTGTGTCGCGCGCATTCTTGAATTCGCGCCGGACCGGGCGGCGGTGCGCTGGTATGGCGCCCCGAAGCTGGATTACGGCGGACCGGCCTTTGCCGTCACGCCGCTGCGCACGTTTGAACGCGACGGGCAGTATTGCCGGGACTATCAGGCGATTGCCACGGTGAGCGGCGAGGATGAGCAGATTTACGGCACGGCCTGCCGCATGACCGACGGGGTCTGGCGCGTCGCTGGCTAACCGCAACGGCTGCGCAGGATTGCCGGCCGTCCGACGTGAAGACTCACTGCAATATTAAGACTCGCTGTTAGACGACTACGCCCATATCGGAGGCGAAACCATGCTGACCAATACGCTGCTGCTCTACATGACCCAGGAAGCCATCGCCAAGGCGCGTGCGAAGCTGACTGCGCGCAAAGGTGAAACTGCTGCCAAGGATGAGGGCCCCGCCGCGCCGGCGCAGCCGGTCTGGCAGGCGGCCAACCGCAATTCGCCCAAGCTGCGCATGCCGCTGCGCCACTGACATTGCTTCAGGCCTGACATGCGAACGGCCCGCCTGACTGGCGGGCCGTTTTCGTTTGCGGTTCAGATGAAGAATTTTCGAATGCGGGCCGAGGCCATATCGGTGGCGGTGACCAGCACGATGATCATCAGCATCGCAGCACAGGTCTTGTCGAACTGGAAACCGCGGATCACCTCCCACAGCACCACACCGATGCCGCCGGCACCGACCATGCCGACCACCGAGGCGGACCGCACATTGGCCTCGAAGCGGTAGAGCGAATACGATACCCAGAGCGGCATCACCTGCGGGATCACCCCGTAGACGATTTCTTCCAGTACATTGGCCCCGGTGGCGCGGATACCTTCGACCGGCTGCGGGTCGATCGCTTCGACGGCTTCGGAAAACAGCTTGGCCAGCGTACCGGTGGTATGGATCCACAGCGCCAGCGCACCGGCGAAGGGACCGAGCCCGACCACCACCACGAACAACATGGCGAAGACCATCTCATTGATCGAGCGGCAGGCATCAAGGAAGCGGCGGATCGGCTGGTTGATCCAGATGGGCGCGATATTGGCAGCCGCGAGCAGGCTGAGCGGCACGGCACAGATCACCGCCAGGACGGTACCCCAGATGGCGATGTGAAACGTGACGATGAGTTCATCGAGGTAATAACGCCATTCCGAAAAATCCGGCGGAAAGAAATCCCCCAGGAAGGTCGCCATATTGCCGGCATCGGCAAACAGCCTGCCCGGCGAGACCTCGGCCCCGCGATAGGACCAGACCAGTACGGCGGCGACCAAGCCGTAAAACACGAGCTTGACCAGCGAGTGTTTCGCACCGGGCTTGGGCGGATGAATCGGCAGATCGCGGATGGCAGCAGTGGCGGACATGGCTGACCTCGGAACGGAAGATGCAAAAACGGGGCGGCCCCGAGAATTCAGCGCCGCCCCGCAGGTTCAATACTTTACGAACCCATCTGCTTGGTGAGGTCGGCCAGCTTGGCCTCAATCTCGGCCAGCTTCTTCGACTTCTCATCGGCGGCCATATTGGTATCGGCTTCCAGCTTCAGCTTGTCGCGGAACAGGCCGAGCTGACGGATCGGCAGTAGCTGCTTGTTCGACGATTCCTTGAACGGCGCCCACTGCAGGCCCAGCAGCACCTTCTGCTCGCCGGCCAGCTGCTCGGCGCTCTTGCCCGGCTGCTGGGTGCCATAGGTGGTGAAGAAGGTCTTGATCTTGGCCTTGTCGGCAGCCGACAGATCCTTGCGCCAGACGATCGGATCGGACGGGATCAGCGGCGACTTCCAGATCACCTTGATCTGCTCGTACTTGTCCGGAGCCGTCTTCTTCAGGCGCTCGTAGCCTTCGGTGTTGAAGGTGGCGAAATCGACCTGCTTGTTCGCGGCTGCCAGAGCATTGGTCTCATGGCTGCCGCTGGTGATGCGGGTGAAATGCTTGCGGATGTCGATGTTGTTCTGCGCCCAGGCGTAGTAGCTCGGCACCAGGAAACCCGAGGTCGAATTCGGATCGCCATTGCCGAAGGTGTATTTGCCCGGCGCATTCAGGATGTCCTGCAGCGAATTGATCGGGCTGTCCTTGTGCGTCACCAGGATGGTCCAGTAGCCCGGCGAACCGTCGGCGGCCACCGTCTGCACGAAAACCTCGCCCTCGGCGCGGTCGACGGCCTGGATGGCCGAGGCGTTGCCGTACCAGGCGATCTGCACCTTGTTGAAGCGCTGCGCCTCGATGATGCCGGCATAATCCGGCGCGAAGAAACCATTCACCTTCATGCCGATCTGCTTTTCCATATCGGCGAGGAAAGGCGTCCAGAGCGGCTTCAGGTTCGAGCTGGCTTCGGTCGAGATGATGCCGAAGTTGAGTTCCTTCAGCTGTGCATGGGCGGTGCCCGACATGATGGAGCCTGCCAGCAGTACGGCAGCAGTGGCGAGGAATGTACGACGAAGCATGGTGTTCTCCCGATTGGTTTGGAACGGAACGGCGAAATTCAGGCCGGCAACGCCTGCAGGCGCGGCACGAGGCGCATGGCAGCGGCTTCCTCGATATCGGTACCGGCATCGGCCGGATCGCCCAGCGAACCGAAATCGAGATCGGTCTGCTCACCATAGATGCCACGCAGCAAGGCGGCGGTGACGGCAGCCGAAGGCCCGTCATACATCACGCGGCCATCGCGGAGTGCGACGACGCGGCGGCAGTATTTCAGCGCGAAATCCACCTGGTGCAGCGACACCACGACGGTGACGTTGTCGGACTGGTTGATATCGGCCAGCGCGGCCATCACGCGGCGCGAGGATTCGGGATCCAGCGAGGCAATCGGCTCGTCGGCGAGAATGACTTTCGCCTGCTGCACCAGGGCACGGGCGATGGCGGCACGCTGCTGCTGGCCGCCCGACAGCGTCGAAGCGCGCTGGAAGGCGCAGGCCGCAATGCCGACACGGTCGAGGGCTGCGACCGCGACGCGGCGCTGGTCGTCGGTGAACAGCTTGAACATGGTGCGCCACAGCGGCATGCGGCCGAGATTGCCGGCCAGCACATTGGTCAGCACCTGCATGCGGCCGACCAGGTTGAACTGCTGGAAGATGAAGCCGATGCCGGCGCGGGTCTGGCGGATGCCCTTGCCGATACGGCCGGCGGCCTGCACCATGCGGCCATCGACGGAAATCTGGGACTTGTCATCGCGGTCGCCCGGCATCAGGCCGGCGACATGGCGCAGCAGGGTGGACTTGCCCGAGCCGGACGCGCCGATCAGCGCGACCATCTCGCCCGGCTGGATCGCCAGGCTGACATTGTCGAGCGCGCGCTTGCCCGTCTTGAAGGTTTTGGATAGATGGGCGATCTCAATAGCCGCGCGCATGCGATTCCCCGTTGATTCCGTGTACGGGAAGGCTGATAGCAACGCGGTGTGACAGTTCGATTGCGGTTCGGCGACGGCGGGGTGAAATCCCCGGCCCCGTTTCGGGCCGTCAGGCTTACCCACAGGACCATCTGCAGACAGGTCTAGACCCCATGGCGCCGCGTTTTGCCCTTTATGCCGCTCCCCACGCCAAAGATCCGCTGCATGACTTTGCCGCGCGCTGGCTGGGCTGGGATCCGGAAACCGGCGCAGCCGCGCCGGCCGAACCCGCCGCCGGACTGCCGGCGGACCGTATCAGCGAACTGACCGCCGATCCGCGGCAATATGGTTTCCACGGCACGCTGAAGCCGCCGTTTTATCTGGCCGAGGGCACCGACGAGGTGCAGCTGATCATGGCGCTGGAGCGCTTTGCCGCCGCGCGCAAGCCGCTGCGGGTCCCGCTGAAGATGGCCGCGCTGGGCAGCTTCCTCGCGTTGCGCCCGAGCGAGACGATCCCGGCGCTGGATCAGTTGGCCGCCGACTGCGTGCGCGACTTCGACCGGTTCCGCGCCCCCCCCTCGGAGCAGGAGCTGGCACGTCGCCGCGCCGCGGGCCTCAGCGAACGGCAGGAGCAGTATCTGCAGCACTGGGGTTACCCCTATGTGCTGGACGAATTCCGCATGCATTTTACGCTGACCGGCCGTATCCGGGACGACGCCGAGCGGCAGGCCGTGCTGGATCACCTGACCGAACAGACGGCGCCGCTGATCCGCCGCGATGTGGCGCTGGATGAACTCTGCCTCTTCGTGCAGAACCAGCCCGGCGCGAATTTCCGCATCGCCGGGCGCTATAAATTCGGCGGCTAGCCGCGCACGCCCTCGAAGACCAGACGCAGGCCGAGCGCCGCCATCACGCCACCGGCCAGCCGGTCGATCCAGCTTTTCGCATCCAGATAGACGCGGCGCGGTCCGCCGGCCGAGAAGGCCGTGGCGACCAGCGCATACCAGACGAATTCGACCGTGAAGATCGCCACCGGCAGCACGAGCGCCAGCCAGAGCGGCAGCGGCTGCGCCGGCAGCAGGGCCGCGAAAATGCCGGCATAGACCACCGCGGTTTTCGGATTGCTGAGCTGCGTCACCAGCCCGAGCAGCATGGCGCGCCAGAATCCGCGACCGGTTTGTCCGCTGGTGTCGACGCTGAGCGGTTCGCGCGCGCCGCGCCACAGCCGCCAGCCTAAGTAAAGCAGATAGAGTCCGCCGAGGATCTTGAGGCCGAGATAAAGCCAGGCCACCTGCGCCAGCAAGGCAATCAGTCCGAGCAAGGCCAGCGTGGCGAAAGCCAGTCCGCCCAGCCCCATGCCGAGCGCGGTGCCGAGTCCGGCGCGGCGCGACCCGGCAATCGCCGTACGCGCCACCAGCACGAAACTCGGCCCCGGACTGATCGCGCCCAGCGCAATGGCGAGGATAATGCTGAACAGGGGAAGCAGGTGTTCCATGGCGGCGACTCCTTTAAGTCAGGCGCCAGTATGGCCGATCAGCAGCGGTTTTCCAGCAATGCCACAAAGGCCGCGATGCCCTCAGTCAGCGGACCGTCGTTATTCAGCTGCACCACATCGGGGCCTTCGAGGCGATAGGCCGCGGCGCGCTGCAGCCGCTCCTCGATATCGGCAGCCGATTCGCGGCCCCGCTTCTGCAGACGTGCGCGCAACACATCGGGCGAGGCATTGATCGCCAGCACCAGCAGGTTTGGATATTTTGCGCGCGCCTGGTCGATCACCGCGCGCGACACATTGACCACCACCTGCCGGCCGGCGGCGAGATCGGCGTCGATACTGGCCGGAATGCCATAATGCAGGCCATGCGCCGGCCAGTGCAGCGCGAAGGCACCGCTGGCTGCCATCGTGGCGAAATCGGACTCGCTGACCGATATATAGTCTTCGCCACCCAGCCCGGCGGCGCGGGTGATCACGCGACGCGGAAACACGATATCGTCGCGCCCGGCCAGCGCCGCGCGCGCGCCATCCAGCAGGCTGTCCTTGCCCACGCCGCTTGGTCCCGTCACCAGGACGAGGCGACCGCGCGTTGCGCTCATGTCAGCCCAGATTCATTTCAGGCGGGTGCCTTCATCGTGGCGGCCACGATGGGGCGATAATGCGCCAGATCGGGGGTCTTCAGCTGCGGCGTCTTGGCGGCATCGTCCCAGCGGCGCAGCAGCACGGCATCGCGGGCATAAGGCTGCGCGATGAAACCGGCGGCCTCCTCGGCGCTGTAGATGCCACCTTGCACTTCGAGGCTGGTCTGCGAGGCTTTCGACAGGCCGGCCCAGTAATGCGCCTCGGCCTGGCAGAGATAACGCTTGGCATCGACATGCAGGCGTACCGGCGCGGTGACGGCATCGGGGAAATAGCGTTCCAGCCAGTCGGCGGCGAGATGCTCGTGCCCGGCATCGACGCCGGCTTCCGCCTGGCCCTCGTCGCCATCGCCGACCAGATGGCCGATATCATGCAGCAGGCAGGCGGTGATCAGTTCGGGCGACGACCCCGTGCGTTCGGCATGCATGGCGCATTGCAGCGCATGTTCCAGCTGGCTGACCGCCTCCATGCCGTAGCGATCGGCGCCAGCCTTTTCCAGCACGGTGATGATCTGATCGAGCACCTGCATGATCGCCTCTCCTTACATTACCCGCCGGCCGCTGCGCCACACGGCGCGCACCACCGGCGTGTTGTCGATCAGGCTGATGCGCAGCATGTCGGCGCGTTTGCCGATCTCGAGCGCGCCGCGATCGGTCAGGCCAACCGCATCGGCCGGATTGCTCGACGCCATCGCCACCGCCTGCGGCAGGCTGATGCCGGGCAGCTGTTCCGGCAGCAGGAAGACCGACTGCAGCATGCTGCTGGGTACGTAATCCGACGAGATGATATCGAGTTCGCCAGCCTCCGCCAGCGACTTGGCCGAGATGTTGCCCGAATGCGAGCCGCCGCGCACCACATTGGGGCCGCCCATCATCACCTTCATGCCATGCTGGCGCGACAGTTTGGCGGCTTCATGCGTGGTGGGGAATTCCGCCACCACCATTTTATCGGCGGCGGCTTCGGCCACATGATCGGCCGTGGCATCGTCATGGCTGGCGAGCGGCAACCCCTTGGCATGACATAGCGCCACCACCTTGCGGCGGTTCTGCGCGCCCCAGGCCTGTGCATTGGCAATCTGCTCGTTCATGAACCGATCCATTTCGTCATCGGTCAGGCCGAACTTGCCCTGGTAATACTGGCGATACTTTTCCGGATTGACGAACTGCCGCTGGCCCGGCGTGTGGTCCATGATCGAGACCAGCTTGAGCCAGCTTAAACCCGACATCGGCTCGATCAGTTCCATCAGATCCTTGAACGAGATTTCGCAGCGCAGATGCAGCAGATGTTCGGCACGCAGCATGCCGCCCTTCTGCGCGTCTTCGATGGCCGCGATCATGTCTCGCAGGATGGCCAGGCGCACCGAACCTTCGCGCACATCGCCCACCGCCACCGCATCCATCACCGTGGTGATGCCGGCGGCGGCCACCTGGGCATCGTGGTTGATCACGGCGAGCTTCGCCGGCCAGCGCACGCCGGGGCGCGGCGCAAAATGCTTTTCCAGATTGTCGGTATGCAGCTCGACCAGACCGGGCAGCAGATAGTCGCCGCCGAAATCCTCGGCCGAGGTCAGGGCAGACGGCCCGGTGCCGATATCGGCGATCACGCCGTCGCGCACCTGCAGGCTGCCGCCGGCGATTTCATCCTTGCGCCCGATGATGCGGGCATTTGTAATGACAAGATCGGCAGTCATGCCGCAACTCCTTGGGCTTCCAACGGCAACAGGCGTGTGGTGATGGCCGCGCGGGTCTCCGCATCATGCACGATGGCGACGATGGCCGTCCCGCGCTGGCGCGCATCATCAATGAGATTTATGACAATTTTGCGGTTCGTTTCGTCCAGCGAGGCGGTCGGCTCGTCCAGCAGCAGGATCGGATACTCGGCGCAGAAGCCGCGCGCGATGTTGATACGCTGCTGCTCGCCACCTGAAAACGTCGCCGGCGGCAGGCTCCACATTTTTTCGGCGATCTGCAGCCGGGTCAGCAGCTCGGCGGCGCGCGCCCGCGCGGCCTGTTCGCCGGCGCCGCGCGCCAGCATCGGCTCGGCCACGATATCAAGCGTCGAGACGCGCGGGATGACGCGCAGGAACTGCGTCACGTAACCCAGCGTGCGGCGGCGGATCTCCAGCACCACGCGCGGTTCGGCATTCACGATATCGACCGGCTGGCCATCATGGCGGATCAGGATGCGGCCCGATTGCGGGCGATAGTTGCCGTAGATCGACCTGAGCAAAGTGGATTTGCCGGCACCCGAGGGGCCATGCAGCGTGACACATTCGCCGGCATGGACGCTGAAGCCGGTATTGCGCAGCACCGGCAGGGCAATGCCACCGCGCAGATGCAGGGTGAAGGTCTTGTCGAGGTTCTCGACCTTGATCATCTCGGCCATGTCAGCCTCACACGCTCAGCACGGAGGAGACCAGCAGCTGCGTATAGGCATGCTGCGGATCGTCGAGCAACTGGTCGGTCAGGCCGGCCTCCACCACCTGGCCGCGCCGCATCACCATCAGGCGATGCGCCAGCAGGCGGGCGACGCCGAGATCATGCGTTACCACGATGCAGGCCACGTTATGCTCCTGCACCAGCCGGCGCAGCAGGTCGAGCAGGCGCGCCTGCACCGAAACATCAAGCCCGCCGGTCGGCTCGTCCATCAGCACGATGCGCGGCCGGGTGACGAGATTGCGGGCGATCTGCAGGCGCTGCTGCATGCCGCCCGAAAAGGTGCGCGGCAGGTCGTCGATACGTTCCGGCGCGATCTCGACGGCCTGCAGCCAGTCGAGCGCCGTGTCGCGCAGCTTGCCGTAATGCTTGTCGCCCAGCGCCATCAGCCGTTCGCCGATATTGGCGCCGGCCGAGAAGCCCATGCGCAATCCGTCGCGGGCATGCTGCTGCACGAAGCCCCATTCGGTGCGCATCAGATGGCGGCGCTGCGCATCCGAGGCCGAGGCGAGGTCGATGATGCTATTCGCACCCGTGCGGTACAGCACCTTGCCGCTATCCACCGAAAGCCGTCCGGCGATGGCATTGAGCAAGGTTGACTTACCCGAGCCGGATTCACCGACGATGCCGAGCACTTCGCCCGGCCAGAGATCGAAGGAGACGTCGCGGCAGGCCTGCTGGCGGCCGAAGCTCTTGTTCAGCAATTCCACGCTGAGCAGCGGGGTCTGTTCCAGATCGGGGGTCATTCGGCAGCCTCAGCTTTGTATGGCGCACTCATGCGGCCGGTATGGCCGGCCTCGCGGCGCTCGCCGCAATAGTCGGTATCCGAGCAGACGAACATGCGGCCGCCTTTGTCATCGAGGATCACTTCATCGAGGAAGCTGTCATGCGCGCCACACAGCGCGCAGTCTTCCGGCCAGCGCTCGATCTCGAAGGGATGATCCTCGAAATCCAGCGGCTTGACCTCGGTATAGGGCGGCACGGCGTAGATGCGCTTCTCGCGACCGGCGCCAAAGAGCTGCAAGGCCGGATTCATATGCAGCTTGGGCGTATCGAATTTCGGGATCGGCGAGCAGCGCATCAGGTAGCGCCCGTTCACCAGCACCGGATAATCGTAGGCTGTCGAGATATGGCCATGCTGGGCGATATCCTCATACAGCTTCACATGCATGACGCCATATTCCGACAGCGCATGCATCTTGCGCGTCTCGGTCTCGCGCGGTTCCAGCCAGCGCAAAGGCTCCGGGATCGGCACCTGATAGACCAGGATCTGGCCCTCGCTCAGTGGCGTCTCCGGCACGCGGTGGCGCGTCTGGATCAGCGTCGCTTCGCGGGTCTTCTCGGTGGTGGCGACATTGGTCATGCGCACGAAGAAACGCCGGATCGACACGGCATTGGTGGTGTCGTCGGCGCCCTGGTCGATCACCTTCAGCACGTCTTTCGCGCCGATCACCGCCGCCGTCACCTGCATGCCGCCGGTGCCCCAGCCATAGGGCAGCGGCATTTCGCGGCTGCCGAACGGCACCTGATAGCCCGGGATCGCCACCGCCTTCAGGATGGCGCGGCGCAGCATGCGCTTGGTCTGCTCATCGAGGAAGGCGAAGTTGTAGCCGGCGAGCGTGGCTGAAGTCTCGTAAGCCTGTTTCATTGCGCGGCCTCCGCCAGTTCTACATCCGCATTCGCAGCCGCGATCTCCGCGCGCATGGTGCGCACCAGGGTCAGCTCGGCCTGGAAATCGACATGATGCGGCAGTTTCAGATGCTGCACGAAGCCGGAGGCTTCGACATTGTCGGCGTGATAGAGCACGAATTCGGCATCCTGCGCCGGCGCGGTAATATCCTCGCCCAGTTCTTCGGCGCGCAGCGCGCGATCCACCAGCGACATCGCCATCGCCTTGCGCTCGGCATAGCCGAAGGCGAGGCCGTAGCCGCGGGTGAATTTCGGCGGCTCGGATTTCGAGCCCATGAACTGGTTGACCATCTGGCATTCAGTGACGGTGATGTCGCCGATATCGACGGCGAAGCCCAGTTCGGGGATGTCGATCTCGACCGCCACTTCGCCGCTGCGGATTTCCCCCACGAAGGGATGCGACTTGGCGTAGCCGCGCTGCGTCGAATAGCCCAAGGCCAGCAGGTAGCCCTCGTCGGCACGCGCCAGGTTCTGCAGCCGGATATCGCGCCCGGCCGGGAACATCAGCGGTTCGCGCGTCAGGTCGCCCACGGCGGCGTCGTCTGCATCGGGCAGTTCGCGTTCGATCAGGCCTTCGGCATTGAGCAGATCGACCACCTGCGGCAGATGATCGGCAAGCTGGCCCTTGCCTTCGGCCTGCGGAGTGGACTCCGCTTCCAGCGCGAAATCGATCAGGCGATGCGTGTAATCGAAGGTGGGGCCCAGCAGCTGACCGCCCGGCATATCCTTGAAGCAGGAGGAAATGCGGCGCGACACTTTCATGCTGCCGGTTTCGATCGGCAGCGACACCGCCAGACGCGGTAAGGTCGTGCGATAGGCGCGTAGCAGGAAGATCGCCTCGACCTGATCGCCGCGCGACTGCTTGAGCGCCAGCGCCGCCAGATCGGGATCGTAGACCGAGCCCTCGGTCATCACGCGGTCGACGCTGCCGCTCAGCTGTTCGCGAATCTGCGCCACGCTGAGTTCGGGCACGCTTGGATCGCCGCGACGATCCTCGGCCAGCAGCTGGTGGGCATTGCCGATGGCGGTCTCGCCGCCTTTCACTGCCACATACATGTCAGGCTCCTTCGATGGAGATCGCGGTGCTGCGCGGCAGGGCGACCAGATCGCGGCCGCAGCCCAGATAAAGATCGATGCCGCGCGGGAATTCGATGGACAGCGCCGCGCGCTGGCGCCAGATGCTTTGATCGACGCCGCAGAGCGGCATGCTGATGCTGTCTTTGATACCTGGGCCTTTCCAGGTCATGGCATCGACACCGGTCAGTCCCGGCACCTGGATCAGGAGCGTCGCGCCGCGTTCCGGCGCTTCATCCGTACCGTAGGAAAACGTCTCCAGCGCCGGCATCTGCGCGGCATCGAGCAAGGCGAACACCGCCTGATCGGGTCGCACCGCCAGCGGCGCGCCGCTATGGAAGCGCAGCCAGCTGCGCATGGCATCCGTATCGAAGCCCGGGCCGAGCCAGACCGGCGTGTCGAGATCGGCCAGCGTGAGAAGCGCTGCCGCCAAAGCCGGCGCCAGACCATCCGGATGGCCGGTCTCGGTCTCGACCGTGGTGACGCGGCCGGGCCGGGCCATCGCATCCAGCAAAGCGCGAAACGCCTGCTGGCTCTGCTGCACCGGATCGTCGAAGCCGGCTGCGGGTGTGATTTGTATTGTCATGCTCAATCCTCTCCACGCACCAAAGTGAAGAAGTCCACTTTCGTAGCAGCGACCTTGGCGTCGCGCGCCCGGCGCTCATCTGCGAGTTTCTGTTCGACCGGCGCGATCAGCAGCTGCTCGATTTTCTGTGCGCCTGCGGCGTCCTGGCTCAGCGCATCGAAGACGGCGACCAGTTCGGCGCGGCGGCGATCACGGCCCTGCACATAGCCGACGCCCATTTTGCCGTCGTTCGCCAGCGTCACCGCGCAGCGCGAGACTGTCATTTCGCCCAGATTGAAACGCTGGCCCACGCCGCCGGCGCGCGCCCGCACCATGGCGAGACCCGTTTCGGGCTGCTTCAGCCGGCGCCATTCCGGCTGTTGGGGCAGCGCCGCCAAAGCCGCTTCCAGCACGGCGCGATCCGCACGGGCCAGAATACGCAGGCGGCGCTGGCGCGCGGCGATCCCGGCATCGGGCGTCACGGGGTCCGTCTGGGTGGCTGGAGCTGTCATACTGGACCTCTTGCGCAATGGTCTAAATTTGTCTAGACATCTACACATTCAATACGCCGATGCCGTGGCTCCAGCAAGCCATGACTCGGCTAAACTTTTATGACGGAGTGCCGGGATGCCTGATCGAGCAGCCACTGCGAAGCGCATTGAACCCGATAAGATCGAGCGCGGTGTCGGCACGGCCGTCTGGCGCCAGATCACCTTCGCCATGGAGCAGGCGATCCGGCGCGGCGATTACAAGCCCGGCATCCAGCTGCCGACCGAGAAACAGCTGGCCGACCGTTTCGGCGTCAATCGCCATACCGTGCGCCAGGCGATGAACCGGCTGGCCGAAACCGGACTGGTCAGCATCGAGCAGGGCCGCGGCATGTTCGTCGCGGAAGGTTCGCTGGATTATCGCATCGGCGCGCGTACGCGCTTCACCGAAAACCTGGTGACGAAACAGAAGAAGCCGCTGCGTGAGCTGATTTCAGCCGAGCAGGTGCCCGCACCGGCCGAGATCGCGCGCGCGCTGGGCATTCCGACCGGTGCGCCGCTCTGGCAGATCGAAACGCGCAACCATGCCGATGACCGCGCCGTCAGCATGAGCAGCCATTTCTTCAGCGCCGACCGCTTCCCCACCATGCCCGAGCTGTTCCGCCGCGCCAATTCGATCACCGGCGCGCTGAAACTGGCCGGCGTGGCCGATTATCACCGCCGCACCACGAAAATCGCGGCCAGGCTGATCGCGGCGAATGACGCGCGCCTGCTCGATCTGCCGCGCACGCGGCCGGTGCTGATCAGCGAGACCGTCAATGTCGATGAGCGCGGCCGTCCGGTAGAATATGTGCGCGCGCGTTTCGCTGCCGACCACGTCACGCTCAGCATCGAGCATCTGGAATAGAGATTCAGTCGCCGGTCAGTCCGGCGCGAGACGCCCCAGCACGGCAAGCCCGTCGCGCCGCAGCACGACCATCTCGCCGCTGCGCGGATAGATGCCGGTCAGCGCGGTGATGTTGACCTGATGCGTCACCAGCACGGCCGGCTTGCCTGCCGGCAGACCGGCAATCAGCTGCCGCAGGCCTGCCGTCGCATCCTCCGCCCGGCCGGACGCACCGAAAAACGAATTGAGCGGCGCAGCCACCTGCACCGGGCCGAGCCCCAGCCCACTCGCCGTGTCGCGGCAGCGGCACCAGGCGCTGCTGCGAATCTCGGCACCGGTAATGCCGTTGCTGCGGAAACGCTCGCCCAGCCGTGCCGCCTGGTCGCGGCCGGCTGCCGAGAGATTGCGCTGTGTGCTGCAGTCATCGAGGCGGAAACCCGCCGGGTCACCAGTCCCCGGCGCCTCGGCATGCCGCATCAGCGCCACCGCCTCGCCGCTGCGCAAAGCCTGCCAAAGCTCTGGCATCGCCATGCCCGGACTGAGGCCGCACAGCCACAAAATCCCGGCCAGTCCCAGCACCCGAATCATTTTCGCCCCTCCTTCCGCAGGTCGCCCGCCCGACGGATATAGAGCGGAAGGGAGGTCGGGCGAGGCGAATTGAAGCGGGGAGTTGCATAGACGCCCCAGCTAAACTCTGCTTGCAGAATTCCCGGCGAGCCGCCATTTTCCCGTCCCATCATGACCGAGCCGCAAAACCAATCCTCAATCGATGCGATGCGCGACGGCCTGCTGACCGATGATCTCGGCCCGCTGGCGGCGCCCTTCCTGAAGCATGGCCTGCGGTCGCCGGTCATCCGCTGGAATCCGGCCGCTTCCGATCTGCCGACCAAACAGCTGCCTTTCGTGCTGAACCTCTGGCACGGCTTACGCGATGCCAATGGCCGCGTGGCGCCCGAGCAGATCGATCCCTTCCTGCTCCGGCCGGCGCTGGGCTACATCCTGCTGGTCGACGTGCTGGAGGATGGCGCCGACTTTTACTATCGGCTCTACGGCAGCGAAGTCGCCCGCGTCGCCGGCTTCGACATGACCGGCAAACGCACCTCGCAGATCGTGACCGGCTCGCTGGCCGGCAATTTCTATATCGCCGGCTATCGCGCGCTACTGCGGCGGCCCGAGCCCATGTTCACCTGGCATGAAATGCCGATGCAGATCACCATCAACAACTGGGACCGCATCGTGCTGCCGCTGACCGGCCCGGATGGCCGCGTCACCCGCATCCTGGCCTGCAACATGCCGGGCCCGCCGCTGATCCTGCAGGAAGACGATTCCCGCCGTCAGCAATAGCGGGGCAGCAATAAGGCTGCGGCAAAATTCTGCACAATCCGGATTGACGCGCCCTGCCCGGCTGGGTAGGGCTTGGAGCAAGCGCTGCGGGTGTGTGGGCGCGGGGGTGATCCGGCATGTTCGATCTGGCAATGGAATGGCTCAATCTGGTGCTGCGCTGGATGCACCTGATTTTCGGCATTGCCTGGATCGGCTCCTCCTTCTTCTTTGTCTGGCTCGACAACTCTCTCCGTAAGGCTGCAGATCAGCAGCCGGGCGTCTTGGGCCAGGCCTGGCTGATCCATGGCGGCGGCTTCTATTTCACCGAGAAATACTCGGTGGCGCCGCCGCAGCTGCCGGCCGAGCTGCACTGGTTCAAATACGAAGCCTATTTCACCTGGATCAGCGGCTTCTTCCTGATGGGTGCGCTGTATTACGTCAGCGCCGACCTGTATCTCATCGACGACAAGGTGCTGCCGCTCAGCCCGGGCGAGGCCATCAGCTTCAGCCTGATCTCGCTCATTCTGGGCTGGGTGGTCTATGACCTGCTCTGCCGCTCGCCGCTCGGCAACAGCGATGCGGCGCTGGCCATTGTCGGTTTCGCTTTGCTGGTTTGCGCCACCTGGGGCTACACGCAGATTTTCTCGGCCCGCGCCGCTTACCTGCATGTCGGCGCGCTGATCGGCACGATCATGGCGGCTAATGTGGCGATGAATATCATCCCGAACCAGAAGATCGCCGTGGCGCAGATGATCGCCGGACAGGCGCCCGATCCCAGCTTCGGCAAGATGGCCAAGCAGCGTTCGCTGCATAACAACTACCTGACCCTGCCGGTGCTGTTCGCCATGATCAGCAACCATTATCCGGTCACCTACGGCCATCCCTATGGCTGGGTGATCCTGGCCGTCGTGATGGTGATCGGCGGGCTGGTGCGGCATTTCTTCAACCTGAAGAACCAGGGCCGCGGCATCCGCTACGAATTCCTCGTCGTCGCCTTCCTGCTGACGGTAGGTCTGGTGTTCTTCACCCACTGGGATCCGCGCCGGGTGGTGCTGGCGGAAGGCGTCACCTTCGAACAGGCGCAGGCGGTGATCGCGGCACGCTGCACCACCTGCCATGCCGCGCGGCCGACCTTTGACGGGATGACCGAGGCGCCCAAGGGCGTGATGCTGGAAAGCCCGGCGCAGATTCGACGCTTCGCTTCGCTGATTGCTCAGCAGGCCGTACGCACCGAGGCGATGCCGCCCGGCAATGTCACCGAGATCACCACGGAAGAACGCCAGATGCTGGGCGCCTGGATCGCGGCCGGGGCGAAGGTGAATTAAGACTGTGGCATCGCTTGCCGAGTGGGAAAGCAGCTTTATCAGGCGTATAGACGCCTGTTTTCCATACGATGATGCAGCAAAGGCAACAGCGCTTATCCGCGAGGCCGTGTCTATCTCGCCGAATATGGCATTCGCCGTGCTCGAGGAAACTTGCCGACCACCTCGCGGCACGCCCGTCTTAAAATCGCGGCAGCTTGAATTGCTCGATGAGTGGCGCCTGGCATTCAGCCATACACTTGCCGATCCAGTCGCGGAGTGCGCACGCAGCCTCATTCATGGCAAAAGCCTGCCCATTGGGTGGGTACTCAAGCTCTTTGATGAGATGGCCGCACATGTCGGTCAGTATGCGGCCCTCAATATTGCTTACGCTTCGGCTGATAGGTCAAAGCCTGAAGACGCCGCTCTGCTTGATCAAAAAGAAGAAGAAATCAGAAATCGCTGGGATACCAATATCGCCGCGAAAACGAATTGAAGAAGACGTGGATGGCCGGGTCAAGCCCGGCCATGACACACTGGGGATATCTAAAAAA
>JAGXRD010000067.1 GCA_018336035.1 Alphaproteobacteria bacterium | reverse complement strand
AGCTGTGAGATTAAGGCGTGGATGCCCGGCACAAGGCCGGGCATGACAAATTAGGTTAAATTTCCGATGTCATGGCCGGGCTTGTCCCGGCCATCCACGCCTTTACTTCCGCCCGTATATCCGCGGAGTGAGCAGGGAACCGGGGGCTGTGGCAGCGGTTCAGTCAGGATGCCAACCACCAAGGATGCATCCGATGCTGCGACTGCTGCTGGTTCTCTTCACGCTGTCAGTGACCGCGCCATTGCTGACCGCCTGCTATGCGGGGGCGCACCCGCCGGCGCGCGTTCCGGTGCCCAGCGAGCCGGGCCACTATAAGACCTGCCCGGGCGGCGGCACGAATTGCTGATCTGAAAGCGACCCTCACCCTCCCGTCGCTGCGCGCCGGGTCCATCCCTCTCCCATTGCGTGGGAGAGGGTAATGCAGCGAACTCCCTCTCCCGCTTGCGGGAGAGGGGTGGGGTGAGGGCACTTCGTTGCACAAAACAAAACGGCCCAGCGATCCTGCGACCGCCGGGCCATATGTTTGAAAACGTGCAGCTCTTACAGAGCGTCGTCGTCGGTTTCGCCGGTGCGGATGCGCAGCGCCTTTTCCAGATCGACCACGAAGATCTTGCCGTCGCCGATCTGGCCGGTCTTGGCGGCATTCTGGATCGCCTCGATCACGCGATCGGCAAGCGCGGACTTCACCGCCACTTCGATCTTGACCTTCGGCAGGAAGCTGACGGCGTATTCCGCGCCGCGATAGATTTCGGTATGGCCCTTCTGACGGCCGAATCCCTTAACCTCAGTGACGGTCAGGCCCTCGACGCCGAGGCTTGTCAGTGCCTCGCGCACTTCGTCGAGTTTAAATGGCTTGATGACTGCCATGACCAGTTTCATGTGTCTCACTCCTCAGCGTTGTTGGCCGCTGGTCGGGTCTATGCCCGCACGGCACGGCGTCGCCATTCCCACCCTTCAAGAACCGTGCCGACTGGCAGGCCCCGAGTCTCAACCCAGTTTAGCCATCCTCGGCAGCAACAGAAAAGGCCGCGTCCCGGAAATCTGCCCGAAACGCGGCCCTTTGCTGAAAGTTTAGGCAGTCGTGCCGGCTCAGCTGGCCAGCAGGCGATTGGCTGCCGAGGTCACGGCCTTGAGCGAGGCGGCGACGATATTGCGGTCGCGGCCGACGCCGAACAGGGTGGTGCCATCCGCCCGCTTGATCTCCACGTAAGCCACGGCTTCCGACGAGGCCCCTCCATTGGTTGCCGTCGGCGCGATGGCATGTTCGCGGTAATCGATCAGGTTGATCTGCACCCCGGCATGCCGGTTGATCGCGTCGATATAGGCATCGATCGGCCCGGTGCCCTGGCCCTGCAGTTCGATGGCCTTGCCGCCGTCCTTCACCTGGGCGGTCAGGCTGCGGCGTTCGCTCTGATGCGGGTCGGGCAGGGTGCGATGGCCGCCGAAACTGAAGCGGCCCTGCGGCTGGGTGAGATACTCGGATTCAAAGGTGTCCCAGATCAGCTTCGGGCTGATCTCCTTGCCGCTGCCATCCGCGATGCGCTGGATCACCTGGCTGAATTCGATCTGCAGCCGACGCGGCAGTTCGAGACCGTAATCGGTTTCCAGCACATAGGAGATGCCGCCCTTGCCGGACTGGCTGTTGATGCGGATCACCGGTTCGTAGGCACGGCCCACATCGGCCGGGTCGATCGGCAGGTAGGGCACTTCCCAGATGCCATCATTGCGCTGGCCCTGCGCCGCCATGCCCTTCTTGATCGCATCCTGATGCGAGCCCGAAAACGCCGTAAAGGCCAGTTCGCCGACATAAGGATGGCGCGGATGCACCGGCAGCTGGTTGCAGTATTCCGCCGTGCGCGCCGCCGCCGTGATGTCGGTGAAATCCAGTTCGGGATCGACGCCCTGGCTGAACAGGTTCATCGCCAAGGTCACGACATCGACATTGCCGGTGCGCTCGCCATTGCCGAACAGCGTGCCTTCCACGCGGTCGGCGCCGGCCATCACGCCCAGCTCGGCGGCGGCCACGCCGGTGCCGCGGTCGTTATGCGGGTGCAGGCTGAGGATGATGCTGTCGCGGTTCTTCACCTTGCGCAGGAAATACTCGATCTGGTCGGCGTAGATATTGGCCGTGCTCATCTCCACCGTGGCCGGCAGGTTGAAGATGATCGGTTTCTGCGGCGTGGGTTTGATGACGTCCATCACGGCTTCGCAGATCTCGATGGAATAGTCGATCTCGGTCCCGGTGAAGCTTTCCGGCGAATACTGGAACACCCAGTCGGTCTCCGGCGCCTTGTCGGCCAGTTCCTTCACCAGGCGCGCGCCATCGGTGGCGATTTTGGTGATGCCCGCCTGGTCGAGGCCGAACACCACGCGACGCTGCAGCGTCGAGGTCGAATTGTAGAAATGCACGATGGCGCGCTTCGCGCCCTTCAGGGCCTCAAACGTGCGGGTGATCAGTTCCGGACGGCACTGGGTCAGCACCTGGATCGTCACGTCATCGGGGATGAGTTTTTCCTCGATGATCTGGCGCGTGAAGCTGAAATCGGTATCCGACGCCGAGGGGAAACCGACCTCAATCTCCTTGAAGCCGAGCTTCACCAGCGTATCGAACATGCGCATCTTGCGCTCGGGGCCCATCGGCTCGATCAGCGCCTGGTTGCCGTCGCGCAAGTCCACGCTGCACCAGATCGGCGCCTTGGTGATGGTCTTGTTGGGCCAGGTCCGGTCGGGCAAATTGATCGGCTGGAACGCGCGGTATTTGTGGAAATTCATCTTGTTCATGGTCTTCGCTCCTGAAGCGAAAGGGATTTCTGATCGACTATAGGGAAGGGCCGTGAATGGCCGCTGACAGAGGCCCGCTGTTCAGCGGCCGCTGGTAAGTCGAAGGAGCGAGGAAACGGCAATTTCGATGAAGATGGACATGACAACAAACCGCTATGCTGGACTGAGCCGGCGCCCTTGGGCGCACGTTCCTTGTACCCCGACCCTGCTTACAGGATCGGGCCGCTAAGAAGGAGTAGGCTCAGGCGGGCGGTTTTGTTCATATCCCCAACAAATTGCCAGTCTGCCCCGCCGTCGTCAAGTGGACCGTTGCCGCAGCGCAAACGCGCCGGTAATGTCCCCGCGTTTCAGGCACTTGGATGCTCATGGTAAATGGGCCGGGTGCCGAACTCTCCAGTCTGGGAAGGGGCGCATGAACAAGGTTTACCCGAATGCGAAGGCGGCGCTGGAAGGCATCGTCCGCGACAACATGATGGTGATGTGCGGCGGCTTCGGCCTCTGCGGCCTGCCGGAAAAGCTGATTGACGCGCTGATGGAAAGCGGCGTCAAAGGCCTGACCTGCGTGTCGAACAATGCCGGCGTCGACGGCGCCGGCCTCGGCAAGCTGCTGGAGACGCGCCAGGTGAAGAAGATGATCTCGTCCTATGTCGGCGAGAACAAGATCTTCGCCAAGCAGTATCTGGCCGGCGAACTGGAACTCGAATTCAACCCGCAGGGCACCATGGCCGAGCGTATCCGCGCCGGCGGCGCGGGCATCCCAGCCTTCTTCACCAAGACCGGCGTCGGCACGCTGATCGCGGAAGGCAAGGAAGAGCGCGTCTTCAATGGCGAGCGCTACATCATGGAGACCGGCCTGGTCGCCGATATCTCGCTGGTGAAGGCCTGGAAGGCCGACACGGCCGGCAACCTGATCTACCGCAAGACCGCGCGTAACTTTAACCCCGCGATGGCCACGGCCGGCAAGATCACCATTGCCGAGGTGGAGGAGATCGTCGAACCGGGTCAGCTCGACCCCGACAATATCCACACGCCGGGCATCTACGTGCAGCGCCTGATCTGCGGCGCGCCGTATAACAAGGTCATCGAAAACCGCACCGTGCGGAAGCGCGCGTAAGGCGACGGGAAGGAGACACAGAATGGCTTGGACCCGCGATGAAATGGCCGCCCGTGCAGCGAAAGAGCTGAAGGACGGCTTCTATGTCAATCTCGGCATCGGCATCCCGACGCTGGTATCGAACTACATCCCCGACGGCGTCGATGTCGTGCTGCAGTCGGAAAACGGCATGCTCGGCATGGGGCCTTTCCCGTTCGAGGGCGAGGAAGACCCCGACCTGATCAATGCCGGCAAGCAGACCATCACCGAACTGCCGATCTCGAGCTTCTTCGGTTCGGACCAGTCGTTTGCGATGATCCGCGGCGGCCATATCGATCTGTCGATCCTCGGCGCCATGCAGGTGGCGCAGAATGGCGATCTGGCCAACTGGATGATCCCGGGCAAGATGGTCAAGGGCATGGGCGGCGCGATGGATCTCGTCGCCGGCGTGAAGCGCGTCGTCGTCGTCATGGAGCACAATTCCAAGGACGGCGAGAAGAAGCTGCTGAAGCAGTGCGATCTGCCGCTGACCGGCGCCGGTGTGGTGGATATGGTGATCACCGACCTCGCCGTCTTCACCATCGACCGCAAGGGCGGCGGCATGGTGCTGATCGAGCGTGCGCCGGGCGTGTCGCTGGAAGAGCTGAAGGAAAAGACTGGCGCGGATTACACCGTGGCCGCCAGCGCCAAGTAATCTTTGCGCGACCTGAAGTGATGAAGGCCCCGGCAGGCGACTGCCGGGGCCTTTTTCGTTAGCGGCGGCGGAAGATCATGCCGCCGTGATGCAGCGTGTTGTCGTCGACGAACTCGCCATCGGCGGTGAAGCCGGTGTCGTCCCAGTAGTCGATATGGCTGCCCTTGATTTCATACCGGCCGCGATAGGCGCTCTGCCGGCTGCCGCGCGCTTCATCATAGCGCCCGTTCGGCAGCAGCTCGTGGCGGATATATCCGTCGTCGGTCACCCACATGCCGACATAGCGGTTGCTCTGCATTTGTGTCTCCGTGGTCTGGTGGGGGCTTTTGCTGCTGTCGCTGGCGGCGGCCGGCAGGGCCAGCAGGGCGGCCATCAGCAGGGCTGTCATGCGCATGGTGGCCTCCCTTACTGCGTCGGCGCCGGAATCCGGCGCAGTACGTCGTCATAGGGTGCGAGATCGAGGAAGGCCGTGACCTCGACGGCCTTGCCGTCCTGCATGCGGAAGATCCAGGCATAGCGGTTGGCATAGGGCTGGCCGTCGCGCGCCATGCCGCGGCCTTCCCAGTTGATGATGACGTGGTCGCCGTCGGCCCAGACCCGGTAGGAGGTCGGCCGCACCGGGCTGGAGAGACGCGATATGAAGGGCCGCACGGCGCGCTCGACGAACTCCGTCCGGCCGCGGAACACGCCGGCGCTGGGACCGGAGCCTTCGATGGTCCAGACCATGTCGTCGGTCAGCACGTCGGTGAAGAAGCTGTTGCCGCCGGCGGCCCAGCGCGCAAAGGCATCGGACACTGCGCGACGATTGGCCTCGGTGGCACCGCTCGCCAGTACAGGCAGCGGCATCAGCGGCGTGGCGATGGCCAGCAGGGCGGCGAGGGCAACACCGCGGCGGTGGGGGCGGGGCATGGCTGTCTCCTGTGTTGCGATGGATGGCAGGACACAGTTAGGCAGGCTCGATAAGTAATACAATTTGAAGAATAATTACTTCAGTAGTAAGGTATGATTACCAATGAGCCTCGACCTCAACAGCATTTCGGTGTTCATCGCGCTGGCCGAGGCGAAAAGCTTCCGCGCCGCGGCGGAGCGGCTCGGCGTGTCACGGCCTGCCGTGAGCCAGGCGATCCAGCGGCTGGAAGACCGGCTCGGCGCGGCGCTGGTGCAGCGCACGACGCGCAGTGTCAGCCTCACCGAGATGGGGGCGCAGCTCTATCAGCGCGTCGCGCCGGCGGTAAGCGAAGTGGCGCTGGCACTGGACGCCACGCGCGACCGTGAGGCCAAGCCGAGCGGTCTGCTGCGCCTGGCGGTGTCGTCGATCGCCGAACGCTTCATCTCCGGTTCGCTGGTGGCGAGTTTCACCGCGGCCTATCCCGGCATCTCGCTCGACATCACCATCACCGACGAGGAATTCGACATCGTCGCCGAAGGCTACGATGCCGGCGTGCGGCTCGGCGAGGTGATCGAGCAGGACATGATCGCCGTGCCGGTGTCGGACGAGCAGCGCCAGCTTGTCGTGGGCGCGCCGGCCTATTTCAAACAGCATGGCCGGCCGCAACATCCGACCGACCTGGCGCAGCATCGCTGCATCGGCTGGCGGCCCTCGCCGCGCGTCGAACCCTACCGCTGGGAATTCGGCCGCAATGGCCGCGATTTCGATGTGGCGGTGCATCCCGAAGTCACCACCAACGACATGTGGGTGATGGTGCGCACCGCCTGCGCCGGCGGCGGGCTGACGTTTGGCATGGAGGAAACCTTCCTGCCCTATATCCGGCGCGGCGAGCTGGAATCCGTGCTGGAAGACTACTGCCCGCGCTTCGCCGGCTTCTTCCTGTATTTCGCCGCCCGCCGCAACGCGCCGCCGAAGCTGCGCGCGCTGATCGACCATTTCCGTTTCCGGCCAGCAGCCACGGGAAGTTGAAGCGATGCGTGGTTGCCTGTCGCGGCGCTTCCCCCGAGAATACCGGCATCCAGCAGGAGGTGTCTCATGCCCGTCCGTCGCACAGTTCTGATTGCTGCTTTCACTCTGTTGTCGGGGGCTGCCCTGGCGCATCACGGCTGGGGCTCGTATGACTCCGGCACGGTGCTGACGCTCGACGGTACGGTGGCCGAGATCGATCCCAACAATCCGCATGGCGAACTCAAGCTGAAGACGGCTGACAAGCTGTGGATCGTCACGCTGTCGCCGCCGTCGCGTATGGCAGCACGCGGCAAACCGATCACGGAGATCAAGACCGGCGACAAGCTGGTGGCGGTCGGCTATCCCAGCCGCTCGCGCGCCGACGAGATGCGCGCCGAGCGCGTCACCCATAACGGCTTCACCGTTGAATTGCGTTAACGGCGAATTACGCTAAACGTGGAACACGCGGCCTCAAGCCACCCGCTGCTGGTCTCGCTCGAACAGTCCAGTCTCGGCGCGGCGATGCGGGAGTCGATCTGGCTTTATCCCGCCGTCGAGATCGTCCATATCTTCGGCTTCATCCTGCTGGTCGGCAGTATCATTGGTTTCGACCTGCGGCTGCTCGGCCTGCATCGCTTCCTGCCGCTATCGGCGCTGGGGCATCATGCCGTGCCGCTCGCCATGATCGGCTTCTGCATTGCCGCACCGGCCGGCTTCCTGCTCTTCGCCACCGAGGCCACCAGCATCGCGCTGAACCCGGCCTTCCAGGTCAAGCTGTTCTGCGTAGCATTGGGCCTCGCCAATGCCATTCTGTTCCATCTCGGGCCCTGGCGCACCATGGTGCTGTGGGGCGCGGTCGATCGCGTGCCGCCGGTGGCGCGGCTCGGTGCGGTCACATCCTTGCTGGCCTGGACCGGTGCGGTGATCGGCGGACGCCTGATCGCATATCTCTAAAGCGGTTGCCGCAGTTCCGCCGCAATGCCTACGGCAGAGCTTCGCCGGCAGCGCCGGTTTTCTCCTGAAATATAACTGTGACGTAGACAACCAAGCGGAACCGCTTGGCTACGGCCACGTTTGATCTCTGCCACCCTGCCAGGGAGCGTTTCTTAGGGACGCGCCTGGAAAATCGGGCACGGACACGGCGGCGCGACAGTTGTGTTGCGACGCACTCGATCCGTAATGACCCATAAGGAGAAAAACATGATCGCGCGTCGCACTTTCTTCATGCTTGCCGCTGCTGCTGTCGCGGCCACCACCGTCACCGCCTGCGCCTCACGCAGCTACGCCGTCAACGGCACCGTCTCGTATCGTGAACGCCTCATTCTGCCGGCGGATTCGGTGATCGTCGTCCGCCTCGAGGACGTCACCCGCGGGCAGGCCTATCCCGACGTGATCTCGGAACAGCGCATCGTGCCGAACAGCGCGGCGGTGACGCAGTTCGCGCTGCCCTACCAGTATGGCACGCTCAATCCGAACGCCACCTATGTGGTGAATGCCTGGATCGAGCAGGGCGGCCGCATCATGTTCCGCAACAACAAGGTCTACCAGGTGCTGACCAAGACCGCGCCGTCGAGCAACATTCATGTCGAGCTCGAGCAGGTCGCCGCGGTCTTCGTGCCGCAGCCGGTCACCACCGTGCAGCCGGCCGGCACCGTCGTGCAGCAGACCACCACCACGACCACCACGCCGGCCACCGGTTCGGTGATCGTGCAGCCGGCCCCGACCGGCGGCACCTACTATGTGGCTCCGGCCCCGGCGGCGCCGCCGGCCGGCACCATCATCCTGCAGCCCGTTCGCTAAGCACCTCGCTGACAGCGTAAGTCAGGGCCCGTCTCCTGTTACGGAGGCGGGCCCTGATTTTTTGGAAAGACCCTCACCCCGCCCCTCTCCCACAAGTGGGAGAGGGAGGACTGCATGATCTTTACCCTCTCCCATGCAATGGGAGAGGGAGGGCCCCGCGAAGCGGGAGGGTGAGGGCTCTTGTCACGGACAGGGCACTTCGCGAAACGCGTAGATGCGGTCGTCGGCCGGCGTGTAGTCGGCGCGGGTCGCGGCATCCTTGCCCATGGCCGTCCATTCCGGCGAGATCGTCGTCTGATAGGTCTGGCACGCGATGCGGTCGCCGCGTTGCGCGCGATGATATTCCACCTTGGCGGCCCAGCGGCCCTGGCCATCCAGCAGCCGGGTTTCGCCCTGCGCCACCGTAACCCGCCAGTGCAGCGGCGGGCCGTCCTGCGGCTGCAGCACCACCGGGCCCGCGACCGGCGGCAGGATCAGTTCCGACGGCAGCAGATGCCCGCCCGCGAGAATGGTGCCGGCGCGGAAATGCAGCGGCGGCGCCGGCGGTTCGTCCGCCAGCGCAGCGAAGCATGGCAACAGCAAAAGGACAGGCAGCGCGGCACGCATGCCGCCATCCTAGCAGGAGGCTAGTCGCGGCGCAGCTTGCGCAGCCAGTCGGCGGCGCGGTCGCGATGCGCCTCCCGGATGCTGGCCTCCACCGCCTTGATCGCGGCGAACATCACGGCGAGATCGTCGCCATAGCCCATGGCGCCGAAGATGTCGGGGATGAAATCCACCGGCACGACGAAATAGCCCAGCGCGCCGAACAGCACGGCCTTGGCCGTGGCGGGCGTCTTGGGGTCGACGGCGGCATAGAAGGCGGCCAGGAAGGTCTCGGCGCCGGGCAGGTAGCTGGCCGTGTGCTTCAGCTTGCGCCAGAAGCGCTTGGCCAGCCGCGGCTCTTCCAGCTTCAGGCGGGCAGGGTCGGCCGGCACCTGGAAGGCCAGCGGATTGGGGTCTCGGCTCATGATCGCTGATATGGGGTGCGGATCGGCCCCCTGCAAGCCGGTCCCTGCCAGCGACCTGCGTCAGCCGCGTCGAGGCCGGCAGGGG
>JAGXRD010000066.1 GCA_018336035.1 Alphaproteobacteria bacterium | reverse complement strand
AGCGCGACCGTGACGCGGCGGCCGGCATGCTTGAGCAGCCGTGCCGCCACAAACCCGTCGCCGCCATTGTTGCCTGGGCCGCAGAGCACCAGCACGGCGCCCTTCGGGTGATGCCGCTGCACCATGCGTGCGACCGCCGCGCCCGCCGCTTCCATCAGATCGAGACCCGGCACGCCACCACTGATCGCGGCGCGGTCGGCCGCGGCCATCTCTCCGACAGTGAGGAGCGCGGCGTTTTGCGTCACAGTTTCGGTCTCGCCTTATGCCAGTCGGTGACGGCCTCATAAGCCGCGCCGGCGCGCAGCACCAACGCATCGCCATGCATCGGGCCGACCAGCTGCAGCGAAATCGGCAGGCCCGATTTCGAAAAGCCGCAGGGGATCGAAAGACCCGGCTGCTGCGTCAGGTTGAACGGATAGGTGAAGGGCGTCCACTGCGTCCAGTAGGCATCGCCCATGCTCTCCGGCGCGACGCGGCCGGCCGTGAACGGCAGCACGGCGAGGCTGGGGGTCAGCAGCAGATCGTATGTTTCGTGGAACTGCCGCATCTGCACGCCGAGCTTGCCGCGCTCGTTCTGCGCCTGCAGATACTGCCTGGTGGTGATCTTCGCGCCGGCCTCGACGGTCTTCTGCAGGCCGGGATCGAGCATGGCGAATTTTTCCGGCGACAGCGCCATGGTGGCATTGTAGGCGCCGAGGAACCAGTGGATATGGAAGATTTCGCGCGGATCGGCAAAACCCGGATCGACCTGCTCTACCGTCGCCCCGAGTGCTGCAAACTGTTTCGCCGCCACATCGACGGCGGCGAGGATTTCCGGATCGACCTTGGCGAAACCGAGCGTCGGGCTATAGGCGATCTTCAGTCCCTTCACACCCTCGTTCAGCTTCGCGGCGTAATCGACATCCTGATACGGCAGCGCGAACCAGTCGCGCGCATCGGGCTTCGCCATCTCGCGCAGCATCAGCGCGGCATCGCGCACGGTCTTGGTCATCGGGCCGAGATGCGCCACCGTGCCGAACGGACTTAAGGGTGCTGCCGGCACACGGCCGAAGCTGGGTTTCAGTCCGGCAATGCCAGTGAAGCCGGCCGGAATGCGGATCGAGCCGCCGCCATCGGTGCCGACCGCGAGTTGGCCCAGTCCGGCCGCGACCTGCGCCGAGGCGCCGCCCGAGGAACCGCCCGGCGTGAGGTCGGTGTTCCACGGATTGCGCGTGATGCCGGTGAGCGGCGAGTCCGTCACGCCCTTCCAGCCGAATTCCGGCGAAGTGGTCTTGCCCAGAATGACGCAGCCGGCCTCGCGCAATCGCGCCGTCACCGGTGCGTCTTCAGTCCAGTCCTGCTGCGGATCAACCGTCTTCGAGCCGCGCAAGGTCGGCCAGCCCTTGGTCAGGATGATGTCCTTGATCGAGGCCGGTACGCCATCGATAGGCCCGAGCGGCTGGCCCGCCTTCCAGCGCGCCTCGGAGGCTTTGGCATCGCGCAAAGCGGAGTCTTCGTCGACCAGGTTATAGGCGTTGACCTTGGGGTTGATCGCCGCGATACGCGTGAGCAAAGCCTGCGTCACCTCGACCGGCGACAGCTTGCCGGCGCGATAGGCCGCCACCAGATCGGCGGCCGGCATATAACAAAGGTCTTCGCTCATTCCTGTATCCTTCTATCGGCGCGGCTGGAGGGTCATCGGCAGGCTGGGCGACGGCCGCAAGGTAATTTTCGCTACCGGCGCGACTTTCGCGCCGGGCACCAGACGCGCACACAATTTCTGCGCCAGCGTGGCGAGGATCAGCACTGCCTCGATCATGGCGAAACCCTGGCCGATGCAGATGCGCGGCCCGGCCCCGAAGGGCAGATAGGTATAGCGCCGGCGCTGCGCGGCTTTGTCGGGTGCGAAATTCTCCGGGTCGAAGACGTCGCCATTCTGCCAGTAGAGCCGATGGCGCTGCATGATCCAGGGCGAAATGATCACCATCGTGCCGGCCGGAATGGCGATGTCGCCGAAGCGGTCGTCGGCCACCGCCTGCCGCGCCGTGGTATGGGCCGGCGGATAGAGCCGCAGACTCTCCTCGATCACCATGCGCGTATAGATCAGCCTGTCGTAATCGGCATAGGTCGCTGCCCTGCCACCCAAGATGCTGTCGAGTTCGGCATGCAGCTTCGCCTCGACGTCGGGCGCATGACTGAGCAGATACCAGGTCCAGGCCAGCGCGGTGGCGGTGGTTTCATGCCCGGCGAGGAAGAAGGTCGCCATCTGGTCGCGCACTTCGCGGTCGTCCAGCACTGCACCCGTCTCGTCGTCGCGTGCCGCCAGCAACAGGCCAAGCAGATCGTTACCCAATTCACCACGCTCGCGGCGCCGCTGGATCAGGCCGTTGATGATCGTGTCCATCTCTGCGAGCGCGCGCTGGCCTTCGGCGGCGGCCGGACGCGGGAACCAGCGCGGCAGGCCGATCAGGTCGGGGATATTCGGCCGCACCGTCATCTGGTAGCGGTCCATCGCCTCGCCGACGGCCGAGACATCGGTGGTATCGTCGGAGCCGAACATGGTGCGAGCGATAATATCCAGGGTCAGCAGCATCATCTGCTCGGCCATGTCGACCGTGCAGGTCGGCGGCAAAGCGGCCAGCTTCGCCGCCAGTCGCTCGGAAGACTCGGTCATGATCGCGGCGAAACCGGCGAGCCGGCGCGGCTGGAAGATCGGCGCCATCATGCGGCGCTGGCGTTTCCACTCAGCGCCTTCGCTGGTCAGCAGCCCCTTGCCCAGACCGGGTTCGAGCAGCCGCTTGCCGACCGGGTCGCGCTCGTAATTGGCCGCATTGTCGAGCATGACATGGCGGATCAGATCCGGGTGATTGGCCAGGATCATCCGCTTGAAGCCGAGGCGGTAGATGATGATGTCGCGCTCAAAGGCATCCTGCGTATAGGTGCCGATGGCATTCTGCCGCAGCGTCTTCAGCAGTTGCAGCAGCGGCAGGCGGCGTTCGTGCCGCACCGGAAAGGCCGGAATGAATCCCACGCTACTGGCTGCGGTCATGCGCGCATCTTTACATGGTGGTCGTCATGCCGCCATCGACGGTGAGCAGATGGCCGTTCACGTAAGAGGCTGCCGGCGACGCGAGGAACAGCGCCGCACCGGCCAGTTCCTCGGGCTTGCCCCAGCGGCGCAGCGGCGTGCGGTCGGTGACATATTTCACGAAGTCGGCATTCTTCATCAGCTCGGCATTCAGCTCGGTTTCGAAATAGCCCGGCGCGATGGCGTTGCAGGTGACCCCCTTGGCGCCCAGTTCGGCCGCCATCGACTTGGTCAGGCCGAGGATGCCGTGTTTGGCGGCCGAATAGGCCGGGATGCCGGCGCGCCCCCAGACCGACATCACCGATCCGATATTGATGATGCGGCCATAGCCGCGCTTCGCCATGCCGCGGCCGGCCGCCTGCGCCAGTGCAAAGGCGGCCGTCAGATCGACCTCCAGCACCTGGCGCCAGTCTTCCAGCTGATACTCGGTCAGCGGCTTGCGGATATTCATGCCGGCATTGTTGACCAGGATATCCAGCGTGCCGTGAGCCTTCTCAATCGCCTCGATGGCGGCAATGCCGGCCGGAATGTCGGCGACGTCGAAGGCGGCGACATCGACCATGCCATGCCGGCGCACCACATCGGCGGCGGTCTGCAGCGTCTCCATATGGCGGCCATTCAGGATCACCAGCGCACCGGCCTCGGCGAACAGCTTGGCGAATTCCAGACCGAAGCCGCGCGAGGCGCCGGTGATCAGCGCCACCCGGCCGGTCAAATCGAACATCTGCTTGAGCATTAGCCCTCCCGGCGATTCCCTGTTTGACGCCCGGGAGTTTACCGGTTTGAGGGCTGGACACCAGCCTGCCGCAGTTTTTACGATCCCCATTCCAACAGGAGGAACGCCCATGCTGCGCTGCTATCAGGTGGCCGAGTTCGGCAAGCCGCTCACCTTGAGCGAAAAGCCGTTGCCGCAACCGAAAGGCCGCGAGGTTCTGGTCCGCGTCGAGAAATGCGGCGTCTGCCACAGCGACCTGCATATCTGGGAAGGCTTCTTCGATCTCGGCGGCGGCAAGCGCGTGGTGGCGGCCAATGGCGGCGCCGCCCTGCCGCTGACGCCGGGCCATGAGATCACCGGCACCGTAGCGGCCGTGGGGCCCGAAGCGAATGCGGTGAAGGCCGGGCAACGCAAGCTGGTATTTCCCTGGATCGGCTGCGGCAGTTGCCCGCCCTGCCGCGACGGCAACGAGCATCTATGCGGCGGCGCGCAGAAATCGCTCGGCATCTTCATCGATGGCGGTTATGCCAGCCATGTGCTGGTACCGGACGAGCAATATCTGTTGGACATCGGCACACTCGATCCGGCGCTGGCCGCCACCTATGCCTGTTCCGGCCTCACCGCCTATTCGGCGCTCAAGAAGATCGGCCCGCTCAAACCCGACCACAACCTGCTCATTGTCGGCGCCGGCGGCGTCGGCCTGAATGGCGTCGCTCTGGCCAGGGTGATGACCGGCGTCGCGCCCATCGTGGCCGATCTCGATCCGGCCAAGCGCGAGATGGCGCTGCAGCTTGGCGCGAAAGAGGCCATCGATCCGCGCGCGGATGGTGCATTGAAGACATTGCTCAAAGCCACCGGCGGCGTGATGGCCGCCATCGATTTCGCCGGCTCGACCTCCAGCTTCGATTTCGCCTATGGCGCGCTGCGGAAAGCAGGACATCTGGTGACGGTCGGCCTGCTGGGCGGCACAGCCACGCTGCCCATCGGCCTGCATGTGATGAAAAGCGTGCAGGTCAGCGGCAGTTATGTCGGCAGCCTGATCGAGCTGAAGGAACTGCTGGCGCTGGCGCAGCAGACCGCGCTGCCGCCGCTGCCGATCACGGCGGCACCGCTCGAGGCGGCGTATGACTCACTGGTGAAGCTGAAGGCCGGCGAAGTCGTGGGCCGGATCGTGCTGGAGGCCTAGAGGAACAGCGACAGCACGCCGGTATAGCCGTAAAGCCGCGACTGCGCGATCTCGCCGCCGCAATACATGCCGACCAGCGGCAGGTCCGGGAAGACCGTCTGGATACGCGCGAGTTCGCTGGGCGACTGCACGAACTGGTCCTGGCAGCGCGCCATGCAGGAATACCACAGCGCGCCGCGCGGCACGCGGTCGCCGCAGCGGCGTTTCAGTTCGGCCAGCATGCGGTCCATATCGCGACCGGCGGACTCGATGTCACGACGGCAGAAGAAAATCTGGTCGCCCTCTTCCACCATGGCACCGATGGCGATGCCGCCGGCCTGCGGATCGATGCCGATGATGTTGCGCACCAGATAATCCGGGCGATCCGTGCCGCTGATCGGCAGGCCGACCATCAGGCCGCTGGAAAGCTTGCGCAGGTCGGTGAGCGACTGCACGGCGAAACTGTCGCGCAGCACATCATAGGCCGGCTTGGTATCGAGTTCGAGGATCACATTGCCATCGGCTGCAGTGATCTCATGCACGCCGCCGATCTGGCTGCAGCCCTGCGTCAGGCTGGTCATCACCGGCTGGGCCTCGCTGAACACGATGCCCGACATGCCGCCTTCGATGCTACCCTTCGCCCATTGCGGACGCGGCCCACGCGCCGCCAGCAGGCCGCCGACCAGATACGCGCCAGCGGCTTCGGCGAAATCTTCGATCAGTTCCGGCAATGCCGGCACCTGCGGATCGGCATGCACCACGCCGAGCCAGCCCTGCGGGCGTTCGGTGGGCCGCGTGAACACGGTGGCGCTGCCCTCGGGCACGGTGCCGACCAGACAGGCGACGACCGGTTCGTCGCAATATTCCTTGTCACCCGCTGCGATGCTGTAGCCGCAGGCGCCGATCATGTTGGAAATGCCGGTGGCTTGCGACAGCCGCTTCATGATCTGCGGCATGCGGTCGGCCATGCGGTCGCTGACATAGACGAAGCCGACATTGGCACTGTCGGCCAACGGCATCAGCTGCAGCAGGCTGCCATCCACAGCCATGCGCCAGTCTTCCGCGGCGCCGACGCCGAGACGAAAGCGGGAGCCGGTCGTTTGTTCGCTCATGCCGCACCTCCTGTGCTTCCTGTCACCTTACAACAGTTTGCCGGTGCCTGAGAATTCGCCAAACCATGAAATTGTGCCATTGTTCCGCCTAAAGAGATCCTTGGGGAGACGCCCATGCGCAATATTATTGTTGCTGCCCTCATCCTGACCCTCGCGCCCCTCGCGGCCATGGCCCAAACGGCCGGCAGCCTGGTCGGAAAGTGGAAGACCATCGACGACGAGACCAATGCGCCGCGCAGCATCGTCGAGATCACCGAGGTGAATGGCGAGCTGCAGGGCCGCATCCTGCAGATATTCTACCGGCCCGACGAAAAGCCCGATCCGGTCTGCGAGGCCTGCGAGGCCGAGCGCAAGGACAAGCCGGTGATCGGCATGACCTTCCTCTGGGGCCTGAAGCCCGACGGCGCCAACGAATGGGCGAGCGGCAGCGTGCTCGACCCGAAGAACGGCAAGATCTACAACGCCAAGGCGACGCTGACCGAGGCGGGACAGAAACTGCGCCTGCGCGGCTTCATCGGCACGCCGATCCTGGGCCGCACGCAGATCTGGCTGCGCGAGCCGTAACTACTCGCCGGCAGCCGCGAGGTCCGGAAACACCTGCGCGACGAAACGCGGATAGGTTTCCGCAATCTCGGCCGCGATGCGCGTGCGCAGCAGCGTGAGTGTCGCTGCGTCTGGCGATGCGGTGGCGGGGACGCTGTCCGGGCAGTCGAAGTCGAAGCCGGTATTGTCGCGCACCTCTTCCACCGTATGGCCGGGATGCACGCTGTCGAGCCGGAAGCGGCGCTTGTCGCGGTCGAACGCGAACCAGCAGAGATTGGTGAGCAGACCGATAGGTCCGCCGGGCCGATAGGTGCCGTCATTCTTCGGTCCGGCCGAGGAAATGAAATCCACCTTCGGCACCAGCACGCGGCGGCTATGTTCCTCGCGGAACAGGATCACGCGCGGCACCAGGTAATAAAGATAGCCCGAGCCGAAGGAGCCCGGCCAGCGCACATTCGTTTGCGGATATTCACCGCCGGCCCCGACCAGGTTGATATTGGCCTCGCCATCGATCTGGCCGCCGCCGAGGAAGAAGGCATCAAGCCGTCCCTGCCCCGCGAGGTCGAACAGCTCGACGCCGCCATCGCAGAGGAAATCGTTGCGCACGCTGCCCAGCACATTGACGCGCATCTTGCCGTTCGACTGCGCGCGGGCCAGCAGCGCGCCGGCGCCGGGGATCGGCGAAGAGGCGCCGGTGGCCACCAGCCGGCAGCCCTGCAGCAGGCGGGCAATCGTGGTGATCAGCAGTTCCTGGCGACTGAAGCTCATATGCTTTACTCCGCCGCCTTCTGATCCTGCACGAACTGATCGCAGTAGCGCGCGAAACCTTCAGACGTGCGCGCCATCTCGCCATAGAGCTTCAGATGCGGCTCGTCGTAGTCATAGATATCCCACAGCTTGATCGGCCAGGCGCCGCGCGGCGCTTCGGCAATGCCGCCGATATAGGCCGCCGTCAGCGTGCCGGCGGCAGACTCTTCGCTGGCTAGAAGATCGACATCGCGGATTTCCTCCACCGTCACCAAGGACTGCGTCGAGGCATGCGCCATTGCCACCAGTTCGCGACGGCGGCCGATAAAGACATTGCCGTTGCGATCAGCGAAAGGCGCATGGAAGATCGCAAAGTCGGGCCGGATCGCCGGCAGCAGCACGACCGGGTCTTCATCCTTCGAGAACGGATTATCGATCACCGTCCAGTCCGGGCGGTTCTTTAGCAGGTCCGTGCCGAGCAGGCCGCGCAGCGGCATGAAGGGAATGCCCTTGCCGCCGGCCTGAATCGCGGCATGCACCGCCGGGCAGGTCGCATCCATCATGCGGAACTGTTTGGCCTTCAGCGCGGCCTGGAAACGATAGGCTGTGCCGTATTCGCCCAGCGTAATCGCCGAGGTTTCCACCGTGCCGAGGCAGCCCGCACCGGCCAGCATTTCGACCTGCAGGCCAGAGACCGGCACGCAGACGACATGCAGATCGCGCAACCCGCGACGGATCATGGCGCGGGTCAGCGCCATGGCGACGCCGGAATAATCCGGCGGCACGGCGATCTTGGCGCCATTCGGAATCTGCGCCGCGAGCTGGTCGAGGCCGTGGACTGGTACTTGCCCGAGTTCTCTGGTCATGGCGCTTCCTCCGCATCCTGACACCATTGTGGCGCAAGACACGGCGAAGGCAATGCCTAACCGATACTCATCAGGCTGGCATTGCCGCCAGCCGCGGCCGTATTGGTGCTGACCGAGCGTTCCGTCACCAGCCATTCCAGCGGATAGTCTTCCGCCGGCGACAGCACGGCATAGACCGGAACCACCTGCGGCTGGCTCTCGGCCAGCGCGGCGGCAATGCCAGTCAGCGCATCGCCATCGCCCTCATACAGCACAGCGGAAATGTGGTCTTCCGCCGTCTCGCGGCCGATCAGCGCGCGCAGATCGGCCGGCAGCGTGTAGAAGACATCCGCATAAGTCGCACTGGCCGGCAAAATCACGCGATTGCCGGTGGCGAAAGCCGCACCGACCTGCCGCAGCAGGCCGGAGACATTGCGCGCCATGCAGCGCAGTGTGCCGCGCGGCAACAGCGCATAAGCATTGCGCTCACCCACGGGACCCGGCAGTTCGCGGCTGAAGCCCAGCGGACTGCGCGTGGCATAACCGCGGCAACGCTCGGCCTCGGCCGTGAAGCCCCTGCTCTCAAGCCAGGTCGCGTATGCCTCCGCCACGGCATTGCCGCTGCCCTTCAGCTCCACCGCGGGCGCGGCCGACAGCAAACGCCGCAGATAGAGCGGCCCGCCCGCCTTGGGCCCGGTGCCCGACAGGCCATGGCCGCCGAAGGGCTGCACGCCGACGACAGCGCCGATGATGTTGCGATTGATATAAAGATTGCCGGCTTCGACGCGCTGCGCGACATGGGCGATGGTCTCGTCGATGCGACTATGCAGACCAAAGGTCAGGCCGTAACCCGAGGCATTGATGGCATCGATCAGCGTATCCAACTCCTGCCGCCGATAACGCACCACATGCAGGACCGGCCCGAAGACTTCCGCCTTGAGGTCCGACAGCTTGCTCAATTCGATGATGGTCGGCGGCACGAAGATGCCGTGGCGCGCCGCGGCCGGCAGCGGCAATTGCTCGATGCGGCATTTCTTCGCGCGCATGGCGTCGATATGCGCGAGAATATTCTGCTGCGCCGCCGGCGTAATGACGGGCCCGACATCCACTGACAGCCGATCCGGCGAACCCATCGAGAGTTCGGCCAGGCCGCCTTTCAGCATGGTGAGCATGCGGTCGGCGACATCTTCCTGAATACAGAGAATCCGCAGCGCCGAGCAGCGCTGACCGGCCGAGTCAAAGGCCGAGGCCAGGACATCCGCCACCACCTGTTCGGGCAAAGCGGAGGAATCGACGATCATCGCATTCAGCCCGCCGGTCTCGGCAATCAGCGGCACCGGGCGGCCATCCGGCAGTAAACGACCGGCAAGCTGCTTCTGGATCAGACGCGCCACGTCGGTCGAGCCGGTGAACATCACGCCGCGAATACGCGCGTCACCCACCAGTGCCGCCCCGATACGGCCATCGCCGGGCAGCAGCTGCACCGCGCCTTGCGGCACGCCAGCCTCGTGCAGAATCTGCACGGCCTGTGCGGCGATCAGCGGGGTTTCTTCGGCCGGCTTGGCCAGCACGACATTGCCGGCAGCCAAAGCTGCCGCCACCTGGCCGGTGAAGATCGCCAGCGGGAAATTCCACGGGCTGATGCAGACCACCGGCCCGAGCGGACGGTGCGTGTCGTTGGAGAAGTTTCCGATTTCGGCCGCATAGTAGCGCAGGAAGTCGACGGCCTCGCGTACCTCGCCGATGGCATTCGACAGCGACTTGCCGGCTTCGCGCACGATCAGGCCCAGCAGCAGCGGCATGCGGCTTTCCAGCAGGTCGGCAGCACGCAGTAGGCATTGCGCGCGTTCGGCCGGCGGGGTCGACTGCCAGATCGGCGCAGCGGCCGTCGCGTAATCGATGGCCTGCACCACCTGCGCCGGCATCGCCTCGATTACCTGGCCGACAATATCATTGCGGTTGGCGGGATTGCGCAAGGCCACGCTCTCGCCCGCACCCGCCTCTCCTTCTTTCTGGGCCAGCAACGGCACGGCGCGCCACGACCGGTCGGCGCTGGCGAGCAAGGCGGCCGAGAGCGAGGCGAGCTGCTGTTCGTTGGAGAGATCGATACCGCTGGAATTGCGGCGCGCGCCCAGAATATCGACCGGCTGCGCGATCTTGGGATGCGGTGCGCCAAGCGGCTGGATGGTTTTCGCCGCTTCGACCGGGTCGGCGATCAGGCGATCGAGCGAAATCTCCTTGTCGGCGATCTGGTTGACGAAGGAGGTGTTGGCGCCGTTTTCCAGCAGGCGGCGCACCAGATAGGCCAGCAGGGTTTCATGCGTACCGACCGGCGCATAGATCCGGCACGGTCGATTGAGCTTCTCTCTGCCGACCACTTCCTCATAGAGCGGCTCGCCCATGCCATGCAGGCACTGGAATTCATACTGGCCGGGATAGTAGTTCGCGCCGGCCATGGCATGGATGGTGGCCAGGGTCTGCGCGTTATGCGTGGCGAATTGCGGGAAGACCGCATCGGGCGCCGCCAGCAGTTTGCGTGCGCAGGCCAGGTACGACACGTCGGTATGGACCTTGCGCGTATAGACCGGGAAGCCTTCGAGGCCATCGACCTGGGCGCGCTTGATCTCGCTGTCCCAGTAGGCGCCCTTCACCAGCCGCACCATCACGCGATGCCCGCTGCGTCGCGCCAGATCGATAATCCAGTCGAGCACGAAAGGCGCGCGTTTCTGATAGGCCTGCACGACAAAGCCGATGCCGTTCCAGCCGGCGAGGTCACTGTCTAAGCAGAGGCTTTCCAGCAGGTCGAGCGAGATGTCGAGGCGGTCGGCCTCCTCGGCATCGATGTTCAGCCCGATATCGTAGCGCCGCGCCAGCAGCGTGAGCGCCTTCAGCCGCGGCAGCAGCTCGGCCTTCACGCGCTCCAGATTGGCGCGGTTGTAGCGCGGGTGCAGCGCCGAGAGTTTGACCGAGATACCCGGGCCGTCATAGATGCCGCGTTTCGCCGCCGCCTTGCCGATAGCATGGATGGCCTGCTCGTAATCCGCAAAGTAGCGCGCCGCATCGGCCGCGGTCGCCGCCGCCTCGCCCAGCATATCGTAGGAATAGCGGAAGCCCTGCGCTTCCCATGGACGGCTGTTGGCCAGCGCTTCGGCAATGGTCTGCCCGGTGACAAACTGCTCGCCCATCATGCGCATGGCGATATCGACGCCCTTGCGGATCAGCGGTTCGCCGCCGCGTGCAATCAGCTTGGTCAGGGCAGTCGACAGCGACTTGCCGCTGCTGGTGCCGGTCAGGCGCCCGGTGATGAGAAGCCCCCAGGTGGCGGCATTGACGAACAGCGACGGGCTGTGGCCGAGATGCGCCTCCCAGTCGCCATGGCCGATCTTGTCGCGGATCAGCGCATCGCGCGTCGCGCGGTCGGGGATGCGCAGCAACGCTTCGGCGAGACACATCAGCGCCACGCCTTCCTGGCTCGACAGCGAATATTCGTGGATCAGGCCCTCAACGCCGCCGGACTGACTCTTGTTCCGCAGCGCCTCGACCAGTTTGCGCGCGAGGTCGCGCGCGGCGGTGGTCATCGGCTTAGGAAGCGTGGCATCGGCGATCAGCAACGGCAGGCATTCGGTTTCGGGCCGGCGATAGGCCGCCGTGATCCTCGCCCGCAGCACGCTTTGCGGCTGCACCGTCTGGGCGAATTCAAGAAATGGCGGCTGCGGCGCGTCGCTGATCGGCGCGTCGGCGATGTCGACGGTCGGGGCCAGCAGTTCGGTCAGCGCCTCGCCGCGCTCCACGCGGTCGAGGACCGAGAAGATGCCCTGCTTGATCAACCAGTGCGGCGAGCGGCCGATGCCATCGGCGGCGCGTTTCAGCCGCGCCTTGAGGTCTTCGTCGATCTTCACGCCGATGGTGGTGACGGCCATGGCCAGGGGCTCCTGCGACTCCGGCGCACAGGCGCAACCGGCTGGCGGCCAGCATTCCTCAAAAAGCGCAACCCAGTCAACAATTCAGGCGCAACCTTACCTAACTCATTGCATTGCAGCAGAAATCTCGCACTGCACGCGCAGAGAATCACATTGACTCGACCCGAGGGACCATCGTTGGATTGTTGGACAATTGGGCAGGACAGTCGTGACCTTTACCAAGCTGGACATCCTACCGGCCTATAAGCTGGTCTCGCGCACCATCGAGCAGCATATCCTCGAAGGCCGCCTGCAGCCCGGCGACCGGCTGCCGAGCGAGCCGGATCTGGCTGCCCAGTTCGGCATCAACCGCGCCACGGTGCGCGAGGGCATCCGCCAGCTGGAGCAGGAGGGTTTCCTGCAGCGCGCCGCCGGACGCCGCCTGTTCGTCTCCCTGCCCGGCTATAACGACCTGGCCCCGCGCGCCTCGCGTGCCCTGGCGCTGCAGCAGGTCAGCTTCCGCGAATTGTGGGATGTCGCCGTGCTGCTGGAGCCGCAGGCCGCACGTCAGGCCGCGCAGGCCGCCACCGATGACGATATCGCCGCGCTGGAAGAGAGTGTCGTCACCACGGAAAAGGCGGTCGACAACCACGAGCCCTTCATCAAGCTGGATATCGAGTTCCATGCGCTGGTGGCGCGCATCTCGCGCAACCGCGTACTGGAACTGTCGCGCGAGCCGGTCGGCCTGCTGTTTTTCCCGGCCATGGAATCGCTGGTGCCGCATCTGCCGCAGGCCGGCCGGCGCAATGTGATCGGCCACCGCAAAATCCTCGAAGCCATCCGCCGCCACGATGCCGACGAGGCCGCGCTGTGGATGAACAAGCAGATGATTGATTTCCGCCGCGGCTACGAACTGGCCGGGCTGGATATGGATGCGCCCGTCGCCTGGACGGAGCATGCCCGCAGCGGGGAGGCGCCCGCCCAGTAGAGTCCGTCGCCACGATTGCCTTTGTCAGAACCATAAAAATCCAATCAGGAGGAAACACAGATGACCAAGGGTACATACAGACGCGTAATGACCGCCGGCGCGATGCTGGCGGCCGGATTATTCGCTGCCGGCGCCGCGCAGGCGCAGCAGACCTTCAAGATCGGCATTGTCACCTTCCTCTCCGGCCAGGCGGCCGAGAGCTTCGGCGTACCCGCCTGGAATGGCGGCAAGGTACTGATCGACGAATTGAACAAGGGTGCCGCACCGGCGCCGTATAACAAGGTCGGTTTCGGCGGCCTGAAGATCGAGCCGGTGGTGATCGACGAAAACGGCGGCGCCACCAAACAGGTGCAGGAACTGCGCAACCTGTATCAGCGCGACAATGTCGATTTCGTCATCGGCTATGTCGGCTCGGGCGACTGCCTCGCCGTCGCACCGGCGGCCGAGGAACTCAAGCGCCTGCTGATCCTCTACGATTGCGGTACGCCGCGCATCTTCGAGGATGCCAAATACGACTATGTCTTCCGCACCGCGGCCACCGGCACGATGGATAACGTGGCGCTGGCCCGCTACCTGAAGAACAGCAACGTGAAGATCGAGAAGTTCAGCATGATCAACCAGGATTATGCCTGGGGTCATGACTCGCGCTCCGACTTTATCGGCGCCATGAGCAGCCTCTATCCGAATGCCAAGCCGGAAGCCGACCTGCTGCCGGCCTTCGGCTCCGGCCAGTACGGCACCGAAGTCTCCGCCCTGATGCGCACCGGCTCGACCGTGGTGCATTCCTCGCTCTGGGGCGGCGACCTGCAGGCCTTCATCCTGCAGAGCGCACCGCGCGGCCTGTTCAAGAAAGCCACCGTCGTGCTGTCGGCGGCCGACCATGCCGTGCCGCCGCTCGGCGACAAGATGCCGGAAGGCGCGATCATCGGCGCGCGCGGCGCCTATGGCCTGATGGCGCCGAAATCGGCGCTGAATGACTGGTTCTGGAAAATCTACCAGGATGCCTACAAGGTCTATCCGGTGCAGGCACCCTACCGCATGGTGCAGTCGATCCTCGGTGTGAAGTCTGCCATCGAAAAGGCGATGGAAAAGAACGGCGGCAAGAAGCCGACCAACGAAGAAATCGCCGCCGCCCTGCGTGGTCATGAATGGGACTCGCCCGGCGGTCGCATCCGCATGGTGAACGGCAACGGCCATCAGGCGATCCAGGACATCGCCATCGGCAAGACCAAGTGGAATGCCGCCACCAAGTCGATGGAGATCGTCGACATCCAGCGCTTCCCGGCGGAATGCGTCAACGCGCCGGCCGGCCAGAAGGGCCAGGACTGGCTGAAAGCCGGCATGCCCGGCGCCAAGTGCTGAGTTAGGCCAATACATCCCGTCCGGCGGCGCGATCCGTCGGACGGGATCGTTTCCTGGAAGATGTCATGGACCTTGCACTCACCATCCTGATCGACGGCGCGATCTATGCCTCCTGGCTGTTCATCGTCGCCCTCGGCCTCACGCTGATTTTCGGCGTACTGAAAATTCTCAACATCGCGCATGGCAGCTTCTACGCCATCGGCGCCTATGCGGCTGCCAGCATCGTCGGGCTGTTCGCGGCGGAAAAATTCGCGCCGGCCTTCTCGCTGGTCGCGCTGCTGCTGGCCGCCGTCGCCGTCGCGGTCATTGTCGGCCCGCTGCTGGAGCGCCTGCTGCTGCGCCGCTTCTATGGCCGCGACGAGGTGCTGCTGGTGCTGGTCACCTACGCGCTGTTCCTGATCCTGGAAGACGTGTCCAAGCTGATCTGGGGCGTCAATCCCTACTATGTCACCGAGCCCTACGGCCTGTTCGGCGATGTCAGCCTCGGCAGCCTGTTCTATGTCGGCTATGACCTTGCGATCGTCGCCGTCGCGCTGATCTGTGGCGTCGGCGTCTGGTACGGGCTGAACCGCACCGTGCTGGGCAAGATCGTGCTGGCCGTGATCCACAATGACGAGATCGCCGCCAGCATGGGCATCAATATCGGCAAGGTCTATCTCGGCGCCTTCACCTTCGGCGTCTTTCTCGCAGCACTCGGCGGCGCCTTCACCGCACCGATGATCTCGGTGCAGCCCGGCATCAGCGTCGGCGTCATCATCGTCAGCTTCGCCGTCGTCATCATCGGCGGGCTGGGCAGTATCGGCGGCGCCGCCATCGGCGCGCTGATCGTCGGTGTCGCACGCTCGACTGCCGTGCATATCTGGCCGGCCGCCGAGCTGTTCAGCATTTACCTGGTGATGGCCGCGGTGCTGATCTTCCGCCCCGAAGGCCTGTTCCAGCGCGCCGTCGCCCGCAGGATCTGACCCTATGAGCCGCAATCTGCATTCCACCCTGCTCTACTCCGCCGCGCTGGTCGCGCTGCTCCTCGCCGGGCTGATGCTGCCGCAATGGCTGCTGTTCCTGCTCACCATGGCGGCCAGCCATGGTGTGGTCGGTCTCGGCCTGATCGTGATGATGCGCGGCGGCGTCGTGTCCTTCGGTCAGGGGCTTGTATTCGCCATCGGCGGCTATGTCGCCGGCCTGGCCGCCACGCGTTACGGCGTCACCGATGCCGTCGTGCTGGTGCTGCTGGGCTCTGCCGCCGCGGCCATCGCGGGCGCCATCGCCGGGCCGCTGCTGGCGCGCTATCGCAGCATCTTCTTCGCCATGCTGACCTTGGCGCTCTCCATGGTGCTGTACGGCATCCTGGTGAAATCCTCGGCGGTTGGCGGTTCGGACGGCTTCAACGTGCCGCGCCCCAGCCTGCTCGGCTTCAGCATCAACGAGACCAATTCCGATTATGCCTTCTTCGCGCTCAGCAGCGTGATCGCCACGGTGCTCACCCTGCTGGTGACGATCTATTGCCGCTCCAGCCGCGGCCTGCTCTCGCTGGCGATCCGCGACAACGAACTGCGGGTGGAATATCTCGGCACGTCCGTGCGCGCCGCCATGGCGATCAACTTCATTATCGCGGCAGCTTTGGGCGGTGCAGGCGGCGCGCTCACCGTCATCTCGCTTGGCCATATCGATCCGAACTTCTCCTACTGGACGCGGTCGGGTGAGTTCGTCTTCATGGCGATCCTGGCCGGCCATGCCAGCGCGCCGGCGGTCTTCCTCGCCTCGCTGCTGCTCGAACTGGTGCGGTCATTCTCGAACAAGTATTTCCCTGACACCTGGCAGCTGGCGCTTGGCCTGTTCCTCCTGCTGATCATCCTGTTCCTGCCCAAGGGCGTCGGCTCGCTCTGGGCCAAGCCAGAGCGGCTGCCGCGCCAGGCAGCGGAGAAAGCCAAACAGGCCGCAGCCCGCAATGCGACGGAGGCCGCCGAATGACGCAGTACGTCCTCGAAGCTGAAAACCTCGGCAAGACCTTCGGCGCGCTGGTGGCGGCCGAGAATGTGTCGCTGCAGGTGGCCGCCGGCCAGCGCGTCTGTCTGATCGGCAGCAACGGCGCCGGCAAGACCACCTTCGTCAACATGGTGACCGGCTATATCAAGCCGAGCAGCGGCAGCATCAAACTGGATGGCCAGGAGATTACCGGCCTTGGCCCACGCCAGATTGCCCAGCGCGGGGTCTGCCGGTCGTTCCAGATTCCGCAGCTTTGCCTCGAACTGACGGCGGCCGAGAATATCCTCGTCGCGCTGACCGTGGCGCGGCGCGGTGCGCTGTCCTTCTGGCGCGGCGCCTATGATGCCGATCTGTGCGATGAGGCGATTGCCCTGCTGGAGCGTTTCGGCCTGGCCGGCCATGCCGAACGTCCGGTCTCCGAACTGCCCGGCGGCGTGCGCAAGCTGCTGGATATCGCCATGGCGCTGTGCCGCGATCCGCGCCTGATCCTGTTGGACGAACCGACCAGCGGCGTCAGCGTGGACGAGAAATTCGGCATGATGGATACCGTGCTGCGCGCGATGGATGGCAGCGACCTGACCACTTTGTTCGTCGAGCATGACATGGACATCGTCTCGGCCTATGCCAATCGCGTGGTCGCCTTCTACAGCGGCCGCATCATCGCCGATGGTGCGCCGGCCGAAGTTCTGGTCGACCCGGAAGTGAAGCGTTACGTGACGGGGAATGCGAAATGACCACACAGTCTCCCCTGCTTGCCATCGAGAACCTGCAGGTCTCCATCCAGGCCATCGGCGTGCTGCGCGGCTTTTCGCTCAGCCTGGATGCCGGCCAGATGATCGGCCTGATCGGCCGCAACGGGGCCGGCAAGACCACCCTGCTGCGCAGCATCATGGGCCATCTGCCGGTCGATGGCGGCGATATCCGCTTCGCCGGCGCCAGCCTGAAGAAGCAGGAGCGCCATACCCGCGCAGCCCTGGGCATCGGCTATATGCCGGAAGACCGCCGGCTGATCCCCGAACTGACGGTGGAAGAGAATATCGTTCTGCCGGTCTGGGTGTCGAAGACACTGAAAAAGGCCGAACGGCTCGACTTCGTCTATGGCGTGCTGCCCGAACTGGCGCAGATGAAGGACCGCCGCGCGCTCCTGCTGAGTGGCGGGCAGCAGAAGCTGGTGGCGCTGGCCCGCGCGCTCACCGTCGGCACCAAACTGCTGCTGCTGGACGAACCCTTCGAGGGCGTCGCCCCGGCTTTGTCCGAGCGGCTGTCGGATGTGATCGCCGGCCTGCGCGGCACCTCGCTGTCGGTGCTGATCGCGCAATCCGAACTCAATCACACGCAGTCGCTGTTCGACCGCGAATATGTCATCGAGCGCGGCGCCAATGCGGCGTCGCATCAGGCCGCCTGAGGAGGCGTCGCATGGCCTGGGATCTCGGCCCGTCGATTTCGATCCGCAACGAATCGCATTTCGGCGACCGCGTGGTGCGCTGCTTCATCGAGCGCGCCGCCCATAGTTACGGCATCTTCGCCGCAACGCTCGCGCGCCACCCCGACAACGAGGCGCTGGTGGCCGGCGAAACCCGCCTGACCTATCGCCAGCTGGCGGCAGAGTCCGACCGCGTCGCGGCCGGCCTGATCGCCAACGGCATCGCGGCCGGTGACCGCGTCGGCATGCTGCTGGGCAACCGCGTCGAATTTGTCACGGTGTTGCTGGCCTGCCTGCGGATCGGCGCGATCTGCGTGCCGCTCGGCACCCGGCTGCAGACGCCAGAGATCTCCTATATCCTCGATCATTGCGGTGCAGTGCTGCTGGTACATGAGGCCGAGCTGGCCGACCGCCTGCCGCCTGCGGCGGATGTGCCGAAGCTGAAGCATCGCTTCGTGGCCGGCGGCGGTTGCGCCGGTTCGCAGCCTTTCGCGCAGCTGCTGCAGGATCCGATTCCGCCGGCTGCCGATCCCGCCGAAGAAGACACTGCCGTCATCCTCTATACCTCGGGCACCACCGGCCGGCCGAAAGGCGCGATGCTGGCGCATATCAACATCGTGCATTCGGCACTGCATTTTCAGTATTGCATGGGACTGACCCCGGCCGACCGCTCGCTGCTGGCGGTGCCCGCCAGCCATGTCACCGGGCTGATCGCCATTATCGTCACCGCCTGGCAGGGCGGCGGCGCGGTGATCATGGTGCCGGAATTCAAGGCGCGCGACTTCCTGCCGCTGGCCGCGAAAGAAAAGCTGACGCACACCATCATGGTGCCGGCGATGTACAATCTCTGCCTGCTGCAGCCGGATTTCGACCGGCATGATCTGTCCAGCTGGCGGGTCGGCGGCTATGGCGGCGCGCCGATGCCGCAGGCGACGATTGCAGCCCTGGCGCAGAAGCTGCCGCAGCTCGGCCTGATGAATGCCTATGGCGCCACCGAAACCACCTCGCCCACCACGATGATGCCGCCCGACAAAAGCGCCACGCATTCCGACAGCGTCGGACTCGAAGCGCCCTGTGCCGAGGTGATCGTGGTCGACGCCGATGGTCGCGAAGTGCCGCGCGGCGAGACCGGCGAGATCTGGATCCGCGGCCCGATGGTGGTGCCGGGCTACTGGGACAATCCGGCGGCCACGGCGCGCGAATTCACCGCCGGGTTCTGGCATTCCGGCGACATCGGTTCGATCGATGCCGAGGGCTTCGTGCGTGTCTTCGACCGCGTGAAGGACATGATCAACCGCGGCGGCTACAAGATCTTCTCGGTCGAGGTGGAGAA
>JAGXRD010000065.1 GCA_018336035.1 Alphaproteobacteria bacterium | reverse complement strand
CCCCGGGCTTGTCCCGGGGATCCACGCCTTTAAGACGTGGATGGCCGGAACAAGTCCGGCCATGACACTAGTTTTGTTTATGGGCGCGGATTGCTGAAATACTTCCCCGGCGTCGTGCCGAGACTTCTCCGAAACATCGCCGTGAAGGCTGCCGGGCTGGCATAGCCCAGATCGCTCGCCACCAGCGCCACCGCTTTCCCCGTGCTGAGCTGCGCCAGGGCCTCGGCCAGCCGCGCCTGCTGGCGCCAGGCGAGAAAACCCATGCCGGTCTCGCGCTGGAACAGACGGGCGAGACTGCGGCTGCTCATGCCAGCGTCGCGCGCCAGCGTTTCGATATCGATGTCGTCGCGTAAATTTTCCTGCACGCGGCGGCAGACGGTCTGCAGTTTGCCATCGCGTGGCATGGGCAAGTGCAGCGGCACGACGGCGACGCCGCGCAGTTCGTGCAGCAGGAGTTGCGCGATGGCTTCGCCGCGCGAGCCGCTGTCATACTCGACCGGCTCTTCCATGGCGGCGAGGATCAGCGCGCGCAGCAGCTGCGACACCTCGATCACCTGGCAGTCAGTCGACAGGGCCACAGAAGTCTCCGGCGCGATATACAGCGTGCGCATCGCCACCGCGCCGCTCATGCGGATTTCATGTTCCACGCCGGGCGGAATCCATAGCGCGCGCTGCGGCGGCACCACCCAGGTGCCCTGATCCGTTGCAACCCGCATCACCCCGCGCGTGGCATAGACCAGCTGACCACGTGGATGGCTGTGGCGGGCGATATGATGGCCGGAGGGAAAATCCTTCGGCATCGCCGCCACCGGGCGGGCGACGCGCTGGTAATCCTCGGCATTGGTGCTGCGGGCCATGGGTCTGTCTGATTTGCGATAGATTACGGCAGGACGATGCCTATCAGACAGGGTTATGCTCCCGGCTGCAATAGAGGAATCCATTCATGTCCGTTTCCCCGCCGCTGGCCCGCCGCGTCATCAACTACGTCAATATCGCGCATCTGTTCGACCATATGTTCATGCTGATCTTCCCCACCGCCGTGCTGGCGATGGGGGCGGATTTCGGCAACAGCTATGGCGAATTGCTGGCGCTCTCCATTGGTGGCTTCATTGCCTTCGGTGCCGGCTCGATCCCGTCCGGCTGGCTCGGCGACAGATGGAGCCGGCGCAACATGCTCGGTGTCTTCTTCCTCGGCATCGGCGCGGCGGCGATTTTCACCGGGCTGACCTCGTCGATGATCACGCTGGCCATCGGCCTCACGCTGATAGGGCTGTTCGCCTCGATCTACCATCCGGTCGGCACCGCCATGCTGACCGCCCATGCGGATTCGCTCGGCTCCGAAACGCTCGGCCGCGAACTCGGCCTGAACGGCGTCTGGGGTAATGTCGGCGTCGCCTGCGCGGCATTGGTCACCGGCGCCATCGCACAGTTCCTCGGCTGGCGCTTCGCCTTCATTATTCCCGGCGCGCTCTCCATTCTGTTCGGCATCGCCTACCTGATGATGGTGCCAGAACATGCCAGCCCGCCACGCAAGGGCAAACCGCAGGTGAAGGTGCCGCGCGCCATTGCCATCCGCGCCTTCGCCGTGCTGGCCGTTGTCGGCGTCAGCGGCGGCGTGGTGTTCAATGCTGCGACCATCGTGCTGCCCAAGCTGTTCAGCGAACGCATGCATGACCTGATCGGCACGCCGGTCGGTATCAGCCTGCTGGTCTTCGTGGTCTATCTCGCCGGCGCGATGGCGCAGCTGATCATCGGCCGTCTGGTCGACCGCTACACGCTGAAACAGATTTTCGTCGTCGTCTCTTTCCTGCAGGCACCGTGCCTGCTGCTGGCCGGCCTCACGGAAAGCTGGTGGCTGATCCTGCCCTGCCTCGGCGTGATGTTCGCCGTCTTCGGCCAGGTCACGATCAACGACACGATGGTGGCGCGCTACACCTCCGATGAATGGCGCGCGCGCGCATTTTCGCTGCGCTACCTGTTGTCATTCGGCGCCAGCGCCACGGCGGTGCCGCTGATCGCGCTGGTCTACGAACGCGGCGGCGGCTTCGACACGCTGTTCGGCGTGCTGGCGGCGCTGGGCCTCAGCATCTTCCTCGCCGCCTTGGTCTTCCCCGGCGGCTCGCCCACCGAGGAAGCCGAGGCAGTGCCGTCAGCGGCTGCGCCGCAGGTCAGCCGTGCCTAGCACGGCACCGCCGACGATCAGCGCGCAGGCCAGGATCACCGGCAGGGTGAGGACACCCTGGCCGAAGGCGATCAGCAGTAACGTGGACAGCAGCGGCGCGGCATAGGCCATGGTGCCGAGCGCGCGCACATCGCCGCGTTTCATGCCATAATCCCAGCAGAAGAAGGCCAGTCCAACCGGGCCGAGGCCCAGGGCAGCGACAGCAGCCCATTCCTGCCAGTCCGCCGGCCATGACGTGGTCTCGAACGTGAAATGCCCGATCCATGACAGCACAGCCGTGGCAGCGCAGAAGGCGCCGACCGCGTCGGTGGGCACGGCTGCAAAGCGCCGGCTCAGCACCGAATAGATCGACCAGGTGAAGGCGCAGGCAAAAGCCGCCGCATAGCCCGCCGCATAGCGCCAGTCGAAGCCGAGTTCGCCCTTGCCGGCAATCAGGATCACCGTGCCGGCCAGACCGCAGACGGCGCCGGCGAGATGGAACCAGCGCAGTTTCTCGCCCGGCAGCAATGCGGAGAACAGCACGATCAGTAACGGCCAGAGATAGTTGATCAGGCTGGCTTCCAGCGGCGGCGCCAGTTTCAGCGCCAGGAAATACAGCGCGTGATAGCCGAACAGGCCGCCGACACCGAGCGCCCAGGCAGCGGGAGCGAGCTGGAAGTGTTTCAGCACGCCATCGCCGCGCAGCACCCACATGCAGATGGCGGCGAGCGCCGACAGGCTGAAGGTCATGGCGGTGAGCTGCAGTGCCGGTACATTGGGCGTCAGCGTGGTGAAGAGCGCGAGGGCGGCCCAGAGCCAGATGGCGATGGTGCCGATCAGGGTGGCGCGCAATTTGGTCTGCGCGGAGTCAGAGGCAGTCATTTTGAGAATCCGAACGGAATGGAATTGGGCGCGACAATGCTTGGCGCATTGCGCAGGTCGAATCGATTATGAACGCCATCGCCGGGAAGGCGGTTTTAGGAGAAAGCCAGCCTCAGATCAACGGGGCTTAGACTTCCTGAGCCGCATCCAGCCGGTAGAACAGCGGTGAGGCCTCGTCCTCCAGCAGCCGCAGGCGGCCGCGGATCACCAGCGGGCCGTCCGCAACGGCGACCGGTTCGGCAGCCTTCACCGCCACCAGCCGGTTCAGCTCGCCCATCATGCAGCCCGAGCAATGGAACTGCAGCGCGCCGAACATGAACTCGCGATGCGCGTCGGCATCCGTGAAGGGCATCATATAGCCGGCCAGTGTCACCTGCTGACCATCAAGCGCATGCAGATCGGCGGGGAAGCGGCTGATCCTGCCGTCACGGAACATGCTGGCGCCGGCGCGGGCGAGCTGGCTCCAGTCCAGTGCGCCGTCCACCACCGGCGGGCCGAGCCGCAGGTGAGCTGCAAGCGATGCCGGCGCTTCCTGCAGCGACAGCGCCCGCGCCGGGCTGGCGGCAGCGGTACAGGCAAAACCGGCGGCGGAAGCGGCAAGGAACTGGCGGCGGCGCATGGCGAGCCTCTTTACTGAATGAATGCGGTTATAATGTATCATTTTCGGGGCGGGTTTCAAGAAACCAGAAAAAGGTCTGGATCCCCGCTTTCGCGGGGATGACGGCCTAATTTTTCGTCGTTCCCGCGGAAGCGGGAACCCAGTTGTCTCGATCAGCCTTTGCCGCTTCATAAGAAAAACTCATGCCGGGCCAAAGGCCTACGCGGTATAACCTATCAATGAGTCTCGCCTCCTATCGCCGCGACGGCTGGCCGCTGGTTGCCGCGCTATCGGTCGCCCAGCTGGTGTCCTGGGGCACCATCTTCTACGGCTTCCCGCTGTTCATCGCCTCGATGGAATCCGAGCTGGGCTGGAGCCGCAGCCTGCTCAATGGCGCGCTGTCGCTGGGCCTGCTCACGGCCGGTTTCGCCGCTTACCCCATCGGCCGCATCATCGACGTACATGGCGGTCGCCTGGTCATGAGTCTTGGCTCGCTGCTGGCCGTGCTGCTGTTCGTCGCCTGGGCGTATATGCGCGACCCGATCCTGTTCTACGCGATCTGGTTCGGCTTAGGCATCGCGCAGGCCTGCACGCTCTACACGCCGGTCTTTGCGGTGCTAACGCGGCTGTTCCCCGACAGCGCCAAGATACGCATCACCATGCTAACGCTGACCGGCGGTTTCGCCAGCACGGTGTTCACGCCGCTGATCGCCTGGTGGATCGAAAGCCTCGGCTGGCAGACCGCGTTGCTGCTGATGGCGGCGTGCAATCTGGTCTTCTGCCTGCCGGTGCATGCGCTGCTGCTGCGCGACCGCGCGCGCCCGCAGGCGGATGCTCCCGTGCAGTTGAGCGACAAGACGCCCATGCAGCGCGCATTGCGCAATCCGGTCTTCTGGGGACTGGCGGTGTGCTTCACCTTCTATCTGCTGGCGCATGCCATGCTGATTTTTCACTTCCTGCCGATGCTGGCGGAATATGGCGTCGCGCTGGCCACCGCCGTGGCGATCATCACGGTGATCGGCCCGGCGCAGGTCGGCGGCCGTATTCTGCTGCTGTTCGGTCGCAAGATCGAAACCGTCGCGACCGGCTATATCGTGATGAGCCTGTTCGTGCTGGCGATGCTGCTGCTGGTGTTTTTCCCCTCCGTCGTGCCGGTGCTGTTCATCATGGCCGGCGTCTACGGCATGGCGAATGGCATGATGACCATCCTGCGTGGCACGTCCGTTCCGGAGCTGCTTGGCCGTGAGGGTTTCGGCGCCATCAGCGGCGCGCTCACCCTGCCGGCCAGCATCGCCGCCGCCATTGCGCCGTCGCTGGCGGCCTTGATCTGGGATGTGACCGGCGGTTATGCGGCGGTTATACTGGCCATGCTGCTGGCGATGCTAACCTCTGCCGCTGGCTTCGTTTTTGCCGTAAAAGCGCGGAAATGATCATCTGCCGGCTGCAGTGCGGCCATGCGTTTTCTGCAGCTTGACGAACTTCGCGAACAGGCAGAGCATCCGCGCCGCATTCGCAGCGTGAATGCCTTCGAGACAGGCCGCCGCCTCTCCACCTCCCCAAACTGTGACATCATGAACCTGCACTGGCTGAGCCTGGAAAGGCTCAAGCGCCTGTTTCTGGGCGCACCGCTCGATCCGCTCTCTCCCAAAGTGCGCCAGCATATCGCGCTGGCCGCCTTCGTGGCCTGGGTCGGCCTCGGCGCTGACGGATTGTCCTCGGCCAACTATGGCCCGGAGGAAGCCTTCCTGGCGCTCGGCGAGCATACGCATCTCGCACTCTATCTCGCGGTGGCCACCGCGCTGACCGTCTTCATCATCGCCTTCTCGTATAACCAGGTGATCGCGCTGTTTCCCAATGGCGGCGGCGGCTACAAGGTCGCCACCGAACTGATCGGCAGCCATGCCGGGCTGCTGTCGGGCTCGGCGCTGATCATCGACTACGTGCTCACCATCGCCATCTCGGTGGCCAGCGGCGTCGATGCGCTGTTCAGCCTGGTGCCGCCGCAATACCATATGTGGAAGCTGCCGGTGGAATCGCTGGTCGTGCTGCTGCTGGCGGGCCTGAACCTGCGCGGCATGAAGGAGCCGATTGCGCTGCTGGTGCCGCTGTTCCTCGGCTTCATCCTCACCCATGCGGTGCTGATCGTGGTCGGCATCGGGCTGCATGCCGGCAGCCTGCCGGCCCTGATCCCCGACACCATCACCGAGACCCGCAACTTCTCGGCCGAGATCGGCATGGTCGGCGTGATCGCGCTGCTGCTCAAGGCCTTTGCCATGGGCGGCGGCACCTATACCGGCATCGAGGCGGTGTCGAACAATGTGAACATGCTGCGCGAGCCGCGCGTGCGCACCGGCAAATGGACCATGCTCTACATGGCGCTGTCGCTCGCCTTCATGGCGGCCGGCCTGATCGTGCTCTATCTGCTCTGGGGTGTGGCCAAGCAGGAGGGCCGCACGCTGAATGCCACGGTGTTCGAATCCGTGCTGATGGAACTGACCGGCGGCGGGCATATCGTGGGTGTCGCGCTGGCGATCACGCTGGCCTTCGCCGCCGCCCTGCTGTTCGTCGCCGCCAATACCGGCTTCCTCGGCGGTCCGGCCGTGCTGGCCAATATGGCGGTCGACCGCTGGATGCCGCACCAGTTCAGCCAGTTGTCCGACCGGCTGGTGACGCAGGACGGCATTGTCGTGATGGCGCTGGCCGCCATCGGCGCGCTGTGGATCACCGGCGGCGAGGTGCATCTCCTCGTGGTGCTCTATTCGATCAACGTGTTCCTGACCTTCTCGCTCTGCCTGGCCGGCCTGTGCCGTTACTGGCTCACCCACCGTGGCGAGAGGCGCTGGCTCTTCGGCCTGGCGCAGTCGCTGCTCGGCTTCATTGTCACCTTCGGCATCCTGATGGTGACGCTGGTAGAAAAATTCGCCGATGGTGCCTGGTTTACCGTGCTGGCCACCGGCTTTGTCTTCCTGGTTGGCCTGGCGATCAAGCGCCATTACGACAGCGTCAACCGCCAGCTGGCCGAGGCCGACGCGCTGTTCGGCAACGGGCACAGCGAGGCGCCAAAACGCGATCTGGTGCCGGATCCGAAGGCACGCACGGCTGCGTTGTTCCTCGGGAGCCGTGACGGCGTGGCGATGCATACGCTGCTGGCGGCGTTGACGCTGTTTCCCAACCAGTTCAAAAACGTGATCTTCCTGACTGTGGGCGAGATCGACACCGAGCAGTTCCACGGCCAGGACAAGGTCGCGCGCCTGCAGGCCGAGATCGACGCGCGGCTCAGGCGCTTTGCCAGCTGGTGCGAGCGCCGCGGCATCGCCACGGCGTCTTACGTGGCCTATGGCACCGACACGGTCGAACTGCTCGACAAGCTGGCGGGCGAGGCGCTGCAGAAATACCCGAATACTGTGTTCTTCGCGTCCAAGCTGCTGTTCCGCAGCGACAACGTCTTCACCCGCCTGCTGCACAACGCCACGGCGCTGTCGCTGCAGCGCCTGCTGCATCTGCGCGGCATGCCGATGGTGATCCTGCCAATGAAGGTGTGAGTGAAATAAAAAAGCCCGCCGAGATCCGGCGGGCCTTTATGGAGTTAAAGCTAGCTTCGCTTCTTTTAACTCAGAATGCGCTCAGCGCTTTTTAGCAGCTTTCCGTTTCGGCGCCGGCTTTTTCTTCAGCTTGGCAGGCGCCTTCGCAGCCTTTTTCTTCGCCGGAGACTTTTTTGCCACAGCCTTCTTCGTCGCCTTCGGCGCCGGGATCAGACCCGCCACGAAATTCGGCAGTGCAAAAGCCGCGAAATGGATTTCCGGATTATAGTAGCGCAGGGCCGGCAGCCTGGCCTTGTCGAAACGGGCAAACACCTGGCGCGGATCGACATCGGTGATGTCGCGGTCAGATGCCCAGGTCATCGACATGAAGCCGCAGACGTAAGTCGGCACCACGGCGAGATAGCTGCCCGACTCGGCCCAGATCTTCTGGAACAGCTTGATGGCTTCGGTCAGTTCGGGGCCCTGCATATGCGGCACGCCGTTCTGCGCCACCAGGATGGCACCCGGCTTCATCACGCGACGGCAGTTGCGGTAGAAACCCTCGCTGAACAGCACGGTGGCCGGCCCGACCGGATCCGGGCGGTCGACGATCACCAGGTCGTAGCGGTTCTTGGTCTCGGCCACATAGGCGGCGCCGTCGCCCACGATGAGATTGGTGCGCTTGTCGCTGAAGGCCTTGCCGCAGATTTTCGGCAGGTACTTCTTGGCGACCTCAATCACTTCGCCATCGATCTCGACCATGGTGGCGCGCTTGATCGACTTATGCTTCAGCACTTCCTCGAGAATGCCGCCGTCGCCGCCGCCGATGATCAGCACGGATTCGACCTTGCCATGCGCCAGGATAGGCAGATGGGTCAGCATCTCGTGATAGACGAACTCGTCGCCCTCGGTACACTGGACCACGCCGTCAAGCGCGAGCACGCGGCCAAAACGGCCGCTCTCAAAGACGCCGACCTTCTGGTATTTCGAGCGGCCCTCGAAGAGGACCTTCTTCACCTCGTGACTCTGGCGGAAGCCCTTGTACAGGGTTTCGTTGAACCAGGTTGTCACAGGACAAGGCCCCGCTTCATTTCGGTGCATTGAATATTGTCGGGCAGGAAGGCGCGACGCAGCACCGGGATCGCCTTCTGCGGCTGGCAGTCGCCACAGACGAAGACGTCCAGCGCCGCATAGCCCTTTTCGGGCCAGGTGTGGATCGACATGTGGCTCTCGGCCAGCACGGCCACGCCGGAAATGCCGCCATTGGGCTCGAAATGATGCAGGTCGATATTCAGCAGGGTCGCGCCGATTTCCGAGACAGCCTCGGTCAGGGCCTGCTTCACCAGCGCCAGATTATCCAGATGCTTGCCGCCCCACAGATCGATGATCAGGTGCATGCCGGCATAGCGCATGCCATCCTTGCAGATGAAATGCTCGTCGGCTGCCGCCGCGTCGGCCGGAACGGCATGCAGGGCGGGCTTCAGGTTATTCTTGCTCATGGAACTGGTCTCCACCACGGGGATTGCTTTTCCACAATCCTGAGAAAAAAGATGCACACCCCCGGTGACAGTAAGGGGGTATCCGATTGGCAGAGAGACTGTTGGGAAAGCCCCGTGGTTCCGGTCGGCGCAGTAGAATACCGACGGCCAGTTCGCAACTTTCCAAACAGTCTCAAGGAGGGGGGTATGGGGCCATTTCCCCCCCGATGCAAGCGGAATCGACCCCCGGGTCGGCCCCCAGGGGGATTTTTTTGTAAGTTATGGACAGGATGTCACAATTCCCGGCTTTTCGGCCGGTTGTCATGTGACGTTCTGCAACGGTTTTGCGACTTTAGAGATAGCTGCCGGCCAGGGTGAAAACCGCGCCGTTCAGACCGAGCTTGAAGCGCGCCACGCCGGCGCCGCGCTGGGTGTCCACGCCGCCCAGATCGAAATCGGTTACACCCAGCTCGCGCAGGCTCAGCACGGCCTGCCACAGCAGGCGGTAATGCGCCTTCACCAGTCGTCCGGCCTCGTTGCTCCAGCCCATCGCATAAGTCGCGGCATGGCCATGCCGCAGCACGAGAATGCCCGCAATCGGCCGGACGCGACCCTGATGCGTGCCGGCATGGGCCCAGAACAGCAGGGCGTCCTCGCCATCCGGGCGGATAACCTTCGCCGCCTCGGCATAGGCCGCATAGAAGCGCGCATCGGGGCCGCCGAAGCCTTCTTCCAGGCGATGCTGCGCGTGTTCGCCCAGCAGGGCTGAGAAAGCCTCGTCGTTCCAGGTGCCGGCCGCGATGCTGGCTGTCTCCATCAGCAGGGCGGATTTCTCGGCGGCCTTGAGCGTGTTGCGCCATTTGCCGTCCAGCTGGCTGCGCAGCTTGTCGGGCGGCGGGCGCAGGTCGCAGCGGATCGAGGAATAGCCGGTCATCATCGGCCGCAGGCCGAGCTGCGCCATCGTGGCTTCCGACTCCGCGCCACCATTCAGTTCTGGCAGCCACCACAACAGGCAGCGTTCACGCCAGGGATAAGCGTTGCGGATCAGCGCCAGCGCGGCCTCGCGATCCGCGCGGGCCATGCCGGGCACAAACAGCGGCCCGCGCACCAGGCGGACGAAACGGCCGAGCGGTGACACTTTGCGCACGAAAGCCTGGGCAAGACCGGCGATGCTGCCGTCACTCTTCCGCAGCAGCCAGCGGTCGGGCTGCACCTTGCCCTGTGTGACCGCGGCAGTGGCCGCGCCATAGCACCAGCTCTGCTCCAGCACGCTGAAGCGGAGCGCGGTCTGCGTGGCGGCCCAATCGGCCGGATCGGTACAGGGCTGCAACAGCATCGAAGGTTTATACCAGCTTGCTCATACGACAGGCGGCCCGATATGGCTGGACGGTGTTCTGGCGAAGATCTGGCAGGCCATCAGCATGTCGACATGTTCGTGATCGCTGGCCAGTGGCAGCCAGATTGCCTCGTAATCGTACCAGCGCTCATCGTAATACTGCTTGTTATGCACGAGGGTCGGCACCGGGTCGCGGGCCAGGGTCTCCAGCCGACCCAGAAGCAATGTGCGGTATTGCATCAGCGGCAATTCGTCGAGGAAGCGGCCTGTCATGTCGAAACCGTCGCGCGCCACGATGGCCGAGCCCTTCAGGCGATAACGAAAACGGAAGCCGCCATCTGCCTTGGGATGGATCTCGAAAATCGTGATGCCGCCCAGCGCCGGCTTCATGTCGATCGGATCCAGGTCGTTGCGCGCCGGAAAGCGGTGCGTGCCGCGCTGACGCTGCCAATAGTCATACAGGTGGCCAATGGCTGGCTCGCGGCAATCGGCGGTGGTGAAATCGCGCCGCAGGCTGCTGGCGGTGGAAAAGGTGGAGCGGCCGGGTTGGCCAGGTTGGTCCGTCATCCGTACAGCTTTGACGCCTTGCCGGAACCTGTAAAGCCTGCCGGAGGGATAGCGAAAGGCTATCGAGTCGATCCGGTATCCGCGCTACATAGAAGGCATGGCCCGTCTTGAGAAAATCCACGGTCTGGCGATTCCGGCGCCGCGTTTCACGCGCTGGGCGCTGGTCTATTTCCTGAAATTCGTTTTGCTGCCGGGGCTGCTGCTGCTGCTGGCGCTGGATGTGGCGCTGTATGTCGCGTTCCGCCACTGGCTGGACGCCTGCTATGGCATCCTGTGCTTTTTCCAGTAGGCAGAAACGAAAAACGCCCGCAGCCTGGATGGGCGCGGGCGTTTTCGAGGATTTGGTGGAGCCAAGCGGGATCGAACCGCTGACCTCCTGCATGCCATGCAGGCGCTCTCCCAGCTGAGCTATGGCCCCATAAAATCACGGACTTAAGGGCAACCTTGCGGTGGCTCTGGGGTCCGTCGGCGGGGGCGGACCATAAGCCGCCCCCGGCTGGTTTGCAAGGGCTTCGTGGGCCGGAATAAAGCGCCCGCGAAAGCCCCGGGATTTGATCCCGTTCTTAGCGTTCTTCAGTATCGTCGGTCGGCGCGTCGACGTCGATTTCCTCGGCGACGTCGTCTTCCTCGAACTCGTCGGCATCCTCCAGGATGTCGTCGCCCAGGCCGGTATCCTCGACCTCATCGTCGGCGTCGGCCACCACTGCCTTGGGCACCACTTTCTTCGGCTCTTCCACTTTGGCCGGGCGGCGCGAGGACTTCATCGGCACTTCCGGATTGAACTCGGTGCCGCATTTCGGGCAGATGATCGGCGACTTGTTCAGATCGTAAAAGGCGGCGCTGCAACTGAGGCAGCGGCGCTTGGCGCCCCATTCGGCTTTAGCCATCGAGCAAATCTCCATGTATCGGCGACCGGGAAAACAGGACCCGGAGGCGGCAGCCGGCCGGCTGGCCGGAGCGGCGCGATTGTGTTAAAGAAACGCGCCCTGTCAACCCGTTAACGCCGGCTTTTTCGCCGCCGGCGTTTGCCGCCCGGACCATCCCCGCAATGACCGCCAGTTCCGACCAGATCGCCCGTCCGCTCCGGTCCCGCCCGTCCGCAACAGCGCTTGCCGGCACTGCCAAAGTCCCGGGCGACAAGTCGATTTCCCATCGGTCGCTGATTTTCGGGGCGCTCAGCGTGGGCGAAACCCGGGTCAGCGGGCTGCTTGAGGGGGAGGATGTCCTCCGGACCGCCACCGCCATGCGCGCCATGGGCGCCGAGGTCGAGCGGCTCGGCGACGGGAACTGGAAGGTGCATGGCGTCGGCGTCGGCGGTCTGAGTGAACCGGCGGATGTGCTCGATATGGGCAATGCCGGCACCGGTGCGCGACTGGTGATGGGCCTGGTGGCCAGCCATGATTTCGCCGCCACCTTCACGGGCGATGCCTCTTTGCGCCGCCGGCCGATGGGCCGCGTGGTCGAACCGCTCACCCGCATCGGCGCCAGGTTCGTGGGCCGCAGCGGCGGGCGTCTTCCGCTCACCGTCGTCGGCACCGCGCATCCGCTCCCCATCGAATACGAACTTCCGGTGGCGTCCGCGCAGGTGAAAACCGCCGTGCTGCTGGCTGGCCTGAATGCGCCGGGCATCACCACGGTGATAGAGCCCGAGCCGACGCGCGACCACACCGAAAACATGCTGCGCCATTTCGGCGCCAGCGTGGAGGTTGAGAAAACCAAAACCGGTGGCCGCATCATCCGTCTGGCCGGCCAGCCTGAATTCAAGCCGGCCACCATTGCGGTGCCGGGCGATCCGTCCTCGGCGGCGTTTCCGATGGTGGCGGCGCTGATCGTGCCGGGCTCGCAAGTGACATTACAGAATGTCGGCATGAATCCGCTGCGCATCGGCGTCTTCACCACGCTACAGGAAATGGGCGCCGCGTTCAGCTTCGCCAACCAGCGCAGCGAAGGCGGCGAGCCGGTGGCGGATATCACCATCCGTCATTCGGCGCTCAAGGGCATCACCGTGCCGGAAGAGCGTGCGCCCAGCATGATCGACGAATATCCGATCCTGTTCGTGGCGGCGGCCTGTGCCGAAGGTGACACCATCGTGCGCGGTGCCAAAGAACTGCGCGTCAAGGAAAGCGACCGCCTCGCCGTGATGGCGCGCGGGTTGAAAGCCTGCGGCGTCGATCTGGAAGAATTCGAGGATGGCATCGTCATCCGCGGCCAGGGCAAGCCGCCGCAGGGACTGCCGGCCGGTCAGGTGATCGCCACCGAACTCGATCACCGCATCGCCATGTCCTTCCTGGTGCTCGGCATGGCGGCGAAAGACGGCGTCACCGTGGACGATGCGCGCGTGATGGAGACCAGCTTCCCGGGCTTCGCCGATCTGATGCGCCGGCTCGGCGGCGATCTGGCGTAAGCCGCAGTCTTAAGATCGGGACGGCTTCAGGATCATTCCCAGCGCAGTCGCGACCAGCGCAAGTGCTGCAAATTCCGGCCAGCGCGGTTCCTCGCCCAGCATCAGCATGCTGGAAAACACGCCGACCACCGGGATCATCAGCGTCGACAATCCGCTGATGCCGGCCGGCAGCACGCGCACCAGCACGTTCCAGGCCCAGTAGCAGAAAACAAAGCAGACCGTGGCATTGTAGAAGGCCGACAGCCACGGCCACAGCGAATAGACATACCAGCGGTCGAATTCGAGCAGCGGCGCGATGATGAAAATCGGCAGACCGCCCAGCACCATCTGCCAGCCCACGAAAGGCACCGGCGTCATCGGCACCTGCCACAGCTTGGTCAGCACCGTGCCGATCGCCCAGCAGATCGCCGCCAGCAGCACCAGCAGCACACCTATAGGCGCCGAAATCATCGCGTCCCATTCGCCGCCGATCAGCACGGCGAGACCTGCCATGCCGATGCCGAGGCCAGCCAGCTTCCAGCCGGTCAGGCGTTCATGCAGCAGCAGCGCACTCATCGGTACCAACCACAGCGGCATGGTGAAGGCGAGAATGGTGGTGCGTCCCGCCGGCAGCATGGACAGGCCGTAGAGCACGAAGACATTCCAGCCGGTGATGTTGAACAGGCTGATCCAGATCATGTGCAGCAGATGGCCGCGCGGAATGCGCAGCGGCATGCGCTTGAGCAGCGCGATGGCGAACAGGCCGATGGCGCCACCGCCGAGGCAGAGCGCGCGGAAGGTGAAGACCGGCATCTCGTTCAGCGCGATCTTCATGATCGGCCAGTTGATGCCCCAGAAGAAGGTGAGCAACGCCAGCAGGCCCAGCGAATAGGCGGTGATGCCCTGCGGAATGCCTTGCGGGGGCGCGGCTGCCAGGGGCGTTTCCTGGGCCGTCGCTTCGGTGTTCTGGCTGGTCATGATGGGCGAGAGGCTTTCGTTTGTAGGCTGACAGTCTAGCGATCCCTACCGCGGCGGCAATGGATGCATGGATTGCTCGCCTTATGAAATATTCCTAAAATATTTAAAACTTATGGGGGAATAGATGCTGAAAATCGTGGGCGTAGCGATGGCAGGCCTGCTGATGGTGGCCCAGCCAACTTCTGCACAGCCAAAATGGGCGCAGGGTCAGACCTACAGTGGCAATATCGATATCGGTGGCGTGCAGGTGCCGCTGTTATCTGGTGACTGGATCGTGACAGGGGTCGAACAAATTGTTCTTAACAATGCGGGTTCCGGAGGGCAGACCAATGTCGCTCTGGCGCAATTGAGTGACGGCAAACTCCGGGCCTACATGATGTTGTCTTACAATCAACAGGCGCTGAGTCGCGGGTGGAACGTTACGGATTCAAAAAATTGCCTGAGGAATGAAATTCATTATGCAGTCGTCATTTCAGACATGCAGCTTGCAAAGTCCTGCTCGTATGTGAATCACGCTGTTTTCACTATCGCCGCAAATTCGGCGAAGTGGTGGAAGGACACCGTGGACTATGCAAAACGCCACAACATAGCGGTTCCTCTAACGGCTATCCTAAGTGGCACTGTAGTCTCTGATCGCGCAAACTTTGTGTCCGTCGCCTACTACTTCAATCCAGAAGCCAAAGGCTTTCCTGGACCGATAAATACGGCTTGGCAGACCAGCGATTGGAGTGCGCTGAACGTTGCAAGCAATGAGCAAAAGAAATCCTATATTCAATCAATAATCGAATGGACTAACAGTACGCGCTCTGTTGTCGAAGCTGGCCTCGCAGGCAAGCTCAAGAAGGGAGAGAGTCTGGACTGGCCGACTGCGATGCAGTGATGGCTTAGAGAATCTCCAGCACCTTTTCCGGCGGGCGGCCGACCACGGCCTTGCCCTTATGCGCGAAGATCGGCCGCTCCAGCGCGATCGGATGCTCGGCCAGCGCCGTGATCAGTGCCGTCTCGCTGGCATTCATGTCGATGCCGGCCTCGGCAGCTTCCTTCCTGCGCAGCACATCCTTCGCGCTCAGGCCGAGCTGGCCGAGCAGTGTTTTCAGCATGGCGGCATCGGGCGGCGTCTTCAGGTAGTCCACCACCTGCGGTGACAGCCCTTTGGCCTGTAGCAGCTCCAGCGCCTGGCGCGATTTCGAGCAGCGCGGGTTGTGATAGAGGATACCATCGGCCATTTTGCCCGTCCTGTCGCCGTAATTTCGTCAAGAATGGTGTATTAACCGGTACTTAGAGCGTCGCCGCAAGAGTTGCAATTTCATGACTGTTGGCTAAATAGAAGCTCATGGCCGGACATTGGACACTGGACGATATCGCCTGGGACGCCTTCGATCCTGCCCGGGTCGATCCCGAGCTGCTGCGCGCCGTCAAGGCGGCGGCGCTGGTCGAGCATAACGCCGACGATTACGTCACCTATCTCTGTAACGTCTTTGCCGACGATCCGCTGTTCTGCGACGCAGCGCGGCAGTGGGGCATCGAGGAGCGTCAGCATGGTGCGGCACTGGCGCGCTGGGCCCAGCTGGCCGATCCGGCTTTCGATCCCGACCTGGCCATGCAGCGTTTCACCGATGGCTACCGTCTGCCGCTCGAGGCTACCGCCTCGGTGCGCGGCAGCCGCAATGGCGAGCTGGTGGCGCGCTGCGTGGTGGAATGCGGCACCTCCAGCTTTTACAGCGCGATCCGAGACGTCACCGACGAGCCGGTGCTGAAAGCCGTGGCCGGCAAGATCGCTGCCGACGAGTTCCGGCATTTCAAGCTGTTTTACGATCACCTGCAGCGCTATCAGCAGACCAAGCCGATGAGCCGCCTGAGCCGTCTGCGCATCGCACTCGGCCGCATGCAGGAAGCCAGTGACGATGAACTCGCCATGGCTTACTGGTGCGGCAACGGCTGCGAAGGTCCCTACAATCGCGAGAGCCAGAGTGCGGCTTATGAAGTCCGCGCCAGCAAGGTCTATCGCTTCGGCCATATCCAGCGCGGCCTCAGCATGGCGCTCAAGGCCTGCGGCCTCGATCCGCAGGGTGCTTTCAGTCGTGGTTTCGCTGCGCTGGTCTGGCGCGTGATGCAGTGGCGGCAGCGTCGACTCGCGACCGTTGCCGTCTAGGGCCATTCCCTGCAACTGCGACCTTGCCTGCCCAGTCTGCCGGCCTAGAATAAGGCGGCATGATTGATCCGGCAGTTCCGTCCACGCCGCCACCGCAGGGTCCGATCCCGGAATCGGAACTTGATCCCCGCCTGAAAGCCCTGCTGGACTACTGGCGCGGCAAATGCTCTCCCGGACGTTTGCCTGCGCGCGCTGATATCGACCCGCTGGAACTCAAGTCCCTGCTTGGCAATATCAACCTGATCGAAGTCGTGCCGCAACCAGACGGCACGCGGCGGTTCCGCTATCGGCTGTTCGGCACGGAATTCGTCTTCTATCACGGTGGCGACCTGACCGGACAATGGGTCGACGAGATCGACAATGCAGTCTATCGCCAGCAGTTGGTCGGGCTGTACGAGCAGGTCGTCGCCACTGGTGCCACGCCGATACTGTCTTATGACTATATCCTCGACAGCCGTCGGCACCGGTTTCAGGCCGTCATCCTGCCGCTGGCCGGCGATGGCCGCGAGATCGACATGATCCTGAGCAGCGGTCTGCCCATAGGAATTTATTAGGCGGAATTTGTTCGCCGGAATCTTTTGGCCGGAATCTTTTGGTGGAATCTTTTGGGCGCGCCGCACTGCAAAAAAGCAGAGGTTACCAAATGCTTCGCTTGTCGGTCCCGGGCAGCCGGCTAGGGTTGCGGGCATGGTGCGGCATATCACCTCTGTTGCAGAGTCGGATCTGGACGACCGGCTGAACGGCCTGATCGGCTACTGGGCTGGCAAGCGCCAGGGCCGGCGGTTTCCCGCGCGCGCAGATTTCGACCCGCTCGAGCTCAAGTCGCTGCTGGGGCATCTGCTGATGGTGGATGTGGTGCGCGGCCCCGAAAACCAGTTGCGCTTCCGCTACCGCCTGTTCGGCAGCGAATTCGTCTTCTACCACGGCACCGACATGACCGGACATTGGCTCGAAGACATCGCCAATCCGGGCTTCCGCGAGGAATTGCTGGCGATCTATCGCAGCGTGGTCAATGAGGGCGAGGTGCGTACGCTGTCCTACGATTATCTGCGCGACGACCATCGGCACCGTTTTCAGGCGGTGCTGCTGCCGCTGGCTTCGGATGGCAACACGGTGAATATCGTGCTGGGCTGCGGTGTGCCGATCGAGACCACGCCGCTTTAGTTCAGAGTGCGTGCGCGTCGAGCCGGTCGGCCACCACCGCAATTACAGTGTCTTCCTGCGGCTCGCCGAAGGTGAAGTTGCACTGCCATGAAACGGCAGGTCGGGCGCATGCGTCTTCCAGTCGCGGCGATTCAGTTCGCCGCGCATCTTCTCGAACACCCAGCCACCGACGAAGGCGCCATGCAGCAGCAGGATATCGCCTTTCGTCATGCAGCAGGCTCCTTCTATGTCAGGTGCGGACCTTGTCGGCGAATTCGGCGACGATCAGTTCATAGATCGGCCGCTTGAAGGGCACGATCATGTCGGGCAGCTGGCGGAACCGCAGCCAGCGCCACTGGTTGAATTCGGGATGCGCGGTTTGCAGATTGATATCGGTATCTCGCCCTTTGAAGCGTGCCAGATACCATTTCTGCCGCTGGCCGCGATATCTGCCCTTCCACACCTTGTCGGCCAGGTCGGGCGGCAGGTCATAGGTCAGCCAGTCGCGGCTTTCGGCGATGATCTCGGCGAGTTTCGCCGGCACGCCGATCTCTTCTTCCATTTCGCGCAAAGCCGCCGTCAGCGGGTCCTCGCCGGGATCGATACCGCCCTGCGGCATCTGCCAGGCCTCGGCGGTCTGGTCGATGCGCTGGCCGACGAAAACGAGATCATCGGCATTCAGCAGCGCGATCCCCACGCCGTCGCGATAAGGCCGCGCATCGCGTTCGGCAATGGTGGTCATACTGAACTCCTCAGGAATGATTATTCTGGTGTCTGGCGATTGGCGATGGCAGAGACCGGCGCCAGCGCGATGCCTTTCGCTTCCAGCCCGCGCGTCCAGGCCAGCAGGCGGTCGAGCGTGACGGGGTAGGGCAGGGCGCTGCCGATGGCGACGCCATTGCCGCGGGCGGTGCGCTCCAGTTCTTCCAGCCGCGCGTCGATGGTCTGGCCGGTCGGTTGCGCATCGATCTGGCGATTGACGAAGGCATAGACGCCGCCGCCTTCGCGCACCACGCGGGCCGCCACGCTGCGCGGCGCGGTGCGGGCATCGACGAACATCAGGCCGCGCTCTTTGAGCTTGCCGGCGATGGCGCGCATATGCTCAGGCGATGAGGTGTATTTGCCACCCATCAGGTTGCTGAAGCCGATATAACCCGATACACGCGACAGCACCCATTCAAAGCGCCGCGCATTCTCCTGCTCGCTTAAAGACGTCAGCAGCGTGTAGGGGCCGGGATCGCTGGCCGGATAATCGAAGGGCTCCATCGGCAGGCCGAGCAGCACTTCATGGCCCAGCGTGCGCGCCATCTCCACCTGTCTGGCGAGATCTGGAGCATAAGGATTGAAGGCGAAGGTGATCGCGGGCGGCAGGCGTTCGGCGGCCAGCTGGGTCAGCGACGCATTCAGGCCCATCTCATGCAGCACGATGGCCAGCCGTGGCCGTGTCGCCGGTTCGTCGAAGGGCCGTGCATAGGCATTCCAGGGCTGGCGTCCATCGCTGCCGATCTTGGGGATCAGGCCGCGCGGCGTGGTTTCGGCCAGCAGCGGATCGGGGGCAATCAGCAGGCCGCTGGGCAGCCGGCCAACAGCCTGCGGCGGCGCGGCGGCAGCTTTCTGTTCCGGCGCCAGACGTGCTTCGGGCGGCAGCGCGAGGCGCCCAACACCGATCACCACTTCAGAACCAGGCAGGAAGGCAAGTTTTTCGCCGGTGGTGACCAGCCAGCCGCCAGCGCCTGCCAGCACCAGCAGCACGATGGTCCAGGCCGCCATCAGCAGCCGGCGATTCACCGTGCGCAGGTCGCCGCGCAGGAAGGGCGGCCACAGGATCAGGCCGATGATGCGGAAGAAGGTGGTGATCTTATGTTTGAAGCCGCGCTTGCGGGGCGGCATGGGCGGCGGCAGGTCGTCTTCGCCGTTGATGCTCTGGATCAGGTCGGCATCGCTGTGATGCTCATCCAGGACATGATCGCTACCGCCATTCATGTCCTGCGCGGCAGGTTTTTTACGCCTGCCGCCGAACAGCCGCTTCAGCAGGCCCTGCTTGGGCTCTGCCGCCGCGGGCCGGTCATCGGGATCCACGTGAAGCGCCATTGCGTTGGATCAGCCTTCTGCTGAGCCGTCGCGGATCATTTGCGGGCGGTCGGCTTGGGCGGCGCCCGCAGCACTTCGATGGCAGCCTGAAGCACCAGATCGGGACCATCCTGGCCCGGCGTCGGAACCTGGCTCGGCGGCGTCACCTGGGTCGGTTCCTTGCTGTCCGGCTTGTTCTCTTCGGTCTGACGCTGGTCGGTCATCTGACGACGCTCCTTCAGCGCCGCCGCGATCTGGCGATCGCGCTCGTTCCAGGCTTCGACATCGGCCGAGATGCCGACCTTGTCGATCGAGCGGCCCGACGGCGTGAAGTAGCCTGCCGTGGTCAGCTTCATACCGCCGAATTCGCCCAGCGGGATCATGGTCTGCACCAGGCCCTTGCCGAAGGTGGTGTTACCTACCAGCACGGCGCGGTGATGATCCTGCAGCGCGCCGGCGACGATTTCCGAGGCCGAAGCCGAGCCGCCATTGATCAGCACGGCAATCGGCTTGCCGTCGGCGGCATCGCCGCGCTTGGCATTGTAGCGCTGGCCTTCATCGGCGCTGCCGCGCAGCGCGCGGGTCGAGACGATCTCGCCCTGGTTCAGGAAGCTGTCCGACACCGAGATGGCCTGGTCGAGCAGGCCGCCCGGATTGTCGCGCAGGTCGATGATGTAGCCCTTCAGGTCGGGGCCCATCTCGGCCTTCAGCTTGTCCATCGCGGAGATCATGTCCTGCGTGGTGTGCTCGTTGAACGACGAGATGCGCAGGTAACCGAACTCGCCCTCGCGGCGCGAGCGCACCACGCGGGTCTTGATCACCGCGCGGGTGATCTTCACGTCGAAGGTCTTGGCCGCATCGGCGGCGCCACGACGCACGGTCAGCACGATGTTGGTGTTGGGCGCGCCGCGCATCTTTTCGATCGACTCGTTCAGCGATTTGCCCATCACCGGATCGCCATCGAGATGCGTGATCAGATCGCCCGGCAGAACGCCAGCCTTCTGCGCCGGCGTGTCGTCGATCGGCGACACCACCTTGATCAGGCCGTTTTCCTGCGTCACCTCAATGCCGAGGCCGCCGAATTCGCCACGCGTCTGCACGCGCGCTTCCTGGAAGCTGCGCGGCGGCATGTAGATCGAATAGGGATCGAGCGAGGTGAGCATGCCGTTGATGGCAGCTTCCATCAGCTCGTCGTCCTTGGTCTCTTTGTAATAGTCGTTGCGGACGCGTTCGAAGATTTCGCCGAACAGATTGAGCTGCCGGTAAGTTTCGCTGGCCTGCAGGCCGCCGACCTTGCTGGGCGCCGCAAACAGGGCGACCGAGCCCATCAACACGAAGGCACAGACACCACCGAGGAGGAAATTGCGCATCAGCCGCTCACCTTTCTGTCGCCCGAGGCCAGCCAGGGTAACGGATTGACCGTTTCGCCTTTGCGCCTCAGTTCGAGATATAGGACGGGTTTTTCGCCTGGGGAGTTGGTCAAGAGGCCGACCGGTTCGCCGGCAAGCACCCATTGACCGACAGAGCGGTCGATCCGTCCAAATCCCGCCAATAAGCTATGGTATCCGCCGCCATGGGCGATAATCAAGAGTTGCCCGTAGCCACGGAAGGGGCCGGCAAACATCACTTTGCCGTCAGCAGGTGCGATCACCTGGCCGCCGGTGCGGGCCTCGATGCGGATTCCGCGCAGTGGGACGCCATTTTCGTCGGACTGGCCGTAGCGGCCGACGATCCGCCCGCGCGCCGGCAGGGCGGCCGAGCCTTCCAGCGCGGCATAGGCTTCCGGCGGATCGGGGGTGGTACTCCCCTTGGGCGGCGGGATTTTGGCCCGCCGCTCGGCTTCGCGGCGCTCGGCGTCGCGACGTTCCTGCTCCAGCAGGCGGTCGACCAGGGCGCGCAGATCCTTGGCCTGAGCGGCCAGCTGGGCGCTGGTTTCCCGCGCAGAACCGCGCTCTTCCGCGGTTTGGGCGACCGCGGCTGTGGTTTCGGCCTGCAGGAATTCCAGCTCGCGGCGTTCCTGGTCCAGCTGGGCGATGGCCTTGCCGAGCCGTTCCTGCTCGGTCGCCACGCCCTGGCGCAGCCTGGCCAGACGGTTCAGTTCATCGCGTAAGGAGGCGGCCCGGCTTTCGATTTCCGGCACCAGGGCTGCCATCAGCTGGCTGGCCCGCACCATATCGAGTGCCGATCCGGGCGCCAGCACCATGGCTTCGGGTGGCTGGCGGCTCAGATGCGCCAGACTGGCGAGCGTTTGCGCCAGTTCGGCGCGGCGGGCCTCCAGGGCGTCGCGGGCGGCGGCCTCATCAGCCAGCAGCCCGGCCAGCTTTTCCTCGCTCTGCGAGACCAGGTCTTCCTGGATCTGCAGCTTGCGGGCGGCTGACACAAGTTTGCGCTGCAACTCGCGCTGCTTCTGCGCCAGCTTGGCGGCTTCCTGGCCCAGTTCACGTTCGCGTTCACGGCTTTCCTGCAGGCGCTTCTGCACATCCTGCAGTTCCTGCTGCGGCGCAGAGGACTGCGAATAGCTGCTCACCGGCTCAAAGAGAACCAGCGCGGCGAGCGGCAGGATCAGCTTACGCAAGGCGGCGAGCAGTCGTCTGGTTGTTGGCGGAGCCAGCCAAAGAATCATTCGGCGTGGCAAGGATGTTGCCGGTCATCTCGGCCGGCTGCTGCAGCCCGAGGAAATGCAGCAGTGTCGGCGCGATGTCGCACAGCCGTCCATCCTTCAGGCCGTAAGAGTCCGTGCGCGGGCCGACCAGCAGCAGCGGCACCGGATTGGTGGTGTGCTGCGTATGCGCCTGACCGCTGGCGCGATCCAGCATCTCTTCCAGGTTGCCGTGATCGGCGGTGATCAGCATCACGCCGTCCATGTCGGTGACGGCTGTCTCGAGCTTGGCCAGACAGGCATCGATGGTTTCGGCCGCCTTGATCGCGGCCGGCATCGAGCCGGTATGGCCCACCATGTCGGGGTTGGCATAGTTGACGATGACGAGGTCGTATTTCCCCGAGGTGATCGCCGCAGTCAGCTTGTCGGTCAGTTCCGGCGCCGACATTTCCGGCTGCAGGTCATAGGTCTTCACTTTTGGCGAAGGAACAAGAATCCGGTCCTCGTCCTTGAAGGGCTGCTCCTCGCCGCCGTTCATGAAGAAGGTGACATGCGCGTATTTTTCGGTTTCGGCGATGCGCAGCTGCGTCTTTCCTGCATTCGCCAGCACTTCACCGAGCACATTCGGGTAGCGCATCGGCGCATAGGCCGTGGCGAGGAAAGCGTTCAGCGCGGTGGAATATTCGGTCAGACCAACGGCGCCGGAAAATTTCACGATGCGCGAACGGTTGAAGCCGTCGAAATGCGGATCGAGCAGGGCCGTGAGGATTTCGCGCGCACGGTCAGCGCGGAAATTCGCCATCAGCACGGCATCGCCATCCTGCATGCCTTTATAGCCCTCCAGCGCGGTCGGCGAGATGAACTCGTCGTTCTCCTCGGCGGCATAGCCCTGTTCGACGGCGGCTTCGGCGGTTGCGGCGGTCTTGCCCTTGGCATCGACCAATGCATCGTAAGCCTGGCTCACGCGCTCCCAGCGCTTGTCGCGATCCATGGCAAAGAAGCGGCCGGAGACAGTGGCGAAGGAAATGTTCTTCGCGTCACCCAGCTGCTGGCGGAAGGTCTTCAGGAAGCCGAGCGCGCTTTTCGGCGGCGTGTCGCGGCCATCGGCGAACATGTGGATGTTCACCGCGATACCGGCGGCCGAAAAGATTTTCGCCACGGCGGCCATGTGGTCCTGGTGCGAATGCACGCCGCCATCCGACAGCAGGCCGAGCAGATGCAGCTTGCCACCGCTCTGCTTGAGTTTGGCGATCAGACCGGTAATGGCCGGGTTGTCCTTCAGCGTGCCATCGGCCACGGCATTGTCGATGCGGCCGAGATCGGGCACGGCGATACGCCCGGCGCCGATATTCATATGGCCGACTTCCGAATTACCCATCTGGCCATCGGGCAGGCCCACGTCGCGCCCAGATGTGCCGACCTTGGCGAACGGACGCGTCTCCATCAGCCGGCGATAGTTCGGCAGCCGGGCCTGGGCCAGTGCATTGTCGGTCGGATCGTCGCGCAGGCCCCAGCCGTCCAGGATGCAAAGGACGACCGGTTTACGAATGGGGGGCTTGCGGGCGGTTTCGGTCTTGGTCATGGCACTACTGAAAAGGCTGAGGTTTCTAGGGTTTCTACATAGCGCAGACCGGCCGTTCCGTCACGCCGGGCTTTCCCCTCACAGTGATCGGAATCAACGATCAATCACGATGATAGGGATGTCCGGTCTGCAGGCTCCAGGCCCGGTAGAGCTGTTCCAGCAGCATCACCCTGGCCAGCAAATGCGGCCAAGTCATGGCCGACAGCGACAGCGTAAGCCTGGCCTTGGCCACCAGGGTGGGGTCCAGCCCGTCGGCACCGCCGATCAGGAAGGCCACCTCCTGCTCACTATTATCGCGCCACTGGGCCAGCTGGTCGGCGAATTGCCGGCTCGACAGGCTCTTGCCGCGCTCGTCCATGGCCACGATCACGGCGCCCTTGGGAATGGCGGCCAGCAGCAGGGCGGCTTCGCGGCTTTTAAGCTCAGCCACCGTGCCGCCCTGCTTTTTGTCCTCCACCTCGCGGATGGCGACCGGCCAGGGCAGGCGGGCGCTGTAGCCCTCGATCAGGCTCTGGGCCGCATCATGCTTGGCGCGGCCGGCCTTGCCGATGCAGGCGATGGTGATCTTCATGGGGGGAGTTTAGTAGACTGCCCGGTCTCGTGATAGCCGGCCCCCCTCACCCCAACCCTCTCCCACTTCATGGGAGAGGGAGGACTGCGCCGGCTT
>JAGXRD010000064.1 GCA_018336035.1 Alphaproteobacteria bacterium | reverse complement strand
ACCCGATCCTGAGCTATCTCAAGGCCGATCTCGAACGCGACGGGTAGGTCGTTTCCCTCCCCCTCCCACCGCTTCGCGGCGGGCCCCTCCCTCTCCCACTTCGTGGGCGAGGGTAAGTTCGGCCTCGCTCCCTCTCCCGCTTGCGGGAGAGGGTCGGGATGAGGGCCTTCCCCTAATGCAAACTGTAACTCTCAGCTGCCGCGCGGATTTCCACCGGGCTGACCAGTTGCGCCGAGACCACGCGCACGCTGTGCAGCTTGCCATCCAGCTTGGCTTCCCAGAAATCGAGAAATTTCTGCAGCACCGGGAATTTCGGCGCCAGATCGTAATCCTGCCAGACATAGGTCTGCAGCAGCTGCGGATGATCCGGCATGTGATAAAGGATTTCCGCGGTGGTCAGGCGATGCGTCAGCAGCTTCTGCAGCCAGGCATCATGATCGAGCTTTCTGCGCTCTGGGGAACGGTCGGACATCGCGCCTCCTGTCATGGACGGGAGCCGGTATCCGCACCGGTGAACACCGACACGGACGCCGGCACCAACAGTCAAAGCCTGCCAAGAGTGTCAGACGCGTTGCAATAAAATTGTGTAAACGTGACGCAGATTGGCACTCAGCGCCGCGTGCTGCCAGCAGATCGCCGCATCAGAATCCAGATCGCAAAGGCCATCATGCCGAACAGCAATGCCGGCAGCAGGATGTAAAACGCCGCGCGGTCGGCATGCGGTGCGTGATGTTCCGCCTGCAGCGCGAGGCTGCCGGCAAAACCCAGCGGCAGGACGGCGCCGAGCAGGGCGCTGAGCGTCGCGCGCCGCAGCGGATCGCGCTTCATTGCGAGAAGCCGCGGATCGCCTCGATGGTCTCGCCGCCGGGCAGCACGAAACCATCGATGAGCAGCCCATTGTCTTTCTGGAATTTGCGCAGGGCGTAATCCTCGCGGCTGCCCCACAGGCCGGTCGGACCGTTGGTGCCGGCCGCATCCAGATAGCCCTCCAGATGCAGCAGGGCCTGCAGCTTGCTGACATCGGCATGGCGATTGGCCTGGCCGGCGCCGACGCCGGCCTGCAGGTCGAACGGGCCGTCGCCGCGCAATGCGCCGGCCAGGAAGGCTTCGGCCGGATCGGGCAGGCAGTCGAGGTCGTCGCGGCTGGGCAGGTCGAACAGGCGCTGGGCGGCTGGCATTTTCAGTGACTCCCCAAATGAGAACATATAGCGAATATACAGACCGGGACCCCTTGAAGCAAGAAATTTTCGCTTTATGTTCTCATGAACGGCAAATCAAGGACTTAGCACTGGTTTAGACCTGACTCAGCACCGAATGGACCTGAATGAGCCTCAAATAGACCTGACTCAGCCTCAACTGGGCCTGAGTCAGCACCGAATAGACCTCACCCGCCGACACCCGAAGTCGTGGCCCTCGCCTTGACTTCACCTGCCGCGCCTCTTCTCTTAACCCGTCAGACAACAAGCCTTTCGGGAGAGACCGCATGACCGCCTGCATCGTCGGCTGGCACCACAGCAAATTCGGCAAACTGGATGGCCGCGACGCCGAAGACCTCATCGTTGAAGCTGCCATCGGCGCGATCCGCGATGCCGGCATCGAGCCGAAAGATGTCGATGCAATCTATCTGGGTCATTTCAACGGCGGCCTGATCGACCAGGACTTCACCGCATCCCTCGTGCTGCAGGCCGATCCGGGCCTGCGTTTCAAGCCGGCGACCCGCGTGGAGAATGCCTGCTCCACTGGCACGGCGGCAATCTATCAGGGCCTGAATGCGATTGCGGCGCGCAAGGCGCGTTTCGTGCTCTGCGTCGGCGTCGAGAAGATGACCTCCTCGCCCAATGATGTGGTCGGCAATGTGCTGCTGAAGGCGAGCTACAAGAAGGCGGAAGTGTTCACCGATGGCGGCTTCGCCGGCGTGTTCGATTCGATCCAGAAACAGTATTTCCAGCGCTATGGCGACCAGTCGGATGCCACCGCGATGATCGCCGCCAAGAATCACAAGAACGGCAGCAAAAATCCGCTGGCGCATATGCAGAAGGATTTCGGCTACGATTTCTGCCGCACCGTATCCGACAAGAACCCCATCGTGACCGGCGGCATGCGCCGCACCGACTGCTCGATGGTGTCGGATGGCGCCGCAGCCCTGGTGATGACCGATGTGCAGACCGCGCTGGGCATGAAGAAGGCGATTGCCTTCCGCGCCTCGAAGCATGTGCAGGATTTCCTGCCGATGGCCAAGCGCGACGTGATCGCCTTCGAGGGTCCGGCCAAGGCCTGGGCCGATGCGCTGGGTGAAGCGGGGCTCAGCATCTGGGATCTGTCCTTTGCCGAGAGCCATGACTGCTTCACGATTGCCGAACTGATCGAATACGAGGCGATGGGCCTGACCGCGCCGGGCGAAGGCAAGCGGGCGATCATGGAAGGCTGGGTCCAGGCCGACGGCAAGCTGCCGGTCAATCCGTCGGGCGGTCTGAAGTCGAAGGGCCATCCGATCGGCGCCACCGGCGTGTCGATGCATGTGATGGCGGCGATGCAGCTCAATGGCTCGGCCGGCGACATCCAGGTGAAGAACGCCAAGCTCGGCGGCGTCTTCAACATGGGCGGCGTCGCGGTGGCCAACTACGTCTCGATCCTCGAGCCGCTGCGGTAATTTGCTTTAACCGTCACCCCGGGCCTTGAGCCGGGGTCCCATTTAAATGGGATGCCGGGTCAAAAGCCCGGCATGACGATATGAGAGAGAGTTAGAAATGTCCGATACCTTCCGCGCCGTGGTCATCGAAGAGGTCGACGGCAAGCCGAAAGCCGGCTTCAAGGAGCTAAGCAAGAAGGACCTGCCGCAGAATGACGTGCTGGTCGAGGTTGCCTATTCCACGCTGAACTACAAGGACGGCCTGGCCCTCACGGGCGGTCGCATCGCCCGCAAACTGCCGATGGTGGCCGGCATCGATCTCGCCGGCACGGTCGTCATGTCGGGCAATTCGGATTTCAAGCCGGGCGAGAAGGTGATCGTCAACGGCTATGGCCTGTCGGAAACGCAATGGGGCGCCTACAGCCGCTTCGCATCCGTGAAAAGCGACTGGCTGGTGCGCCTGCCCGATGCCTTCTCGATGCAGGAGGCCATGGCGATCGGCACCGCCGGCTACACCGCCATGCTCTGTGTGATGGCACTGGAAGATGCCGGCCTGTCCAAGGACGATGGCGAAGTGCTGGTGACCGGCGCGGCCGGTGGCGTCGGCTCGGTCGCCATCGCGATCCTGGCGCGCAAGGGCTACAAGGTGGTGGCCGCCACCGGACGGCCGGAGACGCATGACTATCTCGCCTCGCTCGGCGCCACCGGCTTTGTCGCGCGCGAGGAGCTGGCCTCGAAGGGCGCGCCGATGGCGAAGGAGCGCTGGGCCGCCGCCATCGACTCCGTCGGCGGCCAGACTCTCGCCACCGTGCTGAGCCAGGTAAAATATGGCGGCTTCGTCGCCGCCTGCGGACTTGCCGGCGGCACCGATCTGCCGGCCAGCGTGTTCCCCTTCATCCTGCGCAACGTGAGCCTGCTCGGCGTCGATTCCGTGATGGCGCCGATGCATAAGCGCAAGCGCGCCTGGTGGCAGCTGGCGCAGGACCTGCCGAAGGGCGCGCTGGCCAAGATGACCGAGGTGCATCCGCTGTCGGAGGTGCTGGAACTCGCACCGAAGATTCTGGCGGGCCAGATCCGCGGCCGTGTCGTGATCGATATCGCGAAGTAAGTCCAGCCAAGTGCGTCATGGCCGGGTTCATCCCGGCCATCCACGCCTTCCTTTTGGGGCAATAAGACGTGGATGCCCGGGACAGGCCCGGGCATGACAACAGCCCTGAGCTTCCCCCTTGCCCGCCGCCCGGCCGGACTGTAGTCTGCATCACATTGTAATGCTGTCTTACAAAATGGTGGCGCGATAAAAAGCCGGTTTCCGTGGGAGGAAACATGATCCAGCCGGGCGACACCAAGCCGCCGTTCCTGCCGCTCGACCTTGCCGTGCCGCGCATCCGGCGCCGCGACATGCCCGGCGGCGGTTTCGTTCTGGAGTCCGAAGAGGCGCTCGGCACCCATGCCGATCACCTCGGCCAGCTGCTGCAGGCGCAGGCCGAACGCCAGCCGCAGACCGTGTTCCTGGCCGAGAAAAATCCCACCGGTGGCTGGCGCAAGGTGAGCTACGGCGATGCCTGGGATGCCGCGCGCAGCATCGCGCAGGCGCTGCTGGATCGCGGGCTGGATCAATCCACGCCCATCGTGATCCTGTCGGGCAACAGCATCGATCATGCTTTGCTGATGCTAGGAGGCTTTGTCGCCGGCGTGCCGGTCACGCCGGTCAGCGTCGCCTATTCGCTGATGAGCGGCGATTTCGCCAAGGTGCATCACATCATCGGGCTGGTGAAACCCAGGCTGATTTTCGCGCAAGGTGGCGGGCCGTTCGAGAAGGTATTGACGACGCTGCCCAAGGACATTGAGACGATCACCGATCTCTCGATCCTGCGCACGACCGCACCGACAACTGCCGTCGATGCGCGGTTTGCCGCAATCCAGCCCGACTGGGTCGCGAAATATCTCTTCACCTCCGGTTCGACCGGATTGCCGAAAGGCGTGATCAACACCCATCGCATGCTGTGTTCCAACCAGCAGGCGATTGCGCAGATCTGGCCCTTCCTGCGACAGACGCCGCCGGTGCTGCTCGACTGGCTGCCGTGGAATCACACTTTCGGCGGCAACCACAATTTCAACATGGTGCTGCGCCAGGGCGGCACGCTGTATATCGATGACGGCAAGCCGGCGCCCGGCCTGGTGGAGAAAACCGTCGCCAATCTGGGCGACGTCTCGCCGACCATCTATTTCAACGTGCCCGCCGGCTACGCCATGCTGATCCCGCATCTGGAAAAGGATGCGAGCCTGAGCGAGCGCTTCTTCCGCCAGCTGCAGATGATCTTCTATGCCGGCGCCGCTCTGCCGCCCGATCTCTGGGCGCGGCTGGAGGCGCTGTCGATCAGAACTCTCGGCAAGCGCGTGATCATGACCTCGAGCTGGGGCTCGACCGAGACCTCGCCGCTGGCCACCGCGGCGCATTACCCGATCGAACGCGCCGGCGTGATCGGCGTGCCGGTGCCAGGAGTGCAGCTGAAATTCGTGCCCTCGGGCAGCAAGCTGGAAATCCGCGTCAAAGGTCCGAACGTGACTCCGGGTTACATCGGCAGCGAGGACCAGACGAAAAAGGCCTTCGACGACGACGGCTTCTACTGCATCGGCGATGCCGCGAAGCTTGCAGATAAAAACGATCCGGCCAAGGGCGTGGTCTTCGATGGCCGCACGGCGGAGGATTTCAAGCTGACCACCGGCACATGGGTTCACGTAGGGGGAGTCCGCGTCGCTGCTCTCGCTGCCTGCTCTCCGCTGCTGCAGGATGCGGTGGTGACCGGGCAGGATCGCAGCGTCATCGGCCTGCTGGCCTGGCCTTCGGCGGCGGCGAAAGACCTCGCGCCGGAGGATCTGCGCCGGCAGATCGCGGAAAAACTCGGCAAGCACAACAAGACGCAGGGCGGCTCGTCGCTGAAAGTACAGCGCGTTCTGCTGCTGAACGAACCGCCCTCCATCGATGCGAACGAGATCACCGACAAGGGCTATATCAACCAGCGCGCGACGCTGGAGCGCCGTCACGCCGATGTGATGCGCCTCTATTCCGATCCGCCTGCTGCAGACGTGATCACCGTCACCGACTAAAGCGACGCATCTCTCTAGATTGCGCGCGATACCGAGCCATATTGCCGCTCGGTTCTTCGCTTAAGTTTTAGGAGATACGCCGTGACGCGACGTCTGCTCGCCACGCTGGCGTTCGGCCTGACACTGGCCGCTGGTTTCGCTCTGGGTACCATCGGCCGGTCGCCGGTCGAAAGCCAGACGCCCATAACCGAGTCCGATATTCCGACCATCCCGCCGACGGCTGCGGTGTTCGTCGCGGTGAATGCTCACGATTCAGACGAGGCCGAACGCCATCTCTATCCGGCGCCACAAACCGCGCTGCAGATCGCGGAGTCGCTCGGCCTCAGCGAGGGGCAGCGCGGCCAGCTGCGCCAGCTGCAGCACGACACCGAGGCCGAGATCACCGCGCTGGGCCGCCGCCTTGCCACCGAGGAACGCCGGCTCGCCCGCGCCTTTGCCGAGAATAATATCGAAGCCACCCGCATCGACGCCCTGACGGCGCGGATTTCCGCCCTGGATGGCCGCATCCGCGCGCTGCGGCTGCGCAGCCATCTGGCCACACGCGAGGCCCTGACACCGGACCAGCTGCTGCGCTTCGCCTCGATCCGCGGCTATGACTCCGCGCCGGACAACGAGCGCGACGACGATCCGCTTCGGTAACTGGCCGCCGCGGTAACTGCCGTCTTCATTTCGCCGTAATATCTGGTTTAGGATCAGGCCGTCTCTGACGGAGCCGGCATGACTCTTTCCACGCGCCGCCCCCATACGCCAAGGCAGTGTACCCGCGCCGAACTGCTCGCCGATGCCATCGTGCATCTGCTGGGGTTAAGCTTTGGCTTCGCCGCCTGTATCACGCTGGTCGTCTTCGTGGCGATCAACCCTGATCTGCCGCGGGGCTTAAGCCTCGGCATCTACGGCTTCGGGCTGCTCGCGATGCTGGCCTGCTCGGCGCTTTACAACATGACGACGCAGGCGCAACTGAAGGCGCTCTTCCGCCGCTTCGACCATGCCGCCATCTTCGTGATGATCGCCGGCACTTACACGCCATTCTCGCTGATCGTGATCGGCGGGTTGTGGGGCGCGTTGCTGCTCGGCTTTGTCTGGAGCGTGGCACTGGTCGGCGTGTTTCTGAAGCTGCGCTACCCGCTGCGCTTCGAGAAACTCTCGGTGGTGGCCTATCTGCTGCTCGGCTGGGTGATCGTGGCGGCGCTGCAGCCGCTGATCAGCAGCATGTCACTCGCAGCGCTGATCCTGCTGGTCACCGGCGGCGGCCTCTATTCGCTCGGCGTGGTGTTCCATCTGTGGGAGCGGCTGCCCTACCAGAATGCGATCTGGCATGTCTTCGTGCTGGCGGCAGCTGCCTGCCACTTCACCGCCATCCTGCTGGATGTGGCGATCACCTAGCCGTCAGGCGCCACGCGCCAGGAACGGCAGGTTGCGGAAGTCGGGCTTGCCGTAATGCAGCGCGGCGCCGATATTCGGCTTGTCGGCCGGTCCATCCCAGACCAGCACCTTGCCGCCGGCGGCTTCCAGCACCGCCTGCCCCGCCGCCGTATCCCATTCCGAGATCGCAGCGAAACGCGGATAGAAATCAGCGGACCCTTCCGCGATCTGGCAGAATTTCAGCGACGAGCCGACGGTTTTCGTTTCCGGTGCCATCTGCTGCTTGAGCCAGACATCGACCGACGGTTCGCGATGATTGCGGCTGACCAGCACCAGCGGCGCGACTTTCGGCACCGCGCGCGCACGGATCGGACGGCCTTCGGGATGCAGCCTGTCGAAACGGCGCGCACCGTCGGGCGCGCCAAGCCAGGCCACGTCCAGCGCCGGCGCCAGCACGATGCCCAGTACCGGACGGCCGTTTTCGATCAGCGCGATGTTCACCGTGAATTCGCCGTTGCGTTCGATGAATTCGCGCGTGCCGTCGAGCGGATCGACCAGCCAGAAGGGTTTGTCGCCGACGCTGGGCGCCTCGCCGCGCGCCGCCAGTTCTTCGGCCACCACCGGAATCTCCGGCGTCAGTTTGCGCAGGCCGGCCAGGATGATGGTTTCGGCGGTATCGTCCGCGTCGGTGACCGGGCTGCGATCATCCTTGGCGCGCGAGGTGAAAGCCGTGGCATAGATCGCCATGATTGCCGCGCCGGCTTCATGAGCGAGCGGCAGCAGGGCTTGCGCAAGTGCAGGATAAGTCTGCGTCATAATACTTCAGTCTTCGGGTGGCTTGACCGGACGCAGCACCACCTGGTCGGTGTTGATCAGCTGCTTGCCAGCATGGAGGAAATTGACGGTGACGCGCGGGCCGATGGAAGACTGCACCTGCCCCGGACCCCAATCGGGCTGGAGCGGGTTTTCCACCCAGTCGCCCGGAACGAACGGTGCCAGCATGCGTCTTGCCTGATCTGCCTTGGCTTGCGGTTGCCTGTCTGCTGCAGACATTCTAGACAGGGCATGGCCCGACTGCCACCCGCAGGCGCGCCGATTTACCGAAGAGAGCATCCTGCATGGCCAGCGAAAACCCCGATCTCATCGCCCTGATCTGCTCGCGGCTGTGCCATGACCTGGCCGGCAGCATCGGCGCGGTGAATAATGGTGTGGAGTTGCTGGCCGAGGAAACCGATGCGGCGATGCGCGAAGAAGCCATCGGCCTGATCGCGCAGTCGGCCAGCGATGCGGCACGGCGCCTGAGCTTCTTCCGCCTGGCGCTGGGCGCCTCGGGCAGCATGGATGAGCCGATGGCCTATACCGAGTTCAGCCGCGTGGCCAAGGCGTATTTCGCCGGCGGCAAGCTGAGCCTGCTGCTGCCGGCTGTCACCGAGCCGCTGCCCAAGCCGCTTGGCAAGGCATTGCTGCTCGGGCTTTCACTGGCGGCACAGGCATTGCCGCGCGGCGGCAGCCTCAGCCTGAGCAAGGATGGCAGCAGCTGGCTGATCCGCGCCGAAGGCACGACGTTGCGCTGGCCCGACGATGCAGAACAGGCTTTGGGCGATGGCGCCGTGCCGGACGAGCCTGTCGCCGCGATTGCGCGCTATGCCCGCGACCTTGCTGCAATCGCCGGCCATCGCCTGCTGGCCGAACCTGCCGAAACCTCGCTGATCCTGCGCTTTGCCGCGTGATTGACGCGACATCGCGATCTGCCTAGCATCGCAGCCTGACGGTGCCCGCAAGGGCCGAACAGGGAAGCCGGTGCGGATGATGCGTTTTCATCCTATGCCGGCGCTGCCCCCGCAACTGTAAGCGGCGAGTTTTCGTCATCGAGCCACTGATGCCCCATGCATTGGGAAGGCGACGAACACAGCGACCCGCGAGCCAGGAGACCTGCCGTCAAACGTGGTCACGCGCGTGCAGATCGGGCGGGGTGTCTCGATTCAATGTTGTGTTGCCCTGGATGGGCAGCGGCAGCTTGTTCGCGAGTGACGTGCCACATCGAGGCCGTCTGATGTCTTTCCGCTTTTTTCCGTCTCCGCCCAAAATCCCCGCATCTTGCGAATTGTTATAATATAACGTTATAACATATCAATACGATCCGGATTTTTGGGGGAAAACCTATGTTTACTGCGAAACCGGGGCTGAAAGCCCTGCCCGCTTTGCTGTCCCTTTTGGCCGGCTCAGCTGGGGCCCAGGACGGCAGCCCGACGCTGCTGCCGACCCTGTCCGTGCAGGGCGCCGCGCCCAGGGAGGCGAGCGGCGAGTCTTACCAGGTGACGCGCAGCAGCAGCGCCACCAAGACCGATACGCCGCTGATCGATGTGCCGCAGACCGCCATCCCGGTCTCGAAACAGGTGCTGGAAGATACCGGCGCGACCACGGTGGAGACCGCGCTCGACTATGTCGCCGGCGTGGCCAAGGGCAATAATTTCGGCGGCCTCAATCTCTATGAGATGAATCTGCGCGGCCTGAAGACGGTGAATTCGGCCAAGAACGGCTTCCCCGCCAATCGCCGCTACGATGGCACCGCCGATGCCGCCAATACCGAACAGGTCGATGTGCTGCTCGGGCCTGCAGCGTCGATGTATGGCCGTGGCGATCCCGGCGGCTTCGTCAATGTCGTGACCAAGAAGCCCTTCGACGAAAACCGCACCACCCTGCAGGGCATGACCGGCAGCTACGATCTCTATCGCGGCACGCTGGACAGCAATGTTGTGCTGAACGAGGACAAGAGCCTGCTCGCCCGCTTCAACCTGGCGCTCGAAAGCCGCGACAGTTTCCGCGATCACGTCGATTCCGAACGCCGCTTCTTCGCGCCAGTGGTGAGCTGGCAGGCCAACGACCGCACACGGCTGGTGCTGGAAGCCGAGGCGCTGGAAGACGAGCGCGTGTTCGACCGTGGCGTGGTGACGGTGAACGGCCAGTTTGGCGCCGTGCCGATCACGCGATTCTTCGGCGAGCCCAACGACGGCCGCATCAAGAACGACAACTATTCGATGTCCGGCCGGCTGGAACACGATATTGGCGACGACTGGACCCTGCGCGCCGGTCTGCTGTCGAAAACCGGTTCGATGTATGGCTTCGCCACCGAAGCCAACACCTTGAATGCCGCGACCGGCGTGCTGACCCGGCGACGTGCGCTGCGCGATTTCAACTGGAACAGCCATACGGCGCAGCTGGAGGCGCTGGGCCATCTGGAGTCCGGCAGCGTCAAACACACGCTGCTGGCCGGCTTCGAGTATGAACGGGCCCATGCCAGCGAGCATTTCTACCGGTCCACGGCCGGCAGCATCAACATCTACAATCCGGTCTACGGCCAGAGTAATGTGACACCCAGCATCTTCTCCGATCTGCGGGATGTTTCGGATACCTATGCCGTCTATCTGCAGGACCAGATCGAACTGAGCGAAAGCTGGCAGCTGCTGCTCGGCGCGCGCGCCGACTGGCTGGAGCAGGAATTCGAGGATCGCGCCACCAACCGTTCGGCACCGCAATCGCGCCGCGGCTTCAGCCCGCGTGCCGGCCTGACCTACAAGCTCACGCCCGAGGTCGCGCTTTACGGCAGCGCGGCACGCTCTTTCCGTCCGGTGATGGATTCCCACACCGGCTTCAGTACGACGGCCGATGGCAAACCCTTCAAGCCGGAAATCGGCTTGGGCTACGAGACTGGCGTGAAGGCGGAACTGTTCGACAAACGGGTGAATGTGACGGCTGCGCTGTTCCACATCACCAAGCAGAATGTGCTGGCCACCAATCCGGCCGACAATACGCAACAGATCCAGGCCGGCGAGGTGCGCAGCCAGGGCTTCGATCTCAACATCTCCGGCGCGATCACGCCGGAATGGCGCGTGATCGGCGGCTATGCCTATACCGATGCGGAAGTGACCGAAGACACCACGCTGCCCATCGGTGCGCGGCTGCAGAATATCCCAATGCACAGCTTCGGCCTGTGGACCGTGTATGAATTCCAAAGCGGGATGCTGAAGAGACTGGGCTTCGGCGGCGGCATCAATGCGGTCAGCGACCGCGCCGTCAGTGCCACCAACGACGGCATCCTGATGCCATCCTATTACAAGGTCGACCTGCTCGGCTTCTACAAGCTGACTGACAGCGCGAAGCTGTCGCTCAACATCTACAACCTGTTCGACAAGGAATATTACGAACGCGGCTTCGGCGCTTTGCGCGTCGTGCCCGGGCAGCCGCTGAGTGCGACCGCCACGCTCAGCGTCACTTTCTGAAACCAGATGCCTCTCAACCAAAGGAAGACGATCATGAAACACACGTTTGCTTATGCACTTGCCCTGCTGTTGCTGGCCGGTCCGGCTGCCGCCCATTCGGTCTGGATCGAGCCGAACAAGGACGGCAAGCTGATGATCGAGAATGGCGATGCCGGCGAACCGTCAGATCCTTACGATCCCACCCGCATCACCAAGGCCCATGCCTTCGACAAGGACGGCAGGGCCATTGCGGCCGAAGTCGAGCGTTTCGAAAAGTCTGCCGCTGTGAAGCCGGCGGCCAATGCTGCACTGGTGGCGGCGGTGTTCGATAACAAATACTGGGCCAAGGGCAGCGACAACAAATGGAGCAACGGCCCGAAGGGCACAGTGGCCAATCCGACCATCGCCGGCCCGTCCTTCAAGATGCCGAAGACCTATCTGGCGCCCATGTCGGCTTTTGCCAAGCCGGTCGGCTTTGACCTGGAGATCGTGCCGCAGGCCGATCCCGCCACGCTGAAAGCTGGCGACAAGCTGACGCTGCTGGTGCTGCTGAAAGGCCAGCCGCTGGCCGAGGCCAGCCTGGTGTCGGATATTTTCGTCGGTCATGACGTGAAGGCGGACAAGGTGAAAACCGACAAGGATGGCAAGGTGACGGTGACGGTGCCGAAGCGTGCCTTCGCCGGCGTGGAAGTCAGCCACTTCGCCAAGGATGCCGGCAACGAGGTGGAAGGCACCTTCTACAATGCCTCGATGACCTTCCGGGTGAAGCCGTAATCGCCTTCATCCGGGCAACAAAAAAGCCGGCCTCAAAGGGCCGGCTTTTTCATGTCATGTCACGAAGTTCAGTGCCCGCCAGCCGCCCGCTTGGCACCGGCTGCCACTGGTTCGACCTGGTCGCGCAGCACGTAGCCGCGACCCCAGACGGTTTCGATATAGTTGTCGCCCTCGGTGGCCGAGGCGATCTTCTTGCGCAGCTTGCAGATGAAGACGTCGATGATCTTCAGTTCCGGCTCGTCCATGCCGCCATAGAGATGGTTCAGGAACATCTCCTTGGTCAGCGTCGTGCCCTTGCGCAAGGACAGCAGTTCCAGCATCGCATATTCCTTGCCGGTCAGATGCAGGCGACCGCCTTCCACCTCGACCGACTTGGCGTCCAGGTTCACCGTCAGCTTGCCGGTCTGGATCACCGACTGCGAATGGCCCTTGGCGCGGCGCACGATGGCATTGATGCGGGCAATCAGCTCGTCCTTGTTGAACGGCTTGGTGATGTAGTCGTCGGCGCCGAAGCCCAGACCCTTCACCTTCTTGTCCGCTTCGCCCATGCCCGAGAGAATCAGGATCGGCGTGTTCACCTTGGCCGCGCGCAGCTTCTTCAGCACATCGTAGCCGTGCATGTCGGGCAGGTTCAGGTCGAGCACGATGATGTCGTAGTCATACAGCTTGCCGAGGTCCAAACCCTCTTCGCCGTATTCGGTGCGATAGACGTTAAAGCCTTCGGCGCTGAGCATCAGTTCGATGCTCTTGGCCATGGAAGCGTCGTCTTCGATCAGCAGTACACGCATGGTGCACCCCCAGGCTTGATGGTCGGTCTCCGACCTGCGCCGCGAGACGGCCGGATCGGAGTTGGCGTTTTTCCGCCCGATTCGACGCAGTTTACCATTGTTAATAAATGAAGTTAACGCATTTCTTAACGCATTATTTACACCCTGAGGCCGGCCCGGGTTTCATGCTAAAACAAGCTTCAGCGCAGCCCGGCCCCAGGCGGTTTTTCTGGCGCTTTACGGGCGGTTAAGGCTTTGACCTGTAGGGTCTTTTCTTCGTTAACCCTGTTGAGGCGCCATGCATAGCCTGCTGATGGATCTGGACCGGATCAAGGATGTGAGCTTCACCGGCCGCGTCACCTCGATCCAGGGCCTGCTGGTCGAAGTGGCCGGCGTGGAGCGCCACCTCTCCATCGGCTCGCGCGTGCATCTGCAGACCCGCGATCACCGCCAGGTGGAATGCGAAGTGGTCGGCTTCCGCCAGAACCGCGCCCTGCTGATGCCCTATGGCTCGCTGGAAGGCATCGGCCTGGGCAGCCGCGCCGTGGTCGGCGAGGATCAGCCGGTGATCTATCCCGATGCCAGCTGGCGCGGTCGCGTGATCGACGGGCTGGGCCGTCCGCTGGATGGCGGCCCGCCGCTGGTCAACGGCACCCGCCCCTATCCGTTGCGCGCCAACCCGCCGCCGGCCAACTCGCGTAAAAGAGTGGGCCCCAAGATCGATCTGGGTGTGCGCTCGATCAACACCTTCATCTCCTGCTGCCGCGGCCAGCGTATGGGCATCTTCGCCGGTTCGGGCGTCGGCAAATCCGTGCTGCTGTCGATGATGGCGCGCTATACCGAGGCCGATGTGAACGTGGTGGGCCTGATCGGCGAACGCGGCCGCGAGGTGCAGGAATTCATCGAGGACGATCTGGGCAAGGCCGGCCTGGCCCGCACCGTGATCGTGGTGGCGACCTCCGACGAACCCGCGCTGGTGCGCCGCCAGGCCGCCTATATGACCCTGGCGGTGGCGGAGTATTTCCGCGACCAGGGCCAGCAGGTGCTTTGCCTGATGGACTCGGTCACGCGTTTCGCCATGGCCCAGCGCGAGATCGGCCTGTCGGGCGGCGAACCGCCGACCACCAAGGGCTATCCGCCGACCACCTTTGCCGAACTGCCGCGACTCCTGGAACGCGCGGGTCCGGGCACGGAAGACGGCAGCATCACCGGGTTGTTCACCGTGCTGGTGGACGGCGACGATCATAACGAGCCGATTGCCGATGCGACGCGCGGTATTCTCGATGGCCATATCGTGATGGAGCGCGGCATTGCCGAACGCGGGCGTTACCCAGCCATCAACATCCTGCGCTCGATCTCGCGCACCATGCCGGGCTGCAACACCGAGGACGAGAACCTGCTGGTGACGCGCGCGCGCCAGTTGATGGCGACCTATGACGACATGGCCGAACTGATCCGGCTGGGCGCCTATCGCAGCGGCTCCGATCCCAAGGTCGATGAAGCGATCCGCTACCAGCCGATGCTGGAAACCTTCCTCAAGCAGCAGAAGGCCGAACGCGCCGATCTGGCCTCGGGTTACGAGCGGCTGGCCGAAATCTTCCTGCAGCAGGGCGCGTAAACAGGATCGCGGCTTAGGCCATGAAGGGCGTCAGCGGACTCATTCGACTGTGGAAATGGCGGCTCGACGAGCGGCGCCGCATCGTCGTCGATCTGGAAATCATGCGCGCCAATATCGAACGCCAGATGGCGGCGCTGGATGCCGAACTGGAACATGAGCGCAAGGTGGCGACGCAGAATTACGCCGCCGGTTTCGGCTTCACGGCGTATCGCCGCGTGAACCGCGAGCGCCATGCCAATACAGAAGTGGCGCGCGACCAGATCATCGACCGCATCGCCGCCGCGCAGGAAGAGGTGAATGCCGCCTTCCGCGAGCAGAAGAAATACGAACTGGTGCTTGAGAACTGGGAAAAGCGCGAACGCGCCAAGCAGGAAAAACGCGAGCAGGACGAAATGGACGAAGCCGGCCTGCAGGGCTTCCGCCGCCGTCAGGAACAGGACGCCAAGCCGTCGGAGTGACCGCTCAGGCCTGCTTTTGACGCAGCCGTGCCAGCAGCCGCCCATCGATGGCAGCAAGGCCGAGTGCGATCACGCCGAAGCCCGCGAGATGTCGCGGCAGCAGCGTTTCTCCCAGCACCAGCACGCCGAGCAGGATCGCACTGACCGGCACCAGCAGCGTCACCAGATTCACGTTGCTGCCGGCAGCGCTCATAATGCGGAAATAGATCACATAGGCCAGCGCCGTCGACACCACGGCGAGGCCGACCACGGCCGCCACCGCCGGCCAGCCAGGGAATGGCAGTCGCCAGGGCTGTTCGACCAGCAGCGCCAGCGGCAGCATCAGCGCAGTGGAGACAATGAACTGCCCGGCCGCCGTCACCATTGGCGCAATGCCGAGCTGCCGGAAACGGCGGCCATAGACGCCGGCGCAGGCATAGGACAGCGTGGCGAGCAGGCAGGCGCCCTGCGCCAGCAGGTTATCCCCAAGGCCAGCCAGTAAATCGGGCCCCAGCATGACGGCGACGCCGGCAAATCCCAGCAGCACGCCGAGCATGCGGTTCGGTGTCAGCTTCTCGTCTGTGGTGAAGGCATGCGCCACTAGCACGGTCGAGATCGGCGTGGTGGCATTCAGGATCGAGGCCAGCCCGCTCGGGATCTGCGCCTGTGCCCAGACAAACAGCGTGAAGGGAATCACGTTGTTCAGCAGGCCGAGGCCAATAAAGGCCAGCCAGAGCGCGCCGCCGCGCGGCAGCTCGATCCGCATCGCGCGCAACACCACCAGCAGCACCAGCATGGCCAGCCCGACACGGGCGGCGACGATGGTGAAAGGCGGCAATGCCTGCACGGCGACGCCGATGAAAAAGAACGAGCCGCCCCACAGGATCGACAGGGCCATCAGCAGCAGCCAGACACGCGCGGTCATTCACATCTCCCGAGACGCGATCTGACGCGCAGATTGCACATCGTGCTATCCGCAACTTGCGAACTGATCACGCCTTGATTTCGGTGCTGGGGCCGCGACTGTCGAGTTCCGGGCTCGGCCAGGGCAGCGGCTTTTCCCGGTCATGGAAGCGCAGCGAGCCGACCATGCCGGTGATCGCCAGCGCTTCCTCGAAGATCGCCATCACATCGACGCGGAAGGCGGGGCCGAATTCGGTTTCGCTGCGCAGGATCAGGTCGAGCTGCTTGGTGCCGACGAAGCCGTCGAACTGGATCGGGCCGGTGTGTTCCAGATCGAAATCGATGATGAAACGGGTCTGCTTCTGCTGCTTCTTCGGATCCTTGCGCCGGCGCATGAAAATCTGGATCGGCTCGACCCGGCCGCCGATCATCATCGGCATCACCAGCGCCTGCCAGTCATTGTCGCCCTGGCGCTGGTTGAGCTTGCCGAGATCGCGGAAATCGTCGTCCAGTTTCTTGAGCAGCTCACCCTTGCCGCTCTGCTCTAGCCTGCGCACCGCCTCCGAACCGAGCCAGGCCTGCGCATTGCCCACGGCCGCCGCGGCGATGAACTGCAGGGCGGTGGAGGCCAGACGCGCATTCGGCTGCGGCAGCAATTCGGTCTGCAGTCGCTGCGCCAGTGCGGGATCGGCCGTGCGAATGGCATCCAGCGTGGCCTGCAGGTTGGGCCAGCCATCCTGCAGCCGCGCCAGCACGCCGCCGAGCGGCGCCGGCGTCAGCTGCGTCGGTGTTGTCGCCGGCGGTCGCGTGATGGTGCCGAGTTCGAAAGCGATCTGCGTGCCGGGCGGCAAAGGCTGCGGCAGGTTGAGCGCCAGCACGCCCTGCGGCGTCGAGACCGTCACCTGGCCGGTCTGGGTCTGGCCCGTGACAATGCCGGTGACGATGCCGGTGACGGCCGCCTTTGTTGCCGCTGCAGCCTGCGCGGCGAGCGCCTGCACGGGCAGCGCCGTTGCGGCCTGCGGCAAACCGGCCGGTGTTGCGGCAGGCGGCACGGATGCCTGCACCGGCGCCTGTACCGATGGTGTGGCGACGCCCTGAGGAAGCGTCGGCAAGCTCGGCGCCGTCACAGTCGACTGAGCCGGCGGCGCGGATGCTGCCGCAGCGGGGAGCGATGCACCCTGCGGAATTGCAGCCTGCGGCGCACCAGAGGTTGGAAGTTGCGGCGGCGCGCCGGATGTGGGCGTTCCCGGCTGTGCGGCCGGTGTGGCAGCCGGCATGACAGCTGGGGCCGGCGTGGCATTGGGCAGCGTCACACTCTGCACAATCACCTGCATCTGACTGCCGGCCGGCAAGGCGGTCGCACCCGCTGTCGACGCCGGCGTCAACAGCACGGCCTGCAGGGTCTGGCCGGCCTGCGGCAACACCGGCGCCGCGCCGGCCGGCGCCTGTTGCGGCGGCGAGGTGGCGAGCGCGAGCTGGGCTGCCGTCGGTGGCATGGCCTGCGCCGGCATCGGCAACGGCAGTGCCGTGTTGTTGACGCTGAGCACGGTGGCCTGCTGCGGATTGGCCGGATTGAGCTGCAGCTTGATCGCCGCATTCAGCGTGGCGAGATTGGCCTGCTCGAATGCCTGCGCCAGATTGGTCAGCGCCAGCGTATTGCCGGCCGCCGTGCGCACCAGTAAAGCCGCGGCGTCGCGCGCCACCACCTGCGCCGAAATCTGGCCGCCGCGCGCCAGTTCACGCGCGCTGGCGGCGATCTCGGCGGCATCGCCCTGCAGCACGGTGGTGGGAGAGGCCGCCGGTTGCTGTGTTGGCGGAGGCGTGCCGCCGCCCGGCGCCGAAGCCGGCGTGGACGTGGTGGGTGCAGGTGTGGAAGTGACAGGCGTGCTGCCGGTGCTGACCACCGGCTTGGGCACAAGGGGGCCGAGATCGCTCACGCGCCTCTCCGCCCCGCTACGATACGATCAGGGCTGCATCGCGACGGGCGCGCGCAGCAGGTTGTTCATCACGCCCTCGACATCCTCGGCGGCTTCGCACATCGGATGACGGGTCAGCAGCGGCACCTGGTTGCGGATCGCATCGCGCACCTTGTCGTCGCGGCGGATCACGCCGGCCAGCGGCGGCGAGTATTTCAGGAAATTCTCCGCCGCCTTGTTCAGCTTCGCGTAAGTGCGTTCGCCTTCGCGCGTCGTCGGCGCGATGTTGATCACCACGCGCACATCGGCGTTGCGGTCAGCCATGCGGGTCAGCTTGATATAGGCATAGGCATCGGTCAGCGCAGTCGGCTCGTCGTTGGTGACGACCAGCGTAATGCCGGCAACCGCCGAGAAGGTGCGCACCACCGAATCGACACCGGCGCCGAGATCGATGATGACGCGGTCATAGCTTTTCGCCAGCTGCATCAGTTCGTCGCGCACGTGGCTCATGGCAGGCTGATCCAGCGTAGCGAGCGAGGCCGAACCCGATTTACCTGCAATAATGTCGAAGCCGGCTTCCGAGGGCATGATCGCATCGGCCAAGCTGAAGCGGCCGGCAATCACGCTGCCGAGATCGCGGTCGGGCATCAGGCCGAGCTGGATGTCCACGTTGGCGAGGCCGATATCGCCATCGAACAGCAGCACGCGCTGGCCCTGGCGCGCGAAGGTGTGCGCCAGCGTGACCGAAAGCCAGGTCTTGCCGACACCGCCCTTGCCCGAGGCAACGGCGATGACATTGGGCTGTCGCACCGCGGCGGCGGGATGACGGACCGGGCGAGCAGGAGAGGACGGCGGAGTCGGCGTCATGGTCATCACGGTCATTCAGCGGCCTTCATGGCAGCGGGTTTCGGGGAGAAGTATGACATGTCTTCGGCAGGATCGACAGCAGGGCTGCGCGCATCGGGATCGGCCAGCAGGCGATGCGCCAGGCTGAGCGGATCGCAGCGTTCAAAGCCCTTGCCGATGAAGGAACTGGTGCTGACATCGGCAAACGCAAGTCCGCCGAGATCGGCGGCGGCGACCAGCGCGCCGAGCCGGCGCGCCGCATCGAGCCGCGTGCCGACATAACGACGCGCGCCCAGGGCGACAGCCTGCGCGGCGATCTCGCCGCATTCGACGGCATCGGTGCCGGCGGCCAGCACGGCGACCGGCTCGGCGCCGCTGGCCTGGATCAGCGCCTTGAGCGCCTTGCGCTCGGTCGCGTCATGCAGATTCACGCCGGCAGTGTCGATGATCAGTTTGGCCGCATCGGGTGTCTGGCCCACGGCATATTGCAATTCGCGGGCATCGGCGGCTTCGATGAAGGGCGCGCTCATCACGCGGCACAGCGCCGAGAGCTGCTCACCGGCCGCCGCACGGCTGACATCGGTGGAGATCACCTGCACGGCGCGGCGTTCCATCACGCAGCGCGCAGCCAGTTTCGCCGCCACCACGGTCTTGCCGGCGCCGGGCGGGCCGATCAGGATCAGCGGCCGGTTGTCGGTGCTGAGCCCCGGAAAGCGATAGGTTTCGTCCAGCGCCTCGGCCAGCGCGCCAACCGCATCGTCGAGGCCGACGCGCATCGCGGCCTGCGCCAGCCGTTCGGCCACGCGGGCCGGCACGCCATGCCAGCTGAGCGCCCCGAGGATCAGGTCGCCGGCCTGCTGCAGGTCGTCGTGGCTGGTAAAATCTTCATCGGGCACGAACAACCGGCCATTGCCCTGGCCGTAGCGCAGCGCCTGTGCTTCCGGTGTGGCGAAATCGTCTTCGCTGGCCTGTTCGATGGCGGCGGTGATCTCGACGCCGCCGCCGTTGCGGTGCGTATAGGTGGAGACGATGATCGCCTCGTCGCCCAGAGCCTGGCGCACGAGGTCCATCGCCTCGGTCATCGTTTCAGCCTGGAAGGTCTTGAGCCGCATCTGTCAGCCCATCCTCAGATCTGCGCAACCGTCCGAAGCTTGGCCTTCGGATGGATTTCCTGTTGCGACATCACAACGGTGGCCGGCCGGAAGCGTTCGATGATCGACCGCACATAGGGCCGCGCCGTTGGGCTGGTCAGCAGCACCGGCATATGGCCCTCGGCGGCCAGACGCTCGAAGGTCTGGCGGACCTGGGTGATGAATTCCTGCAGGCGCGACGGCTGCATGCTGAGCTGGCGATCCTCGCCCTGGCCGACCAGCGCCTCGGCGAAGTTCTGCTCCCATTGCGGCGACAGCGTCACCAGCGGGATGAAGCCGTCCGGGCTGACATTGGCATTGGAAATCTGGCGCGCCAGACGCGAACGCACATGTTCGGTGATCTGGGTGATGCTCTGGGTGTAGCCGCTGGCTTCGGCGATCGCTTCCAGGATGGTGGGCAGATCGCGGATCGAGATGCGCTCGCTGAGCAGGTTCTGCAGCACGCGCTGCACGCCGTTGACGTTGGTGCGCTGCGGAATCACTTCGGTGACCAGCTTCTCGTTGCTCTTCTTCAGCTCGTCGATCAGCTTCTGCGTCTCGGCGAAGCTGAGCAGATCGGACATGTTGTCCTTGACCACTTCGGTCAGATGCGTGGTGATCACCGTGCCGGGATCGACCACGGTATAGCCGCGGAACATCGCCTCGTCGCGCATGCTCTCGTCGACCCACATGGCGGGCAGGCCGAAGGTTGGCTCGATGGTCTCTTCGCCGGCCAGCGCAATGCGTTCGCCGCGCGGATCCATGGTCAGCAGCAGGTTCGGGCGCACCTCGCCGCGGGCCGCTTCCACTTCCTTGACGCGGATCACGTAGGTGTTGCCGGGCAACTGCATGTTGTCCAGGATGCGCACGCTGGGCATGATGAAGCCCATATCAATGGCGATCTGGCGACGCAGCGCCTTGATCTGGTCGGTCAGGCGGTAGCCGCGTGCATCGTTGATCAGCGGCAGCAGGCTGAAGCCCAGTTCCAGCCGCAGATCGTCCATCACCAGTGCATTGGTGACCGGCTCGTCCAGCGGGCTGGGCGGCGGCGCATCGGGCAGCGGCGGTATGAAGGCATCGGCGATTACCTTCTGCTCCTGCTTCCAGGCCAGATAGGCCAGGCCGCCGGTGACCAGCGCCAGGATCATGAAAGGAATGAAAGGCATGCCCGGGATCAGGGCGAAAGCGGCCGAGAGTACGGCCGACATGCCGAGGCCCTTGACCGACGACAGCTGGCGCGACAGCGCCTTGTCGGTGGTGCCGGTGACACCGCCCTTCGACACCATGATACCGGCGGCGACCGAGATGATCAGCGCCGGGATCTGCGCCACCAGGCCGTCACCGACCGACAGGATCGAATAGGTATTGAGCGCGGCGCTGAACGGCATGCCGTTCTGGATCACGCCGATCAGGATGCCGCCGATCAGGTTGATGAAGGTGATCAGCAGGCCGGCAACCGCGTCGCCGCGTACGAATTTCGAGGCGCCGTCCATTGAACCGAAGAAGCCGGACTCGTCTTCCAGCTCCTTGCGGCGCACGCGGGCGGTGGCTTCGTCGATCAGGCCCGAGGACAGGTCGGCATCGATCGCCATCTGCTTGCCGGGCATGGCGTCGAGGGTGAAGCGCGCCGACACTTCGGCGATACGGCCCGAACCCTTGGTGATGACGACGAAGTTCACGATCACCAGGATCGCGAAGACGATGATGCCGATGACCAGGTTGCCGCCCATGACAAACTGGCCGAAGGCCTCGATCACATGGCCGGCAGCATCGGTGCCTTCATGGCCGTGCCCCAGAATAAGTCTGGTCGATGCCAGATTGAGCGACAGCCGCAGCATCGTGGTGATGAGCAGCACGGTCGGGAAGCTGGAGAATTCGAGCGGACGGGTGACAAACAGGCAGGTCATCATCACCAGCACGGACGCGGTGATCGACAGCGCCAGGAACACGTCGAGCAGCCAGGTCGGCATCGGCAGGATGAGCACCGACAGGATGCCCATGATGCCGATGGCGAGCATGATATCGCCATGCTGGCCGATGCGCAGCCGACTGAACATGCCGCCAGCACCGCCTCCCGAGGCGGCCGGAGCGTCAGCCGGCATGTTCTCCGCCATACCCTCTTCTCCTCAACCCGCGCGGCCTGCCATCAGGCAGGGACGCGCGACCCCTCGTTGGCCGCAGGAACGGCCAGGCCTTCGTCGGAATACTGCTTCAGCTTGTTGCGCAAGGTGCGGATCGAAATCCCCAGGATGGTCGCCGCATGCGTGCGGTTGCCCAGGCAATGCTTCAGCGTGTCGATGATCAGGTCGCGTTCGACATCGGCCACCGTGCGCCCGACCAGATTGGGCGAAGCGCCGGCGGCATCGCCCGAGGCCTGGTCGGCGGCGGCCGGCGCCGCGCCACGGCTGATGCTGTCGCTCAGCGCAGAGCCATCGGGCAGGCGGATATCGGCCACTTCGATCTGCGAGCCCAGCGCCAGCAGCACGGCGCGATGCATGGTGTTTTCCAGCTCGCGCACATTGCCACGCCAGGGCGCCAGACGCAGTGCCTCGATCGTGGTCGGCGCCAGCGGGCGCTCGGGCACGCCGTTGGCGGCGGCATATTTCTTGACGAAATACTGCGACAGCATCTCGATATCGGCCGGCCGCGCGCGCAGCGGCGGCAGTTTGATATTCACCACATTGAGGCGGAACAGAAGATCTTCGCGGAACGTCCCGCGCGCCACTTCATCGGCCAGGTTGCGGTTCGAGGTGGCGATCACGCGGATATCGACCTTGACCGGCTTGCTGCCGCCGATGCGATCGATCTCGCGCTCCTGGATGGCGCGCAGCAGCTTGGCCTGCAGGCGCACATCCATCTCGCTGATTTCATCGAGCAGCAGCGTGCCACCATTGGCTTCCTCGAACTTGCCCAGGCGGCGCGCGACGGCGCCGGTGAAGGCGCCTTTTTCATGGCCGAACAACTCGGATTCCAGCAGCGTATCCGGGATGGCGGCGCAGTTGACCGACACGAAGGGCTTGTCAGAGCGCGGCGACTTCATGTGGATGAAGCGCGCCATCACTTCCTTACCGGTGCCGCTTTCGCCGGTGATCATCACCGAAGCGGAACTCGGGGCGATCTGCTCGGCCAGCTTGACGACCTGGCCCATGGCCGGGTCGCGGAACAGCATCTGGTGGCTCTCTTCTGCCACCGCTTCCAGCACCGCCGCGATGAGATCGGCTTCCGGCGGCAGCGGCAGATATTCCTTGGCGCCGGCGCGGATCGCCGCCACGGCGGCGCGCGCATCGTTGCCGATGCCGCAGGCGACGACGGGCAGGTTGATGCGTTCGGATTTGAGGCTTTCGACCAGGTATTTCACATCGAGACTGACATCGATCATCGCCAGATCAGCGCCGCGACCGCTGCGCAGCGTGTTGAGGCCCTGTTCGATATCCTCGACCTGGATGACCTTGGCGCCGCGCTGCAGCGCGATGCGGGTGGCCGCACCGATCTGCCCATTCAGCGTCCCAAAGATGATCAGTCGCATAATCCGCCCCAGCTTCCCGCTTTAATCAAAAACGTCGATGTCTGATCGCGCGACATCAGCCGCCACGACCGCCCTTGATAATTTCCGTCATTGTCACGCCCAGGCGATCTTCCACCACGACGACTTCGCCGCGTGCCACTAGGCGGTTATTCACATAGATGTCGATCGCCTCGCCGACCTTGCGGTCGAGTTCGACCACCGCGCCGCGACCGAGCTTCAGCAACTGGCTGACCTGCATATTGGCCTTGCCGAGCACGGCCGAGACATGCACCGGAATATCGAACACGGCCTGCAGATCCGCCGCGGTCCGTGCCGCATCGGGATCGTCCTCGGCCATCATCCCGGCGCCGCCGCCGAGATCCTTCAGTTCGAGATCGTCACTATCCGCCATACTCATTCACTCCCTGCCGCGGCTATTCGCCGGGCTCCGCCAGCTGCGCCTGCAGCCCGGCCAGATATCGCTCGACCGCCTGGTCGACTTCGTGTTCCAGCGCCGTCTGGCGCCGTTCGGCCGAACCATCGGCCCAGTTGATGCGGCAATCGGTCGGCGCCATCGTTTCGTCTGGCACCAGCGCCACCTTGCCGCCGAAGCCCGATTGCGCCACCAGCTGGTCGATCTTGGCGTCCAGCTGCTGCACGACGGCTTCGTTGGCGCGGATCACCAGGCGCGGTTCGTCGCGCATGTCATCCATGCAGCGCAGCACCAGCGCCTCGACCTGGTCGAGCGGCTGGCGTTCGATCAGCCGGCCCGCCAGCTTGCGCGCGATCGCCACGGCCAGTTCGGTCGCCTCGGCGCTGGCCGCGATACGGGCATGCTCCTGGCCGGCGGCAATGCCCGCCAGCTGCTGCGCGATGCTGTGCAGCGCCTGTTCCAGGTTGCGCTGATGATCGCCATAGGCGGCTTCGCGACCGGCTGCTTCGCCTTCGGCGAAGGCGGCGGCCTTGGCGGCATCGATCTCCTCGGCAGAGAATTTCGGCGGCGGCGCTTTGGGCGCGTAATTCCGCTCCACCTTCGGGCGGCTGCCATCGAAGGGAACGTCGAACAGGAATTTCGCCTTGCTTGCCATCGTGTGTTACGCCGCGTCCCTTAATAGATAAGTTCGTCTTCGCCCTTGTTGTCGGCCAGCATGATTTCGCCCTTGGCCGCGAGTTCCTTGGCTGAATTCACCATCAGCATCTGCGCCTCGTCGACATCCTTCAGGCGCACCGGACCCATCGATTCCATTTCCTCGCGCAGCAGCTTGGACGCGCGTTCGGACATGTTGGAGAAGAACAGGTCGCGCAGGGTTTCCGAAGCACCCTTCAGCGCCAGGCCCAGCTTGTCCTTTTCCACGCTCTTCAGCAGGGTCTGCACGCCGGACGGGTCCAGCTTGATCAGATCCTCGAAGGTAAACATCAGGGCCTTGATGCGCTCGGCGGCGTCGCGGCTGCGCTCTTCCAGCGCGGCCAGGAAGCGGGCTTCCGTGTTGCGATCCAGGCTGTTGAAGATTTCCGCCATCATTTCGTGGGCATCGCGACGGTTGGTGCGCGCCAGGTTCGACATGAATTCGGTGCGCAGCGTCTGCTCCACCTTGTCGAGCACTTCCTTCTGCACCGCTTCCATGCGCAGCATGCGCATGACGACTTCCATCGAGAATTCTTCCGGCAGCGCCGCCAGCACGCGCGCGGCATGTTCCGGACGGATCTTCGACAGCACGACGGCGACGGTCTGCGGATATTCGTTCTTCAGGTAGTTCGCCAGCACGTTTTCGTTCACGTTGGCGAGTTTGTCCCACATGGTGCGGCCGGCCGGACCGCGGATTTCTTCCATGATCTGGTTGACGCGCTCCGACGGCAGCGCCTTCATCAGCAGGCGTTCCGTGCTGTCGAAGGTACCGGTCAGCGAACCAGTGGACGAGAAGTTGTTGACGAATTCGAGGAACAGCTTTTCCACGACGTCGGAATTCACCGCGCCGAGGTTGGCCATGTTCTGAGAGATTTCCTTGATCTCTTCGTCGTCGAGCAGCGGCCAGATCTTCGATGAGTGCTCTTCACCAAGAGCTAACATCAGTATAGCGGCCTTGTCTGGCCCCTTGAGCTGTCGGAAGTCCTTTTCAGCAGCCATAGCGCGCTCCTAAACCGTCACGCGGCCTGATAGAGCCAGTTGCGGATGATCGACACGGCCTCTTCCGGATGCTTGTCGACGATCTCGCCGATCTTCTTGAGCGACGACGCCTTCACCTGACCTTCGATCCGCGCGATGTCGATCATCGATTCGATGCCTGGCGTCGGCGGTGCCATGCCGACATCCGGCGCGGCCGGCAGTTCGGCGAGCGGCGCACCGCCTACCACCATCGGCAGGCCTGGCGATGCCGGCGTCAGCATGCCCGGCGGAATGTCTTCGCTCTCCTGCGAGGCTTCAAGCACGCGACGGATCAGCGGGCGCACCACCAGCAGCATCGCCAGCAGGCCAAGCAGCACATAGCCGGCGATCTCGCCGATGCGGAACAGTTCAGCCTTGGTCAGGCCGAGCAGGACCGGCAGGCTGTTGGGATCGACTTCTTCCGGAATGTCACCCGGCTCGGCAAAGCGCATCGACACGATTTCCACCGTATCGCCGCGCTGCTGGTCGAAGCCGATCGCACTGCGCACCAGCGCGTTGATCTGCTGCATCTCTTCCGGCGAACGCGCCAGATACGAACGCTGGCCGGAGCCATCGACCTGCACGATGTTGTTGACCAGCACGGCGGCCGAAACGCGGCGCATCGTGCCGGCTTCGCGCACCTGGGTGCGGATCGTCTTGGAGATTTCGTAATTGACCAGTTCCTCGGTGCGGTTGCCGCTGGTGGTCGCCTGGCTGCCGCCCTGGCCCTGCGCTTCGGGCAGGTTGTTGGCCACAGTGACGTTCTGCTGGCCTTCCTGGCTCTGGTTGTTTTCAGTGATGGTCTGGGTCGAGCGCACCACCTGCTGGTCAGGGTTGAACAGTTCCTGATTGGTGGTGACGCGGTCGAAATCCATGTCGACCGAGATTTCCGCGCGCACGTTGCCGACGCCGACCGAGCGTTCCAGCAGCGCCTCGACATTCTTGCGCAGGCGGTCTTCGATCTGGCGGCGCATGTCGGACATGCGGTTGGCCGTGGCGGTCGCCTGGTCCGGCTCTTCGGTGGTGCCGGCCAGCAGGTTGCCACGGTCATCGACGATCGAGACCCGCGACGGCTTCAGGTCGGGCACCGCGGAGGCGACGAGATTCTGGATCGCGCGCACCTGCGGCTGGTCGAGCCGGCCACCGCGCGTCTTGACGATGATGGAGGCCGAGGGTTCGCGCTGTTCGCGGCTGAACACTTCGCGCTTGGGCAGCACCAGATGCACGCGGGCCGAGGCGACCTGCTCGATCGAACGGATCGTGCGGGCCAGCTCGCCTTCCATGGCGCGCAGCTGGTTGATGTTCTGCATGAAATTGGTGGCCGACAGGGCATTGGCCTTGTCGAAGATTTCATAGCCGGCGCCGCCACCCGACGGCAGGCCGCCTTCGGCCAGCTGCATGCGGGTGCGCAGCACGCGGTCCTCGGGCACCAGGATCTGCGCGCCGTTGGCGGCGATCTGGTAGGGGATTTTCTGGGCTTCGAGACGAGTGACGATTTCGGCAGAGGAGGCGAGATCCAGATTGCCGTAGAGCAGCGACATCTTGGGCTGCGTGACTTTCATGCCCAGGAAGACGAAGAAACCGATCAGAACAGCCGCCGTCGCCGCCAGCATCGCCAGCCGCGCGGGACCGATGTTCCGCATCATGTTCATAATACCGTTCACGGCATCACCCCTGCACCAGGCACGCGTTCCGGGCTGGTCCGCACCTGCCCACGAACGCCAAATTAGGTAGCGGGAATGAAGGAGAGGTTAACATCCCGGCAAAATTTGCCTACCGGAATGTTAACCTCACAAACGGTAACAATTTCAGTGTGTTAAGGGGATTTCTCTAGAAACTGCGAATCGCCGGCTCCTTTAACGTACCGGGGCGGTATTCCTGCAGTCGGGTGGTGCGCAGACCGGGCAATCCATGCTGTTCGATGGCGCGCTGCCAGGACTGGAATTCCTCGACCGTCAGCATGTAGCGCTCGCAGGCTTCTTCCAGCGTCAGCAGGCCGCCACGGACCGCGGCGACAACCTCGGCCTTGCGGCGGATCACCCAGCGTTTGGTATTCGGCGGCGGCAGCGTGTCGCGCGTGATGCGCTGACCTTCCGGCCCAATCACACTCGCCACGCTGGTCGGCGCAGCCATCGGGCGCGTCGGGCTGGTGGGCACGGTCTCGATCAGGTTCTGCATGGTCGTCATCGCCTCACGTCAAAAATCGAAAATCGGACGAAGTAAAATCAGGGAAGCCCGAGCGGCCTTAGGCCGCAGGCGGCTGCTCTTCCTCTTCGTCATCGTTGCTGGGGTCCGGGGCGGTCGGCGCCGGATAGACCGACACGACCTTCTCGGGCGGGTATTTGTTGCCACCGATGACGAGATACTGCTGGCCATCGACGGTATCGAGCGAGCTGACATAGCCACGCGCAAACACCTTGGTGCCGTCGATGGTCTTACCACCGCCATCCTTGGCGATGACTTCGAGCTTGTACTTGCCCGAGGGCTGTTCGACGCTCTGGCCGTCCTTGCCGTCCCAGGCCAGTTCGATACGACCCTTCGGGAAGCCACCGGCCGGCGCATTCGACGTGACGGTGCGCACCACTTTGCCTGCGGAATCCAGGATGTTGTATTTGACGCTGGTGGCGCCGGCCGGCAGTTCATAGGACCAGAAAGCGCTGCCGCCCTTCTGCAGCTCGACCTGGTTATCGTCGACATCGACGATCTTGCCGATGTAGTTCAGGTTGTTGCTGCTCTGCTGCGAGCCAAACATCGCCAGCAGCTTTTCCAGGTTCTTGTTCTGATTGATCGACTGTTCGACCTGGCTGAACATCACCAGCTGGTTGGTGAACTCTTTCGAGTCCATCGGCGAGGTCGGATCCTGGTTCTTCAACTGCGTCGTGAGCAGCGTCAGGAAGGTGTCGAAATTCTTCGCCAGCGAGACGCCGGCGGATTCGGACGCCGACGGCGCGCCGGTATAGGTGGTGGCAGTGTTGCTTACGCCGGTAACCATGGTGGTTCTCCTTGCGACAAATCAGATGCGAAGATCGAGCCCGCCGCGTGCGGCGGCAGCCCGTTGTGCGTTGGCGGCAGCGAGCTGCGCGGGATCGGTGTTGGCGCCGGTTTCGGCATACTCATCGCCGCCACGATTCTGGTAGCGGCCATTGCCGGCGCCATTGCCATTGCGGCCTTCATTGGCCTGGCCCTGGTCGCGCAGCGTGAAATTCAGCGACTGCTGGTCGGTCTTCAGACCGGCATCGCGCAGCGACTGTTCAAGATTCTTCACATCCTGCTGCAGCAGCTGCAGGGTTTCCGGCTTGTCGGCGGCGATCACCGCCTGCAGACGGCCGTCATGGCCGATTTCCAGCTTGATCTCGACCTTGCCAAGATTGCCCGGATCGAGGCGGATCGAAATCTTGTCGATGCCTTCGGCAACGCCCTTCTTGATCTGCACGCCGACCTGTTCGCCGACCGGCACATAGGCATTGAGATGACGCGCCGCGGTCTGCGTCGCGGCCTGATGCGTCGCCTGGGCGGCCTGTGTCGTCGTCGTGGCGCCGACCGCGGCACTCTGCTGCAGGGTCTGGCCATTGTTGCTGCTGGCGGTATTGCCGCCCTGCAGCGCGATATCGTCGGCGGCGGCCTGCAGCAGCGCGGCATTGAACTTGAGGTCCTGCGCCGTCGGCTGCGACTGCTGCTGCAACGCGGCCTGGGTCTGCTGCTGCAACTGCGCCATATCGGCAGCAGCCTGGTCGTCATCCTGCATGACGAACAGCGCGGCCTGGTCCACCAGCGCCTTCGGCGTGGCGGTCACCGTCTGTACATCGACGGTGATGATCTTGTCGGCCTTGGGCTCGGCTTTCTGCTTCGCCTCGGCCGTCACGGCCGGCTTACCGGCCTGTTCCTGCACCTGCGCCTGACCCTGGTTCTGGGCCACGAGCGCCTGCTGGATGGTTGCAAAGTCTTCCGCCGACACGGTCTGCTGCTGCGACAGGAGGGCGGCAGCGCTGGTCTCGGTGGCGGTCTTGATCTGCGGATCGACGGCGCCGGCCGGCAAAGCCGGCTGCGGCAGCACCGGGACTGCGGTCTCGGCATCGGCAGGCGCGGCATCGGTCTGCACGGGCGCAGCAGCGGTCTTGGCCTGCGCTTCGGCGGCGGCGGCGGCAGCCAACGCAGCGGCAGCGGCCTCTTCCGGCGACAGGACCGGCGCGACGACCGGCGTGGCGGGCGCAACAGTGGTAACGACAGCTTCGGCAACCGGCGCGACGACAGTGACCGCAGCAGCGTCAGCCGGCATCTGGGTCTGCAGCAATGCAAGGATCAGCGCGGCATCGGGGGCATCGGCCACCACCGGCTTGCCGGCATCTTCCAGAATCTCTTCGGCGGAGTCACCGGCAGCCTTCTGCTCGCCCAGATCTTTGGCGGTCTGCTCCACCGGCTGGGCAGCGTCCTGCTGCGGCGCGGCGGTGGCGGTCTCTTCCGTGGTCTTTTCCGACGGCTCGGCGGCCGGCTTCTCAGCGGCAGTGTCCTTGGCGGGCTTCGTCTCGGTCCGGGCCGGCGTCTTGCTCTCGTTCGGCTTCTGGGTGGCAGCGGTGTCGCGCGTATCGGTCTCGCGGGCCGCATCCTTGCGCGGCGCGGGCGTGGTATTCGGGCGGGTCGCAACCGGTTCGGCGCGATCGCGGCGCTCGACCGGGCGGGTTTCGGTGCGCGGCGCGGCAGCGCTCATGGCGCGCTCGGTCGTCTTCGCCACCGCTTCGCTGCCCCGACCGTACACGGCGGTCTGCAGCACACGGGCGAAAGCGTCGGCATGGCTCGACGGCTCCTCGGCCTGGGACTGGCCGGGGGTCGGAGCGAGAGAGCTGTTTACCTGAGCGACTTTCATGGAATCCTCATTCGTCGCGGCTTTAGAAGCAAGCGGCGGGCCAAGTCGCGTCGGCCGGATAAGTCTATGATTCAGAGATAATATTTCAGAGGGGTCCGAGTCGGTTTTGCCCGCCGTCTTTGCCGGGCGGCAATTTCTGCCGGGACCGGACATCCCACCCGCACGCCCCCTCCAGGACTGGTCTAGGTCCCGGGCAGGAACAGGCGTAAGCTGCGGCCATGGCGATTCAGCCCGGCAAACCTCCTGGCGGCGGTCCCACTCCACCGCCACCACGCCCGCTCGCTCCGAAAGCCCCGGCTGCCCCGCCGGCGGAGGCCGAGACGGAGCGGCTTGTCTCCAGCGAACTCGACGACGCCACCCATGCCGAATACCGGCTGCTCTACGATGCCGCCGTGCGCAACGTGCTGTTCGCCAAGCGGCAGCAATGGCGGATGGTGGAGTATTTCACCCTGATCGCGCTGGCGCTGGTGGCGATCGGCATCGCCGTGCCTTTCGCAGCCGATGTGGCGCGTTTCGTCGCGGGCTTCCTGAGCTTCGTCGGCTTTGCCAGCCTGGGCGCGATCGTCATGCTGCAATCCTGGCAGGGCAACGAACACGCCAAGATGGCCTATCTGGCGAATGACTTTTCCAACTTCGCGCGCAGCGCCCTGCGCCGCAAGCCGAAGCTCAGCGGCGACATCCACCGCTATCTGATGCTGCTGCTGATGCTGCTGTATATCGTGGTGCTGGACGTGGTCGTCGTCCGGCTGCTGCTCGATATCGCGCGCTGAATTTCAGTTGAAGCTGTAACTGTCCATCGCCAGCGAGCCATGCGCGAAACTGGCATGGATGCGTTCGGCCGGCTGGCCCGGCGTGGCGGCGCCCAGCGCCACATAGAGCGGCAGCAGATGTTCGTCGGTCGGATGGTTCTGCACGGCAAAGGGCGCCTGGCGGCGATACTCCAGCAAGGCCGCATCGTCGCGCTGCGCCAGCTTCTGCGCCATCCATTCGGCGAAGGCCGCCGCCCAGTCAGCCGGCGGCTGGCTGTCGCTGCGATCCAGCAGGCGCAGGTTATGCGTCAGCGAGCCGGTCGCCATGATCAGCACGCCTTCGTCGCGCAACGGCGCCAGCGCGCGGCCCAGCGCCAGATGGTGTGCCGGATCGCGCTGCGACTGGATCGACAGCTGCAGCACCGGAATCTCCGCTTCGGGATAGATCAGCGTCAGCGGCGACCAGGCGCCGTGATCGAGGCCACGCTGCGGGTCCAGCGCAGCGGCATAGCCGGCCGCTTCCAGCAGATCACGCACGCACGCGGCGATGTCCGGCGCGCCCGGCGCGGTATACTGCATGCGATAGAGCGCCGGCGGAAAGCCGTAGAAATCGTGGATGGTCTCAGGTTCCGCGACGGCGCCCACAACAGGCTGCGCGGTTTCCCAATGTGCGGAAACGGCGAGGATCGCCTTCGGCGTCTGCCATAAGGAAGCCGCCCCACGCAGGAACCGGTGCGCCGGACGATCCGGCTCCAGCGTCAGCATGGGCGAGCCATGGCTGATGAAAACGGCGGGCAGACGGGTGGCGGAAGAAGACATTGCGCGATCCTGCTGCGCCATCGGAAATGACGGCGCAGCGATCACCTAAGTCAGCGGCAGCCGAGCCGCAAGACGTTACTTTCCAGTGCGTTCTTACTCGACGGTAACGATCCGACCCGAAGCCTGCCATTCCGTCGGGCGGAAGGCATGGGTGATGCGGGCGACCAGGCCGTCGAACAGCGCCTTGTTCGACTCCGCCCGCAGGCTGCTGGCGCGGGCGCGCAGATAGGCCATCTCATCAGCCGAGATATAGCTGACCGGCTGGCCGACGGTCTGGAAGCGGGTTTCGATCTGGGACATCAGGGACTGGGTCATGGGGGAGGCCTTCCTCTGCTGGGTGGCTATGACCCCAATCTATGCTGCGCCGCACTTTTCATTAATATGGAGATTTGGCAGTATTTGTTGCCTGAAATTCATAGATAGGAGCCGCCAATGGACCGCTACGGCGAAATGCAGGCCTTCCTGCAGGTGGTGGATCATGGCGGCTTCACCGAGGCCGCCAAGCCGCTGGGCCTGTCGCCCTCGGCGGTCAGCAAGCTGATCTCGCGGCTGGAGGACCGGCTCGGCGCGCGGCTGCTGCAGCGGACCACCCGGCGCGTCAGCCTGACCGCCGAGGGCC
>JAGXRD010000063.1 GCA_018336035.1 Alphaproteobacteria bacterium | reverse complement strand
GGCCGGGTCAAGCCCGGCCATGACAAATGGGTGAGGGGCTATTTCTTCCCCATCCCGATGCTCTTGCCGGCCTGCGGCGGCAGCGGCAGCTTGGCATGTCCTGCCAGCATGTTTTCGAACAGCCTGCGCTGCGGCTCGGGGAAGGGGCAGCTCTTGCGCGTCGCCAGATCGACATGCACCAGGATCTGCTCTGACGTCGCCGCCAGATAGCCTTTCTCGGCGTGATACATATTCATGAAATAATGGATGCGCTTGGCATCGGCGCCGAGCAGCTGGAAGGTGAAGCGCAAGGCATCGCCCTCCAGCACCTCCTGCAGATAGCAGACATGCGTCTCCAGCACGAAGGTACTTAGGTTCGTGCGCTGCACATAGCTCCAGTCGAGATCGAAGGGCGTGAAGAATTTGTCGAGCGCCTGGTCGAAAATCACGTTGTAGAAGCCGACATTCATATGGCCGTTGGCATCGATATGTTCGGGTTTCACCACCATGCCGGTGAGTTCGAGCGGCGCATCGAAACTCTGTTGAGCGTAATCGCGCAGGTCTTGAGAAGAATTCATCACTTCGGCCTTGTCGGTTTCGTTTCCTCGGATAGGCTAGTCTCCATGTCCTGGGACCCGACGCAATACCTGAAATTCGCCGGCGAGCGCCTGCGCCCCGCCGTGGACCTGCTCGACCGCGTGCCGCTGGTGGCCGACGGAGATTCCGAGATGGCCGTGGTCGATCTCGGCTGCGGTGCGGGCAATCTCACGCCACTGATCCAGCTGCGCTGGCCGCAGGCGAAGCATATCGGTGTCGATGCCTCAGGCACCATGCTGGCGAAAGCGCGGCAGGATTATCCGGCAGCCGAATTCATCGAGGCCGATATCGCGACCTGGCGACCTGACCAGCCGGTCGACCTGCTCTATTCCAACGCGGCTTTGCACTGGCTGAACGATCACGAGACGCTGATCCCCGGCCTGCTCGATTGCCTGAAACCCGGCGGCTGGCTGGCGATCCAGATGCCGCGCAATTTCGACGCCAAGTCGCATATGTGCATCGTTGATGCGATCGAGCTTGGGCCCTGGCGGTCGAAGCTGGAACCGCATCTGCGGCGCCGTCCGGTCGCCGAGCCGGCGACCTACTGGCAAATGCTGCACGAGCGCACCGCGTCGCTGGAGATCTGGGAAACCGAATATCTGCAGGTGCTGTCGGGCGCCAATCCGGTGGCGGAATACACCAAGGGCACCTGGCTCAAGCAGTTCCTCGACCGGCTGGAGGAGCCCGAGCGCAGCGCTTTCGAGGCCGACTACCGCCAGCGCGTGGTGCTGCATTATCCCAAGCAGGCCGACGGTCGCACGCTGTTTCCCTTCCGCCGCCTGTTCATCCTGGCGCAGAAGCCGCTGTAGAAGCCGCTGTAGGCGAGAGCATCGCCACTTTATAGATCGTCACCCCGGGCCTGACCCGGGGTCCCATTTTTCTGCGACGCACCAAATGGGACCCCGGCTCTCGCAAAAGCTCGGCCGGGGTGACGAGAGGGGAGTGCTGGAAGCGTAGGCCCCAACACGCTAAAACTCCTCCAGCACCCCGGGAGTGAAACGATGACCAGCAAGCCCCCTAAAGCATCAGGCGACAAGAAGCCGGCCCCCACTGAATCACGGGGCATGAAGAAGAATCTCGCCAATTACGGCGATGCCGGCTTCTCCGTCTTCCTGCGCAAGGCCTTCATCAAGGCGCTGGGCTATACCGACGAGGCGCTGGAGCGGCCGATCATCGGCATCGTCGACACCGACAGCGGCTACAATGCCTGTCACCGCAACGTGCCCGACCTGATCGAGGCGGCCTCGCGCGGCGTGATGCTGGCCGGCGGCATCCCGGTGCCGTTTCCGGTGATCTCGATCCAGGAAAGCTTCGCCAATCCCACCAGCATGTATCTGCGCAACCTGATGGCGATGGACTCGGAAGAGATGATCCGCGCCCAGCCGATGGATGCGGTGATCCTGCTCGGCGGCTGCGACAAGACCGTGCCGGCGCTGCTGATGGGCGCAGCTTCGGCCAACGTGCCGGCCATCATGCTCGTCACAGGTCCGATGCTGGCCGGCTCCTGGCGCGGCGAAAAGCTCGGCGCCTGCACGGATTGTCGCCGCTTCTGGGCGCGCTATCGCGCCGGCGAGGTGAACGACCAGGAAATCAACGAGGTCAATTCCGAACTCGCGCCCACCATCGGCACCTGCGGCGTGATGGGCACCGCCAGCACCATGGCGCTCACCGTCGAGGCGCTCGGCATGATGCTGCCGGGCGGCGCGGCCGTGCCGGCGGTCCATGCCGAACGCCGCCGCCTCGCCGAACAGACCGGTGCGCGCGCCGTGGCGATGGCGGCCGAAGGCCTGACGCCCGACAAGATCCTCACGCCGGCCGCCTATCGCAATGCGCTGCGCGTGCTGCTCGCGGTCGGCGGCAGCACCAATGCGCTGATCCATCTGACGGCCATGGCGGGCCGCAGCGGCATTCAGGTCGATCTCGAAGGCTATGACAAAATGGGCCGTGAGACGCCGGTGCTGGTTGACCTCAAGCCGACCGGCCAGCATTACATGGAAGACCTGCACAAGGCCGGGGGCCTGACGCCGATCCTGCGCGAACTGGGCAGCCTGATCGAGCGCGACTGCCTGACCGTGACCGGCAGGACGCTGGGCGAGAATATCGACGCCATGCCGCCGGGCTGGAAACAGGATGTGATCAGGACCATGGCCGCGCCGGTCTACAAAAACGGCGCGATGGCAGTGCTGCGCGGCAACCTCGCGCCCGATGGCGCCATCATCAAGCAGGCGGCAGCGACTCAAGAGTTGCTGCAGCATGAAGGCCGCGCCGTGGTGTTCGACAGCCTGCCCGATATGGCGGCGCGCCTCGATGCGCCCGATCTCGATGTGAAGGCCGATGATATTCTGGTGCTGCGCAATGCCGGGCCGAAGGGCGCGCCGGGCATGCCGGAAGCGGGCTATATCCCGATCCCGAAAAAACTGGCGCAACAGGGCGTGAAGGACATGGTGCGCATTTCCGATGCGCGCATGAGCGGCACCGCCTATGGCACCATTGTGCTGCATATCGCGCCGGAAGCTGCGGCCGGTGGCCCGCTGGCGCTGGTGCAGACCGGCGACCGCATCCGGCTCGACACCGAAGGCCGCCGCATCGACCTGCTGGTGGACGAGGCCGAACTGGCCAAGCGCCGCGCCGCCCTGCCGCCGTTGCCGAGCGGCGAGGGCCGGCGTGGGTATGACAAGCTCTATTTTGACACGGTGACGCAGGCCGAACGCGGCTGCGATTTCGATTTCGCGATCCCGGAGATCACGAAGAAGGTGCCGTAACGCCATCGTTATGGTGAAGTGCGATTAACCATGCGCTGGGTGATTCCTGCCGGGCGGCAGGAATCACCACGCAGCTCGCGTGAGTATTCACGCATGAAAGCGCGGAACTTCAACTCTTTATAACTGCGGTAGAGATTGGCCCGCAGTTTGCTTCTCTGGTTGCAGAAACACTGCAACCGACGCGAAGAGAAGCTCAGTCATGACTGGCATCACGGTTAACGAGACTGGATATCTGGGCGGCTACACCCGGGTTCAGCCCAAGCGGCTCGAAGAGCTGTCGCCTGAAAAGCAGGCTTACGTTGTCGCCCATCGCGCCGAGCAGGCCGCCAAGATTTCCGCGCATCTTCAGAAGATGGCAGCTGTAGAACAGCAGGCGGCGGCTGATGCCCGGGGGCATGAGGTTTGGAACAGACGCGCGCCGAATGTCAATTCACTGACCCGCGAACAGGCGCTGGACCAGATCGCGTTCATGAGCGAACTGATCCAGAGCGGCGAGGCCGATAAAGTACCGCTCTCGGCCGCCAAGGGGCAGCAGACCACCTCGAATTATCGCCAGTATGTCTACTGGATGCAGCAGCATCTAAAGGAGTTAGACAGCGCAGGTAACGCCACGCCGGAACCGGCCAGCACTGGCACGGCCGGCGGTCCGTTTCCTGCCGACTACGTCAGCGAGATCAAGAGGCTTCGTACTGATGTGCCAGGAGTGAAATACGAAGACTGGACTCCTGAATTCAAGCAGCGGGTTGCCGAAGCTAACCGTCGTTCCGAAGCGGGTCTTCAGAGCGACAGGGAGATGGCGGAAAGCGCCAAGCTTGAGACGGTCGAGAACAACGTTCTATACGCGCCGAATGTTTCGACACTGTCGCGCGAGCATGCCCTCCGACAGATCGAGCGCATGAGAGAGATGGTCCAGAGCGGCGAAGCGGAGAAGACGAAACTGCAGACCGGCTATGGCGACAGGACGACCAACAATTATCGTCAGTATGTCTACTGGCTGCAGCAGCATGTGAAAGAGCTGGACGGCGCCGGGCAATCCACGCTCGCAGAAGTATGAGGGCGCACCATGTCGATCTCGATATTGGCAACAACGCCGGCGCCGGGCCTGGCCGAGGCGATGAAGCAGGGCAAACCCGGTTATGCTCGCCTGCAGCTTGAAAGCCTTCCACCAGAGCGGCAGGCCGAGATCAAGGAGCGCAGGGCGCAGGCGTTTGCGCATCGGGCAGAAGTACTGCAGAAGTTTGCAGATATGGATGCGCAACGCGCCGCGCTCGCCAAAGGACCAGAGAATCACGTTCTCATCGCTCCGAATGTCACTGGCCTGTCGCGGGAGCAGGCTGAACAGCAAATTCATTTCATGAGCGAGCTTATTCAGTCCGGTCAGGCCGATACCATGACGCTCAATACCGGAAGCGGCGACAGAACGACGTCGAATTATCGTCAGTATGTCTACTGGCTGCAGCAGCATGTGAAAGAGCTGGAAGGTGCCGGCCAGTCAACGCTGGCGTAGGCCTGACAGGATAAACGGACATGACGACGCTGAACATTCAGATCGACCGCTTCGAGATTGGTTCAACGACTGTGCCGGTGAGTGGCAACTCCGGGTCGCCGCTTCAGGCGCAGAGGGTTGCCGACCTGCCGCCGGAGGAGCAGGCAAAGATTCACGCGCATCTTGCGGAGGCAAAGACCCGTCTTGCCCAGCATGATCGAAAAATGTCCGCTTTCGAACAGTTGATACAGGACATGCGAACAGGCGGAGAGGTGCAGAGCCGCCGCGCGCTCAGCGAAACAGAGGCCACGGATTTCAGCAACGCCCGGCCCGTACAGCCTCAGTGGGTGGAGATCACGCCAGAGATTCAGGCACGACTGGATGAAAACCGAGCGCGCGTGCAGAAAAGCCGGGAGGTCTGGGCCGAGATGGAACGGCAAAGCCAGGAACTCGCGAAGGGGTATGAGAGCAACGGCTTCAGCCCCCGAAGTATCGCCAGCCTGTCGCGCGAGCAGGCGCTTGATCAGATCAACTATGTCAGCGAACTGATCCAGAGCGGGCAGTCCGAGAACTACACGCTTTCCGTCGGCTATAACGGCCGGATCACGTCGGACTTCCGCCAGTATCTCTACTGGATCCAGCAGCATGTGAAGGAACTGGAAGGCGCGAGCCAGTCCACGCTGGCGCAGATGTGAGGTGGGCGAAATTTTCCGCTTGCGTCCTTTAAAACGGCAGCGGGTTTCCTAGATCAATCTGCGCCGCTCTTGCCCATCGTGAATCGCTCTGCCCACTGCCAGTCTCTGGCAGTTGCGTATGTATGCGGCTTGCGGAAATCGGGCGCGCCTTGCCCTGGCATAAGCCCGCACCAAGACTCAAATAAGCGAAAATAAGAAAATATAAGCGCGTGATAAGCTCAAATAAGCACGCGATAAGCCGGAATAAGCGCGCAATAAGCCCCGCATAAACCCTTGATGAGCGCAGTTAAGTCCCTGTTTTCCTGAGCTTCAGCAGCTTGAACACCGGCGGTACCGCCAGCACCACCACCGCGATGCGGAAAATATGCATGCTGGCGACCACCGCCACCTCGACGCCCAGCCCGAGCGCCACCAGGCTCATCTCGGCCATGCCGCCCGGCGCCAGCACCAGCATCATCGCCTCGGTCTTGATGCCGGCCCAGTTTGCAAAGGCCAATGTCATCGCCACGGCCACGGCGATCATCGCAAAGGTGGCGATCACTGCGAAGGTGGCGATCCGCCCGACCTCTTTCAGCGGCGTGCCGACGAAGCGGCAGCCCAAAGCTGCGCCCATCACCACCTGCGCGGTGGCGACTAATTCCGGCGGCGGCGAGGCATGCGACCAGCCGAACAGATGCACCAGCGCCGACACCACCATAGGTCCGACCAGCACCGAAGCCGGCATGCGCAGGAAGCGCGCGACATACCAGCCCACCATGCCGCAGACGATCAGCAGCGCGCCTTCATGCCAGGGCAGCTGCCACATATGCGGCCCCTGCGCCATCGGCGGCACATTCAGCCCCTCGATGAAGCGGAAATAGACCGGGATGGTCATCACGGTGAGGAAGACGCGCAGGGCATGCGTCATGATGATGCTGCGGCCATCGCCGCCATAGGCCTCGCCCACCAGGGTCATTTCCTGCAACCCGCCGGGTGCGGCCGAAAAATAGGCGGTGACCGGATCGAGCCGCGCCCAGCGGCGGAACATCCAGTAACAGATCGCCGTCACGATCGGGATATAGGCCAGCATCAGGATGATCAGCCCGAGCCATTCGCGGGCGCGGTCGATCATCTCGGGCCGGAAGGCGCTGCCCAGCATCACGCCGATGATCACGATCATCACGCTGCGCAGGCGCGGCTCGACGCGCAGGGTCATGCGGCGGTCCAGACCGGCCAGCGCCACCACGCCGGTGAAGAACATCGCGCCCAGCATCCAGGCCAGCGGCATGCGCAGGTAAAGAAAGACGGCACCGCCCGCCGCGCCGATCAGCAGCGCGGGAATGCTGGAGGCGAGGTTGCGCAGCATCGTCTGCGTCTCTCCCTCGCGTTACGCTGCGATGTAGCGGCCGAGGCGGACCGCCGTCTGCCCGGGCTTCAGTCGCCTGGTCGGCATGATCAGCACGCAGTTGTCGTAGGGCGTGGTGATCGGCGTCGAGCCATCATGCGCGATCACCGTACCGGCCTGTGGGATCGCCTCCAGGCCGGTATAATTCTGCGCGAAGCTGAAGGCCTCGGTGACGATGGTGACGGCATCTGTCACCTCGACGAATTTCTGCGGCTCCGTCGGCTGCGCTGCGAGACCGTGGCGCGCCAGGTCGGCATCGGTCGCCTGGCCAATCGCATGCAGGAAGCGGAACATGGTTTCGATGGCCACGTCGCGGCTGTCCTGTTCCCAATGCTGGCCGCATTCCACCAGCAGCGCATTCTTTGGGCTGCTGGGGTCGCCGAAGCCGCCATAGTCGCGCATGCGCAGGCCCGCCTTGTGGCCCTGGTCGGCGACGACCGTGGCCGGCACGCCGAGCTTGCCGGCAAACTCGCGGCCCTTGGCCAGCGGACCCGACAGCATCAGCGGCGGCGAGGGCTGCTGCATCGAATGAATGTCCAGCAGCAGGTCGATCTCGGCCAGCAGCGGCTCGATCTCGCGCGCGCGGTCCAGCTCGATCGAGCGGCGGCTGCTGTCCAGCGCATTGGCGCCCCAGACGCGGTTCATGTCCTCGTCGACAAAGCGCGACGCGGTCGGCTCGTTCGGATCGAAGCGCGTATAGGCGGCGACGTTGCAGAAGATCAGCGTCAGCTTGCCTTTGGCCGGTTTGAATTTCTCGCGGAACAGCAGGTCGAGCGCATGGGCGCCGCAGACCTCGTTGCCATGGATCAGCGCGGTGATCGCCGCCTGCGGTCCGGGCCTGCCGGAATCCAGCACATGGGCATAGGGAATGCCGGTATTGCCCTCGCGGTACTGGGTGATCGGGATGGGCAGCAACGGATTGGCGGGCAGCGCGGACATACTGGCTCTTGTGATTCTGGTGAGGCTGAGGAGTTATAACGCGTTAACCACGTTGCGGCCCAGTCACAGGGAGATGACTTCAGGCGGGTTGAGGAAAATTCCACCTCGCGCTAAGCTATGGGCATGACCTCGATCTCCGGAACCTCCACGATTTCCAACGCGCTGAGCGGCCTCGCCAAGGCCGACCAGATGCTGATGGGCGCCGTGGAAGCGATGACCGGCGCCACCACCGATGTGGTCGAGCTGGGCGAAGTCGCCATGCAGCTGCAGCTGGCCAAGGTGCAGTCCGCCATCAGCATCGAAGTCCTGCGCACCAGCCTCGAGCTGGAACAGCATTTCGTCGATCTGCTGGCCTAGACCGGCAAATACCGTCTCATTGCCACGCGATTGGCGACGTCGAGTCCGGCGGCCTTCTGCCGTGCGATGACGAAGCGCAGGCTCGGCCCGATCTGGTCGTCGGGCATCACATGAAATCCGAGGCGTTCGTAATAGGGCGCGTTCCACGGCACTGTGCGGAATGTGGTGAGCGACAGCGCCGGCAGGCCGAGGCTGCGTGCCAGGTCTTCGGCAGCTTTCAGTAACGGCACGGCCAGGCGATGCCCGGCATGGTCGGGATGCACGGCCAACTCCTGCACATAGAGGTCGCCGTCGATCTCGGTGCAAAGGAGAAAACCGACCGGCCGATCGTCTGACGGCGTCACGGCGACGAACAGCGCGCCCTCGGTGGCGGCATCGCGCAAGGCTGCGGCCGGCGTCGGCTCATGCCGCGCGACATCGGGGTAGCCGACGCTGGCAAAGCTTTGCCCGGCGGCGCGTTCGATGGCGCGCAGGTCTTCGGCTTCACCGGCGCGGGCCGGGCGGATGCGGTAGGTCATTCCCGCACTATACGTCATGCCCGGGCTTGACCCGACAGCTTCTGCAAATGGGATCCCGGCTCGGCGCGCCAACTGGCGCTTGGCCGGGATGACGACGCATCGATTTCGTCACCCCGGGCTTGACCCGGGGTCCCATTTTTACAGCGAGGGTGTTTCGGGTCTTACGCGAAAGCGTCTTCCCAGTTGCCCTGGGTCGAGGCCTTGGAATATTCGGTGGCGCGGTTTTCGAAGAAGTTGGTGTGTTCGACGCCGTTCAGGATCGCATCCAGCCAGGGCAGCGGGTTCTTTTCGATCCGGTACATCGGCTGCAGCTTGAGCTGCAGCAGGCGGCGGTCGGCGGTCCAGCGGATATACTCTTTCACTTCCTGCGCGGTCAGGCCCTGCACGCCCTCGATCTCGAAGGCGAGATCGATGAAGGCGTCTTCATGCTCCACGATGGTGGAGCAGGCGACATAGAGGTCGCGCTGGAACTGTTCGGTCCAGACTTCCGGATTCTCTTCCAGGAAGGTGTGGAACAGCTTGATGATCGAGTTGGTGTGCAGGCTTTCGTCGCGCACCGACCAGCTGACGATCTGGCCCATGCCCTTCATCTTGTTCCAGCGCGGGAAGTTCATCAGGATCGCGAAGCTGGCGAACAGCTGCAGGCCCTCGGTGAAGGCGCCGAACACCGCCAGCGTCTTGGCGATGTCGGTCTTGGTGCTGACGCCGAACTGCTGCATGTAGTCGTATTTGTCCTTCATCTCCTTGTAGCGGAGGAAGGCCGAATACTCTTCTTCGGGCATGCCGATGGTGTCGAGCAGGTGGCTGTAGGCGGCGATATGCACGGTCTCGATATTCGAGAAGGCCGACAGCATCATCTGCACTTCGGTGGGTTTGAACACCTGCGCGTAATGCTTCATGTAGCAGTTGTTCACTTCCACGTCGGCCTGGGTGAAGAAGCGGAAAATCTGCGTCAGCAGGTTCTTCTCGCCTGGCGTCAGCTTCTTCTGCCAGTCCTTCACATCGTCGGCGAGCGGCACTTCTTCCGGCAGCCAGTGCAGGCGCTGCTGGGTCATCCAGGCTTCGTAGGCCCACGGATATTTGAAGGGCTTGTAGACGGGCTTGGAGTCCAGAAGCGACATGTTTTCCTCACTGATTCTGAGGGCGCAATATCGCAATATCTGGTGGGGGCAGGCAAGCCCAAACCCCTACATCTGGGGCGCGAACCTGTGGATATTTGGTCCGTCCAGCCCGGCTAGGCTGTGGAAGAGTCCGGTTTCGCGGCAATCAGCCCATCGGCCAGGCCGCGCAGCTCGGTCCGCAGCCGGGCGATATCGGCGGCCGGCAGCGGCAGCAGGCAGCCCAACTCGGCCCGTACGCCGCGAATATCGGCCTTCAGGGCTTCGCCGGCCGGGGTCAGGGCGATATCGACCTGGCGCTCGTCGGCCTTGCTGCGGCGGCGCTGGACCAGACCGGCCTGCTCCATGCGTTTCAGCATCGGGGTGAGGGTGCCGGAATCGAGATGCAGCCGCTGGCCGATCTCCTTCACGGCGATGCCGTCCTGCTCCCACAGCACCAGCATGACCAGATATTGCGGATAGGTCAGGCCGAGCGGCTCCAGCTTGTCGCGATAGAGCCGCGTCATCGCGTTCGACGCCGCGTAGAGCGCGAAGCAGAGCTGGTTGTCGAGCTTGAGGTTTGGATCGGCGGTCATGGCAGTCATCAGCGTTTGGCGAGGCCGGAGCTGAGAGACTCCGGCCCCGCGAGTCGCAGTTTAGACAGTCGTTTCGAGCGTGGCTTCAATATTGCCGCGGGTCGCCTTGGAATACGGGCAGACCTGGTGCGCGGCGGCGGTGAGCGCCTCGGCCTGGGCCTTGTCCATGCCCGGCAGGTTGACCGAGATCTTGGCGTTCAGACCGAAGCTGGTCTCGTCCTTGCCGATGCCGATCGTCACCGTGACGGTATTGCCGGCCGGCAGCGCGATCTTCTGGTTGCGGGCGACGAGGCCCAGCGCGCCCTGGAAGCAGGCGGCATAACCCGAGGCGAAGAAGGTTTCCGGGTTGGCGGCATTGCCCGGGCCACCGAGTTCCTTCGGCATCGCCAGCGTCATGTCGATGATGCCGTCAGCGGATGTGACCTTGCCGGAGCGACCGCCAGTGGCAGTGGCGGTGGTGGTGTAGAGCGGGGTGATGGACATGATCGGGCTCCTCTTATGGGGTCTGGTGTCAGCGGCGGGGATGATCGGCTCGCCGTGGAAGAAAGATATCGAGCAATTGAATTGTACGCAAGTTAAACTGGCGTGACACCGATCACCTTTGACAACACCCGGCCATCCCGTTAAATGCAAACAATTCTCAATATCAAGCGGGGCTGCAAGCCCGGCGTGACGGGCGGGGGGAATGCGCGCCAGCGATCACGACATCCTCGGCCTGTTCGTTTCGCACCAGCGCGAACTGGTGGGATACGCGCGCGCCATCGTCGGCGACCAGAGCCTGGCCGAGGATATCGTGCAGGACGCCTATATCCGCATCGACCGCATAGGCAGGAGCGCAGACGAAGATGGTAGCGGCGCCCGGTTGGACGGGCCGGTCGCCTATCTCTTCCGCATCGTGCGCAATCTGGCGATTGATCATCGCCGGCGGCTCGGTCGCGAGAATGCGCATGTCGTTGCCGAGGCGCTGACCGATACCGCAGCCGTCGCCGAAGAACGTCCTGGCCCCGAGGCCACTCTCATCGCCCGCAATGAACTGCGGCTGCTTCAGGACGCGCTGGCCGAACTGCCCGAGCGCTCACGCATCGCACTGGAAATGTATCGCTTCGGCGGTTGCCGTTTCAGCGACATCGCCAGCCATCTGGGCGTCTCGGTCGGCACGGCGCACAAGCTCGTGGTCGAGGCGCTGCGGCACTGCCGGCAACGCGTTTACGGCGAGTAGCCCCATGACCCGCCGCTCAACCCGTGAACCCAATTGCATCCGCCCCGTATCCGGGACTATGTCTTAGCGTCATTCAGGGACTAGCCAGCACCGTGACCATCAGGACCATGCCCGACTCTGCCGATGAATGGGTTGTCGCCCTCAACGACAACCCGGCAGACGGCGTCTTACGTCTGCGGCACAGCCAGTGGCTGGCGCAGAGCGACGGTAACCGACGCGACTGGGATGAGAGCCTGCGCGTCTGGCAGATGCTGGACCGCACGGTGCCGGTGCATGTCGAGGCCTGGGACACGCATGGCAGCAATGTTGTGCGTCTGTCCGGGCGCATGCCCGGGCGCCGGCGTCGCCTCGGCCTTGCGGTTGCGGCAGCCGCCATCGCAGCGGCGCTCGCGATTGCCATCCTGCCAAATGCAATTCGCCAACTCGGCGCCGATGTGGCCACGGCCAGCGGTGAAACACGTGCGGTCGATCTGCCGGATGGCAGCCGGCTGCAACTGGCGCCGCATAGCGCGGTGGCCTTCAGCTTCGATGCCGGACAGCGCCATGTGGAGTTGCTGCGCGGCGAGGCCTGGTTCGAAGTCGTACCTGCCCCGGACCGCACGTTCCGCGTCACGGCGGGCGATGTAAAAGTCACCGTGCTGGGCACCGCTTTCGAAGTCCGGCGCGACGACGACAGCATCAATGTTGCCGTCGAGCATGGCCGCGTGCAGGTTGAGTCTGCCGCCGCCTCGCAGCTGCTCGGCGCCGGCGATGTGCTGCGGCTCGGCAATGGCAGCTCTCCGCAGACCGAGACGGTCAGTCCGGAACTGATCGCCAGCTGGCGCAGCGGCCAGCTGGTCGCCAAGGATCAGACCATTCGCGAGGCGGTCGCCATGCTGAACCGCTATTTCGATGGCTGGATTGTGGTGGCCGACGAGGAACTGGAACGGCAGCCGCTGACCGGCATCTATTCGCTGTCCAATCCGCGGGCCTCACTCGCCGCGATTGCGCGGGTGCAGGGCGCCAGGGTGCGGGAAATCTCGCCCTGGCTGCTGGTGATTTCCAAAAACTGAGGCGTCCCGGAATCGCCCTCGGCGGATTTTTTCGTCGGCGGTGATTTTTTTCTGAACGGCCAGGCTCCGTCGTCGTCAGTTCATTGGGGAGTTGCGCATCAGTCGCATGTGCAGTCTGTCCGGTGGCGTAAATCGTAAAGCGGAGAAATCGGAAAATGTTGGGGGAAGTTCTGCCGCGGGCGCATGCCCGGTCGGCCACGGTGTTGCGTTGCATTTTGCTCGCCACCACCATTCTGGCGTTGCCTGTCGCGGCTGCCGTCGCCCAGGCGCAGTCTCCCCAGGCGCAGTCTCCCGCCGCAGCGCAGGCCCAGCATCAATTCGATATCGCCGCATTGCCGCTGTCGGATGCGCTCGCGCTGTTCGGCCGCCAGGCCAATGTGCAGATTCTGGCACACGGGGACCTGGTGCGCGGCCTGCGCTCCAGCCCGGTGAAGGGTGCGATGACGACCGAGGTCGCGCTGCGTCAGCTGCTGGCCGGCACCGGTCTGCTCTATCGCATCGGTGCTGACGGGGCGATCACCCTGCAGGCCGGCGGCGCGACCACATCCTCGGCTACCGTACTGAGCCATATCACCGTCGAAGGCCGCATGACCGACGACCGTTTCGGCGCAGCCGACCGTGCTTCGTCGCTGACCGTGACGCAGACCGACCTGGAACGCCGCGCGCCAAGCAATATCCGCGAGGTGTTTGCAGGCGAGGCCGGCGTGTCGGTCGGTGGCGGCATTCCGCTGAGCCAGAAGGTCTATGTGCATGGCATCGAGGAAACCAACCTCGCGGTCAGCATCGACGGTGCGCGCCAGAACAACCGCGTGTTTCACCACAGCGGCACCAACCTGATCGATCCCAGCCTGCTGAAAGCCGCGCGCATCGATCCCGGCGTGGCGCCGGCCGATGCCGGTCCGGCCGCGCTGGGCGGCGCCATCGTCTATGAGACCGTCGATGTTGCCGACGTGCTGGCGCCGGGTCGCAATTTCGGCGGTTTCGCCACGCTCAGCTACGACACAAACGGCGGCACCGTCACCAATGGCAACGCAGCTTATGGCAAGGTCGGCGGCGCCGAAGTGCTGGGCTATTTCAAATGGACCAAGGGCGACGACTATGACGCCGGCAATGGCGACCAGACCATCGGCACCGGTGCCGATCTACGCTCAGGCCTGTTCAAGACCGCGCTGGAATCCGACCAGCATCGTCTGGAGCTTTCGGCCGAACAGGTGCGCGACCGCGCGCCGCGACCGTATCGCGGCAATATCGGATTCCTGACCAATCGGCCTGCGGAGCGCGAGCGTCAGTACGACATGACGCGGCAGAATTTCGTGCTCAACTACTCGATGCCCGATGCGACCGGCCTGTGGGACCCGAAGATCGTGCTGGCGCATGCGGCCACCGAACTGCGCGTGCCGACGCCGTTCGGCAGTATCGGCGAGACAGGTGGCGTTTCAGGCAAGTTCGAGAATGACTTCAACCTGAATGAGCGCAACACCATCACCGCCGGCGTCGATTTCTACGACGACGAAGCGGAATACCGCGACCCGACCACGCGTCCGTTGCGCGAGCAGGCCAACAATGTCGGTCTCTACAGCCAGGCGCGCATCCAGCCGCATGACCTGCTGCGCCTGTCCTTCGGCGGTCGCGGCGATCGTCAGGAATTCCAAGGCATCAACGGTCGCGGACAGACTGAGACCGGCATGAGCGGCAATGTCTCGGCGGCGTCTGATGTCACCGACAACTTTACGCTCAAGGCCGGCTATTCCAATATCTGGGGCGGCGTGGCGCTGGCAGAGAACTATCTATTCAGCTCGACCTGGAATTACGGTAATGGCATCAAGCCGGTGCGGGCGGAAAACTACACCACCGGCTTCGATGCGCATTTCGGCAACTTCACCTTCAATGCCGGTGTCTTCCGCAGCGAGTTCAACAACGCCCGCGATTTCTCCAGCGCCAACCCGAATATCGTGACCGATTTCGAGACCCGCGGTTACGATCTCGGTGCCGGCTACAACTGGGGAAACGGCTTCGTGCGCACCACCTATACCAATGCGCTGCTGAAGCGGAATGGCTCGCTGACGGAGTCGGATGCCAGCCAGTATTTCGGCACGCCGATTGGCCGCATCATTTCGCTGGAGGCCTCGCATCGCTTCGACGATCTGGGTGTGCGGGTCGGCGGCACCATCGACAAGAGCCTGAAGAATGCCAAGGTGGCATCGGATACCGGGCCATTGCCCGGCTATACGGTGGTCAGCCTCTACACCGAGTATCAGCCGGCGGAACTGGAATTCCTCACCCTGCGGCTGGAACTGAATAACCTGTTCGACGAAACCTATGCCGATCGCGCCACCTATGGCCAGGAGTTCACCAATGTCCGTCCGCTGTATGAGCCGGGCCGTTCAGTGATGCTGATGGCCAAGGCGAAATTCTAATCGAGTTTCTGAGTATTGAATGATGTCCCCGGGCTGCTGTCGCAGTCCGGGGTATTTCCGTTTTCAGGGGCGGAGCTGATGCGCGCAGTTTTCACCATTGTCCATCGCTGGTTCGGCCTGGTGATCGCCGCCTTCATCTTCATCACCGGCCTCACCGGCGCGATCATCGCCTGGGACCACGAGCTGGATGCGCTGCTCAACCCGCATCTGATGCAGGTCACCAGCCGGGGGCCTGCGCTGCCGGCGGTCGAACTGGTGCGCCAGGTCGAGGCGCGCGATCCGCAGATCAGGATCACCTATCTGCCGCTGCTGGTCGAACCGGGCGAACCGCTGGCGCTATTCGGCGTGCCACGCATCGACCCGGAAACGCAGCGGCCTTACAGGCTGACCTATAACCAGATATTCCTCGATCCGGTCACGGGCGCAGAACTGGGCCGGCGTGAATGGGGCAGGGTCTGGCCGATCACCAGTGAGAATCTGGTGAACTTCCTCTACAAGCTGCATTACACGCTGCATCTGCCGGAGATGTGGGGCATCGACAAATGGGGTGTCTGGCTGCTCGGCGGTATCGCCATCATCTGGATGTTCGACTGCTTCGTCGGTTTCTATCTGACGCTGCCCTTGCGCCGGCAGGCGCGTGCGTCCCGTGCCGCCAGTGTGCAGCGCCAGCTCGACAAAAACTGGTGGGCGCGCTGGAAGCCGGCCTGGCTGGTGAAATGGTCGGGCAGCGCCTATCGCATCACCTTCGACATCCACCGCGCCTTCAGCCTGTGGACCTGGGCCCTGCTGTTCATGCTGGCCTTCACCAGCATCTACCTGAATCTCTACAGCGAGATTTTCCGCCCGGTTCTGTCGGCGGTGTCGCAACTGACGCCCACGCCCTTCGATACGCGCAAGCCGGGTCCGGCTAACGCGCCGATCGAACCGGCACTGGATTACGCGCAGATCAAAGCTCTGGCTGAGGCCGAAGCAGCGCGGCGCGGCTGGACCACACCGGTTGGCGCGATCTCCTATGCGCCGCGCTTCGGTTTCTACAGTCCGCGCTTCTACGCAGCCGGCGACGACCACGGCAATGCCGGTGTCGGTCCGGAGCGGCTCTATATCGACGGCATGACCGGCGAGGTGCTGGGCGAGCGCATTCCCTGGCAGGGCACGGCGGCGGATATCTTCATGCAGGCGCAATTCCCGCTGCATTCCGGCCGCATTGCTGGCCTGCCCGGTCGCATCGTCATCTCGATCATGGGGATTGTCTGTGCCGTGCTGTCAGTCACCGGCGTGGTGATCTGGTATCGCAAACGGGCTGCGCGTATCCGGCAGCAGATCAAGGCGCGCGAGGCGATTCAGCCGGCGGAATGAACGCCGCTGCACATACTATCGCAGTCATCAACGATGGCAGAAGCTGCCTGCTCACGCATTGAGCCCCGGTAGAAGTTTCCCTGTTTGTAAGCCGACAGGGTAAAGCCGCATTAACCCTTCGGTAATTTGTCTTAACATTTCAACGCCGCGTCAGATTCACAACCTTTGGCATTTTGATTGCACTGCATTGTCCCGAATTACGAGAGGGACATTCGGCATGACGATCATGGGCGCGATGTATACAGGCATCGCTGGGATGAAGGCGCAGGCCGCGGCCATCGCCAACATTGCCGACAATGTCGCCAATGCCAGCACGCCCGGCTACAAGGGCGTGGACACGAAATTCCAGACCATGGTGACGAATTCCAGCGCGCAGGCGAATACGCATTCGCCCGGCGGCGTGATCGCCCAGGCCTACTTCGCCAATCAGGCGCAGGGCGCCATCACCCAGTCGGGATCGCCGACCTCGGTGGCGATCTCGGGCGCGGGCTTTCTCGCCGTCTCGAAAGCCATCGGAATCAACCAGGCGACGGGCGAGCCGGTTTTCGAGACCACTGACTATTACACCCGGGTCGGCGATTTCACCCCGAATGCGCAGGGCTATCTGGTCAACTCTTCCGGCTATTACCTGCAGGCCTGGGCCATCGACCAGACCACCGGTGAAGTCGATACGTCGCGGCTGACGGAAGTGCAGGTCAGCGATCTGCTGGAGGCGCCGGTGCCCACCAGCCTGGTGGACTATTCTGCAAATCTTCCCTCCGAAGTGCTCGGCGCCAACGGCAGCCTACCGGCGGAACTGCCGGCCAGTTCGATCCAAGTTTACGATGCACTGGGCAACGAACGAACGCTCAGCCTGACCTGGACCAGGATCGGCGACGATCGCTGGACGCTGGAGGTTGAGGCATCCGGCGCCACGCCGGCAACACTGGGCCCCGCAACCGTGGAATTCGGCGGATCGCTTGGCCTGGGGCCGGTGACGGCCGGCACGATTTCCGCATTGGGCAGCGCCGGCGGTCTGACGGCGACGACGGCCGGCGTGAACAACGACGCGTCCTTCAGCTTCAATCTGGATTTCGGTTCCGGCAATCAGGCGATCCGGCTCGATCTCGGCGCTTATGGCAACACCTCGGGCAGCACGCAATTCGCCAGCGACACCCTGACGCTGAACGATTTCAAGCAGAATGGCGTGCCGCAGGGCGATTTCAAAAGCATGGCGATCGATGAAAGCGGCGCGGTGGTGGTTACCTACGACAACGGCAATATCCGCAAGCTGTATCAGCTGCCGATCGCCACCTTTGCCAATCCCGATGAACTGGATCGCGTGGATGGCAATGCCTTTGTTGCCACACCCGGTTCCGGTGCCGCGGTGTTGAAACGCCCCGGTGAGAGCGGCGCTGGCGATCTGGTCTCGGCGGCCATCGAGGGCTCTAACGTGGATATCGCCGCGGAATTTGCCAAGCTGATCGTGGCGCAGCGGATTTATTCGGCCAATGCGCGGATCATCACTGCCGCCGACGAATTGCTGCAGGAGATCATCAACATCAAGCGCTAGTGACGGCGATCTCTTCCTCGGCGCGCAGGTTCCGGCTCAGGGCGTCGCAACTGCGGCTCCAGTCCAGCACCCAGTCGGGCAGGGCTGGCGCTTCGGGCCGAAGGTCCATCGCAGCGAGGAATGCTGCCGGTGTGATCGGCCCCTGCGGCCCCTTGAACAGGCCGCGGATCACCACCACGCCGAGCACGCGGCCATGGCGCAGGAAGCGATGCTCCATGAATGTCCATTTGTCGTCCCAGCCGAGCAGGCGCGTCTGCAGTTCGTAGCGTTCGAAGAGTTTCAGGTCGCGGCGGAATTTTGCCAGCGAATCACCGACGATCGGCAGCGCGCGCATGCGGAAGGCCGCCTTCGCCGCACCACTGCGCAGCACGAAATCCATACGCCCCACATCGGCCAGCGTGAGGAAGCGGCCGTTATTCACATGACCATTGAAATCGAGGTCGTTGGGCATCACCCTCATCGACAGACTGCTGGCCCCCAGGATCGAAACCTGCCGGCGCCGCCACACGGTCAGCAGCATCCAGATCAGTCGCAGCCACAGATTCATGATTCCCTCCGCTTTCCGGCCGGATTAAAGGCGACCGTCGGCGAATTGCAAGTTTGCGCTAGGGAAGCGGCCGCGCACGGAAGTGGCATTCCCCTAGGGATCCGAGGGGTTATCATCGCCGTGCTGAACGGGCAGCTTGCAAAAGTACAGTCGGAACGCCTGGCCGAATTCGCCCGCTACATGGCGGCGATTCATCCGGCCGGGCGGCTGCCATGCGGCGCACCGAGCGCAGCTTTGCCGTAGACAGTTCGAACTGCAGCTAATTATCAAGACGTAACTCTTCGGCCCGCGGGCGATGATTTATAATCGCGCGCATGAAAGCGGCTCCGAAATCTCTCGTCCTGGCCCAGCGCAACATCGCGACGTTGCAGGATTTCCTGCCGAAGGTGCAGCAGCCGGGTGTGATGCAGTTCATTCACTACCTGTTGTCGATCCATCCCGCCGACCGGCTGCCCGCGCGCCGGCATTTCGACCCGCTCGCCATCCCGGGCCTGCTATCTGGCATCGCACTGGTGACGGTGGAACGCGAAACGGATCGGGTTCGTCTGCGCATGAAGGTGGTCGGGCAGGACCTGGTCGATGCCGCGCCGGTGAAGCTGGCACATCGTTATATCGATGACGTGGTGCTCGATCTGCCGGGCTCGGACATCATCCTGCGCAGCCGACTGCAGGTGGTCGAAACCGGGTGTGCCTATCTGCGCAAGGGAGAGCCGTCGATGCCCTTCACCTACCGGATGGCGGCGCTGGAATACGTGCATTGCCCGCTGGCGGAGGATGGTGAAACGGTCGACCATATCCTCTCGTTTTTCAGCTACAAGCGGATCGCCAGGGGCGGGTCCTTCTAGGCGCTGTGCTGTCTGTAGTCAGGCCCGCTCTTCGCCGCTAGGCTGTGGCGATCACTCCCTGATAGCAGATGCAGACCATGACCGATCATCGGCTTGAGCCGACTCCCGAAACCGTTCACTGGGGTTTCTTCGATGCAACGCTGAAGCCTGCGCTCAGCGTCGCTTCAGGCAGCAGTGTCACCATCCGCACGGTCTCCGGTGGCGCCGACATCCTGCCGTCCACGAGCAGCGGCCTGGCCGTGTTGCCCGAACATCGGCGCATCGTCGAGACCCTGAAGCCGGTGCTGCCCGGCCATATCCTGACCGGCCCGGTCGCCATCGAAGGTGCGGAGCCTGGCGACGTGCTGGAGGTGCGGATCGATGATGTGCGCCTGATCCAGGACTGGGGCTGGAATGCCAACCGCCCGCTGCGCGGGTCGCTGCCGCATCGGTTTCCGGAGCAGCGTATCTTGCAGATTCCGATCAATCGCAATGCCATGACGGCAGCCTGTCCCTGGGGTACCACGATGCCATTGCGGCCCTTCTTCGGCGTGATGGGCGTGGCGCCGCCGCCGAATTACGGCCGTGTCTCCACCATCGAGCCGCGCGAATACGGCGGCAATATCGACAATCGTGAACTGATCCCCGGCACCGTGCTGTATCTGCCGGTCTTCGTGCCCGGCGCGCTGTTCTCCACCGGCGATGGCCATGCCTGCCAGGGCGACGGCGAGGTGAATCTGACCGCGCTGGAAACCGCTTTGGAAGGTGACTTCACTTTCGTGCTGCATAAGGGGCGGCGGCTGCCGCGTCCGCGCGCCGTGACGCCGACGCATCTGATCACCATGGCCTTCGACCCCGATCTGGACGATGCCGCCACGCGGGCGCTGGAAGACATGATCGATGCGATGGTCAGCATTGCCGGCATGGCCGGCAATGACGCCTATGCGCTCTGCAGCCTGGGCTGCGACCTGCGTATCACCCAGCTGGTGGATGGCAACAAGGGCGTGCATGCCATGCTGCCGTTCGATCTGCTGCCACGGGTGAAGCAGGAGAATATCCCGGGGTTCTAAGCGCTTAGCGGTGGCAGGGCGCAGTTTCTCCTCTTGTGTTGATTGAGAATAGTTCGCATGTGCAGTATGGTCGTCGGTAGAGCAAACCGAGCGAGCCATTTGCCGTGTCCGGCAGGAATCTGAAGCAGCTGTTTCTGAACTACCGGACCGAGATCCAGACCTATCTGGTGAAGCAGCTGCGCGATTCCGACCTCGCCGCCGACCTGACCCAGGAAACCTTCCTGCGCTATGCCCAGCAGCCGGCCAATGGCGCCATCCTGCAGGAACGCGCCTATCTGTATCGCACGGCCCGCAATCTCGCGATCGATCACCTGCGGGCCCGGCAGCGCCAGCAGACGACAAGTACCCCGAGCGAAGTGCTGGCCGGCATCGCCGAGGACCGGCCGTCGCTGGAAGATGCCACCGATGCGAAGGAGCGCCTGTCCTTGCTGCAGGGCATTGTCGAGGAATTGCCGCTGCGTACGCGGCAGATCCTGATCCTGATCCGGATCGAGGGGAAATCCTACGCCGAAACTGCCGCAATGATGCAACTGTCGATCAGTGCGGTGCAGAAGCATATGAACTTCGCCATCCGGTATATGGCGAGCCGGTTGCGCAGGTAAAAATTTTTCCGAGCGGCGACATAATCCGTCGTTTCGTTCGTCATATAAACAGAAGGCGGAATTCCAGCCGGAGAAATGGACGTTCAGTGACCAGCGACGACCAGCAGCGTGGCAGGATCGAGAGTGAAGCAACCGACTGGCTAGTCCTGCAGACCGCTGGGCGACTGGACTCGCATGCCGAATCCGCCTTCCAGGCCTGGATCGGGCGCAGTGCGCAGCATCGCGCCATCTATGCCGAATTACGCCGCACCTGGGACAGTCTTGAGGTTCTGCGAAGCAATCCTGGTGATCTGCTGCGCCATACAGCAAAGCTGAATCACAAGGCGGAAGCCATGCGGATGCCGCGCAGGCTGACCTCTGCGATCACCGCGCTCGCGGCCAGTCTTCTGCTGATGGCGCTGGGTGCTTTCCTGTGGTTCGGCGACCTCGCCACGCTGATGCTCGCTGACCATCGCAGCGCGCCTGGCGAAATCCGCTCGGTCACCCTGGCAGATGGCAGCCATGTCGATCTGGGGCCGGCCAGTGCGATCAGGGTGCAGTTCAGCGCGACCGAGCGGCGCATCGAGCTTCTGAACGGCAGCGCGTTTTTCCATGCGGTGCCGCAGGCGCTGGCCGGCGGCCGACCGTTCGTTGTCGAGACGGGCAGGTTGTCAGCGCGCGCGCTGGGCACCCGCTTTGCTGTCGAACGACTGGCAGAGCGCGACACGGTGGCGGTGGCCGAGCATGACGTGGAAGTGACGCTGCGCGGCCCGGACGACCTTGCGCAGTCGGCGGTGCTGTCACCCGGGCAGACCATGCGCTATCGACGCGGCGCCGCGCTGGGCATGGTGGGCAGCATCGATCCGCGTGAAATTGCCGCCTGGCGCTCGGGCAATCTTGTTTTCTACCAGGCGCCGCTGGGCGAAGTGGTGGCTGAACTCAACCGGTATCGCCGCAGCCGGATCGTGATCATGGATGACGAGCTGTCCGCGCGGATCGTGTCTGGCGTGGTGCGGGGCGACGATCCGGACGGGGCCCTCAAGGTCGTGACCGATGAGTTGCGGGTCCGCAAGACCGAGTGGCCATTCCTTGTGATAATTCATAAATAAATCAATATTTTAAAGAATTTTCGCGGTTTTCCTGCCGGGAAATTTATCAAAACCGCCGGGTGCCTCGTCCTAATGGCAAGGTTCGCAAGTGATAAGCATTTGCAGACCTGTACGAGCACTTTCAGGGGGAATTCCAGGTATGGATGTGACATTGACTGCGCAGCGGGTCGGTGCAGGTGGGGATCGCTATTGGGTTGGGCGCAGCCTGAGTGGTTTGTTGATGATTGGCGCGGCCATCGCGGTGGCGCCTGCGGCATTCGCGCAGACCACGGCCCCGGCGCAGGCGACCGCGCAGCAGCGCATCGCCTTCGACATTCCCGCACAGGATCTCAGCCGCGCCGTGCTGGCGCTGGCCAACCGTGCCTCGCTGCAGATCCTGTTCGATGGCGCGCAACTGCAGAGCCTGCGCAGCACAGCGGTCAATGGCAGCATGAGCGCGCAGGACGCGCTGGCGCGCATGCTGGAGGGCACCGGCATGACCTATCGCTTCACCGGTCCTGCCACGGTACGGCTGGTGGAACTGCCGAAGAACAGCAGCGGCGCTGCCGTTCTGCCGCCGCTGACCATTGAAGGGCAGGGCAGCGCAGAATCGGCTTACGGCCCGGTCGATGGCTATGTGGCGACGCGTTCGGCGACCGGCACCAAGACGGATACGCCGTTGATGGAAACGGCGCAGTCAATCTCGGTGATTCCGCGCCAGCAGATCGAAGACCAGAATGCGCAGACCCTGAACCAGATCCTGCGCTACACCGCAGGCGTAACGCCGGAGACCCGCGGCGCAGTCGCCACACGCTACGACATGTTCACCATCCGCGGCTTCGATGCGCAGCGCTACTGGAACGGCCTGAAGCAGCAGGGCCTGTATTACATCGAACCGCAGCTCGATCCGTATCTGATGGAGCGTGTCGAGGTGCTGAAGGGCCCGAGTTCGACGCTCTATGGTCAGGCGCCGGCTGGCGGCATCGCCAACCAGGTCAGCAAGCGTCCGAGCGAAACCGCGCTGAATGAAGTCGGTATCGAGGGCGGCAGCAATAACCATGTCCGCGTGACCGGCGACTTCTCCGGCAAGGTCGATCCCGAGGGTAAGCTCCTTTATCGCTTCACGGGCGTCGGTATCAGTGAAGACGGCCAGATCAACATGACGGAAAACGAGCGGATCGCGATCGCGCCGTCCGTCACCTGGCGGCCGGATGTCGATACCAGTCTCACGCTACTCGGTCTGGTGCAGAGTGATCCGAAGGGCAATTCCTACGGCGGCATCCCGCCGCAGGGCACCGTGCTGCCGAGCCAGTTCGGCACCATCCCGGTCGACTTCTACGACGGCGATCCGAATTACGAAAAGATGGTTCGTCAGCAGCAGGCCCTCGGTTACGAATTCGACAAGCGTTTCACCGATGTGTGGAGCTTCCGCTCGAACGGCCGCGTGCATCACACCACGATGGCCTATGACAGCATCTATGCCGACGGCATGCGGGCGGATGGCATCAATCTCAAGCGCGGCACCGCCAGTTCGCGCGAAAGCCTGATGACCTATGCCATCGACAACCAGGTTGAGACGCGCTTCGGCACCGGACCGGTCAACCATACCGTGGTCACCGGCTTCGACTACCAGCATGTCAACGGTAGCTACGCCACCGGCTTCGGCAGCGCGCCGGACCTGAATGTGTGGAATCCGGTTTATTATCAGGCGATCACCGCGCCGGCGCGCAGCCGCAAGGAAAGCCGGGCCGAGCAGGTTGGTATCTACACGCAGGACCAGATGCGCCTGGGCGGCTTCACGCTCACGCTCGGTCTGCGCCACGATGACTCGCAGATCGACACCACGGATGAGAACGGTAAGGTCGTCAAACAGGATGACAGCGCCTGGACCGGCAAAGCCGGCCTGATGTACAACTTCGCCAACGGCATGGCGCCGTATGTCAGCTATTCCGAGGCTTTCACACCGCAGGGCGGCACCACCTTTGCCGGTGCGCCGTTCAAGCCCGAGGAAGCCGAGCAGTATGAAGTCGGCCTGAAATATCAGCCGCCCGGCACCCGCAGCCTCTACACGGTGGCGGTCTTCGATCTGACCCGCACCAATGTAAAGTCTGCCGATCCGGCGCATGCCTTCTATTCTCTCCAGACCGGTGAAGTGAAATCGCGCGGTCTGGAAGTGGAGGCGCGCTTCGGCGTGACCGAGCAGCTCGATCTGATCGGTGCCTATACGCTGCTGGATACCGAATTGACCAAGGATACCGAGAACCAGGGCAACCGCCTGGCCGCGGTACCGGAGCATCAGGCCTCGGCCTGGGCCGTGTATCGCATGCCCGCGGGCACCTACAAGGGCCTCAGTCTCGGTACCGGCGTGCGTTATACCGGTGAGACGGTGAATACCTCGAACAAGATCAGCGTCTCACCTGTGACGCTGGTCGATGCGATGGTCAGCTACGATCTCGGCGCGCTGTCGAACAACTTCACCGGTATGGAGCTGACCCTGAACGCGAAGAATCTGTTCGACACCACCTATGTCGCCTCCTGTTATTACGGCGACAGCTGGTGCGCTTACGGGTATGAGCGCACAATCACGGCCGGCCTGCGCTATCGCTGGTAAAACGCCGCAACTCCCTGCCGCTCTTGCTAGCGGCAGGGGATTTCCGCGGTTTCGCCGCGCTTTTTTGGCCTTCCGCCCGGCATACATTTGCCACAGTGCAATGCAAGGCTAAGCCGGACTGAACATTGAAGCTGAGCCGTGCGGCACCGCACGGGGGGAAGCAAGGTCGCACGGCCCTTTCAATGCGTGGCATCGCTCTGCCGATCCACGCCGAGGAGGACCGCCATGGCCCATGTCACACAGGATCATTCACCGGATCGTCGGACCGCTGCGCGCGGCTGGGAGCGGCGGCGCTGGAAAGACAGTCGCTGGCAAGACTGGGCGAATATGGTTTTCGGCCTGCTGCTCGCGGTGTCGCCCTGGCTGCTACAATTCACCGGCCTCGAAGGCGCCACGCTGAATGCCGTGATCATTGGCGGCCTGATCTGCGCGCTGTCGGCACTGGCGCTCACATTGCTGGATCGCTGGGAAGCCTATATCAGCGGCCTGCTCGGCATCTGGGCGATCCTCTCGCCCTGGCTACTCGGATTCACGGCTTACGATGCGGCGATGCTGGCCCATACCGGGCTGGGTGCGCTGGTGGTCGTGGTGGCCGTCATCGAAATCTGGCAGGGCGGCTCGTCCGACGTCGCCTATTGAAAAACGGCCCGGGAGTCTCCCGGGCCGCTGATCTTCTTCTCCCCAACGCGTGCCAGGAATTACTGGCAGGCCGGTCTTACTGACAGGACAGGCATTCGTCGTAATCGACGGCTTCGCGCGGACCGCCCGAAGCGGCGACAGCAGCCATGGCGGCGAGCGGCAGCTCCGGCTCCAGCTCCGGAACGCCCATGGGGCGCTCGTTTTGATTGATCTTGCCGGCCAGCGGGATCGACACCACGTTGGTCGTCGCCTTCTCGGCCACGCCCTTGCCCGAGACTGTCTCGGCGCGCTGGATCGACAGCGAGCGGCAGTAGTAGAGGCTCTTCACGCCCTTCTTCCAGGCCTGGAAGTGGATCTGGTGCAGGTCGCGCTTATGCACATTGGCCGGCAGGAAGATGTTCAGGCTCTGCGCCTGGCAGATATAGGGCGTGCGGTCGGCCGCGAGGTCGATCAGCCAGCGCTGGTCGATCTCGAAGGCGGTCTTGAACACGGCCTTCTCGTCATCCGACAGGAATTCGAGATGCTGCACCGAGCCGCCACTGGTGGTGATCGACGACCAGGTGTCGTCGTCGTTCTTGCCATACTGCTCCAGCGTCTTCTCGAGATAGCTGTTGCGCACCGAGAAGGAGCCCGACAGCGTCTTGTGCGTGAAGGCATTGGCCACGTTCGGCTCGATGCCCGGCGACGCGCCGCCGGCAATGATCGAGATCGAAGCGGTCGGCGCAATCGCGATCTTGTGCGAGAAGCGTTCCATGATGCCGTATTCGGCGGCATCGAGGCAGGCGCCGCGCTCTTCGGCCAGCTTGCGCGAGGCCGCGTCGGAATGCTCCTTCACATGCTTGAAGATGGTGCGGTTCCACACCTTGGCCATCACGCTTTCCCACGGCACGTCGTTGGCCTGCAGGAAGGAGTGGAAGCCCATCACGCCCAGGCCGACCGAACGCTCGCGCTCGGCGGCATAGCGCGCCTTGCTCATGCTGTCCGGGGCATTGGCGATGAAGTCGCTCAGCACATTGTCGAGGAAGCGCAGGCAGTCCTCGATGAACAGCGGATGTTCCTTCCACTCGTGGAAGTATTCCAGGTTCAGCGACGACAGGCAGCACACCGCGGTGCGGTTCTGGCCATGATGATCGACACCGGTGGGCAGCGTGATCTCGCTGCACAGGTTCGAGGTCTTCACGCGCAGGCCGGCCAGCTTGTGCTGCTCGGGCAGGGCGCGGTTCACATGGTCGATATAGACGATGTAGGGCTCGCCGGTCTCGATGCGGGCGGTGAGGATGCGGATCCACAGCGCGCGGGCCGAGACAGTGCGCTGCACGGTCTGGTCATGCGGGCTCAGCAGGGCCCACTGCTCATCGGCTTCCACGGCGCGCATGAAGGCGTCCGAGATCAGGATGCCGTTATGCAGGTTGAGCGCCTTGCGGTTCGGATCGCCGCCGGTCGGACGGCGGATCTCGATGAACTCCTCGATTTCCGGATGGTCGATCGGCAGGTAGCAGGCGGCCGAACCACGGCGCAGCGAGCCCTGGCTGATCGCCAGCGTCAGGCTGTCCATCACGCGGATGAAGGGGATGATGCCCGAGGTCTTGCCATTCTGACCGACCTTTTCGCCGATCGAACGCAGATTGCCCCAGTAGCTGCCGATGCCGCCGCCGCGGGCCGCCAGCCAGACATTCTCGTTCCACAGGCCGAGGATGCCGTCGAGGCTGTCATTGGCCTCGTTCAGGAAGCAGGAGATCGGCAGGCCGCGATTGGTGCCGCCATTCGACAGCACCGGAGTCGAGGGCATGAACCACAGCTTGCTGATATAGCCATACATGCGCTGGGCATGCGCGGTGTCGTCGGCATAGTGGCCGGCCACGCGGGCGAACAGGTCCTGGTAGGACTCGCCGGGCAGCAGGTAGCGGTCGTCCAGCGTGGCCTTGCCGAAATCGGTGAGGAGGCGGTCGCGGCTGCGGTCAACGTCGATGCGAATGCCGCGTTCGGTCTGCAGAGTGTTGAGCACGGATTGTGTCCCCTCATTTATCGCGGTCGGGGAGTCGCCATAGCGGGGCCCGACCGGCCGTAAAAATCATCAAATCTCAAGGTTCCGTCCGTTGCTCTGTCCCGGCGGCCGCGCACCCCGCCCTTTCACCTCCGAAAACCCATAAAAAAGGCCCCAAAGCGGGCTTCCGGAAGCGGCGCAGCGTCGTCACGAAACAGGTCCAACGAACACTAGATATGGTACTCATCGTTAAAAGAGGGTCAATACAGTGTATGTGACACGACTGTAAAAAAACCTGTTGACGGACTCCCCGCAGCGTGAACCCCCTGATTTTATGCCGTGTCGCGCACGATGGCTGTTTTTGGGCTGTCGCGAAAAACTTATCCCCGCTATCCACAGGGTCCGATTCATGTGGCCCGTTGCGGCGGATATAGGGTCGGGGGCAAGGCGTCGTTAACCATTGGACCCTAAATATTGTGTGCTACCCGGTGCGCGTTTTCCGCCTCGCGCCGGGGTGTTGTGTGTTTCAATGCGGGAATGACGCGATCCGACCGGGCCTGGAAACCGATTCCTGAGCCCCGACGGGGGAGGTTGCGATGCTGATCAAACATCCGCGGGCCGATATGGCCGCCAATGCCGCGAAGTCGGCGAGCGAACAGGCTGTTGCCGAGGCCGAAGGCCGGGCCGCTGCCCTGGTCGGTACGCCCATGCTGGAACGGCGCCGCCTGATCATGGTGGGCGCGGGCGCGGGTATCAGCCTGCTCTGGATTCTCTTCTGCGTCAGCTACATCAACAGTTCGATCGGCTGGACCAATCTGTGGCATGCGCTGCCGCACGAGATCGGCGCCTTCATTGCCGGTGTCGCCGCGCCGCTCGCCTTCCTCTGGCTGATGCTGCTCAACATGTGGCGCGGCATGGCGATCAAGCGCCAGTCCGCCGCCCTGCACGAACTGCTGCTCGACCTCAGCTATCCCACCCCGGAAGCCGAACGTCGCGTCTCGGCACTGGCCGGCGCGCTGCGCCGCCAGGCCCGCGAGATGGAAGAGGCGGCGCAGTCCGCCACCGACAAGATTGCCACCCTGGGCGAGACCATGGCCGGCCAGCAGCAGGCGCTGATGAGCGCCGCCGCCGGTGCGGGTGAACAGGTCGCCCAGCAGGCACGCCAGATCACCGGCACCCTGCACCAGTCTTCGCAGTCGCTGCTGTCGGCGGCCGAGCAGGTCAACCGCGATCTCGACAATACCGTGAAGGGCCTTGCCGGCCGCTTCGAGGAACAGAGCCGCACGCTGGTCGATGCCGCCGAGAAGGTCGGCACCGAAATGAATTCCAAGGTGACCGGTCTGGGCCAGACCGTCTCGTCCCAGGCGCAGGTACTGCTGCAGGCCGCCGATGTGATCGTGCGCGAGGTGGAAACCGCCCGCGGCATCTTCCAGGGCAAGGCCACCGAGATCGCCCGTATTACATCCGCCATCCAGTTCCAGAATGAGCGCGTCGACGAACTGTCGCGCCGCCATGGCGAGCTGATGGACCAGGCGGTGAACCGCGCCGCTGAAGTGGCGCAGCAGATCGCCGAGCAACTCGAGCACAAGATCGTTGCCCTCGAACATGCCGTCACCCGCGCCGGCGGCGAAGCCGGCCGTATCGGCCTCAGCTTTGCCGAAAGCGCGCAGGTCATCACCACGGCTGCCGAAGTCACCGTGGCACGCGCCACCGCCGCCAGCGAGAGCTTCGGCCGCGAGAGCCAGACCTTCAGCAACGCCAGCCAGAAGGTGATCGACAGCGCTGAAGCCGCCGGCACCGTGCTGCGCGAACGCGTGCGCGAGATCGAACATGCCACCGGCACCACGATCAGCCGCATCCGCGATATTGGCGAGACGATCCGCTCCGAAGTCGGCGCGCTCGACGACCAGGGTTCGCGCGTGGCCGAACGCCTGCGCGTGTCCAGCGACGACATGCGCACCCGCACCCATGCGCTGGAACAGGCCGGCGCCGGCGCCACGCGCCAGGCCGAAGCCTTTGCCGAGGCCGCGACCCAGGCCGAACAGCGCCTCAAGCTTACCGGCGACCTTGTGCGGCATCAGGCCGACCAGCTTGGCTCGGCCGCCGAGCTGGCCGACCAGCGTCTGGCCCAGGCTGGCGATGCGCTGCGCCGCGAAGGCGCCAGCATGACGCAGACCCTGCAGCAGATCGCCGACCGCGCCATGCGCACCGGCGACGAGCTGAAGCAGCGCGCCGATACGCTGGACGAAACCGCCGGCCGTGCGCTGTCCAAGATCGGCGAAGCGGACGAGAGCATCCGTTCGCGCATCGAGACGCTGGCCCAGTCGGGCCGCGATGCCATCGCCATGGCGGCGCAGGTACAGGACACCATGCAACAGGCCAATGCGCTGCTGGCCCAGGCGGCCCAGCGCACCGACGACCAGATCGGTGCCGCTGGCGCGCTGCTGCGCGGCCATGCCGAACAGTTCGGTCTCACCATCGATGGTGTTGCCAGGCGGATCACCGAAACCGGCACTGCCGTGCGCGACCAGGTCGATGGCCTCGACCAGGCCGCCGCCCGCACGGCGCAGCGTCTGCGCTCAGCCGGCGACAGCGCCGGTCAGGATGCCGTGCAGTTGCAGGCCGCCGCCGAGCGCGCCGCGCAGCGCCTGCATCAGGTCAGCGAGACCGCGCAGATTCAGGCCCATGCCCTCAGCGCCGCCTCGGAACGCGCTGCGATGGAGTCTCAGCTGGCCGGCAGTGCCGCGCAGGCGCGTGCCAAGGACCTGCAGGATCTGGCCATGAAGGTGGCCGAGGCGATGGCGACGCTCGCCGAACGCGCCACGGCGCAGACTTCGGCGCTGCTTGCCATGAGCGACAAGGCGCAGATCGAGACGCAGGCGCTCAATGCCGCCGCCGAGAAGGCGACCGGCAGCATCAATACGGCTGGCGACACGGCGCGCATCCGCTCGATCGAGCTGGGCGATGCAGCCCAGAGCGTGGTCGACCGTACGCTGGAACTGCGCAGCACCATCCACGAACAGGCCGGCGCGCTCACCTCGCTGTCGTCCGAACTTACCCGCCAGGCCGAAAGCATCCGCGAGAACTTCCGCGGCCGTGTTCAGGAACTGGCCGAGGCGTCGGATGCGGCGATCCTCAAGACCGCCAATATCGGCGACAGCTTCCGCCGCCAGGCCAGCGAAGTCGCCCGCGTGTCCGACGAAGCGGTCAGCCGCGTCGAGCAGGTCGGTGCCACCTTCGATGCCCGCGCCCGCGAGATCAACCTCGCGGTGGGCAATGCCTCGGGCCGGATCGACGATGCCAGTGAAGTGCTGCGCAACCGCACGCGCGAACTGGCCAACATCGTTGAAGACGCGATGAAGCAGACCGACCGGATGAGCGACGGCTTCCGTCGTCAGGCCGACGAGGTCGATACCCGTGCGGCACGCCTGTCGGAGAAGGTCACCGAGATCGGCGAACGCATGGCCCGCACCGGCACCGAATTCGGCGCCGTCACCGACCGCGCCAGTGCGCGCGCCGCCGAAACCGCCGAGACGCTGGGCCAGCGCGCGCAGGAGCTGGCTTCGGCCGCTGCCCGTGCCGCCAGCGAAGCCGCCTCCGCCGAAGCCAGCCTGAAAGCCGATGCCAAGGCACTGGCCGAAGCCGCGCGGACTGCCAGCGTGGAAGCCGAATCCTTGCGCAAGGCGACGCAGGCTTTGCGCGGCGAGCAGTTCCTCAAGACGGCGGCCTTCATCACTGGCCATCTCAACTCGATGGCCATCGACATCTCGCGCCTGCTCAACCGCGACCTGTCTGAAGAACTGTGGCGCCGCTACTACAAGGGCGAGCGCGGCCTGTTCACCCGCAAGCTGATCGACCAGCGCGATCTCGACAAGATCCGCGGCAAGTATCAGGAGAATGGCGAGTTCCGCGACTTCACCGATCGCTACGTGGCCGAATTCGAGCGCGTGCTGGCCGGCGCCAAGGGCGTGGAGCACGAGGAACTGCTGACCTCGGCTTTCGTCACCGCCGATATCGGCAAGGTCTACCTGCTGCTGCGCGAGGCGGTGGGCAAGTCACGGCAGTAGGTTTAAGCTGCGGGCATGAGCGAGAAAACCGCACTGAAAGATTGGATCGGCGGCCAGGAAGAGGCCGCCGATCTTTTTTTGCCCGAACGCAGCCAGGCGCTGGCGCGGGCGCTCGATCAGCCTGACGATGCACTGACGGATGGCGCGCCACTGCCGCCTTTGCGCCATTGGCTGCATTTCTGGCAGCCGCAGCCGCGTGCCAAACTTGGTCGTGACGGGCATCCGGCTTTGGGCGGCTTCCTGCCCGATGTGAGCAAATTCTGGGGTGGCAGCCAGGCGCGCCGCATGTGGGCCGGCAGCCGGCTGGAGTTTCACCGCCCCCTGATGCTGGGCATGCCGACGCGGCGGCTCTCCACCATTGAATCGGTGGAAGAGAAAACCGGCCGCAGCGGACGGCTGGTCTTCGTCACCGTGCGGCATGACATTTTCGATGCCGATACCGTGGCCGTTACCGACCGCCACGACATCGTCTATCGCGAGGAGTTGCCGGGTGCGGCATTACCCGAGCCGGACACCGCCTCAGGCGATTATCAGTGGGTGTCGCGCTTCACGGCTGATCCGGTGCTGCTGTTCCGCTACTCGGCGCTGACGTATAACGGCCATCGCATCCATTACGACCGCGACTATGCGCGGGATGTCGAGGGCTATCGCGGCTTGGTGGTGCATGGCCCGCTGCTGGCGACCCTGCTGGTCGATTTCGCGCTCAGCCTGCGGCCGGGGCAAACGTTAAGCAAATTCAAATTCCGCGGCCGCCGCCCGGTGATCGACGGCCAGCCGTTCCAACTGCGTGCCAACACCGCCCACGATGGCAGCCTGAATCTCTGGATCGCCGATGCCGATGATGCACTGGCGATGACGGCAGAGGCGGAGTTTAGCTAAATTGAGTTTGTCATGGCCGGGCTTGACCCGGCCATCCACGTAGTTGCAAGGGCACATGGAAGAGACAGATACAGCCCTAATCGAAGTTATTCGCGGTGATCTGAAAAGCCTGTCTGCTAAAAGCGACAGACTTGAAAGTCAAAGAACTCTCGCGACTTTTTTGATTATTCTGGCAAGTGCAACAACCATCGTACTCTACCTGTCAGAATCTTCAGCTTGGATAGGCGCGGCGGTATTAAGTGGCATAGGTGTCTTTGGTTGGGTGCATAACTTTGATCGAGACAAGTATATCCAGCGACAAATTGCTGAAACTGAGAATCGCCTTAGTGCCGCAGGGTATGGCGTAAAATGGGCCGATAAGGCGACAGAGGTCGATATTTTTATAAAGCAGAAAATTTAAGTCGTGGATGGCCGGGTCAAGCCCGGCCATGACACCTTGGTTGGGCAGTTACGGCACCACGCACTCGAAGCTGGCCGCAGTGTTCACGTCGCCGCTGCGATAGCGCGGGAACATCGGATAGCGGCACATCGGGCGCGACGCGGTGATGCCAAAGGGCGGCGCGGTCTGGTGCGACGACTGCACCAGATCGCCCGGCGCGGTGCCGCGCTCCACCCAGTTGCTCACCACTTCCAGCATGTCGACCGCCGAGGGCGCACCGACGCCGACATGGTCGGCACCCGGCGTCACATACATGCGCATAAAGCGATCCACCGCCGGCTGGCCCATCTTGCTGACGACCGACTGGTAATACTGGATACCGGCATAGGGGCTTTGTGCGTAATCCGCCATCTGCTCGGCCACCACCAGCTTGCCGCCGCGGCCGGCAAACACGCTCAGATCGGGATTGGTGGAGTCCATCAGGCTGGAAATCGCCTGCGCCCGCTCGCGGAAACTGTCGGGTGTATACTGGCGTGGATCGTAGTTCGGATCGCGGGCGAGGAAATACTGCACCGCGCCGCTGCCATAGAGCCAGGCGCGGCTGCTGGCATTGGTGGCCGGCACGGTGGGTGGCGCCGTTCCGGTCTGCCAACTCACCCAGCCGCCGACCGGACCGCTGCCGCTGGCCGCTTCGCCGCCGATGCCAAAGCCCGGATAGCTGCGCACGCCATTGGCCAGATCGAAGCTGAAATTCACCGAGCTGTGCAGCGTCTGCACGGCGCGGATTTCCGCCTCCGTCAGGCACATCGGATTGGTCGGACCCGGACAACGCAGAGAGCTGACATCGAAGATGCGCTTGCAGCCTTCATGGTCGCTGATGATGCCGTCCTTCAGGCCATCGCGGGTGTCGCAGGCATTGAGTGCGGCATCGGCGATCAGCTTCACCTTGTCGGGGCTGATCCAGCCTTGGCTGAGCGCGATACCCATGCGGGTGCCGGCCGCCTGGAGTCCGACCCAGTTGATCACCGGCACGCGGCTGAAGATGCCGTCGAAATCGCGCGGATAGCGCTGCGCCATGGTCAGGCCTTCACGACCGCCTTCGGAACTGCCGAAGAAGTATAGTTTCTCCGGCGCCTTGCCGTAACGCCGCTTCATCAGTTCGACGGCCACGTCGCGCACCTTCTTGTAGGAGGCATGCGAGAAGTTGACCAATGCTTCGTCATTCAGTGCAAAGGCCTGCAGCGGCACATTGGGGGCATTCTGGTGGCCGGAATCCGTGCCGTAGGTGACATAGCCTCTGCTGAGCGGATGCGGCCGGTCAGGCCGCGAGGCTGGCGGCATGGCCAGTCCGGTGATCAGCGTGCCGTTGAAACCGCCGCCGCCATATTGCAGCGAGCGGCCGTTCCAGTCGCTTGGCAGATTGACCTGGAATCGGATCGGTGGCGCCTGCGGATCGACCGCGGCAATGGCGCCGATCACACGACAATGTTCGGGCAGCGCCGGCACGATCATCTCCGGTGGCGTCGGACGGAAGGGGGGATTGGTAACTTCGCCGGCTAGCGAGGCGGCGGTCAGCGTGGCCGATTCAATCGTGGCGCCGCGTGTCGGCAGTCCGATCAGCGCGGCGTCGAGCGGCGCGGCCATGGCCGCGCAGGCGGCGGCAGGATCGCGGGGCGCGGTGGCGCAGGCCGACAGCAACAGCGCGACAGCGGGAAGGGCGGCGACAGCCATCAGGCGAGGCAGTGCGGGCATGGTTTCCTCCTCTGCCGCTTTTGCGCGGCTTGCAGCAAGGCTATGCCCGGCATGAAGGCGAGTCAAAACCAATGCGTGTTGCACTGCACGGCCATGCGAATATCGCACGTCGGACGCAACAAACTCATGCTACCTTGCGGCACCAGTTCCCCGCTGATTCGTTATTGCGCCTCATCCATTCGCCATGCCGCTGTTTTCCTTCCCACCGCGCCTCAGTCTGCAGCGCGATCCGCCGCCGGTTCGGCCGCATCTGCTGATCTGGGGGTTGGCCATCGGCCAGATGGTCGGCTGGGGCTCGCTGTATTACTCGCTCGCCGTCGTGGCGCTGCCGATGGAGCAGGAGCTTGGCTGGTCGAAGGTCGACATCAATGCCGGCCTGATGATCAGCCTGATGGTCGCCAGCGTTGCGGCCATTCCGGTCGGTGCGCTGATCGACCGCTACGGCGGCTACTGGTTCATGGTGCTGGGCGCGGCTGCGGCGGCGCTGCTGCTGCTGATCTGGTCGACCACCTCGTCGATGACGGTGTTCTACCTCGTCTGGGCCGGGCTCGGCCTGGCGCATGCCTGCACGCTGAGCGAGAGCGCCTATAATATCGTGGTGTCGAACCTGGCCGATCACCGGCGCGGCATCACCATGATCTCGCTGCTCAGCGGGCTTTCCTCCGCTTTCGCCATTCCTTTCATCACGCTGCTGAGCGAAACGCTGGGCTGGCGCCCCGCCATCATGACGATGGCTGCGATCCATTTCATGATCCCGGGACTGGTCAGCGCCTATGTTCTGCGCGGCATCCGCAGCAGCCGCCACAAGCCGGAAGGCGTGGGCAGCAGCCTGCCGGCGCAGCGCCTGCCGTTGCGTCGGATCATGCGTGATCGCGTCTTCTGGGCATTGGTGGCGGCTTTCAGCATCAACATGTTCGTCGGCAACGGAATCACCTTCCACACCATTCCATTGCTGCTGGAGGAAGGTTATGCCATGAGCCTGATCGTCGGCATCATGACGTTGCATGGTCCGAGCCAGGTGGTGGCGCGGTTCGCGCTGCTGATGGTGGGGACGCGTATCTCCACCGCCGGGTTCGGTCGCATCGCCTTCGTGCTGCTGGTGCTGACCGTGGTGATGCTGATCCTGGGCACCTCGTTCGGGCTGCCGGCACTGGTGGTGTTCGGACTGCTCTTCGGCGTCTCGACCGGCATGCTGACGCTGGTGCGCGCCAACAGCGTGGTCGAATATCTGGGCTCCTACGGCTATGGCGCCGCCACCGGCGCGCTGACCATGGCCGTGGCGCTGCCGCGCACGACGGCAGCCGTTGTCTTCGCCCTGATGTGGGAATTCAGCGGCGGCTATGCGACCGTGCTGTGGATGGCGCTGCTGGCCAGCCTGTTCGGACTGGCCGCCTTCTGGCTCGCCACCCTGTGGAACAGCCAGCGCAGCACGCCGATCCAGGGGCTCTAGCGGTTCTTACTGCGACGGCGCGACGATCTTGCGACCCCGGCGGCGCGGCGCGGTCAGCTTGGCGACATCGAGAATGTCGTCGAGCTGCGCTTCCGTCAGCCATTCCTTCTCGATGCAGAGTTCGCGCACGGTGCGCCCGGTCTTCAGCGCCTCCTTGGCGAGCCAGGCCGACTTCTCGTAGCCGATATAGGGATTCAATGCCGTGACGATGCCGACGCTCGCCTCGACATGGCGCTTCGCCTGTTCGACATTGGCCTGGATGCCGGACACGCATTTCTCGGCGAGCGTGCGTGCCGCGCGCGCCAGAAGCTGCATGCTGGAGAGAGTATTGTAGACGATCAGCGGCTCCATCACGTTGAGTTGCAACTGGCCCGCCTCGGCCGCCATGGTGATGGCCATGTCCTTGCCGATCACCTGGAAGCAGACCTGGTTCACCACTTCGGGGATCACCGGGTTGACCTTGCCCGGCATGATGGATGAGCCCGGCTGCATCGGCGGCAGTGAGATCTCGTTCAGGCCGCCGCGCGGGCCCGAGGAGAGCAGGCGCAGGTCGTTGGCGATCTTGGAGAGCTTCACGGCAATGCGCTTCAGCATGCCGGAATAGAGCACGAAGGCGCCCATATCCCAGCTCGCCTCGATCAGGTTGGCGGCGCGCACCATCTCGATGCCGCTGATGCGGCCGAGTTCCTCGATGGCAAGGTTGGAATATTCCGGCTCGGTGTTGATGCCGGTGCCGACCGCGGTGCCGCCCAGGTTGATCTCGCGGAACAGTTTGATGAGTTCGTCGCCGCGCGCGACATCTTCCTTGATGTTGATGGCAAAGGCCTCGAATTCCTGGCCCAGCGTCATCGGCACGGCATCCTGCAGTTGGGTGCGGCCCAGCTTGATGACATCGGCGAATTCGACGCCGCGCTGGCGGAATTCATAGGCCAGGCTATCCAGCGCCTTCATCAGTTCGGTATGGCTCAGGATCACGCTGAGACGCACGGCGGTGGGATAGACGTCGTTGGTCGACTGCGACAGGTTGACATCGTCGTTGGGGTGCAGGTGCTGGTATTCGCCCTTGTGGAAGCCCATCAGCTCCAGGCCGCGATTGGCCACCACCTCATTGACATTCATGTTGGTCGAAGTGCCGGCGCCGCCCTGAAACACGTCGATGGTGAACCATTCATGCAGCTTGCCCTCGATCAGCTCGTCGCAGGCTTTCGAGATACCCTTGTATTTCTCGGGTTCCAGATAGCCGAGCTTCTTGTTGGCCGCGGCGCAGGCCTTCTTCACCATGCCGAAGGCGCGGATCAGGTTCGGATAGTGATTGATGCCGATCCCGGAGATATGGAAATTGTCGATCGCGCGCTGCGTCTGGATACCGAAATAGGCGCCGGCCGGGATAGACATCTCGCCAAGAGAGTCATGCTCAACGCGGGTTGGGCGGGTTGCCGGATCGCTGTTCATCGTTGCCTCTGCATTACGTGAATGGGCGAAAATCGAACGGCGCCATTCTGCCCTGCCGCTACGTCACTGCGAAGGCTTCGGCAAAGTATATTTCATTGAAATGCTTACAGTTTCGCATGCAACTAATGCATGAGGGCATATCATTGTGGCTTATCGCTATACGGTTCGTTGCGCTTTATCCTTCGCGTTGGTGGCGGCGATGTTGGCGCGGATCTCCTGCCATTCGTCGTCGCTGAGGTCGGTAAGCGCGCCGAAGCCGCCGGCGGTGTTGAGCCACTGGCCGCCATCGATGGCGATCACCTCGCCGGTGACATAGCCGACCTCATCCGCCAGCAGGAAGGCGGCAAGGTTGGCGAGTTCGGGCAGATCGCCGACACGGCGCATCGGGATCGCGCCGATCATGCGCTTCTCCAGTGCTTCGGTCGGCGCCAGCCGCTTGGTCATGCCTTCGGTGGGGAAGGGGCCCGGCGCGATGGCATTCAAGCGAATCCCTTTCGGTCCCCATTCCACCGCCAGCGACTGCGTCATCGCGGCGATACCAGCTTTCGACATGGCGGATGGCACCACAAAGGCCGAGCCGGTCCACACCCAGGTGGTGACGATCGACACGATGCTGCCGCCGCGCTTGACCGCGATCCAGCGTTTGCCGACCGCCTGCGTCACATAGAAGCTGCCATGCAGCACGATATTGGCGATGGCATCGAAGCCGCGCGGGCTCAGGTCTTCGCTGCGCGAGATGAAATTGCCGGCGGCATTGTTCACCAGGCCGTCCAGCGGGCCGTGCTGCTGCCAGATGGCCTCCACCATCTCGTCCACCGCCTGGGCCACGCGGATATCGCAGGCATGGGCAAAAATCGCACCGCCGGTTTCGGCGGCCAGTTCCTTGGCGGTGTCCTGCAGCACGCCTTCGCGCCGGCCGCAGATATGCAGCTCGGCGCCCAGCTCCATCAGGCGGCGCGCCATGGCCTTGCCCAGGCCGGTGCCGCCGCCGGTGATGAGAATGCGTTTGCCCTTGAACAGGTCGTTGCGAAACATGCTGCCTCCCGTATCTTGTTGGGTGAAGTGTAGCAGGCGTCATCTGGAGGAACACATGGATTTGCAGCTCAAGGGCAAGGTCGCCATCGTCACCGGCGCCAGCAAGGGCATCGGCCGCGCGATTGCCGAGACTCTCGCTGCGGAAGGTATGAAACTGGTGCTGGCCGCCCGTTCGGCCGAGCTTTTAAGCGAGCTTGCCAGCGGTCTGCAGACCGAGAGCCTGGTCCAGGCGGTCGACCTGCGCGATGCAGCCGTGCCGGCCCAGGTGGTGGCCGCGACCGTGCAAAAGTTCGGCGGCATCGACCTGGTGGTGAACAATGCCGGCGCCACCAAGCGCGGCGACTTCCTCACCCTGACCGACGAGGACTGGGCCGATGGCTATGCGCTGAAATTCTTCGGCGCCATGCGGTTGAGCCGCGCGGCCTGGCCGCATCTGGCGGCGCGGCAGGGCAGTATCGTCAGCATCATCGGCATCGGCGGCCGCACTGGCATGGCGGAATTCGCCATCGGCGGTTCGGTCAATGCGGCGGCGATGAATCTCACCAAGGTGCTGGCGGATCGCGGTGTCAGCGATGGGGTGCGCGTCAATGCGATCAATCCCGGCGCCATCGCCACCGAGCGACTGCAGCTGCGCATCCGTAACTTCGCCAAGGAGCAGGGCATTTCCGAAGCCGACGCCGCCGTGAAGCTGCCGCGCAGCATGGGAATCGCCCGGTTCGGCGAACCCGCAGAGATTGCCCGGGCGGTGGCTTTCCTCGCCTCACCGCAGGCGGCCTACCTTCAGGGTGCGGTGATCGATGTCGATGGCGGCCAGACCCGCACATTATAGCGGCACAGTGGGGGCGGGTGACGGATGCCCATTGATTTTTGCGGTCGGGAATGCCACTCCGGGCGGACAGGAGACATGGTCAGCATCACGCTGGGGCAGATAGAGGTGCGGTGTTGCAGGGCTGGTTAAGGATGGGGCGGGCGCGGCCATGGCTGGCGCTGCTGATCGTCGCAATTCTGATGTGTTCCATACAAAGCGGCCATGCCGCCGAGCCGCTGCCTGCGCCACGCGGCGAGGTTCTGCTCACCGTGGGCGGCGAGATCGGCCGCGGCAATGCGCAGGACGCTTCCGGCCGGCTGGAGGCACGGCTCGACCGCGCCATGCTGGAGCAACTCGGCCTCACCGAAGTGAACACCGCCACGCCATGGCACAGCGGCACCATGCGGTTCGAAGGCGTGCTGCTCCGCGCGGTGCTCGGCCTGGTGGAGGCGCGTGGCAGCAACCTGCTGGCAACAGCTCATAATGAGTATTCCGCCACGCTGCCGGTCTCGGATGCCGCGCGTTACAATGTGATCCTGGCAATGAAGCTGAATGGCGAGACCATGACGCTGCGCGACAAGGGGCCGCTATTCATCATCTACCCGTTCGATAGCGAAAAAGCCCTGCAGAACGACATGACCTATATCCGGTCGGTCTGGCAGCTCCGGCATATAGACGTTCGCTGATGCCGCGCCGCTTCACACCACGGGAACTCTCCACCCATCCAGAGGCGCTGGCCGGAGCCGGCCGGCGTTTCGTGCTGGTGCTGGTCGGGACCGTGGTGGCGCTGTCCGTGGTGCTGACCAGCTATTTCTATATCCAGCAGCGCGAGAACAGCAGCTTCTCATTCCAGAACGTGGTCTGGGACGGGGTGCAGTTCCGCAACGAGCATCAGGTCTTCCGAGTCACGCTGCTCGAGCGCATGGCCGAGGCGCCGGGCGTCAGTGCGCAGGATGTGCAGCGTCGTTATGACATCCTGTTTAGCCGCCTTCACCTGATGCGCGACGGTCATACCGCCGGCATCTATCGCAGCGACTCTGAACTCCATGCCCTGTTGCAGCGGATCGAGCCGGTCATCCGCAGCTGGGACACTCTGCTCACGGCCTACCTTGCTGGCGACCGCGCCGCGGGTTTTGCCATCGTCGAGCAGTCGCGTGGGCTGGATGCCGATTTCAGCACTTTCGCGGTTGGTGTGAATACGGTCGGCGTCAAACGGCTGGAACAGTCGCGCGAGAGACTCAGCAGTCTGAACTCCGTGCTGATCGTGGCAGCGGTCGTCACCTGGCTGCTGGTGATCGGATTCGCGATTGCGCTGATGCGGCAGTTGCGTGCCACTGAAAATGCCCATGCCGAGATGCAGGCGATGACCGCCGATCTCGAGCAGGCACGGCGCGAGGCAGAAGCAGCCAGCCGGGCGAAATCCAACTTCCTGGCCGCCATGAGTCACGAACTGCGCACGCCGCTGAATGCCGTGCTTGGCTTTGCCGACATCATGCGGCAGGGCTTGTTCGGCCCGGTCGGCAATCCGCGCTATGCCGATTATGTCGACGGCATCGTCAAAAGCGGCCAGCATCTGCTGTCGTTGATCAATGACGTGCTCGACATGTCGCGCGTCGAGGCCGGCAAGCTGGACCTGAGCGAAAGCGAACTCGACCTGCGCCAATCCGTCGAGGAGGCCTTCGACCTCGTCACCGTCACTGCCGATGGCAAGGGCGTCAGGCTGACGCGGGCTTTGCCGGCGGTTCTGCCGAAGCTGCAGGCCGATCCGCGGCTGCTGCGTCAGATGCTGCTCAACCTGCTCAGCAACGCGATCAAATTCACCCCCGAAGGCGGCAGTGTCGAAGTTGCTGCGGCGGTCCTGACCGATGGTGGCCTGGCGATCCGCGTGCGCGATTCCGGCGTCGGCATGACCGACCATCAGCTCAAGCGCGTGTTCGAACCGTTTTCGCAGGGCGATTCCCAGCGCGCCCGCGAGGCCGGTGGCAGCGGTCTCGGCCTGCCGATCACCCGCCGTCTGATTGAGTTGCATGACGGCCAGATCCATCTCTCCAGTCGCAAGAGCGCAGGCACCACCGCAACGCTGATCTTTCCGGCCAGTCGCGTGCAGATGCTGGCGGACGCCACCTGATGCGCCGGCTCCGGCTGGCCGCACTGGTGCTGCTGGCCGGCCTGGCCGCCTGTGCGCCACGCCTGCAGCCAACCGGCGAGCAGATTTCCGCGCCGACCCTGGCGCAAAATGAAAGCACCTGGCAGGCCGGCGATGGTCGGGTGCTGCCGCTGCGCCGCTGGATGCCCGGTCAACAATTGAATGGGCAGCAACCGAAGGCAATCGTCCTGGCCATGCATGGCTTCAACGATTACAGCAACGCCTTCACCGAAGCAGCAGACTGGTGGGCGGGGCAGGGCATTGCCACCTATGCGCCGGACCAGCGCGGCTTCGGCCGCGCGCCGTATACCGGCTATTGGGCGGGCGAAAACCGCATGGCCGACGATCTGGCTGAGTTGCATCACCTGTTGAACCGGCAGCATCCCGGCGTGCCGGTCTACTGGCTGGGCGAAAGCATGGGCGGCGCGGTGGTGCTGCACAGCCTGATGCGCCATCCCGGCCTGCGGCCAGCCGGCACGGTGCTGGTGGCGCCGGCGGTGTGGGGGCGCAGCAGCATGCCGCTGCTCTATCGCACGGCACTCTTTGTCACCAGCTACACCATCCCCTGGAAAACCTTCACCGGCAGCGGGCTGAAGATTCAGGCCTCCGATAATATCGAGATGCTGCGCCGGCTGTCGCGCGATCCGCTGTTCATCAAGGCGACGCGCGTCGATGCCATCCATGGCCTGGTCAATCTGATGGACGAGGCGGCGTTGGCGCGGCCGGCCGGCATGCCGCTGCTGCTGCTCTACGGCGTTAAGGACGAGGTGATTCCGAAACAGCCGGTCGAGCGTTTCGTCGAAACACTGAAGGCGACGCCGGGCGTTGACATGCGCGTCGCGGTCTATCCGCAGGGCTGGCACATGCTGCTGCGCGATCTGCAGGCCGAGGTGGTCTGGCGCGACATCGCCGCCTGGATCGGGAATACCCGTGTCGCGCTGCCGTCCGGCGCGCAGCGCGACAGGCTGCCGCTGTTCAGCGACTCCGAAAAGCAGGAGGGAAGATGAGCAGCTTCAACCGTGCCGGAGTGCTGGAGCTGCTCTGGATCGCCGCAGGCATCGTGCCATGCCTTGCGCTGGTGCTGTGGCTGATCGATGCCGAGCATGGCCTGGCGCTCACCTCGCTGGGCAGCACGGCGATCCTGTTATTCTGCTTCCCCACGCATGAAGGCTCGCGGCCGGTGGCAGTGCTGGTATCGCATCTGCTCGGCGCGGCCATCGGCATCGCGCTGCTCAAGCTGTTCGGCAGCAATGTCTGGACCATGGGCGCCGGCGTGGCGCTGATCGCCATTGTCATGAAGCTGCTCAACATCATGCATCCGCCGGCCGGCGCCAATCCGCTGATCGTGCTCAATCTGAAAAGTGACTGGCTGTTTATCGCCTACCCGCTGCTGCCGGCGCTACTGATCATGCTGGTGGCGGTGTTGCTGTGGAGCCGGCTGCGGCCCGGTCCGCGCTGGCCGCTCAAGTGGATCTGATCAGGCCGGCCTGATAGGCGGCAGCGCCGCGATCACATCTTCCAGGCTGACATCCTGCAGACTCGGTCGCTGCAGCAGCCGCACCCAGTCGCCGCGCGGCGAGATCTTGCGCGGATCCGATTCAGCCGAGTAGAGCACCAGGGACGGGCAACCTGCTGCGGCGATGATATGCATCGGGCCGGTATCGTTGCCCACGCAAAGTGCGGCGCGGCGGCCGAGCGCCGCCAGGTCGGCAATCGAGGTTTGATCGCACAGGCTGATCGCTTCCGGGCAATTCGCTTGGATGGCGGCGATCTCGGCCTGTTCAGCGGCGCGGCCGATCAGCACCGGCGTGATGCCCTGCGACACCAGATGACCGGCCAATGCAGCGAAGCGTTCCGCCGGCCAGCGCTTGGCCGGCCGGTGCGGCGCGCCGCCCGGCACCAGCAGCGCGATGCGGGCCGGCAGGCTGAAGCGCGCAATGTCGGCGGTCAGGAAGTCGAGGTCGGGCAGGCCGGGATCGGGAATGCCGACCAGTGCGAGCTGGCGCCGGCGCAGTTCGGTGATGTGCATTGGCGCGGTGGGATCTGGGATGTGGTAGCGGCAACCCGGCGCGTTGCCGACCCAGATATCCGCCGGCGATCCCAGCAGGCGGTAATAGCTTTTGGTGCGCTGACTGCCCTGCAGGTCGTAGATGCGGCTGAAGCCGGCTTTGCGGATGCGGCGCAGCAGGGCCAGCAGCTTGAGCGGCTGCCAGACTTTCGCGCGTGGATCGGTCCAGATCTCATCGGCCAGGCCGGAGCGCTGCAGCAGATCGACGTAGGGCGCGGTGGTCAGCAGCACGATCCGTTCGCCGGCATGATGCTGCCGGATCGCACGCAGCAGCGGCAGGGCGAGGATCATGTCGCCAAGTGCGGAATGCTTGATGACGAGGATCGCCATGAGCGCTTAGCTGCGTTCCTTGAGCGCCAGCCGCACGACCGCCATGGTCAGGGCCAGACTGGTCCAGAAGACCAGCGCCGGCCAGTTACTGAACTGGCTCTGGGTGGGGACCAGAGGGAACAGCAATATAACGAAGCAGCCAGCAATCAGCAGCCCGGTGACGCGCGCGACCGGGCCACCGCGCAGCAGCGGCCGGGCCGTCGCCAGCACCAACGCCACGAATACCAGATACGCGATCAGGCCGACGGTACCGGTTTCGGCCATCCATTCGATATATACGTTATGCGGATGTGCGGGGCAGCCGTCGGTAACCACCGGCGCCGAGATCGCCCAGCAGGAGGCCTGGAAATTCTTCATGCCGGCGCCAAAAACAGGATAACTGCGCCAGATATCCAGGCCGATGCCAAACAGTTCAGCGTAATGCGAGTCGGAGAAGTGCTTCAGCACAGCACTAAACTGCACGACGCGGTACCAGATACGTTCGCTCATCGCTGCGATAATGCCGCCGGCGGTAACAGCCAGGAACAGCGTTATCAGTACCTGCAGCCGATAGCGTGGGAAGATGAGGATTGCGCCCAGGCCGCCGATGCCGAGTGCCGCCACGCTCAGTAGCGCCGCCGAGCGTTCGCCGGTCAGCAGAATAAAGATGAAGCCGATGGCGGCAGCAATTGCAACCGCGGCGATACGCAGGCTGTGCCTACGCGGATCGAGCAGTAGCGGGGTTGCGGCCAGCAGGGGGAACCCGACCCGGGCGACGTACATGCCGATATTGGGTCGGTCCAGCGGCCCGGTGAGCCGCGTCGTGTTATACAGGGGATTGCCGCTCAGCGAGGTGCCGGTGATCACCTGCACCAGCCCGTCGATGATCGAGACAGCAAGTGCTCCGCCCCAGATGGCCACGACCAGTTTCAGGTCGCGGCGCGATTGGATCAGCCAGCAGGTGGTGGCTGCGAATAACAATGCAAACCGCAGCCAGACGACACTGCGCGAGAAGGAGTCGGCAGGTTCGATGGCCAGCGGCGACACCAGCAGGTTGAGCAGCAGCCAGATCACCAGCAACGACGCCAGCAGGGGATGCGCGGCGAGACTCCATTGACGGCGCGCGATCACCACGGCCAGAAAGCTGAGACCGATGATCGTGGCGGCGGCATCCGCGCCGCCGCGCGAGAAGAGCAGCAGCATTGGCAGCAGGGCGAACAGCACCAGGTTGATCTGCCGCAGTATCTCGGTCCAGCCCGAAGTCGCAGACAGTTCCAGGGATGCAAAATCGGTTCTGATCATGATGCAGTCGATCTGGACGCGGAAACAGGAGTGTGGCGAATGCCGGGCAGGCTGCGAAACGCGGCTGCGGCCCGGTCGAGGAAATCCGCCGACACGGAGAGGCCGGCCTTGCCGCGCAGGTATGCGACAAGGCCGGTGATCCGTGCAAGGGGCAGGCTACTGCGCTGCGCGGCTTTCCAGGCAATCGAGGCACAGGTTGCCGCGATCCTGCGGCGATCAGCGGCCGGCAGCGCCGGCAGATCGCGCAGCAGGTTGTAATACGCGAAGAAGCGGTCGTGATGCTGCTGGCGCTTATCGGCGGACAGGTGCGAGCCCACATGCGGCGCATAGCAGACCCCGCCACGGAAGTCGACCATACGGCGCGCCCGGGCAGCCAGGCGCAGTGGCAGCGATTCATCCTGGATGAACAGCCGCTCGTCGCAACCGCCGGCGGCGCGGAAGAGTGCAGTTTCCACCAGCCAGGCCATGCGGACGAAACCGCGACCGGTCAGGACCATCTGCAGCGGCCTGTCGCTGACGACGCAATCCGGCATCGTGCCGAGCGGAGCGGGTGTCACAGTCTCCGCTGGCTGCTCGCTGCGGATCACCTTGCCATGCACCATATCCGCAGTGTGCTGCTGCATGGCCTGACGCATCAAGGCGACGGCATCGGGCGCGATCAGTTCATCGGCGTCGATCAGGCAGAGCAGCCGGCCGCGCGCCTGGGCTGCGCCCTGGTTCAACCGGACGCTGGGGCCTGCATTGGTGGCGTTGCGCAGGATGGTGGCGGCGGGCAGGGCGGAGGCCTCCCGTTCAAGCACAGCCACGGAAGCATCCGAGGATGCATCATCGACAAAGATATATTCGGCATCCGGTTGCGGCACCTGCCTGGCCAGCGCACGGATCAGGTGCGGCAGGATGTCGGCCTTGTTGTAGACCGGGATGACGAAGCTGATATCAGGCAATGCAAATACCGGCTATGCCGCGACGCGGACGAATGACAGAACCGTCCGCCGAATACCGGCTTTCCTGCGGGGGTACAAGCGCAACCTGTGCTGAAATGTCAGGCGATGATGTAAACCGACATCGCGGGTGGTGTCCGGGCGACGCCATAGCCGTTATAGGTGATCGGCGCGCCGTGGAATTCCCGCACCACCGCCTCGCGCTCGGCCTTGGCCTTTTCCGGGCCGCCCAGTTCGGCGCGGATGCGCAGCAGTTCCTGCAACATGACTTCCACGCCGGCCACGCCATTGATCTGGCCGACCAGCTCGGAGCGCGATTGCGCCGCAAGCGGCGTCATCGAGATCGTCGCGGCCCGGGCCGAAAGCTGTGGGGCAAGGCTTTGCATGCCGGTAAGGTTACCAAATGGTTTATCCACAGGAAAGCGGTCGGTTTTTCAAGTCTGATCAGTGGGTTAGGGGATGCGGCGCGCCGCTGCCGGTTCTGCTGGACCCAGCGCGGGGAATTTTTGCTATCGTGGCGCCATGCCGAGGGGCGAGATTGCAAACGCAGCCAATCGCACACCAAACCGCCGATCCCTGCTGATCGGCGCCGGCGCATCCCTCATTCCCCTGCCGTTTCTGCCGCCCGCCTGGAGCCAGCAGCGCCGCCCTGTCGATCTCGCTCTGGCCCTGGCGGCAGATTGTTCCGGCAGCGTGCATGCCCAGCATTACACATTGCAGCAGCGCGGCTATGCCGAGGCCTTCCGCAGTAAGGAAGTGAAGCAGGCGATCCGCTCCGGCATCCATGGCGCCATCGCGGTCGCCTATTATCAGTGGTCGGGCTATCGGCTGCAGAACCTGATCCTGCCCTGGACCGTGCTGGCCAGTGAGGCAGATATCATGCGCTTCGCCACGCAGATGGAAAATGCCGAGCGCACGATCTTCGGCGGCGGCACCTCGCCCAGCGGCGCCATCGAATTCGGTCACCGGTTGCTGACGGATCTGCCGGTGCAGGCACCACGGCGCGTGATGGATATCTCGGGCGACGGCCGCAACAATACCGGGCCGCCGCCGGCCGAAGCGCGCAAGGCCGCCATCGAGGCCGGCATCGTGATCAACGGCCTGCCGATCCTGCATATGGAACTGGATATCGACGAGTATTACGAGAAGTTCATCATCGGCGGGCCGGGCGCCTTCATGGTGCCGGCCCGCGATTATGAAAGCTTCGCCGGCGCCGTGCGGCGCAAGCTGGTACTGGAAATCGCCGACCGCAAAGGGCCGGCGATTCTCAAGGGCTAATCAGACGCGCTTGCTCAGACGACCCGGAAATTCTTAAACTGCCACGGATCGTCGCGGTCGATATCTTCCGGGAACAGGGTTTCGCGATCCTGCAGCGGCGTCCAGTCACTGTATTCGCCGGCCATCTCGCCCAGATAGGGCAGGCTGACTTCCATGATGCGGGCATGATCCAGTTCGTCGGCCTCGACCAGGCCGCGGTTCGGATTCTCCATCGCCCAGACCAGGCCGGCCAGCACCGCCACCGTCACCTGCAGCGAGGTGGCGTTATTATGCGGGCAGAGTTTGCGGGCCTGCTCGATGGTCAGGCGCGAGCCATACCAGTAGGCGCCCTTCTTATGGCCCATCAGCAGCACGCCGAGTTCATCCATGCCGCTGGTGATCTCGTCCATCATCAGGCGCTTGCGTGACTGCATCTCCCAATTCTTGCCGGCAACTTCATGCACCGACAGTACGGCGTCGTCGCAGGGGTGATAGGCGTAATGCACGGTAGGGCGGTAAGTGACCTTGTCGCCCTGCGTCACGCTATAATAGTCGGCGATCGAGATCGCCTCGTTATGGGTGATCAGGAAGCCATGAAAAGGCCCTTCCAGCGGGGTCCAGGTGCGCACGCGCGTGCTGGCGCCCGGGCGCAGCAGGTAGATTGCCGCGTCGCAGCCGAAATCGTGGCGGCGGCCGTCTTCCGGCAGCTGCTTCTCATGGCTGCCCCAGCCGAGTTCGGCCGGCTGGCAGCCTTCGCCGACAAAGCCGTCGATCGACCAGGTGTTGACGAATTCGTCGCGCGCCTTGGGCAGGTTCGACACCTGGGTGTCGCGCTCGGCGATATGGATCACCTTGACGCCAAGCTGCTGCGCCAGCGCGCTCCAGCCGGCACGGTCCTTCGGCACGGCGGTGCTGATGCCGGTGTCCTTGGCAATATTGAGCATCGCTTCCTTGACGAAATGCGACACCAGGCCCGGATTGGCGCCATGGGTCAGCACGGCGGTGGGGCCACCCTGGTATTTGTCGATCAGCGTGCGGGCAGAATCGCGCAGCGCGTAGTTCGAGCGCTGCGACGGCGTCTTGTCCGGATCGGTATAGCCGCCGGCCCAGGGCTCGATGCAGGTGTCGAGATACATGGCGCCCAGTTCCTGCGCCAGTTCGATCAGGGCCACGGAGGACACATCGACCGACAGGTTCAGCAGGTAGTCGCCCTTCGACAGCATCGGCTGCAGCACCTGGCGATAATTGTCGCGGGTCAGCGCAATCTTCTCGAACTTGATCTTGTATTCGTTGGCCACGTCATGGCCGCGCTCTTCCGCCGTCACGATGGTGATCTTGTCCGACGGCATGTCGATATGGCGCAGGATCAGCGGCAGAACGCCCTGGCCGATGCTGCCAAAGCCGACCATCACCAGGCGGCCGGCGAACGAGACATGCTTCATCACTTCACTCCTCATAGTCTGGCAGGCGCGGGGACGTTGTTAGCCCCCTTGTATCCGGGAAAAATGACAATCCGGGGCTAGGCGATAGCGTAACCCGGGGTTTTCAGCAACGGGCCGTCGGCCACTTCGACCAGTTGTCCACGGTCGAATCCGTTAAAAGCCGTGCGCAGGGTTGCCCCATAGGCGCCCAGCTGGCCGATTTCGATCCAGTCGCCCTCGGCAATATCCTCTGGCAGCCAGAAACCGCCATCCATGCGGTCCAGGCTGTCGCAGGTCGGGCCGAACAGGGTGAAGCGGCGCATTTCCGCATCCGTCCGGCGCACCGGGCGCAGCGGGAACTGCCAGCTCAGCGCGCCGGCATCGGCCAGGCTGCCGTAAACGCCGTCGTTGATGTAGAGCGCATCGCCCTTGCGGGCCTGCACCTGCACCACGACGGAGGCGCCCTGCGCGACCAGCGCACGGCCCGGCTCGGCCCAGATTTCGGCCGGCGCCAGATCGCCCAGACGCTGGGTCAGCGCAGCCGCGCCGGCATCGATCTCGGCCATGAAGGCGCCGAGCTGCGGCAGGTCGGCATCCCGGGTGTAAGCCACCGGGAAGCCACCGCCGACATCCAGCACGTCCAGCTTCACGCCGGCCGCAACCGCCACATCGCCGGCCAGCGCAATGGCGGCCGACCAGCGCGCCGGATCGGCGCATTGCGACCCGACATGGAAAGAGACACCCAGCCGTGCGGCCACGCCACGCGCACGGCGCAGCAGCGCCGGTGCGTCTTCCGGCGCGATGCCGAATTTGCCCGACAGGTCGAGCGCCGCGCCGCCCTTGGGCAGTGCGAGGCGCACGATCAGGCCCAGCTCAGCAGTTTCACCGACCTCGGCCAGAATCTTGTCGAGTTCGGCTGCGCTGTCGATGGCGAAGTCGCGCACACCATGCTGGTGCCAGGCCGCACGGATCGCCGAGCGCGCCTTGACCGGATGCATGTAATGGATGGTGGCGTCGGGCAGCACCTGGCGCACCAGCGCGATCTCGGCCGGCGAGGCGCAGTCGAAGGCGCGCACGCCGCCACGCCACAGTGCTGCCAGCACACGCGGGTCCGGGTTGCACTTCACGGCGTACAGCGTGCGGCCCTCGAAGGCAGTTACGAAGGAGCGGGCCGCCGCGGTGATCGCGGCCGGGCGCAGGCAGTGCAACGGCTCTTCCGGGCGCAGGTTTGCGACCACGGCATCAACCATGGGCAGGGCATCGGCGGAACGTCGTCGCGAGACATCGCGACGCAGCGGGGAAACGGCAACACGCAGGCGGGACGCGGTCATCCGCAGATCCTCCAAGACGTCAAATCATCGCCTGCAAGCAGGCGATAAACAGCGAATTTGGGTGGAAATGCTGCCGATCCGGCTCACCGCAACTGCAAATTCAGCAGCAGCGGATCATCGCCCGGGATCGGCGCGCGGGGAGCTAACCTAAGCTCCAAATGTGCCTGAACAACATCGTCAGCTCCTTCAAGGCACCAGCCCACAAGGCTGGCTCTCCGAAAAGGACGCGTGCGTCGTTGCTTGACCATGACGGCCGAGGGCACGTGCGACCTGCGTCTTGAGACGTGCATTTAAAGCAAATGCGTCGCCGTGCAAGTGATAATTTGGCCGCAGCCGAAAATTTCACATTTCTGCCGGCAGCAGCGCCAGATATTCGTAGACCAGCGTGGCGGCGGCCAGCGCAGTGATCTCCGACTGATCATAGGCCGGCGCCACTTCCACCATATCCATGCCGGCGAAATTCAGGCCGCCGAAGCTGCGCAGCAGCGCCTGCGCCTGCCATGTCGCCAGCCCGCCGATCTCCGGTGTGCCGGTGCCGGGCGCAAAGGCCGGATCGAGCGCGTCGATGTCGAAAGTAAGATAGGCCGGCTGCGTGCCGACCACGGCGCGGATACGCTCGGCCACAACCGCCACGCCCTGCTGGTGGACATCCTGCGCGCTCAGCACGGTGACGCCATGGGCCAGCGTCCAGTCCATCACCTCGGACTGCACCGGCGAGCGGATGCCGATCTGGATCATGCGCTTGGGATCAACGATGCCTTCTTTGATCGCGTGGTAGAAGCAGGAGCCGTGGCCGTAGGGCTGGCCGAAACTGTCGGGCCAGGTGTCGACATGGGCGTCGAAATGCACCAGCCCGACCGGGCCGTGCCGTTTGGCCAGGGCGCGCAGCAGCGGCAGGGCGATGGAATGGTCGCCGCCCAGCGTGATCAGGTGGCGGAATTGCGCCGCCTGCTGCTCGATCAGCGCCATGCTGGCCGCAATGTCGCCCAGCGCGATCTCGAAGTCGCCGACATCCGACACCGCGGCGCTCACGGCGCGGCGGGTCAGCGGGTGATCGCCGTCGACTAGCATCTTGCTGGCGCGACGGATGGCCTCCGGGCCGAAGCGGGCGCCCGGCCGGTTGGTGGTGGCGATGTCGAGCGGGATGCCTGCGATGGCGACGGCCGGATCGGCGTCACGCCGCGTGATGCCGAGGAAGCCGCCGGGCAGGGCGAAGGTGGGGGTGCCGGTCATGGTCCCTACTTGAGGGCCCATTCAATAAACGTCAAGACGATTTCAAAGACGATCAGCAGAACGATGATGGCTTCCAGTCGCAGGCTGCGCTGGGCGTCGATCAGGTCGGTCAGTGCCCGCGTCGTGGTCTGGATCACCGACAGCTTGTCGGACAGCGCATTGGCGCGCTCGGTCAGTTCGTATTCATCCTGCAGGCGGCCGAACAGGCGCTCGAGTTCCGGGCGATCCCACAATACGTCGGGTTTGTCTTCGACGGCGACGCGGCCCGACATGCGATGCTCCACCAGCAGCGCTTCGCCGACCAGTTTCAGCAGTTGCTTGCGGTTGCCGGGCACTTTGCCGCTCGCCGCCATCGAGCTGGCCAGCGGATCGATGATATCGAAGACCGCGCCGACCTGGCGTTCGTTATGGGCAAGTGCCACGCTCTTGGCCAGCGCATCGGCGATGATCAGGAAACGTTCGGGCGTCAGTTCCTTGAGCTGCAGCGGACCGCCGGGCGGAATCTGGTCGTCGCCACTGCTATCCAGCAGCACGGTGACGATTTCATCTTCCATCGGCTTGTAGGGACCGCTGACCCGCGCGCTGATCTTGCGCAGCAGGTCGTCTTCCTCCACCGGTGACAGGCCGGCGAGGACTGCCGCGCCATAGCGGAACAGGGCGACCAGGCCATGCTCGCCGACACGGAAGGCAAAGGGTGTGGTGGAAATGGCATCGGAGCGCTCCAGTCCGCTGACATCCAGTCTTTCGCCCAGCAGCAGGGCGCGGATGGTCAGGCGGCGGGAAGGCTGGGCCATAGCAGGAATACTGGACACGGGAATCGCAATCGAAAAGGTGGGGTGGTCGGGCCGGCTGCATCGGATCGGATGCGGTAGCCACGGCTCAGTATACAGGAATTATGACATTGATACTGCGGTCGTGGAGTCGCAATGCGGGATTTCCAGGAAATCCGCAGGCAGGCATCGATGCATGCTTGTCTCCCTGCGGCTTCCCGGCGCAGATTTACTATTATGACAGTCCGCAATGTGGCGGGACGGTAGAGGAACAGCGGCATGGATAAGACGAAGCTGGATGCCCTGCGGCAGAAATATGCGGCGGCGAAAGGCGGCGATATTTTCGATCCGCATTTCGCCAAAGTGGCAGCGCAGGTTTTCGTCGATCCCGAACAGCGCAAATGGCCGTTCGCCGATGTCGCCACCTTTGTCGGTGCGCCATATCGTCCGGTCAAGACCGATGCCGATTTCGCGGGCCTCGACTGCGCGCTGGTCGGCGTGCCGATGGATCTCGGCGTCACCAACCGTGCCGGCGCGCGGCTCGGTCCGCGCGCGGTGCGCGGCGTCGAACGCATCGGGCCGTATGAACATGTGCTGAAACGCGCACCGCTGGGCGAGATCAGCGTGGCCGATATCGGCGACGTGCCGATGCACAGCCGTTTCGATCTTGCCGCCTGCCATGCCGATATCGAAGTCTTCTACAAGCGCATCCATGCGGCCGGCGTGATTCCGCTCTCGGTCGGCGGCGATCACTCCGTCACGCTGCCGATCATGCGGGCGCTCGGCGCGGGTCGCCCGCTCGGCATGGTGCATATCGACGCGCATTGCGACACCAGCGGCGAATATGAAGGCACCAAGTTCCATCACGGCGGCCCGTTCCGCCAGGCGGTGCTGGACGGCGTGCTGGACCCGGAACGCTGCATCCAGATCGGCATTCGTGGTGCTGCCGAATATCTGTGGGAATTCTCGCTCGACAGCGGCATGACCGTGATCCATGCCGAAGAGATCGACGGGCTGGGTATTCCTGCCGTGATCGAGCAGGCGCGCCGCGTCGTGGGTGATGGTCCGGTCTATGTCACCTTCGATGTCGATGGCCTCGATCCGGCTTTCGCGCCGGGCACCGGCACGCCGGAAGTCGGCGGCCTGACGCCGCGCGAGGCGCAGGCGATCCTGCGCGGGCTTGCGGGACTCGATATCGTCGGCGGCGATGTGGTGGAAGTGGCGCCGCAATACGATGCCAGCACGGTGACGGCACAGGCGGCGGCACAGATGCTGTTCACGCTACTCTGCCTGGTGGCGATCCGGAAAACCGACTGAAATCGCCCCGACTGCAAGGCACCTGCCGGATACTATTGCCAAATCACAAATATGTGCGTCGGCAGCCGGTCGAATCTGCGCTGTAATGTCCGCGCCCTGACCAATCAAAAACCAAAAACTTGCCCGCAGCAGACGCCTCCCCATGCGGGGGCGGACCAGGAGGACGACAATGCCCAAGCTTAACGTCAACGGACGCGTGCGTGACTTTCAGGCCGAGGAGGATACGCCGCTGCTTTGGGTGTTGCGCGAGCAGCTCAAGCTGACCGGCACGAAATACGGCTGCGGCGTCGCGCAATGCGGCGCCTGCACGGTGCATGTCGATGGCGAGGCGGTGCGCTCCTGCGCCATGCCGGTCTCGGCCTTTGATGAAAAGCAGAAGATTGTCACCATTGAGGGCCTGTCGCCGAACGGCACGCATCCGGTGCAGAAGGCCTGGCTCGACCAGGATGTGCCGCAATGCGGTTACTGCCAGGTCGGCATGATCATGGCGGTGGCGGCGATGCTGAAAAAGACGCCGAAGCCGACCGATGCCGATATCGATGCCGAGATCACCAATATCTGCCGCTGCGGCACCTATAACCGCGTGCGCAGCGCGATTCACCAGGCCGCCGGCGCCGCGCCGGCCGGCCGTACGCGCACTTAAGCGAGGGAGGGAACAGCCATGACCATCATGCAGAAACTCTCGCGCCGCGCCTTCATCACCACCTCGGCCGCTGCGGCCGGCGGGCTGACCGTCGGCTTCCATATTCCCGCACTGGCGCAACAGAAAGCCGCCGCGCCGGCAACGAATCCCGAGGTGAATGCCTGGGTGATGATCAAGCCCGACGACACCGTGGTGATCCGCATCGCCCGTTCCGAAATGGGGCAGGGCTCGCTCACCGGTCTGGCGCAGCTGGTGGCTGAAGAACTGGAATGCAACTGGTCGAAGGTGACCACCGAATATCCCACGCCGGGCCAGAATCTGGCGCGCAACCGGGCCTGGGGCAATATGTCGACCGGCGGCAGCCGCGGCATCCGCGAGTCGCATGATTATGTGCGCAAGGGCGGCGCGGCGGCGCGCATCCTGCTGGTGCAGGCGGCGGCCGAGCAATGGAAAGTGCCAGCGGCGGAATGCTCTGCCGCCAACAGCGTGATCACGCATAAGCCGACCGGTCGCACGATCTCTTACGGCAAGGTCGCCACTGCAGCGGCGAAGCTGACGCCGCCGACCGACATCCCGCTGAAGGATCCGAAGGACTGGAAGGTCGCAGGCAAATCCGTGAAGCGGCTGGATACCGCCGAGAAGCTGACCGGCAAACAGGTCTACGGCGTCGATCTGCAACTGCCCGGCCTGCTGAATGCCGCGATCAAGGATTGCCCGGTCTTCGGCGGCAAGGTGAAAAGCTTCGATGCGGCCGGCGCGATGAAGATGCCCGGCGTGAAGAAGGTCGTGCAGGTCGGCGATACGGCGGTGGCCGTAGTGGCCGATACCTGGTGGCGCGCCAACAGCGCGCTGAACGCCATGGCGATCGAATGGGATGAAGGCCCGAATGCCAAGGTCTCCAGCGCCACCATCGCGGCGGTGCTGAAGGAAGGTCTCGACGCCAAGGATGCGGCCGTCGGCAACAAGGTCGGCGATATTGAGGCCGCGATGGCCGGCGCCGCCAAGAAAGTGACGGCTACTTACGGCTATCCGTTCCAGAATCACGCGACCATGGAACCGATGAACGCCACGGCGAAATACACCCCGGAGCTTTGCGAGGTGTGGACGCCGACGCAGAATGGCGAAGCGGCGCTGGCTGCGGCCTCGGAAGCCTCTGGCCTGCCGCCGGCGAAATGCGAGGTCTACAAGCTGCATCTCGGCGGCGGCTTCGGCCGGCGCGGCGCGGTGCATGACTGGGTGCGCCAGGCCGTGGCGATTGCGAAGGAAATGCCCGGCACGCCGGTCAAGCTGATCTGGTCGCGCGAAGAAGACATGCTGCATGGCCGTTATCACCCGATCACGCAGTGCAAGCTGACCGCTTCGCTGAACGACAAGAACGAAGTGACCGGGCTGCATATGCGCATTTCCGGCCAGTCGATCCTTGCCGGCATCTTCCCGCAGAATATCCGTAACGGGCTGGATCCCGTTGTCTTCCAGGGCCTCAACCCACCCGGACCGGAAGCCTCGATCGGTTATACTTTCCCGAACCTGCTGATCGACCATGCCATGCGTAATCCGCATGTGCCGCCGGGCTTCTGGCGCGGGGTGAACCTGAACCAGAACACGATCTATCTCGAATGCTTCCTCGATGAGGTGGCGCATGAGATCAAGGCCGATCCGCTGGAACTGCGTCGCAAGCTGATGGCCAATCACCCGAAGCATCTCGCCGTTCTGAATGCGGCGGCGGAGCGGGCCGGCTGGGGCAGGCCGGCGCCAGCCGGTGTGTTCCGCGGCCTGGCGCAATGCATGGGCTTCGGCTCATACGTGGCGGCGGTGGCCGAGGTCTCGGTCGCCAAGGACGGCAAGATCAAGGTGCATCGCATCGTGGCGGCCACCGATCCGGGCCATGCGGTCAATCCGCAGCAGATCGAGGCGCAGGTGGAAGGCTCCTTCGTTTACGGCCTCACCGCTGCACTCTATGGCGAATGCACGGTGGCGAATGGCCGCATCGAGCAGGAGAATTTCGACACCTATCAGATGATGCGGATCGACCAGATGCCGAAGGTGGAGACCGTGATCGTGCCCTCGGGCGGCTTCTGGGGCGGCGTGGGCGAGCCCACCATCGCCGTGGCGGCGCCCGCGGTGCTGAACGCGATCTTCGCCGCCACCGGCAAACGTATCCGCGACCTGCCGATGAAGAACACCGATCTCAAATCGGCGTAAGTCTTCGGCGTTGGGTAACCTGTTGACTCGTCATCCCGGGCGAGCAGTTGCGAGACCCGGGATCCCATTTTCTGCCACACACAGCGGCAATGGGATCCCGGCTCGCGCGCCGCCAAGTCTTGTCATGAAGACTGGGCGGCGCTTGGCCGGGATGACGGCTTTGCTTCTGGTGGCGTTTGCGTCTTTTGCCTCCGCACAAACCCTCGTTTCCTACACGCCGGTCGGTGATGCCATACCAAACTCGCTGACCGGGCAGCCGGGCGATGTCCAGCGCGGCCGGGCGATTGTCACCAACCGGCAGAAAGGCCTCTGCCTGCTCTGCCATAGCGGGCCTTTCGCCGAGGAACGCTTCCAGGGCGATCTGGCGCCGACACTGGCCGGTGCCGGCAGCCGCTGGACTGAAGCGCAGTTGCGGCTGCGTATCGTGGATTCCCGGCGCGTGAATGCCGATACGATCATGCCATCTTATTATCGTATCGACAGCCTCAACCGCGTCGGCGCGGCCTGGCAGGGCAAACCGGTGCTGACGGCGGCAGAGATCGAAGACGTAGTGGCGTTTCTGCTGACCCTGAAGGAGTAGCGTATATGACAGGGCTGATCACACGAAGGATAGCGATTGCCGGCAGCATCGGCGCCGCCAGCCTGCTGGTGCTGCGCGTGCCGGCTTTTGCGACGCCCACGGAAATGGCCGGCGCGGTTGCTGAATTCACCGGCAATGCATCGGTGCAGCGCGGTGCGCGCGTCAAGCTCGACCTGCCGCCGCTGGTCGAGAACGGCAATTCAGTCTCGGTGACGGTGCGTGCCGACAGCCCGATGACCGACCAGGACCATGTGCGGGCCATCGCGATTTTCACCGAACGCAATCCACAGCCCAATGTGATCACCGCGCGGCTCGGGCCACGCGCCGGCCGGGCTTTCCTCAACACGCGCATACGGCTCGCCACCTCGCAGAAGGTGATCGCGGTGGCAGGTTTCAGCGATGGCAGCTTCTGGTCCGATCAGGTCGATGTGATCGTGACGCTCGCGGCCTGTGTGGAGTAACGATCATGGCACGCGCATTGATCAGTGTTCCCAAGACCGCGAAGAAGGGCGACATCATCGAGATCAAGACGCTGATCTCGCATGTGATGGAAACCGGCTACCGGCCGGATGCCGCCGGCAAGGTGGCGCCGCGCGACATCCTGCGCCGCTTCACCTGCCGCTATAACGACGAAGAGG
>JAGXRD010000062.1 GCA_018336035.1 Alphaproteobacteria bacterium | reverse complement strand
AGGGCGGGGCTGTAGCCCCGCCGCCTCAGTTGCCGTCCATCAGGCGCGGCAGGATCGTCATCAGGCCGGGGAAGGCCATGGCAATCGCCAGCCCAATACCCTGCAGCACGAAGAACGGAATGATGCCGCGATAGACCACGCCCATATCCAGGGATTTTGGCAGCACGCCCTTCATGTAGAACAGCGTGTAGCCGAAGGGCGGCGAGATATAGCCCATCTGGATCGTGATGGCGTAGAGTACGCCGAACCAGATTTCATCGAAGCCGAGGAATTTCACGATCGGGATGAAGACCGGCACGGTGAGCAGGATGATGCCGATCTCGTCCAGCACGGTGCCGAGGAAGATCAGGATCAGCATCATCACGATCAGGATCACATAGGGTCCGACCTCCAGCGACTTGATCAGGCCGAGCAGCGAATCCGCGCCACCCAGACCGGTGAAGATGGCGACATAGGCTTTCGCGCCGATGGTGATCCACAGGATCATCGCCGTGGCCTTGCCGGTATCGGCGGCGGCCGAGACCAGCGCGTCGATGTTCAGCTTGCGCTCGATCATCGTGGCGATCAGGGCACCGAACACGCCCACTGCGGCGGCTTCGGTGGGGGTGGCGATGCCGAAGAAGATCGAGCCCAGGATCAGCACGATCAGCAGGCCGGGCAGGATCAGTGCCTTGAGCGCGGCCAGACGTTCGCGCAATGGCACCGGCGCATAATCCTCGCGCAGCGGTGCGGCACCGGGTTTCAGCCACGCCACCACCAGGATGTAGGCGATGTAGAGCGAGGCCAGGATCAGGCCGGGCACGAGGCCGGCGATCAGCATCTTGCCGATCGAAACCTGCGCGGTGACGGCATAGACGATGGTGAGCACCGAGGGCGGAATCAGGATACCGAGCGTGCCGGCGGCGCAGATCGTGCCGGTTGCCAGTTCCGGACTGTATTTCCGGCGCAGCATCTCGGGCAGGGCCAGCATGCCCATGGCGGTGACCGCGGCACCGACGACGCCGGTCATGGCCGCCATGATCACGCAGATCACCACGGTGCCGACCGCCAGGCCGCCACGCAGGCGACCGAACCACAGTTCCATGGCGCGGTAGAGCTTTTCGATCACGCCCGAACGCGACAGCAGCGCCGCCATCAGGATGTAGAGCGGAATCGCCAGCAGGGCTTCCGACTTCATGGTGTCGAAAATCTGCAGCACCAGAATGATCACCGCCTGCGGATTCCAGAACAGCACGGTGATCAGCAGCGAAAGACCGCCCAGCACGAAGGCAATCGGCAGACCCGTCAGCATGAACAGGGTCAGGCCGCCGAACATCAGGATCAGGATAGCCGTCGAGCTCATAGCGCGGCCTCCTCATGCGAAGTGCCTGGGGCGCGGAACAGCACGCGCAGGAATTCGGCCAATGCCTGCAGCAGCATCAGCAGCAGGGAAATCGGCACGGCGGCCTTGGTCCACCAGATGGGTGGGTTCCAGGCCGAGAAGGAGGTTTCGCCGTAGTTGAAGGAGTCGACGGCAGCCGGCACCGAGAACCACAGCAGGATGGCACAGAAGGCCACAATGATCGGCAGGTTCACCAGTTCGACCATACGGTCGGCCTGCACTTTCAGCCGCTGGCGCAGGATGTCCATCGCCACATGCCCCTTGAGATGCAGCACATAAGGGCCAGCCAGCAGAAAATAGGGGCCGAACAGCAGGGTGGCGAGTTCCATGCCCCAGACGGTCGGCGCGTTGAAGGCATAACGGGCGACCACGTCGATCAGCATCACCGGCACGATCAGGTAAACCAGCAAGATCGCGATATAGAAAGCCGCGCGGTTGATTGTGGTGACGGCGCCGGTGAAGGCGGCAATGACGGGCGGCATGGGCTTCCCCGGTCGTGTGCAAACTGTGGTCGGCTCAAAAAGAAAAAAACGGCGGATGCCGGGAGGCATCCGCCGTGCAGCGGGCGGGTTACGCCAATACGCCGAGGCGCTTCATGAAGGCAACCTGGCTCTCCAGGATCTTCTTGGCCAGCGCATTGTCCTTGGTCGCCGCCTGCCAGGCCGTCACGGCCTTCGGGCGGTTGGCCAGGATATCGGCGGGGTCGAAGGTATGAATGGTGCAGCCCTTCGCCTTGTACTTCTCCAGTGCGATCGCATCCTGCACCAGGATATGCTGGCGCAGGGAGGCCGAAACCTCGCGTGCCGCGATCGCCAGCGCGGCCTTGAATTCGGCCGGCAGCTTTTCATAGGCGCCGCGATTGGCGACATAGCTGGTTGCCGTGGTCGGCTGGTGTACACCCGGCACCACCACATGCTTGGCCACTTCCGCCAGGCCCGCCTCGAAATTGGCGGTCAGGTCGCCACGGTCGGCGATGTCGATCACGCCCTTGTCGAGCGCCGAATAGACTTCGCCGGTCGGCAGCGGCGAGACGCTGACGCCAAAGGCGCCCATCACCGCCGAAGCGAGACCGACGAAACGGCCCTTCTTGCCGGCCAGGTCGGCGATCTTGGTGATCGGCATCTTGGCGTGGATCGGCTCCTGGCCGTAGACGGTCGGCGCGATATAGAACAGCCCGGCCGGCGCATAGGCTTCGCGCGCCATCTCCAGTCCGCCGACCTCGTAGAACCAGGCTTCATACTGATCCGATTCCGGGAAACCGAAGGGGATCGTGCTGGTGAAGGCGAAGGCGGGGATTTTGCCGGCCTCGTAGCCGTCGAAGGTTTTCATCATCTCAAAGGCGCCGCCGCGTACGGCGTCGAAAGCCTGCGCCGCCGGCACGATCTGGCCGCCCGCGAACAACTCGATGGTGAACTTGCCGCCGGTCAGCTCCGAGACGCGTTTGACGAAACGCTCCTCGAATTTCTGCGGCGTGGTGCCGGGATCCCACAGCGACTGCATGCGCCATTTCACGGCGCCACTCTGGGCCAGCGCCGGCGTGGCGAAGGCAGCGGCCGTAGCAAGGGCAGCGCCCGAGCCCAGCAGGTTCCGTCGATTGATCGTCATACTTGGTTTCCTCCGTTGGTTTTTCAGTTTGACTGCTGGCTATTTCTTCACGAGCGGGCATTTCGACAGCGACAGCGGCTGGAACGCCTTATCGGCCGGAATGGTCGCCAGCAGCTTGTAGTAGTCCCATGCCTTCTTCGACTCCGACGGCTTCTTCACCTCGAACAGATACATGTCATGCACCATGCGGCCGTCTTCGCGGATCTTGCCGTTCTTGTAGAACACGTCGTTGACGGTGATCTCGCGCATCTTGGCCATCACCTCTTCGGTGCTGTCTGTCCCGGCCGCCTGCACAGCCTTCAGGTAATGCAGCACCGACGAGTATGTGCCGGTCTGCAGCATGTTCGGCATGGCGCCGACGGTGGCGAAGAACTTCTGCGACCATTTCCGGGTATCTTCATTCAGATCCCAGTAGGAGGCCTCGGTGATCGTCAGGCCCTGGGCTTCCTTTAGGCCAAGGCCGTGTACGTCGTTGATGAAGCCGGCCAGCGCCGCCAGCTTGTAGCCGCTCTGGGTCAGGCCGAATTCCGAGGCCTGCTTGATCGAGTTGATGGTGTCGCCGCCGGCATTGGCCAGCGCGATCACCTTCGGCTTGGAATTCTGCGCGGTGAGAAGGGCGGAGGAGAAATCCGCTGTGCTGACTGGATGTCGGGTGTTGCCGAGCACCTTGCCACCGAGGCTGGTGACGACGGCGCTCAGGTCGTTTTCGAGGCTGTGGCCAAAGGCGTAATCGGCCGTGACGAAATACCAGGTGTCGAAACCCTGTTCGACCAGCGCGCGGCCGGTGCTCTGGGCAATGGCGTAAGTGTCGTAGGCCCAGTGGACCGCGTAAGGCCCGCAGGCGTCGTTGGTGATGCGGATCGAACCCGGCGAGCTCAGCGTCAGAATCTTCTTCTTTTCCTTGGCGATCTCCAGCACCGCAAGCGCTGGCGACGACGAGGCGACGTCCAGAATGGCATCGACCTTCTCGGTGTCGAACCATTTGCGTGCTACGGCGGCGCCGATATCGGGCTTGTTCTGGTGGTCGGCATAGACGAGTTCGACCGGCATGCCGAGTACCTTGCCGCCGAACTCATCGATCGCCATCTGGGCTGCGGTCACCGCACCCTTTCCGGTGATATCGGCATAGACGCCGGACATGTCTTCGATGACGCCGACCTTAACGACGCCATCGGAGATCTTGGCACTCTGCGCGAGTGCGGTGTGCGAACAGATAGCCGCTGTGGTGGCGATTACGGTTGCAGCAGTGCGATATAACATCTTCATGTTGGTCCTCCCCAGGACGTTGTGACTCGGTTTTGTAATTCGGCTATTTTCGTGAGCCCTTACTGGCAAAGGCGGCAAGTCCGCGTTTGGCGTCCTCGCTGGTGAAGGTGCGTTGGCCCAAAGCCGCTTCCTGGCGGAAGGCATCTACCAGCGGAAGATCCTGCAGGGTGAGTGCGGCTTCCTTGATCGTCTGCACGGCACCGGGGCTTAGCGCGGCGATCCGTTCGGCGATCTCGAAGGCTGTGGGTTCGACCTGATCAGCATCGCAGATGCGATTGATGACACCTCTGGCCAGCATGTCCTGTGCCGAAAAGCGCTCGGCGGTCAGCATGATCTCCATGGCATGGGCATAGCCGATCTGCCGTACCAGACGCACAAGAGTGCCGCCGGCAGGTACAAAGCCGTGTTTTGGTTCAGGCAACTGGAAGATCGCGGTGCTCGCGGCAATGCGGATATCGGTCGCCAGCATGATCTCGAAGCCGCCGCCCATGCACAGGCCGCGGATCGCACTGATCACAGGTTTGTAAAAGCCCGAAAACTTGATATGCGCCGGATCCCAGGCGGAGATATCCATCCGGTCTGAAGCAAGCGCCGGAATCGACTCTGTCAGATCGGCACCGACGCAGAAGGCACGTTCGCCCGCACCGGTCAACACGACCGCACGAATATCGCCATCATCTTTAATGTCGAGAAAAGCGCGGCCGAGATCGTCATACATTGCCAGCGTCAGCGCATTCAGCTTCTCGGGTCGGTCGATGCGGACCGTGGCGACGTGGCCGTTCCGGGTGACATCGATCGACATCAGATCGCCCCCGATGTCTTAAGTCGCGCGTATTCTTCCGGTGTCACACCGGCGAGGCGGGCCAACACCAGTTCGTTATGCTCTCCGGGCGCCGGGGCTTTTTCGTACGCAATCTCGGATTGGCCGGACAGCTTGATCGGCTGCCCGAACATGCCGATCAGTTTGCCCGCGATGGGCACGTTGACGATCATGTTGCGCGCCGCGATATGCGGGTCTTCCACTACCTCGGCGATATTCTTGATCGCGCTGAGTGGCACCTTGTTGCCGGCCATCTCCTCCAGTTCTGCCTTGGTATACTGGCCGAACCAGCGCTCCAGCAGCGGCTTGACGATGGTTTCGGCCACCACGGGATCGAAGCGCTTTTCCATGCTGTCGATGGCTGGTTCGGTGGCCTTGTCCGGCTCGCCAAACATCGCGCAGGTGATCGCCCAGAATTTATCCGTATAGCCGCCGAAGAAGACGTAGCCATCCTTGCAGCGGAACTGGCCATAGGGCCGCACGAAGGGATGATCGTTGCCGAGTGGCGTGGCGATCTCCTGCTTGGTCGTGTAACGCACCACAGCATGCTCGGTCAGCGTCAGCACCGAATCCTGCTGCGAGACATCGACCACCTGGCCGCGCCCGGTCTTCTCAACCTCGCGCAAAGCGGCCAGCGTGCCGATGGCTGCATAGAGCGAGGCGGCCAGATCGCCGATGATGGTGCCGACACGCACGGGCGGCAGGTCGGGATAGCCGTTCATCGACCACAACCCGCCGGCGGCCTGGCCGGTATTGTCATAGGCCGGTTTCGACGAGTTGGGGCCGGTCCGGCCAAAGCCGCTGATCGCGGTGTAGATCAGTCGCGGATTGATTTCTCGCAACACGTCATAGCCGAGGCCAAGCTTGTCCATGGTGCCGGGCCGGAAATTCTCGACCAGGATATCGGTGCTGCGGATCAGCTTTTTCAGCAGCGCCTTGCCATCCTCGGATTTGAAGTTGAGGGTGATGCCCAGCTTGTTGCGGTTATACTGTGTGAAGAAGGCGCTGAGCTGCGCATCCTCCGCGCCGACGAAGGGCGGGAAGGTGCGCGCATAGTCCGGGTCGCCGGGATGCTCGACCTTGATCACGGTCGCGCCCAGGTCGGCCAGCAGCATCGAGCAGTAGGGGCCTGCCACGACCCGCGTGATGTCGAGCACGGTTACGCCCTGCAGCGGGCCTGACCGTTCTTCCATTCTCTTGCTGTCTACGCTTGCGTTCACGTCACCCTCCAATGCTGTGGCAGATCTCGGATCACTATTTCCCCGATCTGCCGCGGCGCAAGAGTTCAGCCCTTTTTCTGCCGCAACGCGTCCAGCAGTTCCTTGGCGCGATCCGTCCGCACGTCATGGTTGGCGGCCAGTTCGGCGGCCACCTTGTCGATCTCCTCGCCGGTGGCGCCGGCCACGATGGCGATGTTGCGGGCATGCAGTGCCATATGGCCCTTCTGGATGCCTTCGGTGGCGAGTGCGCGCAAAGCCGCCATATTCTGCGCCAGACCGACAGTGACGGTGATCTCGGCCAGTTCCTGCGCACTGGTCACACCCATGATGCGCAAGGCGGCCTGCGCCAGCGGATGCGTCTTGGTCGCGCCGCCGACCAGGCCGAGCGCCATCGGCATTTCCAGCGTGCCGACGAGGCGACCGTCCTTGCTCAGCTCCCAGGTGGTCAGCGAGGTGTAATGCCCGCTGCGCGCGGCCCAGGCATGCGCGCCGGCTTCGATGGCGCGCCAGTCGTTGCCGGTGGCGACCACGACGGGATCAATGCCGTTCATGATGCCCTTGTTATGCGTGGTGGCGCGATAGGGATCGATGGCGGCGAAGGTATAGGCATCCAGGATGCCTTCGATCATCCGCTTGCCGGAGAAGTCCTTCGTGGTCAGCGACTCTTCGGTCAGGCTGACGCGGGCGCGGGCGATACGGCGGTCGGCCAGGTTCGACAGGATGCGCAGACGCACGCTGCCGCCGGTGACGCGCTCGACGATGGGTGCGACCGTTTCGGCCATGGTGTTGACCGTGTTGGCGCCCATGGCGTCGCGCACGTCGACCAGCAGGTGCATCACCACGATGGGGCCGCGCGGCGTCTGCGGGAAAACATGCACCTCGATGTCGCGGCAGCCGCCACCCAGCCCGATCAGCACTTTGTCGCGCGCATTGGCAGCCGCGATGATTTCATCGCGCGCGGCCAGGATTTTCAGCCGGGCGCCATGCGGATCGCTGATGCCGATCAGCTGCACCTGGGCGCGCATGATCGGCTGCGTGCTGGAGGTTTCGAAACCGCCGCAGTCGCGCGCGATACGCGCCATGTAAGAGGCGGCGGCGACGATGGAGGGCTCTTCCACCGCCATCGGGATCAGGTAGTCGCGGCCGTTGATCTGGAAATTGGTGGCGATGGCCAGCGGCAGCTCAAACGTGCCGATCACATTCTCGATCATGCCGTTGGCGCGCTCGACCGGCAGGCCGCCGGGCTGGGCCAGCAGGGCACGGTCGGCCTCCGACAGGCCGGCCACCTCGGCCAGGGTCGCCAGGCGCTGTGCCGGCGTCATGTTGCGGTAATTTTCGATACGCGAATTGATCATCCGCCCTGCCGTACCGGCAGAGACCGCCTTGCTCATTGTGTTTCCTCCACTTGGCCGCTGCCTGCCCGGCGCGGTCCTGATCACGGTTTCAAAATCACGGTGCATGCCGGTTTAAACAAGGGACAATTCCAGCTATTGTCCGAGAAACTGTACTATTCAATTGTCTGGTACAGTTTGGAGGGAATATGCGGATTGCCCGCGCCGAACAGATTGCACGCAACATCGCCCAGCAGGTTGAGCAGGGCCATCTGGCGCCCGGCGCGCGGTTGGGTTCGGTGCGTCTGGCCGCCGCTGAATTCGGCGTCTCGAAGAACACCATGGTCGAGGCCTACGACCGGCTGGTGGCGCAGGGATATCTTGAACCCAAGCGCGGCTCGGGTTTCTATGTCGCGCGGCCCCGGCCCAAGACCTCCAGCACGATCCGTCCCGCCCATGTCAGCGAGGCGATCGATCTGGTGTCGCTGCTGCGCGAGCAGCTCAACCAGCATTACAGCGTACGCGTCGGTGACGGTCGGCCACCGGCGACCTGGATGGAGGCGTCCGAACTCGGCCGTCATCTGCGGCTCAGCACGCGCGGCGGCGAGCGTGTCGAACATGGCTATGGCGCGCCGCAGGGCTACGGCCCGTTGCGCGAGATGATCGCTGGCCGTCTGATCGAACGCTCGATCCATGTGACGGCCGAACAGATTCTGCTCACCTCCGGCGCCAATCATGCGCTCGACCTGATCGTGCGGCATTTCATCGAGCCGGGTGAAGCTGTGCTGGTCGACAGTCCCGGCTACTACCCGCTATTCGGCAAGCTGCGGCTGGCGCGCGCCAATGTGATCGGTGTGCGCCGCACGGCAGAAGGCCCCGATCCGGAAGATCTGGAGGCCAAGGCGGCGCAGTATCGTCCGCGGCTGTTTTTCACGCAGACGCTGGCGCATAACCCGACCGGAACCTCGATGACACCGGCGGCGATGCATCGTCTGCTGCAGCAGGCCGAGCGGCTTGGCATGATCCTGGTGGAAGACGATCCGTTCGCCGATCTGCTGCCGCCGATCACGCCGCGCCTTGCGACACTGGATCGCCTGGAACGCGTGATCTATGTCGGCACCTTTTCCAAGACGCTGTCGGCCTCTTTACGCACCGGCTATATCGCGGCCTCGCCGGCACTGATTCGTTCGCTCACCGATGTGAAAATGCTCACCGTGGTGAACAGTTCAGGCTATGTCGAACGCCTGATCCATGAACTGATGGCGGATGGGCATTACCGCCATCATCTCAACCGCCTGCGCGACCGCGTCACGCGCGCCTCCAGCCGCGCCATGACCGAACTGACCGCCATCGGCATGACTGACTTCAACCCGCCGGCCGGCGGCTATTACATGTGGTGCCCGTTGCCCGAAGGCTGCGACGATGTCGCCCTGGCGCGGCTGGCGGCAGAACGTGGCATCTTCCTGGCGCCCAGCTCGATCTTCACGCTGGACCGCGCCACGCATGTCTCGGCGTTGCGTGTCAATGTCGCCTATGCGGATGACCCGGCTTTCTTAGGCTTCATGGCCGAGCATTGCCGGGCCTAGCGGCTTCTCCTGCAACCGTTCAGGAATAATTCGACGGCGTGATCGATGGCGGCATTCAGGGCTGTCTTTGATTTTGCCGCCGGCTTGCCGGCCAGCAGCAGGCCGAGCTGGTTCTGCGCCAGCACCATGCCGAGGAACTGCTGTGCGGCAAGGTCGGGATCGGCGATCCGCAGGCTCGGCTGCGCCTTCAGATACGCTGCCAGGGTGGCGGTGATCGGCAGCGGGCCGTGCTTCAGGATCATGCGGCCCAGCTGCGGCTGGCGGGCGGCCTCGGCCACCACCAGCCGGTGCAGCGCCAATGAGCGCGGGGCGAGTGCGAGATCGAGATAGGCGCGTGCCATCTGTCGCAGCGCCTTTTCGGGTGGCAGGCCGGCGAGAGTCATGCGCTGGAACGCACCGGTCAGCCGTCCCACCAGTTCGGCAATAATGGCGCTGAACAGCGCCTGCTTGCTGGAAAAATGCGCATAAACCGTGATTTTCGAGACTTTGGCACGTGCCGCGATCACGTCCATGCTGGCGGCGTGGTAGCCGCGTTCCAGGAACACATCCATTGCCACGGCCAGAATATCGGCATGTTTGCGGGCATCGGCCGGACGGCCGCGCCGGCGCGCCATCTGGCGTGGCGGGGCAGCCGTGGAATTGGTACGTTTGGTCCGTGCTGTCATGCGGGAATATTTGCCTTATATTTTCTGCACTCTACAGTACAGATATACGGCGCGCATCCGGAACCGTTGGCGGTCTCGGTCAAAGGCCCGGGGAGAGGGCGGCGCTGCCGGTTTCCGATTTGGCAGGCGGGTGATGAAGAAGAGCTTCGGTATCAGCATTGTTGCGTTGGCGGTAATCGGCGGCGTGATCTGGGTTTACGGCCCGGAGATCCGCGAGAAGGTCACGCCCAGCGCTTCGGGCACGACGACGGCCGCGCCGCGCCAGGGCAGCGCGCAGGCGCCGATCCCGGTCGATATCCGCCAAGTGACAACCGGCGTGGTGCGCCAGCAGATCGAGGCAGTCGGCAGTCTGCGGTCGGATGAATCCGTGGTGCTGCGCCCGGAAATCGCCGGCCGCGTCAGCGAAATCCTGTTCGATGAAGGCCAGCCGGTGAAGCGCGGTGCGCCGCTGCTACGGCTCGATGCGGCGATTGCGCGGGCGCAGGTCAATCAGGCGCGCGCCAGCATCACGCTCAGTCGCGCCAATTTCAGCCGCGCCAGGGAGCTGGCCGATCGCGGCGCCGGCACCCAGCGCACGCTGGATGAAGCGCAGGCCAAGCTGTCGAGCGATGAAGCCGCATTGGCGCTGGCCCAGGCCACGCTGGAAAAGAGCACCCTCACGGCGCCCTTCGATGGTATTGTCGGCTTGCGTCAGGTCAGCGTCGGCGATTACGTCAATCCCGGCCAGACGATTGCCAATATCGAAAGCGTCGAGCAGTTGAAGGTCGATTTCCGCATTCCGGAAATCTATGCCCAGCTCATCGCCGCCGGGCAGGCGATCCGCGTGCGCCTCGATGCTTTCCCCGGCAAAACCTTCGACGGCAGCGTCTATGCCATCGATCCGGCGATCGATCCCAATGGCCGCGCCGTGATCCTGCGTGCGCGCCTGCCCAATGCCGACAAAAGGCTGCGGCCGGGCATGTTCGCGCGCGTCACGCTGATCGTGGAAGAGCGGCCCAATGCCGTGCTGATCCCGGAAACCGCGCTGATGCCGATGGGCCGCGATGTCTTTGCCTTCCGCGTGGTCGACGGCAGGGCCGTGCAGACCAAGCTGCGCACCGGCCTGCGCCGGGCGGGTGAAGTCGAGGTACTTGAGGGCCTGAAGGCCGGCGACAGTATCGTGGCCGAAGGTGCGCAGAAGCTGCGCGATGGCCAGTTCGTGCGTGTGTCGACGCTGGCAACCGGATCGTAAGGCGGGGCATCGGCCATGAAGATCTCCGATCTCTGCATCCAGCGCCCCGTCTTCGCCACCGTGCTCAGCCTGGTGGTGATCCTGATCGGTGTCGTCGCCTTCTCGCGACTCACCGTGCGCGAATATCCCAATATCGATCCGCCGGTGGTGCTGGTGGAAACCGTCTATCGCGGCGCCAGCGCCGAAGTGATCGAAAGCCAGGTCACGCGCGTGCTGGAAGAATCGATCGCCGGCATTGAGGGCATCGACTTCGTGCGCTCGATCACCCGGCCGGAGCGCAGCCTGGTCGTGGTGCGTTTCAAACTGTCACGCGACGCTGAATCCACCGCGAACGATGTGCGCGACCGCGTCAGCCGGGTGCGCGGCAAGCTGCCTGATGAAATCGACGAGCCGATCGTGTCCAAGGTCGAGGCCGATGCCCAGCCGGTGCTTTACATCGCCTTCTCTTCGGATCGCCATACTGCGCTGGAACTGACCGATTTCGCCGACCGCTATGTGAAGGACCGTCTGCAGTCGATTGCCGGCGTATCCGAGGCGCGCATTTTCGGTGAACGGCGCTATGCCATGCGCATCTGGCTCGATCCGGGGCGTCTGGCCGCATACAGCCTGACGCCGCAGGATGTCGAGGGTGCGTTGCGCCGTCAGAATGTCGATCTGCCTGCGGGCCGCATCGAAAGCCGCAATATGGAATTCACCGTATTGTCGGAAACCGACCTGCGCTCGGCCGAGCAGTTCGGCGCCATAATCGTGCGTGAAGTAAGCGGCTATCCGGTACGGCTCAGCGATGTCGGCCATGTCGAGGTCGGCCCGGCCGACGAACGTGTCAGTGTACGCTTCAACGGCAAGCCGGCGGTGTCGCTGGGTGTGGTAAAGCAGGCGGTTGCCAACCCGCTGGATATTTCGCAGGGCGTGCGCGAGGCGCTGCCCTCGATTCTGGAAAACCTGCCCGAAGGCATGCAGGCGGAAATCGCCTACGACACATCGGTGTTTATCCGTGCCTCTATCGATTCGGTCTACCGCACCATCGGCGAGGCGGTGCTGCTGGTCGTCGCGGTGGTGTTCCTGTTCCTGCGCAACTGGCGCGCCACGTTAATTCCGGTTGTCACCATTCCGGCCTCGCTGATGGGCGCCTTCGCCATCATGTATGCGATGGGCTTCACCATTAACACGCTGACCCTGCTGGCCATGGTGCTGGCCATCGGCCTGGTGGTCGACGATGCCATCGTGGTGCTGGAAAACATCTATCGCCATATCGAAGACGGCATGGCGCCACTGGAAGCGGCCTTCAAGGGCGCCAGGGAAATCGGCTTCGCCGTGGTGGCGATGACCCTGACACTGGCCGCCGTCTATGCCCCCATCGGCTTCATGAGCGGCACGACAGGACGCCTGTTCACCGAATTCGCCTGGGCACTGGCCGGCGCCGTGCTGGTTTCCGGCTTTGTCGCGCTGACGCTCAGTCCGATGATGTGCGGCCGTCTGCTGAAGCATGACGTGAAGCACGGCAAGCTGTTCAACCTGGTGGAAAACGCGCTGAACGGCATGACCAGCGGTTACAGCCGTTTCCTGCGACAGGCGCTGAAGGCGCGGCTGCTGGTGATCCTGGTCGGCGTAGCCTTTGCGGGGGGCAGTTATTTCCTGTTCGCCATGCTGAAGCCCGAACTTTCGCCCATCGAGGATCGCGGCACCATCATCGGCAGCTTCAACGGCCCCGAAGGCGCGACGCTGAACTACATGGAAAAATACGCCCGCCAGGTCGAGAAGGTGATGGAGGGCGTGCCGGAAGCCGTGTCGCGCTTCGTGGTGTCGGGCAATCCGATCCTGTCGCAAGGCGTGTCTTTCACGCGTCTGCAGCACTGGAACGACCGCGATCGTAAGCAGCAGGAGATTGTTACCGAGCTGACGCCGAAATTCAGCGAACTGGCCGGCGTGCAGGGCTTCGTCAACAACCCGCCGTCGCTGGGCCAGAATCTGCGCTCGCCGCCGGTCTGGATCGTGCTGCAGGGCAGCATGGATTATGCCGAACTGAACCGCCTGGTCGGGCTGGTGACCACCGAAGCAGCGAAGTATCCGGCGCTGACCAATATCGATACCCGGCTGAAGATGAACAAGCCGGAGATCAAGGTGTCGGTCAATCGCGAGAAGGCGTCCGATCTCGGCATCGATGTCGACACCATCGGCCGTACGCTGGAAACCATGCTGGGCGGCCGGCAGGTCACGCGTTTCAAGCAGAATGGCAAGCAGTATGACGTGGTCGTGCAGGTGGCGAATATCGAGCGCGCCAATCCGGAAGACCTGTCGAAGATCTATGTGCGCGGCCGCAGCGGCCAGATGGTGCAGCTATCGAACCTGGTCGATGTGCGCGAATCGCTCACCGCCCGCGAACTCACCCGCATGAGCCAGCTGCGTGCCGCGGATGTGACGGCCAATGTCGCGCCCGGTTATTCGGAAGGCGAGGCGCTGGCCCAGCTGGAAGCTGCCGCCCGCGCCGTGCTGCCGAGCAGCGTGCAGATCGACTACAACGGCCAGTCGCGCGAATTCAAACAGGCGGCCGGCGACATCTACTTCACCTTCATCCTGGCGCTGCTGTTCATCTATCTCGTGCTGGCGGCGCAGTTCGAAAGCTTCATCGATCCCTTCATCATCATGCTGACCGTGCCGCTCTCGATGACCGGCGCGCTGCTGGCGCTGAAGCTCGGCGGCGGCACGATGAACATCTACAGCCAGGTGGGATTGGTCACGCTGGTGGGGCTGATCACCAAGAACGGCATCCTGATTGTGGAATTCGCCAACCAGCTGCAGGAAGAAGGTCGCAGCCGGGTGGAGGCCGTGATCGAAGCGGCATCGCTACGCCTGCGGCCGATCCTGATGACCACGGCGGCGATGGTGCTGGGCGCGTTGCCGCTTGCCATGGCGTTGGGTGCCGGTGCCGAAAGCCGCAACCAGATCGGCCTGGTCATCGTCGGTGGGCTGCTGCTCGGCACGCTGCTGACGCTGTTCGTGGTGCCGACCGCCTATACGCTGCTGGCCCGCGACCGCAGCAAGATGAAGGCGGCGGTGCCGGAACCGCATCCGGCGGAGTGAGCCGACCCTTTGATCGGCGACGGTGGTCGGGCATTATTGGGCCATGACCACCGTCCTGCCGCCTGAAATCAACGATGCCTCTGCCTGGTACGGGCCTGCGATGCTGCAGGACCGGAGCTGGCTCACGCATTTTACACCCGATGAGATTGCCGAAGTCGAGGCCGCGCTGCGGCATGTCGCGGCCGGCCCTGATACTGCCGCCGCGCATCTGACGCCGGCGGAATTCCCGCTGCCGACGCTGGGACCGCGCCTCGCCCGTATCAAGACCGAGGTGCTGGACGGGCGCGGCTTCGCCTTGCTGCGTGGCTTGCCCGTGCAGCGCTGGTCCTTACGCGAAGCCGCGATTGCCTTTCTCGGCATCGGCTGTCATCTGGGCAGCGCGCGCTCGCAGAATGCGCGCGGGCATATCCTCGGCCATGTCAGGGATATGGGGCTCAGCAGCAACGATCCAAATGTGCGCATCTACCAGACGCATGAGCGCCAGACCTTCCACACCGATTCAGCCGATATCGTCGGGCTGCTCTGCCTGCAGGTGGCGAAATCAGGCGGTCATTCGGCTTTGGTCAGCTCGGTCACCGTGTTCAACGAAATGCGGCGCCGCCGGCCGGACCTGCTGGTGCATCTGCTGGCGCCCATCGAGACTGACCGGCGCGGCGAGGTGCCGGTGGGTGAGAAACCGTATTTCACCATCCCGACCTATAACTGGCATGACGGCCATCTCTCAGCGATCTATCAGCGCCAGTATATCGAGAGCGCGCGCCGTTTCGACGATGTGCCGCCGCTGACGCCGGAGCAGGTCGAGGCCTATGACCTGTTCGATGCGCTGTGCAACGATCCGGCGCTGAATTTCCATATGGTGCTGGAGCCGGGCGATGTGCAGCTGGTGCATAACCACACCCTGCTGCATGACCGTACGGCTTTTGAGGACTGGGACGATCCGGCGCAGCGGCGGCATCTGCTGCGGCTCTGGCTGGCCCCGAAGGAGGCGCGCCCGCTGCCGCCGGTATTCGCGCAGCGCTATGGCAGCGTCACGCCGGGCGAACGCGGCGGGATTATCGTGCCCGGCACGCAACTGACCGTTCCTTTCGAGGCAGTATGACCATGCAAACTATAAAGACGGTGGCCATCGTCGGCGGCGGGCTGATCGGCGCCAGCTGGGCGGCTCTGTTCACGGCAAGCGACATCGACGTCATCGCCTGGGATCCCGATGCTGCCGCGCGGGTGCTGTTCCGCGAGCGCGTCAAGGCGGCGCGTAAGCAGCTGGCCCAACTCGGCCGGCGCGGCAAGGGCAAGATAAAGGTCGTGGCGCGACTGAAGGCGGCGATTGCCGAGGCCGATTTCATCCAGGAAAACGCGCCGGAGAAGCTCGAACTCAAGCACAAGCTGTTCGCCGAAATCCTCTCGGCGGCGAAACCGCAGGCCACGATTGCCAGCAGCACGTCGTCCTTTGCCTGGTCGCAGCTGACCGAGGGCATGAAAGACGCGGCGTCGCGGCTGATCGTGTCGCATCCTTTCAACCCGCCGCATCTGGTACCGCTCGTTGAACTCTATGGCACCGATGCAGATCGCGTCGCACAGGCGGCGGCGTTCTACGAAGCGATGGGCAAGGTCGCGATCCGCATGAAGCGCGAGGCGCCGGGTCATGTCGCCAACCGGCTGGCTTCGGCGCTGTATCGCGAAGCCGTGAATATCGTCGCTGAGGGCATCGCCGATGTGGCCGATGTCGACAAGGCGCTGGTCGAAGGTCCGGGTCTGCGCTGGTCGATCCAGGGCGCGCATATGACCTACCATCTCGGTGGCGGCGAAGGTGGTTATCGCCACTATCTCGATCATCTCGGCCCGAGCCAGGAGAAGCGCTGGGCCGCATTGGGGACGCCGGCATTGACCTCGGAGGTCAAGGACCAGCTGGTGCGCGGCGTCGAGGAGGAAGCGGCCGGTCGCAGCATCGCCGAGCTGTCGGCCGAGCGCGACATGATGCTGATCGAGACGCTGAAACTGCGGGCGAAGAAACACCGCCGGTAAATGTAGCCTGACAATTATTCGGTCTTCGCCGAAACATCCTGCCTTGTTCCGGCGCGATCCGGGCTTACTCTGGCGCACAATCAACGCTCAGAGGAAACCCGCCATGCCCGCAGTCTCCGTTGCCGACAAACGCACTGCCTTCCGCAAGCTGCATGACAGCGGCTGCTTTGTGATTCCCAATCCCTGGGATGCCGGCTCAGCCGTGCTGCTGCAGAGCCTCGGTTTCAAGGCGCTCGCCTCCAGCAGTGCCGGCATGGCCTGGTCGATGGCGAAGCCCGACAACAAGGTGGAGCGCGACGAGGTGCTGGCGCATCTGCGTGCGCTGACGGCGGCGACCGACATTCCGGTCAATGCCGATTTCGAGAACGGTTTTGCCGACGATCCCGATGGCGTCGCCGCCAATGTGGCCAAAGCGGTCGAAACCGGTGTGGCAGGGCTATCGATCGAGGATTCGACCGGGAACAAGGACGCGCCACTCTATGACTTCGATCTCGCCGTGAAGCGGATCGCTGCTGCGCGCGCCGCCATCGACAAAACCGGCAGCGGCGTATTGCTAACCGCGCGTTCGGAAGGTTTCTTCGTCGGGCGGCCTGATCTGGACGAGACCGTGAAGCGGCTAAAGGCTTTTGCGGCGGCCGGCGCCGATGTGCTCTATGCGCCCGGCATCAAGGAAGATGCGCAGATCCAGGCGGTGGTACAGGCCGCCGGGGCCAAGCCGGTCAATATGCTGACGATGGGGCAGAGCGTGGCCGACCTGGCAAAACTCGGCGTGCGCCGCATCAGCGTCGGCGGCTCGCTGGCGCGCGTCGCCTGGGGCGAGTTCATCCGCACCGCCAAGGAAATCGCCGCCGAAGGCACGTTTGAGCATTTCAAGCAGGGTGCGCCGGGCGCGGAACTGAACCGGCTGTTTGCTCAGCGCCTCACGCGATAGCGCGCTGTTCAGCCCGGCTTGCTGCGACTCAGCGGTGCTGCCGTGAACGGCGAGGCGCCGCCCCCCAGCAGCACGCCGGTCTTTTTCCCCTGGCGCGCGAACGGCAGTTCCACCAGCGGCGGGATCGGGCATTGATACGGCGCGCCGGCGGTGCGCTCCTCCCATTCGGCGCGCGCGTTTTTCAGCAGGTCTTCGTCGCTCAGCGCGTCGATGGCAGTGGCCGCCATCGCCTTGGCCGCCTGCACCATGGCCTTATGTGCGGCCGGCTGCTTGCCCTGCGCCACCAGCTGCCAGGAATGGCCCGGCGTGCCTACGGCAAAGCAGGGCCCCCAGCACTGAACCGTGGGCGTCAGCCAGCTGACATCGCCCACATCGGTGGAACCATAAAGCTGCCGCGGCGTGCCGTTGAAGGGCAGGATGCTGTCATGCAGGGGTTGGTCGTAGCTGGTGGGTTCACCAACGCTGCGCAGGGATGAGAATACATCTTCCGGTGTCAGTGCGTCGCGCCGCATCCGGTCGGCGAAGGCGCGGTCGGCATCGTCGAAGGCCACCGGGCCAAGCTTTTCGATATTGCGATGCATCGCCCATTCCAGCGCGGTGTTGGGCAGAACTTCCGAACAGGCCTTGTCGAAATCGACAAAGGCCTGCGTCTCGGTCATCAGCGCGGCGCCCTCGGCGATCTTCTTGACGCGTTCGAACAGTTGAGTGGCTGCCGCCACCGAAGGGCCCCGCACCAGATACAGCACCTCGGCATTGGCCTGCACCACGTTGGGCGAGATGCCGCCGGTATCGGTGACGGCGTAATGCACCCGCATATTGGCCGGCATGTGTTCGCGCATGTAATTGACGCCGACATTCATCAGCTCGACGGCATCCAGCGCGCTGCGGCCCAGATGCGGCGCCGAGGCGGCATGCGCGGCGCGGCCCTGAAAGCGGAAATAGGCCTGGATATTGGCCAGGCTGTTCACCGACATCACGCCCCAGAAATTGCCGGGATGCCAGCAGATCGCCGCATCCAGATCCTTGAACAGGCCGGCGCGCGCCATGAAGGTTTTGCCCGAACCGCCTTCTTCGGCCGGGCAGCCGTAATAACGGACGCGGCCCGGAATCTTATGCGCGGCGAGGTAGTCTTTCACCGCAATCGCGGCCAGCACGGCGCCGGCACCCAGCAGGTTATGACCGCAGCCCTGGCCATTCGCCTGTGTCGTCGGCCGACGTTCGGTCACCCCGGAAGCCTGACCGAGGCCGGACAGGGCGTCGTATTCGCCGAGCAAACCAATCAGTGGACCATTGCCGCCACCGCTGTCGTGGCCGGCTTCCGCCATGAAGGCGGTGGGAATGCCGGCAATATCGCGGGTCACGCGAAAGCCTTCCTTCTCCAGCAGCGCGATCTGTGCCGCCACGGCGCCATGTTCCTGGTAGCGCAACTCGGCCAGATCCCAGACCGCGTCGCTCATCGCGATGCAATCCCGGGCTTTGGCGTCGCACAACGAGGAGATGTCGGTAATGGTCTGCATGTGGTTCACGTCTTTTGCGCTTTTCAGGGAGGCCTCAATCCTTCTACTCTGAAAACCTGACTGCGGTAAGGGCAACAGACCTGAGGCCGCACAAATAGCGGGGACATACAATGACGCAGCCTGAACCTTTTCATCGCCGCATGGCGCTCGTGCTGACCAGCGCAGTTGCGCTGTGTCTCGCACTGCCGGCCGCGGCGCAGGAGCTGAAGATCGGCCTGAAGACCGAGCCGAGTTCACTCGATCCGCAGTATCATGCGCTGACGCCGAACCTGCAGATCGCTTTCCATATCCATGACGCCATGACCATGGCCGACAAGGACGGCAAGATTCAGCCAGGCCTCGCCACTTCGTGGAAGCCGGTCGATGACACGACCTGGGAATTCAAGCTGCGGCCGAATGTGAAATTCTCCGACGGCTCGCCGTTTACCGCGGAAGACGTGGTCTACACTTATCAGCGCGCCGCGAAAGTGCCGAACAGCCCGTCGCCCTACACCGTCTATCTGCGGCAGATCGCCGGTTATGAAATCGTCGATCCGCTGACGCTGCGCATCAAGACCGACGGTCCGGCGCCGGCCTTGCCGCTCGATATGTCGAACCTGCCGATCATGCCGAAGAAGCTCGCCAAGGCCGAAGTGGCCGAGGGCGTGACATCAGAATCTCTCAACCAGGGCCAGGGCCTGATCGGAACTGGTCCTTATAAGTTCGTCGAATGGAAGCGCGGCACCCAGCTGGTGCTGGAACGCAACGACGCCTATTGGGGCACCAAGCCGCACTGGAAGACCGTGACCTTCCGTCCGCTCAGCAATGCCGCTGCGCGCACCGCCTCGATGCTGGCCGGAGACGTCGATCTGATCGAGGATCCGCCGACCGACGATATCGAGAAGCTGAAAAAGGATCCCAAGCTGAATGTCAGCCAGGCGGTCTCCAATCGCATCATCTACATTCACCTGGATCATGTTGGCGAACCCAGCGTCGGCATCGAGGGCACGACCAAGAATCCGCTGAAGGACAAGCGTGTGCGTCAGGCGCTGTCGCTCGCCATCGACCGCGATGCGATTTCGTCGCGCATCATGGAAAACCTCGCCATCCCGGCGGCCGACTTCCTGCCCTTCCCGATGTTCGGGACGCGCAAGGATGCCAAGCCTGACAAGTATGATCTGAACAAGGCCAAAGCGCTGCTGGCCGAGGCCGGCTATCCCGACGGCTTTGGCATTTCGCTCGGCACGCCGAATGGCCGCTACATCAACGATATCAAGGTGGCGCAGGCGATTGCGGCGATGTGGACGCGCGCCGGCGTCAAGACCAAGGTGGATTCGGCCGTGCCGCCGGTCTTCTTCAAGAACCGCGATGAACTGAAATACAGCGCCTATATGGCCGGCTGGTCGTCGCAGGAAATGAGCAATGCGCTGCGTTCACTGGTCGCCACGCCGAACCGCGAGAAGGGCATGGGCACCACCAACAAGGGACGGTATTCCAACCCAGCCATGGACGCCATCCTGCTTCAGGCGATGGGCACGGTGGACGACGACAAGCGCTCCGCCCTTCTGCAGAATGCCAGCAGGATGGTGGTAGAGGATTACGGCCTGCTGCCGCTGCATTTCGAGCAGTCGGCCTGGGCGATGAAAAAGACCATCAATTATCCCGGCCGCAACGACCAGATGGTGCGTGCCGATTACATCCTGCCGGCCAAGTAAGCGACGGGCTTCAGACGTGGAAAGGGCCGCAGCAATGCGGCCCTTTTCGTTTTTGTCAGCCGGTATGTTTGCCGCGTTCCCAGCCGGTATGGTCCAGGTTGCGGCTGCCAGCCTCGATGCCGATATCCTCCAGGGTGGTGGCCATGGAGTCGTTCCAGCGGTTGAGGAAACCGAACAGCGCGATCACACCGACGATTTCAACGATCTCGTCCTCGCTCCAGTATTTGCGCAACGCCTGCTGGATCTCCGGAGTGACTGCATTCGGCACGCAGGCGGCGGCCAGCGCGAAATCGAAGGCGGCGCGTTCGGCATCGGTGAAATGCGGGCTGGTCTGATACTCCCAGATATCGCGCAGCCGCTCCGGGCTGGCACCGAAGCGTTCGGCCGCCAGGATGGTATGGGCTTCGCAATAGCGGCAGCCGGCGGCATGCGAGGCGACATAGCCGATCAGGCGTTTCTGTTCGGCGGTGACCCGGCCGCCGTTTTCCATCACGGCCTTGTTCAGATCGGTGAAGGCACGGGCGATGGCCGGGCGGCGCTGCATGGTCAGCACGCTGTTCGGCACCACGCCCAGCGGGCCGCGGAAAAACTGGATCAGGTCAACCAGATCTGGATTGTGGTCTTCGGGTAACGGTGGCACCAGAGGCATCAGTGGTCCTTCATACTCAGTCAGCGGCGTCGGGTTTCGCAGTGGCGCGTTCTTCATCCTGCAGCACGCGCCACAGGATTTTTCCCGTCGCCGATTTCGGCAGGCTGTCCGCGAAGGTGATCACGCGTGGCACCTTATAGGCCGCCATGCGTTCGCGGCACCAGGCCTGTACATCATCCGCCGTCAGCGTCGCGCCCTCTTTGGGGATGATCACGGCCTTCACCGTCTCGCCGCGATGCGCATCGGCGGTGGCGATGACGCAGACTTCGCGGATGCCGGGATGGGCATACATCATGGCCTCGATCTCGCTGGGCCAGACCTTGAAGCCGGAGGCATTGATCATGCGTTTCAGGCGGTCGACCAGGTAGAAGTAGCCCTGCTCGTCGTAATAACCGAGATCGCCGGAGCGGAAGAAGCGTTTGCCGTCGCGCTCGAAAAACACCTGCGCGGTCTCTTCCGGCCGGTTCCAGTAGCCGAGAAAAATCTGCGGCCCCGCCATCACGATCTCGCCGGTTTCGTTGGGGCCGAGTTCGTCCAGCGTGTCGGGATTGACGATGCGGGAATCGACATCGAAGACCGGAATGCCGAGGCATTGCGGCTTCGGATTGTCGACAGGGTTGATATGCGTGGCGGCGATGGTCTCCGACAGGCCATAGCCTTCGATATAATCCAGTCCGGTGAAATCCTTCAGCTTGGCCGCGACGGCTCTCGGCATCGGCGCGCCGCCGCCGCCGATCCCGATCAGCGACGACAGGTCCCAACTGGAGGCATCCGGGTCCGAGAGGAAATCGACGCACATGGTGGTGATGTTGCGCCAATGCGTCACGCGATGGCGGCGGATCAGCTCGGCCGCCACTTTGCGGTCCCAGCGCGTCATCAGTACCAGCGTGGCGCCATTAAACAGCGGCGCATTCATCGAATTCTGCATGCCGGTGACATGGAACAGCGGCAGCGTCACCAGTTGCACGGATTCCGGCGTCGCCGGGTTCCAGGCAATCGAGCCGAACAGCGTCGCTGTCACGCCACGGATACTGTGCAGGCAGCCTTTCGGTGCGCCCGTGGTGCCCGAGGAATAGGGCAGCACGCACCAGTTGTCATGCGTTGCCCTGTGCGGGCTGGCAGCGTGGCCCGCGTCGAGTGCCGTGCCCCAGCTCACGGCCGGTGGCGGCACTGGCGCGCGTGGCGCTGCGACAATATCTGGCAGGCTGAGATCGCTTGGTGTGGTGAGGTAATCGGCATAGGCCGCGACGATGGCGTGTTTCAGCTCATGGCCGAGCAGTGCCTGCGCAAACGGGAAGATTTCCTGGCCGGAAATGATCGTCGTGGCGCCGGTGTCACGCGCGATATGGCGCAGTTCTTCCGCTTTGCTCATCGGATTGACCGGCACCACCACGGCGGTCAGGCGCTGGATGGCGTAATAGGCGATCACGAATTGTGGGCTGTTCTGCAGATACAGCAGCACGCGATCCTGCCGCTGCACGCCGCAGACATGTTCCAGCCAGCCGGCCAGGCGGTCGACATGGTCTTTCAGGGCGGCATAGCTGAGCGCCGAGCCGTAATAGAGCAATGCCGGCTTGTTCGGGTAACGCCGGGCGGAAAGTTCCAGATTCTCGTACAGGCTGGTGGCCGGCAGGGTCAGGTGCTTGGGCACGCCCTTGGGCCAGACCGCATAGTGACGGTCGAACATTGGTTTCCTCCGATTATGCCCCCATGCTCGCCCTGTTTCGCCAAGGATTCAATTGACGTTAGCGGCAGACGGGAGGATAATATTTGCAAATGCAAGTATTATCCGTATCGGGAGGATCGGATGAATTTCGCGCCCCAAGCTTTATCGACCGACGGTCTGCCGCGCTGGGACGGCGAGGGCTCCAGCCGGATTCCCTTCTGGGCCTATACCGATCCGGCCGTGTATCGCCGCGAACTGGAGCGCATGTTCTATGGCAACGGCCACTGGTGCTATGTCGCGCTGGAGGCCGAGTTGCCGAAATTCGGCGACTACAAGATCTCTTATGTCGGCGAGCGCCAGGTGATCGTGGTGCGCGAACGTGATGGCAGCCTGAATGTGGTGGAGAACCGCTGCGCCCATCGCGGCGTGCGCTTCTGCCAGAAACCGCGCGGCAATGCGCGCAGCTTCGTCTGCCCCTATCACCAGTGGACCTACAAGCTGAATGGCGACCTCGCCGGTCTGCCGTTCCGCCAGGGCGTGAAGAAGGATGATGGAGAGATTCAGGGCGGCATGCCGCCCGATTTCGACCTCAAACAGCATGGCCTGACCAAGCTGAAGGTCGCTGTCTATAACGGGCTGGTGTTTGCCACTTTCGATCACGATGCGCCCAGCTTCGAGGACTATATCGGGCCGGATGTGCTGCCCTGGCTCAACCGCATCTTCGATGGCCGCAAGCTCACCATCCTCGGCACCAACCGCCAGCGCATTCCGGGCAACTGGAAGCTGATGATGGAAAACATCAAGGACCCGTATCATCCGGGTCTGCTGCACACCTGGTTCGTCACCTTCGGCCTGTGGCGCGCCGACCAGCAGTCGCGCATGGTGATGGACGAACACGGCCGCCATGCGGTGATGATCTCGCAGCGCAATGCTGGCGGCGAAGCCAAGGCCGTCACCGAAGGCGTCACCAGCTTCAAGAAGGATATGGCGCTGAACGATGCGCGGCTTCTCGATGTGGTGCCCGAATACTGGTGGAAGGGGCCAACGGTCACGATGATCACGCTGTTCCCCAGTGTTATCATTCAGCAGCAGGTCAATTCGCTGTCCACGCGGCATATTGTGCCGTCGGGGCCTGACTCTTTCGATTTCGTCTGGACGCATTTCGGCTTCGAGGAAGACGACGAGGCGATGACGCGGCGTCGGTTGCGTCAGGCCAACCTGTTCGGCCCGGCCGGCTTCGTCTCGGCCGACGATGGCGAGGTGATCGAGTTTTCGCAGGACGGTTTCCGCCAGAAGGGTGCCGACGGCGCCACCATCTGCGAACTCGATGGCCGCGGCGTGGCGCCGACCCCGCATATGGTGACCGAGACGCTGATCCGCGGCATGTACGGCTACTGGCGCAAGGTGATGGAGCTGTGACCATGCAGATGCGTCCGCAGGCTTTGCCGCTCTCCGTGCTGGAAGCGCAGTATTACGTCGACCAGTTCAACGCGCGATATGGCGATATTCTGGATCGTGGCGATTATGCCGCCTGGATCGAACTCTTCACCGAGGATTGCCTCTACAAGGTGATCCCGCGCGAAAACCATGATGCGGGCTTACCATTGGCCACCATGGCACTGGAAAGCCAGGGCATGCTGAAGGACCGCGCTTATGGCATCGTCAACACGCTGTTCCACGCGCCCTATTACCAGCGCCATGTGATCGGCGTGGCGCAGATCCTGAACGACAACGGCAGCGAGATTCGTGCGACGGCAAATTATTCGGTCTTCCGCACCAAGCCGGGCAGCGTTTCGGAAATCTACAATGTCGGGCGCTATCTCGATGTGTTTCTGCGCGAGGGCGCGGGGCTGAAGCTGAAGGAGCGCGTCTGCGTCTTCGACAGCGAGATGATCCTCAACTCGATGATCTATCCGATTTAAGCAGAAGGCCCTCACCCTCCCGCGCTTCGCTGCGGGTCCCTCCCTCTCCCGCTTGCGGGAGAGGGTTGGGGTGAGGGTGTCTCACACCACCCGATCCCTCAATTCCTCCGCCGCTTTCCGTAGCGCCGGCAGGAAGTCGCTGCGCATCTGCCCTGGCCCGGCGCGTTCGACCCGCACGCCAATGTTCAGCGCCGCCACGATCCGCCCGTCGAAGCGCCGCACCGGCACGGCGATCGAGCGGAAGCCGAGTTCCGCCTCCTGATCGGCCAGCGCGTAGCCGTCCTGCACCACCTTGGCCAGCAGCGTCTGCAATTCGCCGGGCTGCGTCACAGTCTGCGGTGTCAGCTTGCGCGTCTGCAATGTGGCTGCGTCGATGCCGGTTTCGGACAGCAGCACGCGGCCCAGCGCCGAGCAAAACGCCGGCACGCGAAAACCCAGTCCCGGCGCGGATGACATGAAACGCGGCGGCGAGGCATGCGCCACCATGACGGCTTCCTGCCCGTGCAGCACAGCGGCCGAACAGGCTTCGTCCAGCTTGCGACAGAGCGCATCGCAGGCAATCTGTAATGCGGCGGCATTGCCTGACGAGCCGAGATACGCGCCCGCCAGTCCCATCACCTGCGGCGTCAGCCGAAACAGCTTGCCGTCGCTGTCCAGATAACCGAGTTCGCTCAGCGTATAGAGCGCGCGGCGCACCGTGGCGCGCGGCAGATCGACCGCGCGGGCCACATCGCTCAAGGTCATCTGCGGGCGCGTTCCGTCGAAGGCGGTCAGTACGCGCAGGCCCCGGGCCAGCGCCTCGAGGAAATCGGGGCTGCGGCCGGACTGGGCGCGTTTCTCGGCATCGCTCTCGCGCAGGCGGGTCATGGTTTTCGTTGCCCTCGAACAGCAAGGAGTTTAAAATCGCACATATGTTCGCTAGTCGGACATTTTCGGGCCTGTGGGAGGGCTCGTCAAGGCGATTTTCGAGGGAGCCAGCTCATGACCACGCACGAGCAGAATATGCGCATGACCCGGGTTGGCCCGGGCCAGCCGGCCGGCAAGCTGCTGCGCCGCTATTGGCAGCCGGTC
>JAGXRD010000061.1 GCA_018336035.1 Alphaproteobacteria bacterium | reverse complement strand
GCCCATCCACGTCTTTGTTACCCGAAGAGGAAGGCGTGGATGGCCGGAACAAGTCCGGCCATGACAAATGGGGTCAGGGCGGAGCGCTGCATGTCATACCCCGCATGACGAATAGTGACATAGGCAGTTGACCTGCCCGACGGATTGATGCCTGCTGGGACCATGCGTTTCCGCCAGCCACTCTCCCTGTTCCGCAAGCCCCAGGCCGCCGACCGCGATCTGCTGCCCTGGTGGCATCCCACCAGCCTGCTGCGCAGCGCCTGGAACCTGGCCTTCTCGGCAGGATTGGGCATCGGCATCGGGGCCATCACGCTGGATCTGGCGACCCAGATCGTGGCCAAGCTGGCCGGCGTCACCGGCCTTGGGTCTGACGACTGGCAGGACTGGCATGGGCCGCTGCAGCCGCTGGCCTGGATCGTCGGTTGTTTTGTCGCAGTCGTTGCTTATATGTCCTACAGGATGGACGATAAGACCGACGCCTGACCATTTTCCGATTTTTCAGACCGAGCCATTTCCATGTCCGATACTGCCAAACGCGCCGCAGAGGCCCAATCCCTCGTCGCCGACCTGATCGCCGCCGCCCGCAAGGCCGGCGCGGAGAATGCCGACGCGCTGTATCATGAATCGCGCTCGCTCAGCGCCGGCGTGCGGCTGGGCCAGCCCGAGGATGTCGAAAGCTCGGAGAGTCGCGAACTCGGCCTGCGCGTTTTGCTTGGCAAGCGCCAGGCCTGCGTCTCCACCACCGACTTCGCCAAATCCACACTGGTGGAACTGGTCGGCCGCGCCATCAGCATGGCGCGCGTGGCGCCGGAAGATCCCTTCTGCGGCCTGCCCGATCCGTCGCAGCTGGCGAAGCAGCCGCAGGATTTCGATCTGTTCGATGGCGTCGAACTGGAAATGCCGCAGCTGCTGGAGCGCGCTAAAACCGCCGAAGATGCCGCCATGGCGGTGAACGGCGTGACCAATTCCGAAGGCGGCAGCGCCGGCCGCGCCTTCAGCATGTCGGCCTACGCCAATACGGCAGGCTTCAACGGTGCCGGCTGGATCGGCTGGCACAGCATTTCGGTTTCCGCCATCGCCGGCAAGGATACCGGCATGGAGACCGATTACGATTACGAGGCCCGCACTTACTTAAGCGACATGCCCTCGCCGGAAAGCGTTGGCAAGAAGGCCGGCGAACGCGCCGTCAAGCGCCTCAATCCGCGCAAGCTCGACAGCGGCGCCATGCCGATCATATTCGATCCACGCGTCTCGTCGGGCCTGATCGGCCATTTCCTCGGCGCCATCAACGGTGCCGGCGTCGCACGTGGCACGTCCTTCCTGAAGGATCGCCTGGGCGAAATGGTCTTTGCGCCGGGCATCAGCATCATTGACGATCCGCTGCGCCGTCGTGGTTTCCGTTCGCGCTGGTTCGACCTGGAGGGCGTCGCCGCGCCCACGCGCTCACTGATCGAAGACGGGCGCCTCACTACCTGGCTGCTGGATTGCGCCACGGCGCGTCAACTCGGCATGCAGAGCACTGGCCATGCCTCGCGCGGCACATCCTCGCCGCCCTCGCCCTCACCGACCAATGTGCATCTGCAGCCCGGTAAGCAGACGCCAGCCGAACTGATGGCCGATATCAAGGAAGGCCTGTATGTCACGCATCTGATCGGCATGGGTGTGAACGGTGTGACCGGCGATTACAGCCGCGGCGCCGCCGGCTTTGTGATCCGCGATGGCCAGCTGGCCGAACCGGTTGCCGAGATCACGATTGCCAGCAACCTGAAGCAGATGTTTGCCAATCTGGTGCCGGCCAACGACCTGACCATCCGCTTCGGCACCGATGCGCCGACCGTGCGGATCGACGGCATGACCGTCGCAGGCCGATGAAAGGCCCGCGCTGATGGCAGGCTCTTTCCGTCAGGATCACGACCTCGCCCTGGCCGCCACGCGGGAGGCCGGTGCGATTGCGCTGAACTTCTTCCGCAACGGCGTGAAGTCATGGCACAAGAAACCAAACGATCCGGTTTCCGAAGCCGACCTCGCGGTCGATGCGCTGCTCAAGGAAAAGCTCTGCGGCCCACGGCCGGATTACGGCTGGCTCAGTGAAGAGAGCGGCCAGAACGGCAGCACGACCACGCGCTGGATCGTCGACCCCATCGACGGCACGCGGGCCTTCATCGAGGGTAAACCCGAATTCACCATCTGCGTGGCACTGATGCAGGATGGCGCGCCGGTGATTGCCGCGATCTATAATCCCGCCAGCGAGGAGATGTTCGAGGCCACCGCCGGCGGCGGTGCGTTGCTCAACGGCAAGCCGATCCAGGCCTCGGGCCATGCCAGCCTGATGGAAGCGCGTTTCCTGGCCTCGCGCCGCACCTTCGAGCGGCATGGCTGGCTCGCCCGTACCGCCAAGGCCGATTTCGCCTATCGCAACTCGATTGCCTATCGCATGGCGCTGGTGGCGGCCGGCAAATTCGACGCCGCGATCAGCCTGACCGAGAAAAGCGACTGGGATGTGGTGGCGGCCGACCTGCTGGTACGCGAAGCCGGCGGCCGGGTGACAACGGCCGATGGCGCGCCGCTGGTCTATGGTGCCGAGAAACATCGCCACCCCTCGGTGATCGCCACCGGGGCCTATGTCTTCGATGACGTGGTCGACCTGCTGAAAACCCGAAAGGGCTGAGGCAACCTTCGGTCAAGGAACCTCCGCCATTTTCTGGCGTTTTACTGCCAGAACCCCGGAAGGTTATTGCCCATGCTCAAAGCTATCGCCTGGATCCTCGGCATCGTTTTCGTCACCGGACTGCTCGTCTGGCTCGGCATCTTCAAAGCGATTTTCTGATCGCTGCTGACGCGCAGGCGGCTCTGAAGCTTACGCCCGCCTCACCCTCAATCGTCATGCCCGGGCTTGTCCCGGGCAACCATTGCCAGCTCTGTCAGGTCCTGACCCGGCCGCAACGGAGATGGATACCCGGCACAAGGCCGGGTATGACGGCGGTGGAGTTATTACGGCACGCCATTGCGGCCATGGGCGCGATAGCCCGGCCGCGTATTCAGACGGTCGTAATAGGCCGCGACCTGCGAATAGGCCGGCCGCTGGTCCATCGGCACTGAATACCAGCGATGGATAGAAAGCCCGATGGGGATATCCGCCAGTGTGAATGCCGCACCGGCGATATGACCGCCGGTTTTCTCCAGTTGCGTTTCCACCAGACCAACCATGGCATTGAACTGCTGCAGCGAGGCTGCGATGTCCTCCGGTCTGAAGGCAGGATTGCGCCGCACCAGGCCCTGGAAACAGGCACGCCAGCTGCCGTTGAAATCCGAGACCTGCCAGTCCATCCAGCTTTCGATCCGCGCACGACCGGCAGGATCGGCGGGCAACAGATCGTGGCGCGCCGCCTTCGCAGCCAGATAGCGCAGGATGGTGTTGGATTCCCAGACGACGGTTTCGCCATCCTCGATCACCGGGATCATCCCCACCGGGTTCAGCGCGCGGAAGGCGGGTTCGTCCAGCGAGCGGAACCGGCCGTAACCGCCCCAGTCCTCGCGCTCATAGGGCAAATCGAGTTCGGCGCAGAGCCAGAGCACTTTCCGCACATTGATCGAGTTCGGGTGACCATGGATTTTCAGCATGGCGCGATGCTGCCAGCGCGGCCAATGGCGGCCAAGTGGTTTATTGTCCCGATTGTATCGGTGGTGGGGCTTAGGCTTTGCGGACCCAGATGGCCCACCGCAAGGCTATGCCTTGCGGACCCAGATAGCATTGTCGTGGAAAGCCGCGCCGCCATTGGGTTTCGCCGCATCCGCACCGGTGAGTGCGTTGATGCCCATGCCGTCCACGAAGGCGCTATGCGGCCAGATGCTTTCCACCACCGTCACGCCCCGCACCACGCCGCCGTAATGCTTGGCGTGAATCCGGATATTGCCGCGGCGATTGCCGATCCGCACCAACTCGCCATCGGCGATCTGCAGCGCGGCGGCATCCTCGGGATGGATGAAAAGCGTCGGCCGGCCCTCGCGCTTCACCGAGGTCGGCGTTTCCGTAAAGCTGGTATTGAGGAAATTGCGCGCCGGCGAGGTGATCATGCGGAACGGATGCTCGTCGGTCGCCGGCTCGATGCTGAGCCAGTGATCCGGCAAAGCCGGCATGCCCTCGTGATCCGGGCCCATGCCGGCCCAGTCGGGCTTGAAGCGGAATTTCCGGTCGGGCCAGGCGAAGCCCTCGGCATAATGCGCGGTGTCGAAATCCGGCTGGCAGTCGTGCCACTTCTGAGCCCGGAGCGTCGCCACATCCGGCCAGCCCGAACTCTTTAGCGTTTCTTCCACCATCTCGATGGCGCTGATCTCGAAGCCGCGATGCTGCGCGCCTAACCGTTTTGCCAGTTCGCGGATCACATAATGGTTTTCACGCGCCTCGCCCGGCGCCTCGACCAGTTTGGGCCCGAGCAGGATATGCTGCTGCCCACCGGCCTGGTAGATGTCGTCATGTTCGGTGAACATGGTGGCCGGCATGACGATATCGGCCATTTTCGCGGTCAGCGTCATGAACTGCTCATGCACGCAGGTGAAGAGGTCGTCGCGCGCAAAGCCGCGCTTCACCAGTTCGGATTCCGGCGCCACTTCCATCGGATTGGTATTCTGGATCAGCAGCGCGGTGACCGGCGGGCCATGCCGCAGGGCCTTCGCATCGCCGGTCAGCACCGGGCCGATCTGCGACTGGTCGAGCATGCGGATCGACGGATCGACCGCATCCAGGCCATCAATCAGTGTCTTGTTCCAGTGGAAGATCGCACCGTTATTGTGGAAAGCGCCACCGCCTTCGTATTGCCATGCGCCGGTGACCGAGGCGATGCAGGTGGCGGCATGCATGTTGACCGCGCCATTGCGGCTGCGGGCGAAGCCATAGCCGAGCCGGATATAGTGCTTCTTGGTCTGCCCCAGCAGATGCGCGAAATCGGTGATCTGCGCGACCGTCAGCCCGGTGATAGCAGATGCCCATTCCGGCGTCTTGTCCTGCAGATGTGCTTCCAGTTCAGCCGGCGCATCGGTATGACGCGCCAGATAATCGCGGTCGGCATAGCCGTCGCGGAACAGCACATGCATCACGGCGCAGGCCAGGGCACCGTCGGTGCCGGGTCGCAGGATCAGCGCCACATCGCCCTGCTCCGCCGTGGCGTTGCGATAGGCATCGATCACCACGATCTTGGCGCCGCGTTCCTTGCGGGCGCGGACCGCATGGGTCATCACGTTGACCTGGGTATGCACCGCATTGGTGCCCCAGATCACGACGAGGTCGCTTTTCGCCATCTCGCGCGGATCCGGGCCATGCAGGCTGCCGGTCGCGGCGATATAGCCGGCGCGCGCCAGGGTAACGCAGATGGTGGAATGCTGGCCGGAATATTTCTTCACATGACGCAGACGGTTGATGCCGTCGCGCTGCACCAACCCCATCGTGCCGGCATAGTAGTATGGCCAGACCGCTTCGCTGCCATGCTTCTTCTCGGCGGCGATGAAGGCCTCGGCGGTGCGGTCGAGCGCCTCTTCCCACGAGATCGGCTTGAACTGCGTGCTGCCTTTCGGACCGGTGCGCAGCAGCGGCTGCAGCAGGCGCTCCTTGTGATTGGCACGCTCGGCATACCGCGCAACTTTCGCGCAGATCACCCCCGCCGTGTAACTGTTCTCCTCCGCACCCCGCACCCGGCCAATACGGCCGTCCGGCGTCAGCTCGATTTCCAGCGCGCAGGTCGATGGGCAGTCATGCGGGCAGGCGCTATGGCCGGTCGTCGGGTTTTTGGCAGGAGCGAAGGGCGCGTTCATCTTACCGGAGGCGTGCTGGACTGAGGTCTTTCTCGGTCACGCCGAGATCGGCCACATCCTGCGGCAAACCGCGGCCCTGCGCCAGCGCCGCCGCAACCCTGGCCATGGCGGCGGAGGTCTGGATGCCATAGCCGCCCTGGGCGGACAGCCAGAAGAAACCGGGCTTTTCCCGGTCGAAACCGCAAACGACCGTGCGGTCCTCCACGAAGCTGCGCAGTCCGGCCCATTTCGCGGCCAGGCGACGGACCTGCAGGGTGGACACGGTCTCCAGCCGGTCGATGGCGATGGCAATATCCATCTCGTCCGGCTGCGCATCGGTCGGCTCAGAATCCGTCTCATCGCAGGGTGACAGCAGGATGCGGCCGGCATCGGGCTTGAAATACCACTGCTCGTCAGCATCGATCACCATCGGCCAGGCATGGATGTCCATGCCATTGGGCGGATCGAAGGTGACGGCCGTGCGCCGCTTCGGTTTCAGGCCAATGGGTTTCACGCCGGCCATGCCGGCTACCACATCGCTCCAGGCGCCGGCAGCATTGATCACCACCGCAGCAGAAAACACGCCCTGGGTGCTCTCGATCAACCAGTCGGCACCGGACTGGCTGATGCCGGTCACTTCGGCATCGGTCACCAGGCGACCCCCGGCAGCGGTCATGCCGCGCAGCAGGCCGTTATGCAGGGCATGCACCTCGATATCCATGGCGTCAGGCTCGGCCAACGCCCCGCCACTAATAGCTTCCGGCTTCAGGATCGGCAGCCGCGCCGCCGTCTCCGACGCCGAGATGCGCTTCACGCTGGGCACCAGCTTGCGCATGTCCTCGAATTTGGCATCGAGTTCGGCCGACTGCGCCGTGCTGCCGATATGCAGTGCGCCGCGCGGCGTCAGGATCGGCACGGAGGCGAAGCCGGCCGGCGGATTCATCAGGAAATCGCGGCTCGCCACGGTGAGCGCACGGATCGGCGCATTGCCATAGGTCTCGGCGAACAGCGCGGCCGAGCGGCCGGTGGTGTGGTAGCCCGGCTGGCTCTCACGCTCGAGCAAGACAACTTTCTTACCGGCCCGCGCCAGTTCATACCCTGCGCCGGCACCGGCAATGCCGCCGCCGATAATCACAACATCGAAACGATCCGTCATGCGATCCTCATTTCAGTCTGGGCAGCCGCGGTCTCTGCGGACCGTCGGTTCCCTGACTATAGAGATCGCGGCGCGGCGCGACCAATACCTTCAGGGTATGGCGCAATGACGCCCTCGCCTCACACGCCGCCGAAGCAGAGGTATTTCAGCTCGATGAAACTGTCGATGCCGTATTTCGAGCCTTCGCGGCCATGCCCGGATTCCTTCACGCCGCCAAACGGCGCTTCGGCTGTCGAGATCAGACCCTCGTTGATACCGACCATGCCGTATTCCAGCTTCTCGGCCACACGCCAGACGCGGCCGATATCGCGGCTGTAGAAATAGGCGGCCAGACCATAAGGCGTGTCGTTGGCCAGCTTGATCGCCTCGGCTTCATCTTTGAAACGATACAGCAGCGCGACCGGACCGAAGATTTCCTCCTGTGCCGACTCCATCTTTGTGGTGGCATCACCGATCACGCTGGGCTGATAGAACGTGCCGCCCAGTTCATGGCGCGCACCGCCGACCAGCACCTTGGCGCCTTTCGCCTTGGCATCGGCGACCAGCCGCTCGACCTTGTCCAGCGCATCCTGGTTGATCAGCGGGCCCTGATTCACGCCCTCCGTGAAGCCCGGACCGGTCTTCAGCTTCTTCACGGCCTCGGTCAGCTTGGCGGCGAAGGCGTCGTAGACCTTCTCCTGCACGAAGAAACGATTGGTGCAGACGCAGGTCTGTCCGGTATTGCGATATTTGGAAATGATCGCGCCCGTCACAGCGGCATCGATATCGGCATCATCGAACACGATGAACGGCGCATTGCCACCGAGTTCCAGCGACAGCTTCTTCAGCGTGCTGGAACTCTGCTTCGCCAGAATCTTGCCGACCTCGGTCGAGCCGGTGAAGGACACCTTGCGCACGATGGGGTTGGTGGTCAGTTCCACACCGACCTCGGCGCCATGCGACGAGGTGATGACGTTAAACACGCCCTTCGGGATGCCGGCCTGCTCGGCCAGCCAGGCCAGCGCCAGCGCACAGAGCGGCGTGTCTTCCGCCGGCTTGACCACCACCGGGCAGCCTGCGGCCAGCGCCGGCGCCACCTTGCGGGTGATCATGGCAATGGGGAAATTCCACGGCGTGATCGCGGCCACCACACCGATCGGCTGCTTGATCACCACGATGCGCTTATCCGCGGCGTGACCGGGGATTGTATCGCCATAGATGCGGCGCGCTTCCTCGGCGAACCAGTCGACGAAGCTGGCGCCATAGGCCACCTCGCCCTTGGCTTCGGTCAGCGGCTTGCCCTGTTCCAGCGTCATCAGCGCGCCGAGATCATCCTGGTTCTGCAGGATCAGATCGTTCCACTTGCGCAGGATCGTCGCGCGCTGCTTGGCAGTCAACGCGGCCCAGGCCGGCCAGGCCACCTGCGCGGCCTCGATGGCACGCTTCGTCTCGGCCTTACCCATATCCGGCACTTCGGCGATCACGCTGCCATCGGCCGGATTGGTGACCTTGAAGCTTTTGCCGCTGTCTGCCCCCACCCAGGCACCATCGATATAGGCCTGGCGGCGCAGCAGGTCGGCATGTTTGATCTGGGTCATGGCAGTCGTTCCTCTCCTCAAAAGGGGAGAAAGTTAGCGCTCTAGAACCCTGTCTTCCAGTGCGGAGAGGCGATATTTGGCGCGAATAGCCGCCGGCTATTTCGCCAGCCGGCCATCGCCAAGCGCCGCGGCCTCGAACGGAAACACGATCTCCCGGTCCGGGGCCAGCAACTTGGCTTTACCTTTATTTTTATAATCGACGCGGCTAAGCAGGTCACGGATCAGGTTGAGCCGGGCCACCCGCTTGTCATTCCCCTGCACCACCGTCCAGGGCGAGGCCGGTGTACTGGTGCGCGACAGCATGACGTCGCGCGCGGCGCTGTAATCCCTCCAGTGTTTCAGCGCCGCCTCGTCGATCGGGCTGATCTTCCACTGTTTCAGCGGATCCTTGCGTCGAGCAGCGAGACGCTGCTTCTGTTCGGCCTTGTCGATATCCAGATAGTATTTGAACAGGTGAATACCGTCGCGGATCAGCAGGTCTTCGAAAACCGGCACCGTGGTGAGGAATTCCTCATAGGCCGGCTTGCTGCAAAAACCCATGACATGTTCGACACCGGCGCGGTTATACCAGCTCCTGTTGAACAGGACGAATTCACCCGCCGCCGGCAGATGCGGAACATAGCGCTGGAAATACCACTGGGTCAGCTCGCGATCCGACGGCTTTCCGAGCGCGACGACGCGGGATTCGCGCGGGCTCATATGCTCGGTGATCGCCTTGATGGCACCGTCCTTGCCGGCACCGTCGCGCCCTTCCAGCAGGATCAGCAGCTTGCCGCCGCTGGTGATCAGGTGTCGCTGCAGCCGCACCAATTCGATCTGTAGCGCACGCAGCTGCGTGCGATAGGATTCTTCGCTACGAGGTGTCGCGCGCTTCATGCCCCGTTACATCCCTTCAGGCAGCGGAATGAATTCTGTCTCGCCCGGCACTTTCGGCCAGTTGGCCGCGCGCCAGTCGGCCTTGGCCCGTTCAATCCGCTCTTTCGACGACGAGACGTAATTCCACCACAGGTGCCGTTCGCCATCGAGTGGCGCACCACCCAGCAGCATCAGACGTGCAGCACCACGCGCGGTGATCCTGGGCCGGACATTCGGCTTGAGCACGAGCATGGTGCCTTCGCCATACACCTGGCCATCCAGTTCGACCTCGCCGATGGCGACATAGACGGCCTGTTCCTCATAGTCGTCGGGCAGCGGCAGCATGGCGCCGCTGCTCATCTGCGCATCGAGATAAAACATCGGCGCAAACGTTTGCGCCGGCGATTCCACGCCGAAGGCCTTGCCCGCGATCAGACGCAGATGCACGCCGGGCTTTTCGATCTCGGGCAGGCTGCTGGCCGGATGGTGATGGAAGGTCGGCTCGGTTTCCTCATGTGCTTGCGGCAATGCAAACCACGACTGGATGCCATGCAGCGGCGCGCCGCTTTCGCGCAGTTCAGGCCGCGTGCGCTCGGAATGGGCAATGCCGCTGCCGGCCACCATCCAGTTGACGTCGCCGGGCCGGATCGGCTGCACCACGCCGAGGCTGTCGCGATGCATGATCTCGCCCTCGAACAGGTAGGTGACGGTGGCGAGTCCGATATGCGGATGCGGCCGCACATCCAGGCCCTGGCCGGGTTCGAACTGCACCGGCCCCATATGGTCGAAGAAAACGAAAGGCCCGACATGTCGCCGCTTGGCATAGGGCAGCACGCGCCGGACAGTGAAGCCCTCGCCCAGATCGCGCGTGCGCGGTGTGATCAGCAGATCGACGGACTCGGGCAGTTTGGCTTCGGACATCGGGACCTCGTCATGGCAAGGCCCCGAGACTAGCGCGATCCGCTCAGCCCTGCCAGCAGCCCTCGTTGACGATGCGCTCCAGCCGTGCCAGGTCCGGCGCGATGTCGATCCCCTGCCCGGTCAGCCACTTGTCATCGTAGTAACTGCAGGCATAGCGGTCGCCACTGTCGCACAGCAGGGTCACGACGCTGCCCTGCTGCCCCGCCTGTTTCAATTCGCAGAGCAAGGTCAGGACACCGACGAAATTGGTCCCGGTCGAGCCGCCGACGCGCCGGCCGAGCAGCTTCGACAGTAGTCGCATCGCCGCCAGCGAGGCGGCATCCGGCACCCGGATCATGCGGTCCACCACATCGGGCATAAATGACGCCTCGACGCGCGGCCGTCCGATCCCCTCGATGCGCGAGGATTTCGAATGCACCAGCGACGGATCGCGGCTCTGCCAGAAATCGTGGAAGACGGAATTCTCCACATCGACCACGCAGAGCTGCGTCTCCATTTGATGGTAGCGGATATAGCGGCCGATGGTGGCAGAGGTGCCGCCGGTGCCGGCGCCGACCACGACCCAGGCGGGCTCGGGGAATTCCTCGCGCGCCATCTGCTCGAATACAGACTCCGCGATGTTGTTATTGCCGCGCCAGTCGGTGGCGCGTTCGGAATAGGTGAACTGGTCCATGTAATGGCCACCGCAGTCGCGCGCCAGCCGCTCGGCCTCGGCATAGACATGGCTGGCCTGATCTACCAGATGGCAGCGGCCGCCATAGAATTCGATCTGCGCGATCTTCTCCGCCGAGGTGGTCTTCGGCATCACGGCCACAAACGGCAGGCCCAGCAGGCGGGCGAAATAGGCTTCCGAGACTGCCGTGGAGCCCGAGGAAGCTTCGACGATGGTGGTCTTCGGCCCGATCCAGCCATTGCACAGCCCGTAGAGAAACAGCGAGCGCGCCAGGCGGTGCTTCAGGCTGCCGGTCGGATGGCTCGATTCATCCTTGAAATAGAGCGGCAGACCCGGAAAGGCCGGCAGTTCCAGGCGGAAGAGATGCGTGTCGGCCGAACGGTTGAAATCGGCATCAATGCGCCGCAGGGCATCGTTGACCCAATCCCGATCATTGGCAGGAGCGCGGTCGTCGGCGGCAGGCGAAGCGGCAAGCATGCGAAGTTCCTTCTGGCTGGCCTAAGCCATAGCCAGAAGGAGCATCCGCGCCAAGCCTTTCACAAAACTTTTGTGTTAATGGGTGGGGCCCAAAAGGAGATTGGGCAGGAACAGTGAGAACTGCGGCACATAGGTGACCAGGAACAGAGCCGCGATCAGCGCGCCATAGAAGGGCCAGATCGTTTTCATCACCTGCCCGATCGAAATCTCGCCGATGGCGCAGCCGACAAACTGTGTGGTGCCGACCGGCGGTGTGTTCAGGCCCAGCGCGCAGTTGATCAGCATGAGCATGCCGAACTGCACCGGGCCCATGCCATATTGCATGCAGATCGGCAGGAAAATCGGCGTGCAGATCAGGATCGTGGCAGCCATATCGAGGAAGGTGCCAAGCACGAACAGGATCAGGTTGACCAGCAGGAACATCATCCACGGATTGGTGGTGATGCTTTCCAGTGCCTTGCCGGTCAGTTCGGCGACGCTGTAAAGGCTGATCAGATAGCCGAAGGTATTCGATACGCCGATCAGCAGCAGCACGATACCCGTGGTCTTGACCGCCTTGGCGGCGGCCTTGATCAACTGGCGCCAGGTCAGCGACTTGTAAAGCAGTGTCGCCAGCAGGATGGAATAGACCACGGCAATCGCCGCAGACTCGGTGGCGGTAAACACACCGGTGAGAATGCCGGTGATGATGATGACCACCACGAACAATCCCGGCACCGCGGAGGCCGCCGAGCGCAGCACCACAGGCCAGCCCGGGAAAGTGCCGGCCGGATAGCCGCGGCGGATCGCCACCAGATAGGCGGCCACCAGCATGCAGAGCGTCAGCAGTGCGGCCGGGATCAGGCCAGCCGCGATCAGCGCGGCAATGGACACTTTGCCGCCAGCCGCCAGCGAATAGATGATCATGTTGTGGCTGGTCGGCATCAGCGCGCCGACCAGCGAGGCATGGGTGGTGACATTCACCGCGTAATCGGCGTCATACCCTTCCTTCTTCATCATCGGGATCATCACCGCGCCCATGGCCGACACGTCGGCCACCGGCGAGCCTGACACGCCGCCAAACAGGGTGCAGGCCATGACATTCGACATGCCGAGGCCGCCGCGGATATGGCCCACGGTGTCCTTGGCAAATTTCACGATACGGTCGGCGACACCGCCATAGAGCATCAATTCGCCGGCGAAGATGAAGAACGGGATCGCCAGGAAGGAAAAGATATTCATGCCGGCCGACATGCGCTGGAACACCACGGCCAGCGGCAGGCCTTCATAAACGATGGTGGCGATCGCCGAGAGACCGATGGCGAAAGCGACAGGAACGCCGAGAATCAGAAATCCGAAGAAGCAGATGGCGAGAATGGTCAGTGCCATGACGGGCGAACCTCTTTGCCCGCGATCAGGGCGAGAATGTGCTCCAGCGAAAACAGCGTGATCAGCACGCCAGCCAACGCGAGCGGAATATGGTTGAGACCTTCGGAGAGACCGAGATTGGGGATCTTGTAAGGCATGACCGATTCAGCCAGCACCCAGGCATTCCAGCCCATCACCATGCCGAAAATGGCGACCAGGATATGAATCAGCACTTCGAACCAGATGCGATACCGCTCAGGGGCCAGCATGACCAGGATCGATTCCAGACCGATATGGCCGGCATCGCGCACGCCGACGGCGGCGCCGAACATGGTCACGTAGAGCACGAAGACCAGCGCCAGGCTTTCCGCCCAGGTGGGCGTGTCGTTCAGCACATAGCGGCCGAAGACCTGGTAGGTGACGACGGTGACGATGCCCAGCAGGCCCGCCACTGCCACATACATGCAAAGCCGGGATATCCAGGCATTGATGGGGGTTAACCAACGCAGCATGGATACTCCCGGCTTTGTTTAATCGTTCGATATGATTTAGTTGCTGTCCTGAATGCGCTTGACCAGCGCCTTCAGCTTGTCGTCGCCAGCGAATTTGGCATAGACCGGCTGCATGGCAGCCTGGAAGGCCTTCTTGTCGATGTCGGTGACGATCTGCGAGCCGGCGGCTTCCACCGTCTTGCGCGAAGCGGCCTCACGGTCATCCCACTGCTTGCGCATGAAGGGCACCGATTCCTTGGCGGCCTTGCGGATGATGTCCTGCTCATCCTTCGGCAGGGTATCCCAGACCCGCTTGGAGAAGACCAGGATTTCCGGCGCGAGCGAATGCTCGGTCATGCTGTAGAACTTCGCGACTTCGTAGTGACGCGAACTGTCGTAGGACGGCCAGTTGTTTTCGGCCGCATCAACCACGCCGGTCTTCAGCGCGGTATAGACCTCGGCATAGGGCAGCGGCGTGGCGTTGGCACCCACCGCCTGCATGATCGCGACCCACATGTCGGACTGCTGCACGCGAATCTTCATGCCCTTCATGTCGTCCACGGTCTTGATCGGCTTCTTGGTGGTGTAGAAGCTACGCGCGCCGCTGTCATAGAAGGCCAGGCCGATGAAGCCCTGCGGCTCCAGCGCCTTCAGGATGTCGTCGCCGATCGGGCCATCCAGCACGCTACGCATATGTGCGGTCGACTTGAACACGAATGGCAGCGCCGGAACGACAGTCTCGGGCGCGATGTTGTTGAAGGCCGAACTGTTGACGCGCACCATGTCGAGCGCACCCAGCTTGGTCTGCTCGATCGTGTCCTTCTCTGAGCCGAGCGCGCTCTGGCCGAACACCTTCACGCTGTGCTTGCCCTTGGTGCGCTCGTTGATCAGCTTGCCCATCTGCACGACCGCGGTGACGGTCGGATAGTCCATCGGATGCACATCCGAGGAGCGGAATTCCTTGGCCGAGGCCGTACCGGCGAAACCGGCCACAATGGCCAGCCCGAGCAGAGCGCGGGCCATGCTACGAGTCTTCATTTTTAGTCTCCTCCCTATCGGACGGCTTTTCGCCGGCCCGTTCACGACACAGGTTAGTCGTCGTGTCATCATACAACATTTTCAGAAATCCGAGTCAACGGCAATGCGAGACCTCAAGCCAAATTTTGCCCACCCTGTGGATAAATGCTTATGTATGCATTGCTTTATAGGATTTATCGCCTGCCGCAGCGCTTCCTAGTCCTTAACGCTCAAAAAGCACAGCCTGTAGGTTGTCATACAAGCTAGGGGGTGGTAATCCTCTTCCCTGACCAAGGAGGACCTGCCTGTGACGGCACTGCGCCGACGCGAAACCCTGACCTCGCAGCTGATCAAGACGCTGACCGAGCGGATTGTGAAGGGCACCCTGAAGCCCGGCGACAAGCTGCCGAGCGAACAAGAGTTGATCGAGCAGTACAGCGTCAGCCGTACCGTCGTGCGCGAGGCGATCTCGTCTTTGCGTGCTGCCGGACTTGTGGCCACGCAGCAGGGCGTCGGCGCCTTCGTGCAGGCTGCGGCCGCCAATCAGCCCTTCCGCATCGATGAAAACAGCCTCGACCTGATCAAGGAAGTGATCAACGTGCTGGAACTGCGCATCGGCCTGGAGGCCGAAGCCGCAGCACTGGCAGCGCAGCGGCGCAAGCCCGAGCATCTGGAAGCCATGCGCGGTGCGCTCGACCGCATGGCGGCGGCGATTGCAGCCTCCGAGGATGCCATCGCGCCGGATCTGGATTTTCACCAGACCATCGCAGAAGCCACCGGCAACATGCATTTCACGCATCTGTTCGGCTATCTCGGCGCGCTGATGATCCCGCGCGCCCGAGTGCAGACCTTCCGCTTCTTCGCCGACGACCGCACCGCCTATCTCAACCGCGTCAACGGCGAGCATGAGGACATCTATCAGGCGATTGCCCGTCAGGACAGCGATGCCGCGCGTTCCGCGATGCGGCTGCATCTGAGCAACAGCCGCGAGCGGCTGCGCAAGGCCATGGAGCCGCCGCTCAGCGCCTGACCCGTTTACTTTCCGACAGAGGTGATGAATGGAACCCAATGCTCTTAAGGCCGCGATTTCGACCGGTCTGCTCTCCTTCCCCGTGACCGATTTCGACGCCGCCGGCAATTTCGAGCCCAAGGGTTATCGCCGCCGCCTGGAATGGCTGGCGCCCTATGGCGCCACGGCCCTGTTCGCCGCCGGCGGCACCGGCGAATTCTTCTCGCTGGCACCGGATGAATACAGCCAGGTGGTGAAAACCGCCGTCGAGACCTGCAAGGGCAAGGTACCGATCATCGCCGGCACCGGTTACGGCACGCGCCAGGCGATCCAGTACGCCCAGGAAGCCGAGCGTCTCGGCGCCGCCGGTCTGCTGGTGCTGCCGCACTATCTGGTCGAGGCCGATTCTGATGGTATCAGCCGGCATGTCGCCGCGATCTGCAAGAGCGTGAAGATCGGCGTGATCGTCTATAACCGCGGCATCTGCCGCCTCGGCCCGGATCATCTGGCCAAGCTGGCCGAGGAATGCCCCAACCTGATCGGTTACAAGGACGGCATCGGCGATCTGGAGCTGATGGTGGCGGTACGCCGCAAGATGGGCGACCGCTTCAGCTATCTCGGCGGGCTGCCGACAGCCGAGTTCTTCGCCGCGCCCTACAAGGCCATGGGCGTACCGGTCTATTCCTCGGCGGTGTTCAACTTCATCCCGAAGACGGCGATGGACTTTTATCGCGCCATTACTGCCGATGATACTCCGGCCTGGACCAAGATTCTCGACGACTTCTTCATGCCCTATTCCAAAATCCGCAATCGCCGTCCCGGCTATGCCGTCAGCATCATCAAGGCCGGCGCTCGGCTCGTGGGCTTTGACGCCGGTCCGGTGCGCACGCCGCTGGTCGACTGCAGCGAAGAAGAGCATAAAATGCTCAAGGCGCTGATCGACAAGATGGGCCCCCAATAAAACTTCGGCTGTAAGGCCCGCAAGGAGGAAACCGAGATGAAGCGCGTTCTGCTGACCGGAGCTAGCGGCGGCGTGGGCACCCGCCTGCGTCAGCTGCTCAAGCCGATCTATCCCGAACTGATCCTGAGCGACCTGAAAGCGCCGGCTGACCTGCGCAGCGACGAGACTTTCATTGCCGCCGACCTGGCCAATGCCGCCGCGATCGAGAAAGCCTGCGAAGGTATCGATGGCATCGTGCATCTCGGCGGGTTCTCGGTTGAAGGGCCGTGGGAAACCATCCTGAACGCCAATATCATCGGCTGCTACAACCTGTTCGAGGCTGCCCGCAAGCAGGGCGTCAAGCGCGTCGTCTTCGCCTCCTCGAACCATGTGATGGGCTTCCATCCGCGCTCGACCAAGATCGGCATCGAAGCCGTGCCGCTGCCCGATACGCGTTATGGCCTCAGCAAGCTGTTCGGCGAAGGGCTCGGCTCGCTCTATGCCCACAAACACGATATCGGCGTGCTCTCGATCCGCATCGGCAATTTCGGCGACAAGCCACTGGATGAGCGCCGGCTGGCGATCTGGCTGCGGCCCGACGACCTGGTGCAGTTGATCCGTCTCGGCCTTGAAAAGCCCGGCCTGATCTACGAGGTCGTCTACGGCATGTCCGACAACAAGCGCGCCTGGTGGGACAACAGCCATGCACTGTCGCTGGGCTACAAACCGGGCGGCAAGTCGGAAGATTTCGCCGCCGAAGCACTGGAAAACCAGAAGAAGCTGCCGAAAGACCCGGTCGGCGATTATTTCCAGGGCGGCACGCCGTTCTGCAGCGCCGAGTTCAACAACGATCTTGAGAAGCTGAAAAAGAAGTAACCTCCCGATGCGCATCAAGAGCGTCGATACGGTCACGCTGAAAATCCCGTTCAGCGATCTCTATGACGGCCCGCGCGCCAAGCGACGCGGCTGGACCGAGTTCGACACGCTGCTGGTGCGCATAGAGACCGAAGACGGACTGGTCGGCTGGGGCGAGGCCTTCGCCTATGGCTGCGCCTCTGCCGTCGGCGCCCTGATCCGCGACACTGTCGTACCACTGGTGGTCGGGCAGGACATTACCGACGTTGCCGCCTTCACGCTGAAGCTGCAGCAGGACCTGCATATCTGGGGCCGCTACGGCATCACCATTTTCGCCATCTCTGGTGTGGACATCGCATTGTGGGATCTGGCGGCCAAAGCCGCTGGCCAGAATCTGGCGACGCATCTGGGCGGTCGCGTCCGTGAAGAGATCACCGCCTATGCCAGCCTGGTGCGCTATGGCGGGCCCGAACCGATTGCCGCGATGACAAAGCGCGCGGTGGCCGAAGGCTTCCGCGACATCAAGCTGCATGAAATCGCCTATGAGCCCATCGAGGCCGCCCGCAAGGCCATCGGGCCCGACATCCGCCTGACCACCGATGTGAACTGCGCCTGGACCCTCGCCGAAGCCGAAGTGATGCTGCCGAAGATGAAGGCGCTCGATCTCTACTGGGTCGAGGAACCCACCTTCCCGCCCGAGGATTACGAGACCCACACGGCGCTCAGCCGTTTCGGCGTCGCCTTATCCGCCGGCGAGAATGCCTGCACGGCCGTCGAATTTCAGCGTCTCTCGGCAGCACTGACCTTTCCGCAGCCCAGCGTGATCAAGGTCGGTGGCGTCAGCGAATTTATCAAGGCAACCACACATGCCGCCACACTCGGTCGCACTGTGATGCCGCATTCGCCCTATTTCGGCCCGGGCTACTGGGCCACGCTGCAGATGGCCGCACATCTGCCCGCCGTCGGCCTGTTCGAATACATGTATGTGAAGCCTGCGGCGTATTGCGGCCGGGATATCCCGCTGCCCAGCAATGGCCGCATTGCCATCCCAGACACGCCCGGCATCGGTTTCACACCCGACGAAGGCACCCTGCAGCGCTACCGCGTCGCCTGAACGGAAACTCTCATGAGCTATACCCGCGTTTTCACCGGCCCGAAGCCGAAGCTGCAGATGCCTAAAGGTGCCTGTGACACGCATATCCATTTCTATGACGACCGCTACCTGACCGTCCCGGGCACACCGACCCCGCCGGCCGTGAGTGTCACCGAATACAAACAGGTGATGGACTGGCTCGGCATCGAGCGCGTGATCGTCGTGCAGGCCAATGCCTATGGCGACGACAACCGGCTGGTGATGGACAGCACCGCCGCACTGGGCCACGACAGGGCCCGCGCCGTGGTGGTGGTGAAGCCCGGCGTCGCCGATACCGAACTTGAACGCCTGACCAAAGGCGGCGCGCGTGGTGTCCGCGTGATGAACCTGCTGGGCGGCACGCTGAAGCTGGATGTCGCCGAGCAAATGGCAGCCCGCATCAAGCCGTTCAACTGGAGCATGCTCCTGCAGTTAAACGGTCGTGAGTTGCCCGACCACGAGGCGATGATCAAACGCCTGCCGGTCAGGATCATCATCGACCATGTCGGCAAGTTCATCGACCCGGTGCCGGTGGATCATCCGGCCTTCCAGTGCCTGCTGCGCCTGATCGATACCGGCAATGTCTGGGTCAAGCTGGCCGGCTGGTACGAGACCTCGCTGACCGGCAAGCCGAGCTATGACGATGTTGGTGTGCTGGCCAGGGCACTGATCAAACACGCGCCCGAACGCATGATCTGGGCGACCAACTTCCCGCATGCCCAGGCCGACAAATTCGGTTATCCGGACGAGTCCAAGCTGCTCGACCTGCTGCTCGACTGGGCCCCGAACGAGGCCGACCGGAAGAAAATATTCGTCGATAACCCTGCGGAACTGTACGGTTTCTGACGGTTACTGGCTATTTCGCTTGACGGCGGCCGTTATACACTCCATATAGCGCCTGCCGTTGCGCATCCTGTAGCGACGGACTTTCGCGCCCAGGCCGCGTGAACGAGGAGCGCTCCAACTGCTCTTTCGTCCTGCCGGGTGCCTTCAGCCTTCTCTCATTACGACCCAGGTCACGCGGGGCGTTTCATCGGTCCCCGCGTATGACCGTTGCGCTGCAGGCGATTTACGCCCTGCGCCGTCGTATGCCGTTTTCTAAGGATTCTCTTTTGACCAGCTTTAACGATCTCGGCCTCAACCCGGCCCTGCTCACCGCTATCACTGCGGGCAAATACACCCAGCCCACCCCGATCCAGGCCCAGGCGATCCCGCCGGTCCTCGAAGGCCGCGACCTGCTCGGCATCGCCCAGACCGGCACCGGCAAGACTGCCGCCTTCGCCCTGCCGATCCTGCATCGCCTCGCGGCCGGCAATCGCCGCCCGGCGCCCAAGACCTGCCGCGCGCTGATCCTCAGCCCGACCCGCGAACTGGCCTCGCAGATCGCCGAAAAGTTCCGCGCCTACGGCCATGACTCCAAGCTGAGCGTCGCCACCGTCTTCGGCGGCGTCGGCATGAACCCGCAGGTGCAGGCCCTGGCCCGCGGCGTCGACGTGCTCGTCGCCACCCCCGGCCGCCTCATGGACCATATGCAGCAGGGCACCCTGCGTCTCGACGCTGTCGAGACCGTGGTGCTGGATGAAGCCGACCAGATGCTGGATCTCGGCTTCGTGCATGCGATCAAGCGCATCTCGCAGGCTCTGCCCAAGCAGCGCCAGAGCCTGTTCTTCTCGGCCACCATGCCGCAGAACATCGCGCAGCTCGCCGCCGGCTTCCTGAAGGATCCGGTACGCGTGGAAGTGACCCCGGCCGCCACCACGGTCGAGCGTATCGACCAGCAGGTGATCTTCATCGAAGCTGAGCGTAAGCGCGCGCTGCTGCTGGAGATCATGGCCAACCCGGACATCACCCGCGCCCTGGTCTTTACCCGCACCAAGCATGGCGCCGACAAGGTCGCGCGTCATCTGGGCGCCGGCAACGTGCCGGCCGCGGCGATCCATGGCAACAAGTCGCAGAGCCAGCGCGAACGCGCCCTGGCCGACTTCAAGGCCGGCCGCATCCGCGTGCTGGTCGCCACCGACATTGCCGCGCGCGGTATCGATGTCACCGGCGTTAGCCATGTGGTGAATTTCGAGCTGCCGAACGTGCCGGAAAGCTACGTCCACCGCATCGGCCGCACCGCGCGCGCCGGCAAGGATGGCATGGCAATCTCGCTCTGCGCGCAGGACGAACGCGCCTATCTGCGGGACATCGAAAGGGTGACGCGCCAGCGCATCCCCTCGACCGACCGTCGCGGCGACGAGAAACTGGCGGCGGCCACCGCTGCCGAACCGCGCAGCGAGAACCGCCCGCAGCAGCAGCGTCCGCATGGCCATGGCCAGCATCGTGGCGGCCAGCGTAGCGAAAATCGTCGTGGCGACAGCAACGGCGGCCATCGCAGCGAAGGCCGTGGCGGTCAGCCGCAGGGTGCCAAGCCGGGCCAGAAGCCGGGCGGCGGTCGCCGCTTCGGCAAGCCGCAGGGCCAGCGCCCCCAAGCCAATCGTGACGGCGGCCAGCGTGGCAGCGTTCACTGATCGCTGCTGATCAGCCAGAATAGAAAAACGGCGCCGCAAGGCGCCGTTTTCATATCTGCCGCCGCGCGGAAGCCGCGCTCAGAACTTGTGGCCGTCCTTCTCCATCTGGGCGAAGACTTCCTCGGCCCAGTGCGTGGCGCTGTTGCCCGCCGGCACGCCGCAATAGACGGCGGCCTGCTTGATCACCGCGCGGATGTCGTTCTTGGTCAGGCCGTTGTTGAAGGCGGCCTTCACATGCAGCTTGAACTCGTCGATGCGGTTCAGCGCGATCATGGTCGACAGCACCATGCAGCTACGCGTCTTGCGATCCAGCGTGGTGTCGGTCCAGACTTCGCCCCAGGCATAGCGGGTGATGAAATTCTGGAAGTCGCCGTTGAAGTCGGTGATCTTGGTCAGCGAACGGTCGACATGGGCATCGCCCAGCACGCCACGCCGCACCTTCATGCCGGCGTCATAACGATCCTTGTCGTCCATCGCAAATCTCCTCAGCCAGCCAGAAAGCCGGTCAATTCCTTGGTGAAGTCGGCCACCACTTCCACATTTGATAGATGCGCGGCCGGCAGCTCGACGTAACGGGCATTGGGAATCGTCTCGGCAAGCTGCTTGCCGTCCGTGGCCGGCGTTGGTAGATCGTAGGTGCCGGCGATCACCAGCGTGGGCGCACGGATCGCGGCCACGCTCTCGCGCTGGTCCATGTCGCGCACCGCACCGCAGGCAAGGCAATAGCCTTCCGGATCGGTGGACAACAGAAGCGCCGAAACCTTCTCGACCGTCTCAGGGCTGGTCTTGATAAAGCCTTCCGTCAGCCAGCGCTGGATGCCGCCCGGCGTGATCGCCGCCATGCCGCTCTTGCGCACGGTAGCGATGCGGTCATTCCAGACCTGGTCGGTGCCGATCTTGGCGGCGGTATTGCACAGCACCAGCTTAGTAAAGCGATCCGGCGCATTCACGCCCAGCCACATGCCGGTCATGCCGCCCATCGACAGGCCGCAGAACATCGCCTTCGGAATATCAAGCGCATCCATCAGCGCCAGCACATCCTTGCCCAGGCGATCCACCTGATACGGCGCCTTGGGCACGGAGGATTTGCCATGGCCGCGCGTGTCATAGCGCAGCACGCGGAAACGCTGCAGCAAAGCCGGCATCTGCGGGTCCCACATCGTGTGGTCGGTGCCGAGCGAGTTCGACATGACCAGAACCGGCGCATCCTCCGGACCATCGAGCCGGTAATGCAGGGAGACGCCATCGTCGGTGGCGAGTTGCGGCATGTTTCCTCCGGTGTTTAGTCTGGTGTCAGGAACGGCGCGCCGCCAGCACCCGGTCGATCAGGGCGGCAGCGACACCGGTATAGACGAGTGGGTCGAACAGCTTGTCCAATGCGGCGCTGTCGAGATGCTGCATCACGGCCTTGTCCTCGGCCAACACATCGCGCAGATGGCGCTTTTCGGCAACGGCGCGTTTCGAGGCCACCTCGATCAGGTGATGTGCGTCCTGCTTGCCAAGTTTCGCACCCAGCGTCATCGCCACGGCTTCAGCCATGATCAGGCCATTGGTGGCATCGAGGTTGGCGCGCATCTGCTCGGGCTGAACTTCCAGGCCACCAGCAATATCCACCATCTGCGCCAGCGCACCAGCGCTGAGCTGCACCAGTTCGGGCAGCACCTGCCATTCGGCATGCCAGCCGCCCAAACCGCGCTCATGCTCCTGCACCATCCCAGACAGCAGACTGCCGGCCAGATGCGGCACGCGCGTCGCTGCGGCGAGCACTGCCGCGGCGCCAACTGGATTGCGCTTGTGCGGCATGGTGGAAGAGCTGCCCTTGCCTTCGCCGGCCGGCTCGAAGGCCTCGCCCGCTTCGGTCTGCATCAGCAGCGCGATATCGCGCGCCATCTTGCCCAGGCTGCCGGTCAGCAAGGCGAGCACCGTGCCGAATTCCACCACGCGATCACGCGCGCCATGCCAGGGCGTCGCCGGCAGAGAAAGCTTCAGTTCGGCGGTCAGCGCTTCGGCGACCAGCAGACCCTTGTCGCCGAGTGCAGCCAGCGTGCCGGCGGCACCGCCGAATTGCAGCACCAGCAGACGCGGCTTCAGTTCAGCAATCCGCGCGCGATGGCGTTCAATGGCATCGAGCCAACCGGCAGCTTTCAGCCCAAAGGTGATTGGCAGGGCATGCTGCAGCCAGGTGCGCCCCACCATGGGCGTCTGGCGATGCTTTTGCGCCAGGGCGGCGAGGTTGGCAGAGAGTTTTGCGAGGTCGGCCTCGATCAGCGCCAGCGCGGCACGCAACTGCAGCACCAGGCCGGTATCCATCGCATCCTGGCTGGTGGCGCCCCAATGCACGAAGCCCGCTGCCGTCTTGTCTTTGGCGGCCACTTTAGCTGTCAGCGCCTTGACCAGCGGGATGGCGGTATTGCCGGCTCTGGCAGCAGCCTCCGCCAGTGCGCCGAGATCATAGAGCGCGGCATCGCATTGCGCGGCGATGGGCCCGGCGGCCTGCGCCGGGATCACGCCGGTTTTGGCCTCGGCCCGCGCCAGCGCGGCTTCGAAATCGAGCATGCCCTGCAGATGGGCGCGGTCGGTGAAGATCGCGCCTATTGCCGGACCGTGGAACAGCGGGCCGAACAGCCCACCTGGATTGTCCTGAGTCGTCATGCAGGCATGTTGCTGGGCGGAAGGCCGCTCAGCAATCGAAAAAGACGGTTTCGCCTTCGCCCTGCATGCGGATATCCCAGCGATACTCGGCCTTGCCCGCCGTCCGCTCGCCGATCAGGGTCGGTTTGCGGCTGGCATCTTCAATCAGGCCCAGCACCGGATCGTTGGCATTGGCCGCAGCTTCATCCGAGAAGTAAATCCGCGTGTAGAGGTGCTTGAGCATGCCGCGCATGAACACGCAGACCAGGATATGCGGTGCCTGCAACGTATTGCCCGGACCCGGCACGGCACCCGGCTTTACGGTGGTGAAGCTGAAGCGGCCTTCCTTATCGGTCGGGATGCGGCCAAAGCCGGTGAACTTGCCGTCCAGCGGCTTGTCCTGGCTGTCTTCCGGCGTGGCGTATTTGCCATCGGCATTGGCCTGCCAGAATTCCAGCAAGGCATCAGGCACCGGCTGGCCTTCGCCATCGAAGACGCGACCGCTGATCACGATCTTTTCGCCCTTCGAGGCATCCTTGGCGATGTCATACACCTGCAGCGGCGTCAGGCCGATATGCAGGTAGGGACCGACGGTGGAGGAAGCAGTGGGAACGAGGGTCATCTGAGTCATCTCCACCGTCTTACTTCTTGTTTTCCATCGGCGTGGCATCCCGGCCACGCAGCACAATGTCCCAGGCATAGCCCAGCGCGAATTCCGGGATCGTGGTCTCGAAATCGAATTTCGACACCATGCTGTCGCGGGCACGCTGGTCGGTCACGCAGTTGAAGATCGGATCGAAGGGCAGCAGCGGGTCGCCCGGGAAATACATCTGCGTCACCAGACGGGTCATGAAGCTGGGCCCGAACAGCGAGAAATGGATATGCTGCGGACGCCAGGCATTGTGGTGATTGCGCCAGGGATAGGCACCCGGCTTGATGGTGACGAAACGGTAGCGGCCTTCCGAGTCGGTGACAGTGCGGCCATAGCCGGTGAAATTCGGATCGAGCGGCGCATCATGCTGGTCGCCCGGATGCGGGTAACGGCCGCAGGCATTGGCCTGCCAGATTTCGATCAGCGAATGCGGCACCGGACGGCCATTTTCGTCCAGCAGACGGCCCGAGAGGATCATGCGCTCGCCGAGCGGTTCGCCGGCATGCTGCTTGGTCAGGTCGTTGTCCAGCGGTCCGACGCGCTCATGGCCATAGACCGGCCCGGTCAGCTCGGTCAGCGTCTGCGGCATGCGGATCAGCGGCTTGTTCGGGGCGCGCTTGATCGAGGACTGGTAAGGGGCGTGCAGGTAGTTGGGCTGTGTGCCCGGTGCCGGCCGTTTGTAGCCGATCAGGTCTGACATTTTGGTTTCCTCCCTCGTCGTACCGCCACTATAGCCAGCGGCGGGCCGCCTTGCGCTGATCTGCGTCAAAGAATTAGACATTTCCTTGACTTAATGTGCGTATAACGCACAATAGTTTTATAAGAGAACATTACAGGGAGGGCGCGCGCCCTTGTCAACCACCACCATCAACGCCCGGGATTTTTCCACCTCGCTCGCCCGCGGTCTGCGCGTCATCACTGCCTTCGATCGCGATAACGACGAAATGACGCTGAGCGAGGTGGCGCGCCGCGCCGACATGACGCGCGCCGCCGCGCGCCGCTATCTACTCACCCTGTGCGAACTCGGCTACGTCACCGGCGACGGCAAGTATTTCCGCCTCACTCCGCGCGTGCTGGAGCTTGGCTTCGCCTTCCTGACCTCGATGCATATCTGGGAACGCGCCCAGCCCTTCATGGAACGCCTGACCGAGCAGGTGAACGAGTCCTGCTCGATCTCGGTGCTGGAAGGCAGCGACATCGTCTATGTCGCGCGCGTGCCGACCAAGCGCATCATGTCGGTGGCACTCGGCATCGGCACCCGCCTGCCTGCCTTCTGCACCTCGATGGGTCGCGTGCTGCTGGCCGATCTGCGGCCCAGCGAACTCGACCAGTTCTTCAATGACGGCGATTTCAAACCGTTGACGCCGCATACCCTCACCGACCCAGCCTTGCTGCGCGAGAAGGTCAGCGAGGCGCGCCGCGACGGCTATGCCATGGTGGACCAGGAGCTGGAAATCGGCCTGCGCTCGATTGCCGTGCCGATCCGCAACCAGGCCGGCCGCGTGCTGGCGGCAATGAATGTCAGCGGCCATGCCAGCCGCATCACGGCGGAAGAGATGCAGCAGCGCTATCTCTCACCGCTGCTCTATGCCGCCGAAGGCATCCGGATGGCGCTGGCCTAAACGCTACTCGAAGAGTTTGCGGATCTCGTCCGGCACCGGCAGGGCCTTCAGCCGGCCTGGCTTGTCCGGGCGTTCTGCTGCCCAGACGCGGCGCTCGTAACCTTCCACCGCATGCACGCCGGCATTGAATACCTTATGGGTGACGAGGAAATGCTTCTCGCCCCATTCAGGGATGCTGCTATGCACCTCAATCACATCGCCGAATTTCGACGGGCTGAGGAATTTCGCATTCGCCTCGGCAATCGGGATGCCGACCACGCCATACTGGTCGAACACGGTGCGCATATCGATGCCGACGCTCTCCCACAAATGACGCGTGCCGGCATCGAACCAAGCGAAATAGCGTGGATAGAACACGATGCGGGCGGGATCGGCATCGCCCCACTCAATGGGCACACGGTGAATATGGGTTTTCATAATGGTTGGCCTCCCAACTAATTTATCCCGATTGTGCCCGCGAAAGGCGGCCAGTCAAGTATTGTTATGAATGACAACAATACTGCACCACGATTATCGGAATTTCACCATGTCGATTGTCAGGCCCACTGAGACCGTCTAAACCGGATTCATGCCTGCACCCCGCCGCAAGACCGAAACCGTCGAGATTGAAACCCCTGAGGAGCGCCAGCCGGTCAGCCTCGGGCTACTCGACAACCTGCTGGGCTATCGCCTGCGCCGCGCCCAGCTGTCGGTGTTCCAGGATTTCCTGGTCACCATGAAGGAGTTCGACCTGCGCCCGGCGCAGTTCTCGGTGCTGGCCATTATCGATGCCAATCCAGGCCTGAAACAGTCGCGCGTCAGCGAGGCTCTGGGTATCAACCGCGCCAATTTCGTCGCGCTTCTGGATGAACTGGAACAGCGCAAGCTGGCCCGCCGCGCGCCGGCACCGGGCGACCGCCGCTCCAATGCGCTGTTCCTGACCGCCAAGGGCGAGGCATTCCTGAAGGACGCCTATCGCCATCTGGTGGCGCAGCATGAAAAACGCGTCGAGACCGTGCTGGGCAGCGCCGACAAGCAGCAGCTGCTCAGCCTGCTCGATAAGCTGACAACTCTGGCTTAATTCTTTTTGTAGTCGGGATTCTCGATCAGTAGCGCAATGCCCTGGCCGCCGCCGATGCAGGCCGAGGCCACGCCATAGCGCAGGCCCGCCCGCTTCAGTTCACGCGCCACCGTGACTGAGAGTCGGATACCGGTTGCACCCAGCGGATGGCCGATGGCAATGGCGCCGCCATTCACGTTCAGCTTCTCGCGCGGAATGTTCAGCGCGCGCATGCAGGCCATCACCTGGGCGCCGAAGGCCTCGTTGATCTCGAAGCGGTCGATCTGATCGACGGAAATCCCGGCCTTGGCACAGACCGCCTGGATCGCCGGCACCGGTCCGATGCCCATCACTTCGGGCTTCACGCCGACGCTGGCGCCAGCCACCACGCGGCCCAGCGCCTTGCGGCCCTTGGCGCGCAGATACTCGCCCGACACGACGATGGCGGCGGCCGCGCCATCCACCACGCCCGAGGAGTTGCCGCCGGTCTGCACGCCGCCAAAGGCCGGGCGAATTTTCGCCAGCGTCTCGATCGGCGAAGGCCGCACATGCGTATCCTCGCTCAGTTCCGGCGCCTTGCGGCTCATCTTGATGCCGCGGCTGTTATAGCCCTCCAGCTTGAATTCCTCAGATGTCACCTTGGTCAGTTCGCCGGCAAAATAGCCGTCGGCTTTGGCTTTGACGGCACGGTCGAAGCTTTCGGCGGCGTAAGCATCCACCTCGTCGCGCGTGATCTGGTATTCCCGCGCCAGGTTCTCTGCCGTATCGCCCATCATGATGCCGGGCGCGGTGTCGATCAGGGCTTCCCAGAGGAAATCCTTGAACTCGACCTGGCCCATGCGGAAGCCATTGCGATGCGTGTAAGACGCCACCGGATTGCGGCTCATCGATTCCGCACCCACCACGAGACCCGCATCAGTCTGGCCCATCTGGATCTGGCCGGCCGCCTGCATGATCGCCTCGATGCCGGTGCCGCAGACGCGCTGCACCAGATGTGCCGGCACCTCCAGCGGCACGCCGGCATAAAGCCCGACATGACGCGGCAGCATGTAAGCATCGTAGGACGCCTGCGCCATATTGCCGGCCACCACCGTACCGATGTCTTCCGCCGGCATTTCGGCCTTCTTCAGCACGTCTTTCGCCACCTTGATGCCGAGATCGATCGGCGAAATCTCGGCCAGGGCGCCGTTGTAATCGGCAAACGGCGTGCGGACGCCATTGAGCAGCCAGATATCCTTGTAGTCCTGGGCGAGGCCATTACGCGACATGGGCGATGCTTTCTTTTGCAGTGATCACTCGGGAAGACGGCGTGGCGGCATAGAGGTCTTCGACCAGCGCGGCGCGGTGATCCAGCACGGCGCGCTGGTTGATCGAGCCCTTGTCGGTTACCTCGCCGACATCCAGCGAGGGCAATTCATCCAGCAGCACGATGCGCTCGATCCGCGTCGAACTGCCTGTCGCCTGCCGGCCGTAGCTTTCGACCAGTTCGGCAAAGCGTGCGCGCACGCGGCTGTCATGCACGATCTGCGCGATGCTGGCATCGGCCGGAAGATCCGGGCAAAGCGCGCGGCAATTGTCGACGTCGACGATGATCAGGCCGGCCAGATCCGAGCGGTCATGGCCGGCGATCACCACGTCGCGCACATAAGGTGCGAAATGCGCGATGAATTTCGCCCGCAGCGGCCCGACGCTGACCCAGGTGCCGCTGGTCAGCTTGAAATCCTCCGAGATGCGGCCATCGAACATCAGGCCCTTCTCGGGCTTGTCGGGGTCGATGAAGCGGGCGGCATCGCCCATCTTGTAATAGCCCTCCTCGTCGAAGGACTTGGCGCTGATCTCCGGCATGCGCCAGTAGCCCGGCGTAATGTTAGGCCCGCGCAAACGCACTTCCAGCTTGCCGCCATTCGGCACCAGCTTGAGTTCCTGGCCCGGCACCGGCAGGCCGATGATCCCGGATCGATCCACCGGCCAGTTGGCGCAGAGCGCAAAGGGCGCGGTCTCGGTGGCGCCCAGCCCGCTGATGATCGGGATGCGTGCGCCGATGGTTTCGACGGCGAGGTCTTCCAGCGCGGTCCAGACATGCTGCGGCAGGGCGGCGCCGGAGAAGAAGATCATCTTCAGCTGGCTGAAGAAGGTTTCGCGCAAGCCGCGATCCTCGCGCAGATACGGCACCAGCATCTCAAAGCCCTTGGGCACGTTGAAATACACGGTCGGCGCGATCTCACGCAGATTCCGCACCGTGCGTTCCACCAGCGCCGGCACCGGCTTGCCGTCATCGATATAGAGCGAGCCGCCGTTATACAGCGTGATGCCAATATTGTGGTTGCCGCCAAAGGTGTGATTCCATGGCAGCCAGTCGATGAAGACTGGCGGTTCCTCGCCGAAGACCGGCAGCGACTGGAGGATCATCTGCTGGTTGCTGCACAGCATGCGCTGGGTGTTGATCACGCCCTTGGGCATGCCGGTCGAGCCGGAAGTGAACAGGAATTTCGCCACCGTATCGGGCGTGACAGCCGCATGGGCGCGGGCCACCGCCTCGCTCGCCGCCGTCTGCACCAGCGCCGCAAAGGGTGTCGCTGGCCGCCCGGGCAGCGGGTTGGCCGTGACCACCACTTCCACATCCGCCGGCACGGCAGCGTTAATGGCAGCCGCATAGCGCGCGCCATCGGCAGCAAAGACCAGGCCCGGCTTCAGCAGGCCCAGCACATGCTTCAGCTTGGCGTGATCGGAGGAGACAAGCGAATACGCCGGCGAAATCGCCGCCGAGGGCACGCCGACATACTGCGCGGCCAGCGCCAGCAGCACATGTTCCAGATCGTTGTCGGAGAGGATCGCCACAGGACGTTCGGCCGACAGATTGCGGTCCAGCAGCGCCTGCCCGATGGCGCGCACCTGGCGCTGCAGATCGGCATAGCTCAGCCGGCGCCAGTCGCCTTTTGCATCGCGCTGCGCCATGAAACTGCGCTCCGGCGCCGCCTTGGCCCAGTGGTCGATCTTCTCGGTCAGCTTGTCGGGATAGGCTTCCAGCTGCTCGGGTGATCGCATCAGGATGGTGCCGTCCTGCAACCGGGTCAGTTCGGTCTCGGCGCGGCCGTAATTCACCTGACGATGCGGATGGTGACTCATACGCGTCCAACTCCTCCCAAGTCCTTAGCCCTTATCCGGGCCTCAGCCGCCGCGTTTTGTCGCGGTCAGCTGCCGTGGATTTACTTGCCGACCTTGCCGGCGCGCTTTTCCAGAAAATCCTTGATACGGGTCTTCGCCTCGATATCGGCCTGGGCGATGGAGGAAATCATCGCTTCCATCATGTAGCCGGCTTCCGGCGAACTGTCGGCGATGCGCGGCAGCGCATGCATGACGGCGAAATTGGTCATCGGTGCGTTGCTGGCGATCTTTTTCGCCAGTTCCATCGCCTTCGCCATACCCTCGCCCGGCCCGACCAGATACTGCGACAGGCCGATGGCATGGCCTTCTTCGGCGTTATACACGCGGCCGGTCAGCATCATGTCCATCATGCGCGCGGTGCCGATCAGCTTCGGAATCCGCACCGAACCGCCGCCGCCGACGAAAATGCCGCGCTGGCCTTCCGGCAAGGCATAAAAGGTGCTGCTTTCAGCGACGCGCACATGCGTCGAGGCGGCAAGTTCAAGCCCGCCGCCGATCACCGCGCCATGCAGCACCGAGATGACCGGCACTTTACCGAACTGGATATGGCGGAAGCTCTCATGCCACATGCGCGAATGGAATACGCCGTCGCTCGACGACAGCTCCTTCGTATCGCTGAGATCGAGGCCGGCAGAGAAATGCTCGCCTTCGCCATCCAGCACCACGGCTTTCACGCCGTCTGGTGGATTGAGGAAAAACGCCTGCAGGCCAAGAACCGTCGTGTTGTCCAGGGCGTTACGTTTGGCTGCACGCTGCAGCTTCAGGACGGCGACATCGCCCTCCATGCTGACCGAAAGCGTGGCAGGCAGACCTAAATTCGCAGCAGCTAGACGGTCGGCAGGATCGAGACGCATATGGCTATCTTTATTTTTGCTTGGCCTACAATTGTTATGAAGCATAACGATTTCTGCCCGGATGGCAAGATGACAGAATCTTGCAGTCTTCCGAGATGGATATGACCAGTCAGCCCGCCGGAATCGGCACGGAGATCCGTACCGACATCCCCTGCCGGCTGGACCGCCAGCGCTGGAGCCGGTTCCACAGCCTGGTCGTGGTGGCGCTGGGCGTCACCTGGATTCTGGACGGGCTGGAAGTCACGCTGGCCGGTGCCGTGGCCGGGGCGCTGAAGGAAAGCCCCAGCCTGCAGTTCAGCAATCTGGAGATCGGTCTGGCCAGCAGCGCCTATCTGGCTGGCGCGGTGCTGGGGGCGCTGCTGTTCGGCTGGCTGACCGACCGCCTGGGCCGCCGGCTGCTGTTCTTCGTCACGCTGGCGGTCTATGCGCTGGCTACGGCCGGCACGGCGCTGAGCTGGGATATCTGGAGCTTCGCGCTGTTCCGCTTCCTGACCGGTGCCGGCATCGGCGGCGAATATACCGCGATCAATTCGACGATCCAGGAACTGATCCCCGCGCGCTATCGCGGCTGGAGCGACCTGACCATCAACGGCACCTTCTGGATCGGCGCGGCCATGGGCGCAGCGGGCTCCATCGTGCTGCTGGATGCGGCAGCTTTCGGTGCGGCCGGTTTGGATGCAGATTGGGGCTGGCGCATCTGCTTCCTGATCGGCGCGGTGCTGGCCTTGCCCATTCTGCTGATGCGGTTCTGGATTCCGGAAAGTCCGCGCTGGCTGATCACGCATGGCCGCCTCGCTGAAGCCGAAGCCATCCTGCGCAACATCGAGCAGCAAGGGCGCATCGACGCCTCTGCGCCGACGACATCGCTCCGCATTCAGCGCCGCCCGCATGTCAGCCTGCGCGACGTGGCCCATACCCTGTTTCATCTGCATCGCCAGCGCTCGCTGGTCGGCCTGACGCTGATGGCGGCGCAGGCGTTTTTCTACAACGCGATCTTCTTCACATATGCCCTGGTGCTGACCGATTTCTACGCGGTGCCGGCCGCCAGTGTCGGCTGGTATATCCTGCCCTTTGCATTGGGGAACGTGCTCGGGCCGCTGCTGCTGGGTCGCCTATTCGACACGATTGGCCGACGGCCGATGATCGCCGGCGCGTTCATCATCTCGGGTGTATTGCTGGTGATCAGCGGCTGGCTGTTCCGCGACGGCCTGCTGACCAGCCAGACACAGACCGTCGCCTGGACGGTGATTTTCTTCTTCGCCTCTGCCGCCGCCAGTTCAGCCTATCTGACGGTGAGCGAAACCTTTCCGCTGGAAATTCGCGCGCTGGCCATTGCCGCGTTCTACGCCATCGGCACCGGCATCGGCGGCGTGGCGGCGCCCTTCGTCTTTGGCGCGCTGATCGAAACCGGCTCGCGCAGCAACGTCTTTGCGGGCTACCTGTTCTGTGCCGCCCTGATGATATTTGCAGGGATCGTTCAGGCGGTCTGGGGCGTGGCGGCTGAGCGGCAGCCCCTGGAAGAGGTGGCCAGACCGCTCAGCGCCAGCGAAGACTAGTCCTTAAACGACTGGTACGGTGCCGTCCTCGGCGATCTGCCGCGTAGTCCCGCGCTTGTTGTGGTCGCCCCAGGCCTCGCGCAACTGGCGCTCGACCACCTCGAAAACATGGGTGACGACGGAAAGCTGATCGTCCTTGGCCTCCCGTCGCGCCTCGGCGTCCTTAACCACCACCAGAGGCCGACCCGCGACTTCCACCTCCACCGTCAGTTCCAGCGCTGCCTTGGGCGAAGAACGCGCCCCGGCCGAACTGCGATGCGGCATGGCAGCGACCACCCGGCAGCCGATGATGCGCGGATGGTGCTGTTCCAGTCGCGCGACGCGGTCGCGGATGAAGGTTTCCAGCGCCAGCGACGTCTTCATGTCGCGGAAAACAAGTTGCAAGGGTTTCTGCATGTTTCACCGATCCTGCTGATAAGCCTGATTGCGCGCGCATTGTACACGTGGTGATTTTCCACCCCTTTTCAACCGGCTCTTTGATCTGCCGTTCCAACCGGCTCCGCTTAGGATGGCTGTTTCAGGAACACATTGTGACATTCTTCTGTTCCGTCCGGCCGCGGAGGAACTGATCGCGTCTCATCTGTGTTTGGCTTACAGGCACAACACAAAGGAGAGCAGAGATGGACAAGGATCGGATCGAAGGCACTGCCAAGCAGGTCAAAGGCAACATCAAGGAAGCTGCCGGCAACCTGACTGGCGATGCCAAACTGAAGACTGAAGGCAAGGCCGACAAGGCTGAAGGCAAAATCCAGAATGCTGTCGGTGGTGCCAAGGATGCGGTGCGTGACGCCGTGAAGAAGCACTGACCTTTCAGACCAGTTCTGATCAGGCCCAGCCTGACTCAGGTATAGCCTGAAATGCGAAAGCCGGAGGCCCCAATGGGCACTCCGGCTTTTTCGTATGCTTCAGTCGAACGGTGGTGCCCCAGGCCGGACTTGAACCAGCACACCCTTGCGGATAACAGATTTTGAGTCTGTTTATTGCTCTTGTTGCTGCTTATGTATTTTGTTGACCTGTTGCAATTATTGAAATATCCTTCGCAACAAGTTGTCAATAAGATACTGTTTTGCTTAAGGAGCAACATTGATGCCGATGCCTGCCGACCTGAATGCGACCCGGCGCCATCTGTCATGACCGACTTCACCAACACCGCAATCAACGCCCTGCAGCCCGGCCAGCGGCTGAAGGATGATGCCGTGCCGGGGCTGGAGGTACGGGCTACTGCCCGGGGCAAGAGCTTCATGCTCTATTACCGAACCGTCCTGAACACCGAGCGCCGGCCTAAGATCGGTTCGTGGGGCATCCTGTCGATCGCCCAGGCCCGCGAGATTGCCCGCGGCATGTTGGCTAAGGTAGCAGCCGGCCAGGATCCGTATGGCGAGCGCACCGCCGCCAGAACCGAACCCACCGTTGACGATCTCTGGGACCGCTGTGAGCGGGAAGTCTACAACCGAGGCAAGCGATGGGACCGTGAAGCCCGGAATCTCTATCGCCGCCGGATTCAGCCAGCGCTGGGCCTCATGAAGGTGAAGGCTGTCGGGTATGAACATCTGGCCAAGCTGCATGGCGACACCGTGACAGCCGGCTTCGCCACCGAAGCCAACCGGGCTATGGCCGTGGTCGGAAAAATGTTCAAGCAGGCCGAACGCTGGGGCTGGCGGTCTCTCAATTCGAACCCGTCAGGCCATGTCGAGCGCGCCAGGGAGAAGAAGCGCAAGCGGTTCGCCAAGCCAACCGAGCTGGCCGCCATCGGGCCGCTGCTGGCCGAGGCTGCCAACGATCCGGAGAACCTTACCGGTGCGGCCTTCCTCTACCTGCTGCTGTTCAGCGGCGCCCGGCCGTCCGAGATTGCGGAGGCCAGCCCCGGCCAGCTGGAACGCCTGGTGGATGACAGCGGTACCGTGCGTGGCGTGCTGCGCCTGGAGGAGGGCAAGACCGGCGAACGCACCGTGTTCCTGCCGCCGCAGGCCATGGCCGTCCTGGACCGCCTGCCGGCCAACCGCGACCGCCTCGCAGGCCGCCGCAGCGTGCCGCGCGCCCTGTGGAACGCGATCAAGGCCAAGGTCGGATGCGGTGATCTCTGGATCCGTGACAGCCGGCGCACCTTCGCAACCGTGGGCATGTCTGCCAGGCTGGCCACCAAGGACGAAATTGGCGGGCTGCTGGGCCACGCCTCGGTACAAACGACCGACATTTACGCCAAGTTGATGGAAGACCCGGCGCACCTGGCAGCTGCCGCGGTGGCCGGGGAGATGGAACGGCTCTTAGCCGGCGGTCAGGTCAAGCCCCAGCAGGCCCAGCAGAATCCGTAGCGCTGGCGTGAAGTCGACGGTCGGCAGGTCGAGGCCGAAAGCCTTGGCAAAGGGCTGGATCACAATCCCGTAAAGGATGATGAAGGTCAGGCCGTACAGCAGGATGGCGCGCGGGGTAAAGTAGTTCTTGTTCCGCTCGCCTTCCAGCGTGGCATCGGCCTGCTTGCCGCTGCGCTCATGCGCCTGGTCGGCACGCTTATTGCTGTCCGGCACGACACGGTCGAAGACCTTTTCGCCGATACCAAGCAGCCGATCGATAATCGGGATGCCAAGGCCCATGTCACACCTCCGGGAAAATCTGCAGCCAGACGAGACGTATGGCGATCAGCACCCACCACAACCAGGACAGGCCACCAAAGAACCACAGCGTCAGACCCGGCTGACCCCAGATCAGGGCAGCGATCAGCCACAGGCCAAGGATGACGGAAAGGCCGGTGCCGGCAATGACGCCGAGCACCAGCAGGATCATCTGTGCGTAATCGCCGTGCATGTCAGATCCCCTTACCGCGTGCAGGCGGGGGGAGTCGCATGTTGTTGACCGGGAACAGACCCGCCTCAACCACGCAGCCCTTCTGTTCGATGATCACCACCATGACTGGCGCCTGGGGGTGGATGACGACGGTGACCGCGTCACCGGTAAAAGCGGATGCCGGCGGCGCAGCGTTGTACTGGTCGACCATCTTTTTGGCCTCGGGGCCAACGTAGAGAACGACTTCGGCTTCCGGCACTTCGGCCTTCAGGTCGGCCACCAAGGCTTCTGCCGTACCCTGCGAACAGGCCGGAGCGGCGTGGGTGCGGCCGATGCCAACCAGCAGGCCAAGGGTGAAAATGGTCACGAATAGAATGCGCATGGCGGTATCCTTTCAGGATGATGGTGCCTTTTTAGCAACACACTGGTTACGGGTCTTTAAAGAAAAGGTGGTTTCCGTGCTGCCAGATCGATGGCTTTGTCCTGCACCAGTGATCCGCCGCGACCTTGTCGTAGGCTGCTTTCGTCAGGTAGTGCGTGGCACCGCCGGTGGGGTCAATGATCCGGCCATCGACCGCGTCCTCCGCAATGCGCAGCAGACCGGCCAGCGCCGGATCGGTCAGATTCAAAGCCTTCATCTTCGGCAGATTGGGGTCACCAGCGTTCCAGCAACTGAACTGTCGCGGCCGGAGACAGGCTTGTTTGAAAGTGCCGTCGCCAAACAGCGGATGCGGCGTGCCCCATTTGGCCTGGTACCGGGCGCCGCGCATCACGCGCGTACAGATGACCGCCGCAACAGCCTTCTGGCCAGTCTCACCCTCGCCGCGTGCCTCGCCCCAGAGCGTGCGCGCCAGGACATCGAGCGCGAAGGCGCGGTCTTCGGTCAAAGCCGCTTCCTCCAGTAGAGCGCCAGCTTGTGATTGCTGTTCCATGGCAATTTCGGTTCGAACATCCGGAAGCCACAGGCTGCCAGGCTGTTGGCGCTGGCGGGATTTTCGCAGGTATCCGAGAACAGCCAGTCCCAACCCAGCCGCCGGGCCTTGGCCTCGCGTACCCGGATCATGCGTTTCTGCAGCCCATTGCCGCGGTGTTTCGCTGCCACGCCTGCGCGAATCAGGTAGCCGGCATTGGCGTAGCGATACGATGGGTAGAGCCCGCAATAACCGACAGCCTGGCCAACACCGTTGTAAACCAGCCACCAATGACCGCGAAGAAGATCGGGCACTTCGTCTTCCCGGAGGGTTATGCGGTGTAGTTTCTCGATCGTCTCGCTGATCTCGCTGTCGGCGGTGTCAACTTCACGAATGAAAAACTTGCCGGTCATAACCGCCATTCTCCTTCGATGATGTTGATCAGGCTGCGCTTGCCGTTTCGATAGATCACGCAATGGGTGTGCATCCAGGAGCTCGGCCCCTTCTGGTATTCAAGGCCAAGCCGCGACGAGGTGCCGACCTGATAGGCACCATCCTTGATGCCAGGGCTATGGCTGTGACCGATCACGGTCTTGACGCCGATACGCGTGAAGCCATTGCGGGTGCCGCGCGCCCCGTTGGGGCCGGCATCGCCGTGGTTGTTCACTTCGATACCAGCGATCAGCACGGAATCATTTCGATCGGGGAACCGCGCCTGTGCCGCTGTCTTCAGCATGCGCTGGCCCCAATACGCGAAGGGATCGATGGTGCGGGCGCCGGTGTCAGTCCAGGCCGCCCCCTCGCACATGGCCTTGAACGTCTCGGCCCAGAACACGCAGTTTTCAGGATCCTGGCGGGGATCGGTTTCCTTCACCCAGCGAGCCAGTGCATCCGGGTGATTGCTCGGTACGAAAATGTTCTCAACGCCGGGTGGCGTGACTCGGTCCACAAACGCGAAGGTTTCTTCCAGTTCCTGCCGCACGTTGTCGTGGCCGGCGTGGTGCTTGACGTAGTTGATGAACACTTCGCCGCGATGATGGTGGTTGGCGTTGTAGAAATCATGCACGTCGTGCCAGACCAGCCGCTTCGGCTTCAGCGCGTGGACCATCCCGGTTTTACCGAAGGTGGCGCGCTCGACGCCGGGATCGACGAACTTCACATGCTCGTCACCCATGACCAGACCTTCAACCTGCAGCCCCGTCTCATAGCCGTCAGGGCGGTATTCGCCATCCAGATCGCAGAACGTGCCCTGCCGTGTCGCGTTTATCTGGCGCAAATGGAAACGTTTCCCACACAGTTCGACAACACAGGCGCCGAAGGTATGGTGGTGCTCGGCCTTCTTGCCGGCCTTGGACGGAATGTAATTCTTCTCGGTCACCGCGCCCGTGCTGGTCAGCAGCTTGGCCATCTTCGATTGCGGTGTCGGAACGGTGGTCAATTCCAGCTTCGGGTGTCCGATGATCGCTGATTTCGAGCCTGTCAGCGTCTCGAAACCCTGTAGCGGAGAACCGGCTGTTGGCTGGGTTTTGATGTCCGCAAGAAGAACCAGATTCGGATTAAGGTCAGTGCGCACATCAAGGATGTACGGCGCGAGCTCCGGCGCCCACCAGTCATCATGCTCTGCCTTCTCCGACCACATGCTGGTCGGGTTTTTGTAGCGATACGGAATGACCACCAGCTGCGCCTTGCGCGCCTTGCAGTAGGTCAGCAGCGAGGCCAGAAAAGCCTTGTTGACCGGCGTGGCATTCTGCGCGGCAGTGATTACCAACCGCTGCACGCCGGCCGACTTAACCTTGCGGTGCAGGGCCTTTGACGCCTTGGCGTCGATCCCTATCGCCTGGTCAGCTTCCAGACCGGCCGGGGCCGTGCCGTGCCAGCGGCAGGTCCGATTCCGTTCGCCATGCTGGTATCGCTGCCGGCCCCTGTCGTTACCGGCTTTCACAACGGGCTTGCCACATTTCGGGCAGAGAGGTTTCATCGGCGGCCAAGCCACCGCTGAACGGTCTTGGTCTCGTAGAGACGGATGCAGACCCAGATGAACGAAAGCAACGCGGTGGCGTGCGGCAGCCACTGGAAGAACACAGCCAGCAGCGCGGTGATCGACAGCGCGTCCAGCATCTGCTTGGCAAGTTCTATTTTTTCCTGCACCATGATTCGTTTCACCGCTGCTTCAGTCGCTGGGGCTGTTGCTGCCAGCGGCCAGCGCGCCAGTGACGGTGAAATCGCCGTAACCGGTTACATTCTGGTGCCAGGTAGCGAAGGCGTTTGTCAGACAGATTTGAGGCTTAGCGCCCGTCGGAACGCTGCCGTCGAGGCCCAGAAACACGGGCTTGCCGGAACCGGAGATAAACTTCCGACGGTTGGCCGAACTGCTGAAATCGAGGTAGGTATCGGTGTTGAAATAGAAATCGGAAACATCGGCATTCAGCTTGCTTCCACCAGCCTGATCAGCGCCAAAGGAAAAAACCTCGCGCCCATATTCCAAAGTGTTGTTGATGATCGTCGGACTTCCAGCGAGATCGCTAACATCGTTGACATAAAGGTGCGCCGCTGCCGCAGCCACGTCCCAGGACGCAAGAATATGCTTCCAGCCTGATCCGTTGAGATACGTCGAGTTAGACAGCAGATCGAGAGATATGGTGCCACCACCAGTATCGTAAAAAGCCACTCGATACTTGTTCGCCGCCGTCCTGGTGAAACCGAGAAAGCCGCCATCCTGCAGATTGATATTCATCAAACTGCCGTCGCCGCCTTTCAAGTTGATCCAGGCAGAAAGGATGCCGACCTTGCTACTCAACGCGCCACCGGTCCAATCTATGGTCCGGCGCAGATAGTCGTTGGTGCCATCGAATTTGGCCGCGTTGGCAACGTATTTCTTGCCGCCGGCGCCAAACCCCGCAAACTGGTTGACCGCCAGCATTTATTCGCTCCAGTGCTCGTTGGCGCCCGGATCGAACGCAGCCTTGGCGGTGTCATCCATAGCGTCAAAAGCGCCTTCAAGCTGATTGCTGTCTTCACGCAGAGCTGCGACACGATCCCACAACGCCTGACCAGCCGCCCAGGCTGCCGCTTCCTCGACTAACCAGTTCGTTTCGCCTTTGCGCAGCAACTGCGTCGCCTGGGCTATGAGATTACGCTGTTTGGCTTCGGCGTCTCGCGCGTTGCCGCTGGCACTGAATATCTTGATGATGCGACGATAGGCTTCGTCGCGGATACGTTGCGCAACAGCCCCGACAGGCTGGAACGAAACGCCATACGGAACACTGGTGGCTTCAACCGGAATCGAGTCCATCCGCGTCACGATTTGGGTGACCGGATTGCAATCCGGCGGGTCGTCCGGCAGCCATCGCAGACCCTTCTCCGGCGACAACTGCGGGGCATCCGCCATGGTCTCACGTCGCAGAATGCGGCCGGTACGATCAACAAGGGCAAAGGTTGACATGGCCAATGCGTCCTTCCTAGGCGTCGTTGCCGGCGGCTAACGTCATGCCGAGCAGCACCCCGTGCAGCCTGGCATCGACATTGAGCGTGTCGGCGGCATCGGTGGCCTTCCGACTCAGGCGGACATGGACGACATCGCCTTCTGCCCAGCTACCACCAAGGGTCACCGTGGCGGTCACAGCCTTGCGGCGTGTGCCGGATGTTCCGGTATCCGTGACTGTGACTGCCGTGCCCCAGGCACTGTCGATCGTGTCGCCGTCACCCTGCGCCTGCATCTCGACCTGCCACACGCAATCGTGCGACGAAGCACCGGCCGTCTCACTCCATTCGAACTCGACTGTGAAGCCGGCCGTCTCGTCGGCCGATTTCGGGGCGCGGAAATGAAAGCCTGCGTATTCAATGCTGGCAGCATCGAAAGCAAGAAACTCGTCATTGACCTTGTTGGTGGTGCTTTCCGCCTGGGCTACATCGGCGCAGCCGCTGGTGCTCGCCGGGATCATTGCGCGCGCCGGTACGAAAACGGAATGTAGTCCGGTCTTCAGCAATCCGGTCAGTACAGTGCCATCATCACCGGCACCAAGAGCGCCCAGCGTTGTACGCGCCGCGGCAGCATTGGCGTCGTCCAGGACCGTAGCCATGAACGCCGACACGACATTCCCGCCTTCCGGCGCGGTTGCCGCGATGGGATCGCCATCCGCATCGAAGGCCAGATACATGGAGGCACGGGCAACCTGTGCCGGAATTGACCCGATCGTGTCGGAATCGCCATCCGGCTGCCGCAGCGAACGTTCTGTCAGTTCGCGCGTGCGCTGGGCGATCATGGTCAGCTTGTCCAGCGGCTGATCGATTGAGGCAGCCGGCAGCGGATCGTTATCCACATGCTCGACTTCCTGTGTCATGTCGGGATCGCGGTAAATTTCCCAGCGTTTCGTGCTGGGCAACGTCGCCACCCCGGTAACCGTACCACCAACCGGATCGCCGGCACCGGTCACCGAATAATCGGTTGTCAGCAACAGCACCGTTTCAACGCCGGTGGCGATAACCACTTCGACGACGACCAGGTCTTCGTCTTCCAGGAAATAGAACGGGATCGGGACCGACGGGATCGTGCCGTTGCCGGTGTAGGAAACGCGATTATCGGTGGTGTTGACCGTCATGGACCCATTCTGCCTCGTTGTTGCTTAAATAGCAACTCACTTTCCAAGCGTTTTCTCAGCCTGATCCAGCGCGGCGTTTCCGCTCTGGGCGATTTCGATCATCCGAAAATAAAGCGTATCAATGAGTTGCCGTTTTTCGCCGGCCGGAATCTCGGGGTTATTCGAAATCAGCCGGATAATTTGGCCGTGCTGGGACAAGGCGTCTTGAATGCCGTCCAGCTGCACCAGGGCGCTGGGCATGTATCCGGCGGCCTGTTCCGCTGCAACGGCATCACCGTCCTTTGCCTTTGCCATGACGGTGCTCCATACCGTCTTTTTTGCCTCGAACCGGTCATAGAAATCCTGGATAGACTGAGCGGACGCGCTGGGGTACCGCACCACAAACGCCTTCACCACCGGAATGTCAGCCAGAGTGGCAGCCGGCTTGACCGGATCCGGGACCGCGCCGGCCTCGCGTAGCCCCTTGTCGGCGATCTGCAGCGCATACATGCCCAGTCCGCCCGTCCAGGCCCGCAGGTAGTTTTCCATCAGGATCGGCGTTGTCAGCGCCCGGGCCACCGAGCCGAGGGGAGAATCGCGGTCAGATACGGCGCGATCCTTGACCCCGGGAAAAGCGCCTACCAACGCGCCCAGCGCCTTGGTCGTCTCGGTGGTATATTCCGTGTACTGGTATTCGGGCAGCAGCTTCTCCAGCCGCTGGGGGATTAGCGGCGCACCCGTGAAGCTGCTCCGGTTGGCAAACTGCTCGACAATGGGCTGCGCAATAGTCGGCAGCGTGGATGGTAGGAATGCCTGCAACATGGACCGGTCAAAGTCTTTGAACGCATTCGGGTTTTCCTCGAACCATGCGTCCAACGCACGCTCGGTTGCCGACCCGAAAACCAAGCCGAGCTCGAACGGCTTCGGGATACGGAAGACGTGGTCCTCCGTCATGACAATCCAAAACAGGTCTTTTTGCCAGCGGGGAATTTCCTTCCAGCGTGGGTCGTCGTGGTTCGCCCACCACAGCAGCACTGACGGCAGGGTAACACCTGCGGCAACACGCGCGGTCGTGCCCAGCGGCTTTTCACCGAACTGCCGTACCGTGCGGTCGATACCTTGAATGCTGGCGTTGCCGAACGCCGTGATCATGTTGTAAGCGCGCATGCTGGCGCCGATCCGGGCAAAATCCAGCGTCACCTCGCGCGATGCCATGCCCGCCTGCTGCAACGTCGCCTTGTCGACCACCCCGTCTGCAACCTTCTTGAATTCGCCAAGACGGGTGGCGTTTTCCATCAGTTCAGACACAACACGCAGCCCGTCAACCGGGCTTTTAACCACGTTCCAGGCGCGGGTACCGAGACCGGTTTCCGCCGTCAGCGACTGTATGCTGTTCTGCAGATATTGCCGGTCCACCGACACCAGCGCCGAGTTGGCCCCGCCGGATTTCAGCCAATTCTGGAAATCGGCGTCTTTGGTCAGCAGAGACTTGGCGCCCTTCAGCGTATCCAGAGGCGTGAAAACCCCTTTCGAATTGACGAAGGCGGTCAGGAAATCGCGGGTCACGTTACGCACGATAAAGTCCGGCGACAGCACCGCGCCAGCGCGCAACGTCTGGGCAGGAAAAGCCAGGATCTTCGTCATCAGACTGGCGGTCTGGGCATCAACGTTCTTCAACGCAGTGGCCACATCTGGATCAAGCTCATACACGCTACGCTTGCCGTTCTGGAATACGGCAATCTGGTTGTCGCGCAACGGCTGCCGCGCGGCGCGGAACACCGTCAGTAAATCCTCCGGCATCTTGTCGATGCCATGTGCTTTCAGGAATGCGGCCATCTCACCGTCGGTGACCGTGGTGGCTTTTACCGGGGCGTCGATCTTCTTCGCCAGGTCATCCATGCGACCCGACTTGGCGGCCATGTCGACGAAAGCTTTGCCAATCGCATTGCGTTCTGCAACGGCCGTATAGACGTAAGTATTTTTGATGACCGATTCCAGCGGGTCGACGATGTCGCGCTCGCTGCCCTTGATCGCCTTGATCGGGTTGCGCACGCCACTGCCAACACCCGGCCCGCCGGCGCCGTCGTCCATGACACGGAAAAACGGCACATAGTTCTTGTTCGCCTCGCGCATGGCGTCGTAGGCTTCCTTCGACAACACGCCGCTGTCACGAAGATAGGCCGCCACGCGATCCTGATACTCGACCAGTTCGCGCATGACCGGTTCATACCGGTTCTTGCCTCCGGCCATGACCTGTTTCGCGGCATCGAGATCGAGCCCGGATTTAATGCCACGGCCTTCAAGCTCGACGGCACGGCTGGCAGCGGCATAGGCCCGCAATCCGTTCAGGTCGTCACGGACAGGGTCCAGCACCTGTCGCAGCCCTTTGCCGTTGGTGGCGTAGGTGTTGAAATCGTATGTGCCGTATTCCAGCATCTGATCGGCCTTGCCAAACGTGCCCCGCGACAGGCGCGTGATCTGGTACGGGCTTTCCGAGGCCGGCAGCGTCTTGTCGACCGATTTTTCCAGTTCCTTGATCGGATTCAGGTCGTCGATCATCTGCGTATAAACATCCTGGAAGGTGATCTTCTTGCGCGGGTCACTGTCACCCACGCTGATCTTTTCCAGCACCTTCTGTTTTGCGGCATCAAGACTGCCTTCCGCAAGCGCCACCGTCGCCTGCGGTTCCGGAACCTCAACCTTCTTCGGTTGGCCACGGTATCGTGCCGGCATTTCCATATTGTCGGCCAGCAGTTCCTGCAGCAGAACCGGATCGGCAAGCGCATCATGCGCCACCTCGGCCGGGTGCAGGCCCCGTTCTTCATACAGCCGCTCCAGTTTGGCCTTCACGTTCTTGTCGGCCTTCAACGCCACGGTAACGGCGGCCCCTTCAAAATCGGTCTTGGTCGGCAGACCGTGCGCCACGACGACATCCTGGACTTCGCCGGTCGGCAGCCGCTGGACACGGGTGAACGGCGCCTTGCCCAGCTCGATGCCGGCAATCTGGCCCATCATATTCAGATCACGCTCCAGCGCCTTGCCCTGGTCGGAACCAGCTTCGGTAGCGATCTGCCCGGCGGCAGCGGAAAAACCACCCAGGCCAGCCTCGAATGCCCGCGCCACGGCATCAAGCCCCACGGCGGCCGGTCGAAGCATCGCTTCGTTCAAGAAGCGGATGGGACCGGCACGTCCGGTCTCCGGATCAGCGAAGATACCGGCGTCACGCAGCCATTTCTCGCTATCCGGGGAAAAGCCGATCTGTTCACTGCCAAAGGCGTTGGACGCACCTTCCTGTGCCGCGGCAAGCACACGGCCAAGGGCGTTACCCTGCTTCAGGCGTTCAATCAGACCCGGTGATGCCTTTGCCGGCTTCTCGGCGCCAAACCATTCGTCGATTTCACCTTCGGCAAAGCCGGCTTCGGACAGTTCCTTGCGCTTACCGACAGCCCATTCGCCAATCTCCGCATCGGTGAAACCGGCTGCCCTCAGGTCGTTGATCTCTTGCGTAGCCGACATTAATTGGCCGCCTTTTTCATGCGATCCAGATACTGCTGCGGCGTCTCACCAGGCTTGCGCACCTTGTCATCCGGCACTCCCCCGGAAGGATTCTTGATCCCCGGCGCGCTCCGCAGCTGAGACGAGAAGTCGTCGATGGACTGCTTCAGCGTCTTCTGGTAGCTCGTCAGCACTTCGGGCCGCCCGAGATAGTCCGGCTTGGCCGGATTGAACAGATCATACGGGTTGCGGTTTTCCTTCCGCATCCGTTCGATTTCGTTCTCGACGAAAATGCCAAACTCGTACTCCTGCATCTGCCCGCTAGGATCAATTCGACCCATCATCGGGTTCGACTTGTTGATGCTCGGACCGACTCCTTTCAGGAAATCCGATTTGCGCTTCGACAACTTCTCGCCGTCGGGTGTGCGGTAGTCGACAAATTCCTTGCGCAACCGGGACAGGTCTTCGAATGACAGTTTCTGGTCGACAAAAGCCTGGTTCAACTGATCCTCGTTGGCAATCCGCCGGGGGTCGCCATCAGGCAGACCGATGCGCGTGAATAGGTCGCGGAAGGTTGTCGGATCGGTACGGATCGGCTTGGTGCCCTCGTTCATGCGGGTTTTCAGAACATTCAGATAGTGTTCCTTTTCCGCCGCCAACAGGTTCGAATTGATGATGTCCTTCGATGTCAGGCCGACATTGTCATCGGACAGACGGGAAATAAAATCGGACTTGGTCTTTTCACGCGCGGTGGATTCCGCCTTTTCCTTTGCCCGCTCACGACGCTCACCTTCGATTTCTTCGGCACGGATCGCCTGCTTGGCGTGCGCCCGCAACTGCGTCGTGTTGTCTGCGTCAAGCCATTTTCCCCAGCGGCCGGCTTCCAGCTGCTTCAGCCCTTCCTGCGGATCGATGTCGATCACACCCTGAACAGCCGATTTGGCCAGATCAACATTCGTCTGTCGTGCCAGCCGTTCGCGCTCTGCCACCGGCATGCGAGCGTAAGGACCGTTCGGATCGGTCAGCGCGGCCTGGGAACTGGCGAGCACGCTTTCGAACTGCGTCGGATCACGCAGCAGGGTGTTACGGTTGGCGTCCAGCGCCGTCAGGAAGTCCTGCTTGGCCTTGGCGCCGGCGGCGCGGACCTGGTATAGACCAGCGGCCTGCGTAAACTGCGCGCCCAGCGCGGCACTGCCCTGCTTGAAAGCCTCCCGTCCGGCTTTGGTTTCCAGGTTGTCGCCAATCGCCTGAATCGATCCGTTGAACTTGTTCAGGAAATTCTCGGCAAATTTCGGATCACCGGTAGGCGCCCGGTCTTCCTGATCCTGCAAGGCCACAGTCCATTCGGCCCGTGCCTTCGCAAGTTTCGTCTGCACGTCCGAAACCTCGTCGCGTTCCTGTGCCCGGATCATGCCTTCGGCGAAACGCGCGAGACCATCGCCCAAGCTGGCGCCCGGCGGCACCAGGTCGGTACCCTGAACCTGCCGGTAAGGGACCGCTGCCGCCGAACTTTCCGCCGGCTGGTATTCACGAATTCTCGGCATCAGACACCCCCGAACGGTTCATAGGTGCGCGACGGATAGGTGGCCGGACCAGGATCGAAGCCGCGCAGCGGATCGGAGTCTGGTTTCGAATCAAAGACGCCACTCTGCGCACCCTGCCCACCGGCTTCCGCGAACCCGGTCAACAAGGTCAGATAGGCTGCGTTCCGCATGTTCTTCGCACGGGCGCGGTATTGGGCCGCCGTGTTTTCGAAGCCCATCGCCCGCAGATTACCGCGGTACAGGATCGTCTGCCGGTCCATCTCGGCATTCGACACGCTTTCCTCCAGCACGTCGAGCGGGCTACCTTCCATCGTGAGGCCGGAAGCACCGTAGTTGGCCCGCATATTGCCGATAACCTTCCGGGCGCGCCGCTGCTGCAGCACGGCATCCGCATCGGCCTGCTGACGGGAAATCAATGCCTGCTGATCGGCAAGCTCGGCGTTCTGCTTCGACGCACGGGCTTCGCCACGCAACTGGTTCGCCGTACCAATCGCCTTCATTGCCGTCGCGGCCATCATGATGAACGGTGCTGCCTGCGCCATTTCTTACTCCTTGACCCGCGCATAAAGCACAAAATCCCGGCCATCCATGAACTTGCGCATCACATCTTCGGTCTCTCGCGTAAAACCGAGGGAAATGACCCAGCGATGTCCAGCTTCGAAACTCGCTTCCACAGCCGCTTCGATCCGGTCAAACGGCAGGTTAGCAACCCAGTCTTTCGCAATCGTTTGCATCCGCAGGAATTTGCGCGGCGTAAATTCTGCGGACAGTACGGACCAGATGTATGCACGACCTGGCCAGAGCTCGATCGCGCCGGCGCACAGCAACACCGTGTCGCCGTCCAGAATCGTGGTGGCGTGCGGCTGTTCCAACGTTGCCATGTCGGGCGCACACAGCATGTCGCCCATCCATGCCTGTGCGGACTGGATCCGGAGGCGGGCCGCATGCGCCGCTTTAAACGGAACTGTCTGCATTAGGCATCCTGCGTGTGCTGTTGTGGCATGAAAGCGAGAATCGTACCCGGCAGGCCGCCATAGAATCGCCAGCAGATTTGGTTCGCCGTCGTGTAATCACCCTCGTAAGGCAAGACCTTGTCGCCGGAATACAGCGGAACCATGGCCCCGAGCGGGTTGGCGCCGGTGCGGAAAATCACTTCGTCCAGCTTGTCGAAGCTTGGCCCTACCTTGCAGTTCAGCGATTTGTGGAATCGAGCGGCAACCTTGTGCGCACGCTGGGTCTTGCCCTGCGCCGTGCCGTCGGCCGCGCCGGCGTTGTTACGCAGCAACTGACCTTCCGAATAGTAACCATACCCGATCTGCACCACCGACGCCTGACGATCAAGCGTGATCCGACCGTTCGACCCTACCGTTTTGTCCGGGTGCGCCGCACCGTCAGCCAGGATAGATATTGTCTCGCCGACCAGGTGCCACAGGCCACTGACAACCGTAGTCGGCGAACCGTCATAGGTCGCGCCGCAATCGAAATAAAATGCGTCTTCCTGGTCGTCTCCGTCTTCCCACATCTTGGCCATGTACTCGACGTAGCGAACCGCTCGGCCATTAACGTACCGTTTGATGACAGCCCAGACTTCCTCCCGGGTTTCGTCGGCAGACGGGATGGTGGTCACCGATTCGATTTGTGCCGCAGCCGTGTGGCCGGAATCCGAGAAGCCGCCCAGTTCGTGCTGGTGCCAGGCGATCACATTCTGTTCGCGTTCATATGTCAGGCCGATCGGATCGCCATCCAGCCGGGCAACCCACAAAACGCTTTGCGGCTGCTGTTGGAAGGACATCTCCTTGACCCCGCCACGGGTGATGTGCTCTGCCAGTACGGTCATGTCCGGAGACTTGAACCCGTCAGAATAGTAGTCGTAGGCAATCTCATGCAGTTTGCGACCCGCTCGCTGGGCGAACAGGGTGGCCTTGGAAACGCGGGCAGCCTGGATGTTGTAACTGCCACGCTTTGTGATTTGCGACGCCTTCACATTGGTTGGCGACAATGCCTCGCCGAGAGTCGACGGGCGCAGAACCCACTCACCGCTCACAGTGCCAACCAGCAGACCTTTTTCGTCATCCGACATCCAGCGGATCAGCTGCACATCGCCGGAGTTGAAGGTTGCCGAGACCGCGTTGTCGTCCTTCACCGTGCCATCTTCAAGAACTGTAGGCGAGAAGGTGTCGTATAGTCCGTTCATCGACAGGTCGACGCGCTGGGGTGCGCCGCCCGCACCGCCGAAACCCAGTCGATCCTCGAAAAACGCCAAGGCGCCGGGGTAACCGTCCACCGTGTTATATACACCGAGGCGCCACGATGCGCTGGCCGTCGTCGCGCCAAAGGCGCTGACGATATCAATCGTCGCCGTGGTGCTGTTGGTCACCGAGGCAATCTTGCCCCAGCCCCATTTGCTGGAATGCTTGATGCGGACATGCCGGCCGACATCGCCTGCTCGGAAGCCTGTGCCCCCGTTAATGCCTGTCGCCGACGACGCCGTCAAACTCACACCCGTCCCGCTGGTCGCACCCAGGGTCAACGTCGTGGTCGTGGAGTTGGTCACAAGGTACGGACCATCGATAAAATCGTGCAGGCTGATCGACCAGCTGGTGTGACCGGTACGGGAAATCTTGCGCGGCGCATAACTCGGATGCACGACGTACAGCACGTCGGCCGACTGCGCGAATTTCAGCGCGAACAGGTCGGCTTCCACCCAGGGCGTCGACACCGTGTAGACTTCTTCTACCGTGCCGCCGCTTGTATATGTGGTGAAATTCGTGCTGTCGATATTATTGCCGGCCAGATCCTGAAGCTGGAACGTATTCGCGCCAGTGTCCACCCCGGCCACCTTAACCCGCCGGCCGTTCAGTTCGGTCATGCCCCCAATCGACGACAGCATGACGTGATCGCCATTGGCATAGTTATCGGCGCCACTGTAGGTCAGCACTGCCGGGTTGGCCTTGGTGATGCCCGTTATATTCTGCGCAGTCTCCAGTACCGGCCCGTTATTGCGATACAGGCGCATATACTGGTCACCGAGCTCGATCACATACGCCTGGGTGGTCGAAAACTCGAACCGGATAACCCGCGTCTTTTTGCTGCTGTCCTTGACTTCCGCCGAAAAAGCGAAACCCGGCCGACGCGTAACGCCGCCCTGCACCATCGGAATTGAGTTGAAACAGCGAGCCAGAGCCAGACCATACTTTTCAAAATCAACACGGCCATACATCAGCGGTGATATTTCACCGGCATTAAACGCAGTCTGGATGGGGGAGACCTTCGGCATGACTCACCGCCGGGCCGAAAGCCAAGGATCTTCCTGGAATTCCTCCGGGGAAACCTCAATGGCATTGGTGCGACGCGCCTCGGCAATCGCCATGCGGTACTCGGTCATAATGTCGGCCTTCTTCTGGTTCGACTGCGTGATTTCCTCGCAGCAGTGCCAGGCGATTTTGCAAGCCAGACCGTCATCGAATGTCGGGTCAAACAGCGTCGTGTTGGTGATTCGCGCGATGTAGTCCAAGTTGAGCGTATCGCTCATATTGGTCATGATCTTGCGACCGGCCAGCTGCCAGTCGACGTAACCGTTCCGCGGCTTCAGCACGCGCAGACAATCGGTTGGCCAAGTGAACTGGTAGCTGTAATCGAAAGCTGGGGCCGCGGTATCGGGTGTCAGTACCTGCTGCTTCCGCGCAAAATGCCATTTGTGTGCGCGCAACTCGCGGTCGCGCATCATTTTGTAACAGGCGTTCACGCTGCGCGCGTTGCGGCTGTCCTCGCTCAGCGACGTGATGCGGGCCGCACCAAGTTTCTGGAGAGCGAGGTTGACGAGGGCGACTTCACTGACCGCCATGAACCGTCGCCTAAATCGCTTCGAGGTTCAGCGTAATGCCGAAAGTGTTGACCACGCCGGTCGGGGTCCAGGCACCGAGGGCCCGCAGAACGGCGGTCAGGCTCTTGGTGGTTTTGCTTTCCAGATTGAACAGGAAGCCCGGCGGATGTGGGAATTGCGCAACCGGGCTGGCCAGCGGCTGCACCAGATGTGCCATGACCGGTTGGAACTGCGACGTACCGGCGGCCACTGTACCCAGCGGACCGGTCCAGCCGGTATCATCGAAGCGGAACCCGCCGAGCGCCTTGGCGCGAATGTCGGCCGCAATCGGATGGGTGACGTTGTCGCCAACTGCGGCAGGTACGTCATCGGTGGGGAACAACAGCAGTTCAAGGTCAAGCGCCGTGGTAACCACGTTGCCCGACGCCGCCACCAGATCGATTTCGGCTGACAGGATACGGCCCTGTTGGAACCCGGCCATGTTGAAGATCGGGCGCACCACGCTGGCAGCGGTGGCATGATTGCTGATTTCGTCGCCGGCGGCGTATGCCGTGTTGTCGGCAGGCCGGGCGACAGTGCTGCGAAGGCGATGGATTTTCATGATCCTCGCCTCACGCAATCGGGTTGGTTTCGACGGTCTCCAGATAGCGGAGGATCGCTCGTAGACCGTGGATGACGGTCAGCTTGTCGCTGTACACGCTGTCATTCACACGAAGCTCGATCGCCTCGCTCGACGTGGACGAACCCTCGGTCACCTGGACCGCGGACTGTTCACCCTTGACGACAGAATAGAAACGATCGGCCATGCTCTACCTCGCAGGAAACGGAGGCGGCATTGGCCGCCTCCGAATGACAGGTCAGGTGGTGTAATGCACTTCCAGCACCATGACGGTGCCCATGCCGTCGCCGGTCGTGCTGACCTGGGCAACGATGTCGTAATCGCGCTTCGGATCGGTCGTCAGACCCAGCACCTGCCAGAGCGGCAGACAGGTTTCGGCATAGGTGTATTCACCGCTTTCGAAGGTCTGATCACTGCGCGTGAACGGACCACCGGTCAGGGCCAGGGCCGAGGCGAACAGGTCCGCATCGACCACCGCGCCGCCATTCTCAGACGTCTGCCAGACGCCGATGTTGATGGCGCCGGCGGTAGTCGCGTCAGCGGTCGTAAGCAGCACCGCATCGATACGGGCATTCGACGGAACCCGCACCAGGCGGATGGTGTCGCCGGAAGCCTGCGTCGCCGATACGGTAGCCGCAGACTTGGCGACCCTGCCGGTGCCCACGCTCTGGTTTGCATCGGTGAAGACCTTGGGCGAGGCAACCGCGTTGCCGATCCAGGTGGAATTAACATTTGCCATGGGTCAGTTCTCCTTACGCCCGGTAGGATTCGATGGCGTAGACCTTGTTTTCCTCAACACGGGTCGCGCCGCCGGTCATCGTGGTGTAGACCTGCCAGGGCAGACCCTGCAGATCGTCGCGCTGACTGACCTTGTGGTTCATCTCGTTCCACATGCCGAGGTGCATGCCGGACTTCACCCAGACCGGCAGGGTCACCTCGTTGGTGCCCGCCAGGTGACGCTCAATGAGCTCCGACTGGATGAACTTGAAGCCCAGGAACTCGGTCACCCGGCCGCTGATCAAAACCGGCGCTTCGCCGTTCTTGAAGTCCTTGCCGATGATCTCGATGTCCTTCAGCAGGGCCGAATGATCCTTGGCCGTGATGCCAATGAAGGCTTCCTCGACCTCGAAATCGACATCGTTGGTTTCCATCAGTTCCTTGACGGCCTTGATCTTGGCGACGTTCAGGCGGCTGTTGGCGCCACCTTCCGCCACATCGACCTCGTTGGCCGCGGTGAAGCTGGTGCTGGTCGCACCCTGTTCGCCGGTCTTCGCCGTGCCGAAGAAGGCATTGACGATCAGGCGATCGTACTGGCGATCGGCCGCCATGACGGCGTTCCGGACATAAGCCGATTCCGGATCGGTGATCAGGCGCAGCTTGTCGAAGCTGTCGATCAGCTGCGGCAGGTCGAAGTCGGACGGGAAGACCCAGCGCCGGTCAGTCGGCGCGTCAACGCGGCCCATCGGCGCGAAGCGGGTGGTCACCGGCTGCATTTCGACAGAACCGATCTGGTCGACAGGCGAAGCCTGCTTGCCGACGTAGCTGCCGGTCGTCACTGCCGAACGGAACTTGCCACCACGCGTTTGCAGGAGCAGTTCGATGTTCGTGCTGTAGGACTGCACATAATGATTAGGGATATTTACGGACATGATGTCCCTCCAGGAAAGCGTGGTTCTTGCTTTCGAAGGGCTTGTCCAACCTGAAGGCCGGGGCCGGCTTCTTCACCGCTTACGGGCGGCGCACTCGGCAGTCCTTTCCTGCTGTCAGCCGGCTGCCGTTAAGCAGTTGTCGGCTTCGGTTTGATCGGTTTCCCGTCGAGGCTTGTGCCCGGAAGCGGCCTCGACGGTTGCTCTTATAACCTGACGTTGCCTGTTTGGCAACACCTATTTTCAAGAAGACTGATTGCCCGGGAATGCGATTTCTTCCAGTTTGCGCATTTCATTGCGGGCCAGGCTGCGGACCGTCGGATCCGACGAATTGAACCGCTGTGCGAAGGACTTCTCCTTGCGCAACCGGGTGATCTCGGCCCGCGCCTGTTCCTGGGTCACGGTGCCGGAGAAGCCACCTTTCCCGTCGCCAGTCACAAAACCGGCATCGGTGCCAACCTTGCTGCCAAGGTTGTGCATCAGCTTCATCACACCGTCATAGCCGAGGGCACCCTGCAGCTTGTCGACCGTCGCTTCATCCAGGCCAAACGCCTTGGCGCCGCGCTGTGCAATCGCCAGATTGGTGTCCCGGTTCGGACCCCATTCCTTGTCGAGTGCCGCCATCTGGGCCTTGACAGCATCGGCGTTAACGGTCTCGCCGGCCTTCTGCTGCTCACCCGCCCAGGCCATGACCTTCTCGTACAGCTTGGTCGCCTGTCCCTGGGTCAGATCGGCGCCGTGGAACCAGCTGGTTGCAACCTTGGCGAAAGCGCCGTCATCACCCTGCGGCAGGGTCAGTTGGTACCCGTCCGCCGCGGCTGGGCGCCCCAGCTTGGTCCAGATATCGCTCCAGGCTTCCGGCGCAGCATCAGCGGCCGGCAACTGCAGCAGTTGTTCAACGGGAACGCCGCGCAGCTTTTCGAGGTTGCGATATGATGCGACAATATCGGTCGGACCCTTCCAGCCCTTGTTCGTAACGTAAGCCAGGTCTTCGCCCGCCACGCCATGCTGGCTGAAATCGAAAGCTGTCGGAGTCGTAGTCGCAGTCGTAGTCGCAGTCGCAGCGGGAGGCGCAGTCGTGGTTGCTGCGGTAGTCGCGGCAGTGGTGGCCGCCGTGGTTGCTGCGCCCTCCCCTTCACGCATGGCACCGGCAAGCGAATAACGCTCGAAAATCGTTCGCATAAACTATCCTTTCACGTTTGGACTGTTGGCGCCGTACAGCAGCCACAGCTGCTGGTCGGTCAGTTTCAGGTTCTGTTGGATACGCAGCCACACCTCACGCCGGCCATCGAGCCGGGCGGCAATCGCCGGATCCTGGGAACCAGTGCTTTCATGTGCCCGGCAGAACCGCGCCAGATCGACCAGAACCGTTTCGACATCGAGGCTTTCCAGATTGAAAACCCTGCGATACGCACCGGCCCTTCCGGATACGAACTGCCTTGTGCGCTGAACCAGATCGGAAATAGACAATCAGGCACCCTGAACGGCTTTGGCGACACCGGCGACAGCCGGCGCAGCTTCGATCATCTGCTGTGCGTTTGCTGCTTCGTCGCGGGCAGCGCGCAACTGCAGTACCTGGTCGATGCCGTTGACCCAGCGGGCGGGTACTGCCATGACATCGGCGAGCTCCGGCTGCGCCGAATCCCAGTTCGCCCAGTCCAGCGGGCGAGCGTCACCCGTCATCTTGACATACTCCATCGCATTGCCGATCCAGCGCATGAAACCGGACGCATTCTCGGCGCGCTGGGCACGGGACAACGGGCTGTCATAGATCGTTTCATATTCAGCTTCGAATTCACGCAAGATCGGCGGCTTCTGCGGCAGCAGCCCCTGCATCGACAGCACGTCAATTTCCCGCTCGATCATGGGGCCGAGGAATTCGGACTGCTGGCGGCCCATGGTCGGGCTCAACAGGGCACCCTTCTCGCGCACCTTCTCCAGCACTTCGGTCGCCGTCATCTGCGGCGTCTCGGTCAGAAGCTGAAACAGGGTGACGAGGAAGGCATCGTTGATCACCAGCCGCTCGTCATCCATCAGATCCTTGCCGATCATGATGTTGCCAACCGGCAAAGCGTGAACCAGCTGCCGGCCTTCCGCCGACACACCGCCGTAATTCATCGCGCCCGGCTTCATGCTGAAGCTATCCAGCACGCCGTCGTCATGGGCCAACAGCACCGGGCGCACCGTGCGGTGGCCCTGTTCCAGAACCGTTTTCTTTTCTTCGTTCAGTACCTTGATCGAAGGCAGCGCCAGCATGGCAGGGCTGCGGCCATAGATTTCACCCGGCGCCACGACGTAACGGCTGATCGGGTACGGGAAGGTGTTGTGACCGCCTTCCTCGACGATGGTGCATTCTTCCTCGCTGACATATCGGGACGCGAAGCGCATACCTTCGATATCAACGCGCTGCGGATCGTAACCGTCTTCCTCGGTGCGCGGTTCAACGCAGTGAATGAACCAGAACTTGTCGTCGCACTTCTTTTCATCCGCGTTGGCGTCAGTGATTTTCTTCGGCAGGTCGGTACTGCCATCCGGCCGGGAAAACTTCTGCACAGCCTGCCGGGCCGTCAGTTCGAAGCGGCGCAGCGCGGTATCGATGATACCCTGGTGATTGGCCAGGAAAACAATCTCGGACAGATGGATGGCGCGATACCGCAGACCACGTTCGTTGAACCATTTCAACTGGTCAACATACATTGCGCCGGTGCCGAAGGCGCCAAGGCCCATATACGTTTCGTGCTGCTGGCTCGCATAGTTCGCCCGCGGCGCGTAGCGATATCGAAACAGGATCTCGGTGACATCATCGTAATACATGCGCACCGTGCGGTTGCGCATCAGGGACTTGTCCATCGGCTGCAGCCGATGCCAGGTCTGATTCCGGGGCGTCAGCATCGATTCCATGGCCGCGGCAAATTTCGGCAGCGCGAGGGCCGCCGTTGCGTCGATCATGTCTTCGGTGCGCTTTTCCCCTTCAGTCGTCACACCCTTGTTGGTGAACGAACCGGCATAGGACGGCAGGACGCGACGGGCGATTTCTTCCCAGTGCGATTCCAACGTACCGCGATTGGATACCGCGCGATCAAACTTGCGCTTGGTATCCTTTGCGATCTCAGCCTTTGACCGGCGCTCGGGCAAAAATCAACCCCCGCCAAGCAGCAGCTTGCGCGCCGACTGGGCATCTTGCGAAGTGTCACCCAGCGGGCTGGTCAGCACGTTGGCCGCCCGGCCGCCAGACATAACCCGGCGACGTTCTTCTTCTGCCGCGCGCTGCGCTGCTTCCTGGGCCGCGGGATCGTTCACCGGCGGAAGCGGCGCCGGCGTCGGACTGGGCGCGGCCTGCGGGCCGGTGAAAACACTGGTGATGGCTTTGGCAATCGCACCCATCGCGGTCAGCCTTTCTGCAGCGCCGGATCGGCCTTGACGTGATCGATGATCTGCCGCAGGGCAGCAACATCGGATTCCGTCAGGCTGTTCAGGAATTGGGCGCCGATCAGGTTCAGCTTGCCGTGGAAGGCAACCGGCTTCTCCGCAGGTTCGGTATCGTCCATGGAATACTCCGTCAGATCGAGGATGTTGCTAATTTGGCAACATACTAGCCAAACAGATTATAGTCAAGACCGTCTACCTGCCGAGCCCGACGACGGAACCGCGATGTCATGTTGTCGCGCCGGGCTACCTTGACGGCAAAGGTCAGAGCAAAGGCGTCGCCATCATCGGGGCTGGGCAAGCCACGACCACGCATGCTTTCTTTCGATTCAAGCATGACCTGGTCCTTCGCCTTGCCAAAGAAATCGTATTCGGCCGCGGTCAAATCCCGGAACAGGCGGTTGTCGCCCGCCGTCAGGCATCCGCCCGGCAACCAGTTTCGCACCTCGGCGTACATCTCGGTCCGCTTGTTGGCCCATTCACGGTCAACGCCCTTGGTGCTGCCAAACCACACCTCGTTGACCCGGTAACCCATTTCCTTCAGCCGATCGATCACCCCGGTACCATTGCCGGCGTCGATGTTGACCGCATCCGGATTGGTCCGGTCAATCCACTCGGCCGCTGCATTGGCCACCACCATGTTGTCCCGATCCTTCAGGCGGAACGGCGGGATGCTCCGGCCATCCCGACCCTGGCGCCAGCGAAACACAGTTTCATCACCGCCAAACCGGGCAATGTCGATGCCCATGATCAGAGGGGCGCCGGGGTCCGGTTGCAACTCGCGCTGCTGCGCGTCAACCACCAGCTGGTTCGAGATGAACTGCCGGTCGCCCTGCTTCGGGAACATGCCCAGCACCTCGACGCGCACCGTGTCACTGTCCGCGCCATACTGCTCGATCATCCGGTTGAAGTTGTCCGTATCCGTCCCTTCAACGGTCCGGCTGTCGATCTGTTTTTTACGCCAGAACGCCGCGTCGTCGTTGAAGCAATCGTAGAACGGGCCGCTGTTGCGTCGACCATTCGAGAAAACATCCCAGTAACGATGCACAACAGGCTCGGTGAAAAAGCCCTCCGTCACATTCCAGATCGGTTTCGGAATACCCGATGCCTCGTCGAACACCACCTGAATGCCGGCCATGTTGTGCGCGCCGGCGAAGGCGTCCGGATTTTCCTCCGACCACAACTGACCCTGGGCGTAGTAATAGCCGGTATCGATTTTCAGCTGGTCTTTCAACAGCTTCTCGAACCAGGCAACCGGCTTCAGGCTGAGCACCGTGGTATCGAACCAATGGCTGTTGATCGCCATGGTGTGCCACTTGGTAACCTCGGCGAAGGTTCGGCTTTTCAGCTGCAGCTCGGTATTGGCCGTGATAATCGTTGTGCCGCCCAACCGGGTCGACTGGAACCACAGGGTCCGCATCGCCACCAGTGCCGATTTACCCGGACCGCGACCAGACACTGTCGAATGCCGCCAGACCTTCGGTTTTTCGCCGCGGGCCTCGGCCGCCTTCTGATCCTTGATGTGATCGGCCATCTCCTGGAGGTATTCGCACTGCCAGGTTCTCGGGTTGGTGAACTTTTCCAGCGGTGTGCCTGGCTTGCCCCAGGGAAATGCGAACATGACGAAGGCATAGGGATCGTCGGCAATAGCCGGATCCCAGATTTCGGTCATCAGTCGTTGTTCGTCCTTCGGCGAGTATTTCATCGGCCGGCCTCGAATATTTCAAATTTTGAAAAATTATATTTTCCAAACTCAAAAAAATTGGCGCATGGGGCCCGCTTCAATTCGGTGGGCGGCGGATTCTTGGCCCCCACCCCCCGGCCACCCCCCGGGGTCAAAAAGCTTGATCGATCAGTCATCGAAGGGGCTCTGCATTTGAAATGCCGCCTCATTCGGTGGCGCAACAGTTTCCTTATCTGTTGCTTCGCGTACCGGCAGGGCCAATACATCAAGCACTTGCGGCACGGCAGTTGAAACTAGGTCGCTAACAGGTCGCCCGGATCGGTTCCGCGCTTCCAAAAGCGCAGCTGTGATGTCCACCTGGCCAGTCATGGTTATGTCGACCTTCTCGCCAAATCGGCTGCGGTCATACAGGCCGGCAATTTTCAGACGGATAGAAGCCCGTTCGCGCGCTTGTTGGGGTGTTATGCTCGTATCGGTGCTGAGCTCGTAAGCCTCGTCTGCCATCATGTCAGCGCGATACGCCTGAATCTGATAGTAGAGCGCCTTCAAATCCTGATGCGCGTCCAAGCCCTGATAAAACTGCAGGTTTGATATTTTCTGCTCGCCGACCGCGCGCTTTATCGTGCCGCCTTCCGCATAAATCTGGAAGGCGTTCAATATCTTATCTCGAATGGCGGCTTTCCCTCGCAAGGGTGTCTGGGCGTCTGTCTGCATAGCGGTGGCAGAATAGCACGTTGCGGTTTAAGAAACATGTTGCGTTTTTTGAAACACTCTGTACCTTGTTGTTAGTTACGCAACATGGAGAACCGCCATGACACTCAAAGAGAAGATCGAAGCAGAACAGCGCGCCGAGAAGCGCCACCATCTGATTTGCGGCGTGGGCCTTATGGCTAGCATGCTGCTGATGTGTGCGCCGGTTTTCTGGGGCGCTGCAATCCAACTTGGTTGGGTGCAGCCATGACACATACCTACAAGAACCCATGGTGGCGCCCGGGTCGCGGCATGGCCGCTGAATACTGGTGCGACGCCAAGCCGATCGAATATCGCAGCTTCCAAATCTTCAACCGCATCCCAGGCCAATGGGATCTGGTCAAACACGGTTGCTGCGTTACACAACTTGGCGGATTGGCTGGCGCCAAAAATGCGGCTGATCTTTTGATATCTGTGTTCGGAGAAGAAAGGGTCAATTCCGACCGTGATCTCCCGGAACGTGCCGCCAAGACACACGCGACCTATCACGCGCGCTTTGAATCACCGGCCGAGACCGTCGCCCGGGTGGACGGCTGCCAGTGCTGACCGCTCTGAAACTCATTGGCGAGGCTTTGGCTTTTCTCGGCGCCCTGGGCGTCGTGCTGGTCTGGCTTCACATCATCGCGGAGGTTTAAAAAGCCATGTTGCCCCACGAAATGACAAGAGCTGCAGCCCGTAAAACCCTGGTCAGCCAAATGCGGGCACTTGCCGCGGAGTATGGCGCCGATTTTGAAGCCCGACCCGACGGCCGGGGGTTTCACATCACCATCCGGTTGCCGGGCGCCATGGTTTGCGAGTGGGTGGACGCCTGCACGGCCAAAGTGGGCGCGTTTCTCGGCCATTGGGTTGCCGATCGAAACCGTAAATTCGTGCCCGGATTCGGCGCCGTCATCGGCGGCAGCCTGAATACCTTTCATTTCGGAAAAGCCACAACACACGCATATGTGTCGGATCGATATCTGGCCTTACTGCGCGCCGGTCTGGCAGCAGTAAAAAGTGGCGCGGCGTTCCAACAGCAATGAAGCGGTTTTATCCGCTTGAAACCTGATCAGAATCCAAAAGCCCTGCCGCGAGGCAGGGCTTTTCCGTTCTAGTGTGTTCTAGTTGCAATTTTCACAACAGGGTATTTTAAGCCCTTATTTTCAATTATGTTTTCTAGTGTTCTAGTTATTCTATAGAGAATAAAGAATACTATATACCTTATATAATCTAATAGCGGGCCGCGCGGCGCCCTCACCCTATTGGTTTTTCCGTAGCCTACCGCAGATTCACACTAGAATGACTGGTGTAACTAGAACGCCTTGCAATTACAGAGGCTTACGGTTCCAGTTGCGACCTGGCACACTAGAACACACTAGAATAACTGCTGATTGCCGGGATTTTTAACTAGAACGGCAACAGATTAGGTCGGCAGGACGATAGCCCGGACTGGCGTTGCCCAGGCAACCTCGTAATCCTGCGGGTCCAGCGGGCCGTTAAGCGGCTGTGTGCGCCAGCGGTTCGATCTGGTGCCGTGAATGAGGATGCGAACGAATTTCCGGCCATCCTTCAGCCCGATCACCGCGGCGCGGCCTACCGCGTTCGGTTCCACCGTAAAGCCGGTGACGTAATACAGCACAGAACCGTCAAGCCAGGATCCTGGAGCGTCCACCCAGAGGCCGGAACAGTCATGCGGTAAACCAGGGATGCGCCGTGTCGATTTGAACGCCCCGCGGGGCAGCTTCGGGTGAATGATGCCGTCCGCCGATATGGCGCCGACAACCGGTAGGAAGTCATTCGGGTCTGTTTTGGGCTTCACGCCAAGATGCGCGACCACATCGTCAAACGAGACCTGCAGGATGGTGGCGAGCTCGTTGGCTTCCTGATTCGACACTTCGCGCTCGCCGGACATCATCCGGCTGACGATCGATCGGTTCATACCGAGCATTTCAGCGATTCGGGAGAAATTGATTCCCATATCCCGCGCCCGGCTTTCAAACCAGGTCTTGTCGACCTCGCCAATCTTGGCTTCTTCGTCTCTCGCTTTGCGGCTGGTGCGCTCGACTTTCGCCCGCGCTTTCCCCTTTGCCATGTTGGTCCCCCGGTTTTTCGATTTCGTCGTTTGCGAATGAAGTTCAACAATTCTATAGGCTTGTTGCTTATCATGCAACCGTGAATCTACCACAACCGACGGTATCACAACCTTTCGGATAGCCCTAGTTTTGTTTGTATGCGGCATCATGTTTTCCACCTTTTGCGTTTTTCCGGTTGACATATGTTGCGTAAACTGCAACAACTCGACTTATGCGCAACGCACAGCAATCGAATCTGGTTCCCTCGGCCCCGAACGCAGCAACGACCCAGGCGGGTCGTGTGTTCGCCCGATTCGGCGGTGTGCCGAAGCTGCACCAGGCTTTGAAAGCGTTGCAGGAATTTCGCCGCGACCGTCGCCCTGTGCGCGACATCTCGACGATTTACCGCTGGGATTTGCCCGCAAAGAACGGGGGCACCGGCGGTTTGATCCCGGCCAAAGCCATGAACGACATTCTTGCCGCCGCGCGGCTGGAAGGCATCGTTCTGACGCCCGAAGACCTGTTTCCGCGTTGATTTGAGTGTTGCTAAAACCACAACGGAGCGAGAAAATGTCAACTGTGAAAACGTTCAAGTTCACCATTCGCAGCCGCTGGACCGGCAATCCGGTCTTCGAATGTGATCTGGAAGCCAAATTCGAATCTGCGAGCGAGGGCGTGAAGCTCGGCGCGGCGGTGAAAATGGCTATCGCGGCCAAGGCCGACCTGAGTGGCGCCGACCTGAGGAGCGCCGTCCTGAGTGGCGCCGACCTGAGTGGCGCCGTCCTGAGGAGCGCCGACCTCAGCCGCGCCG
>JAGXRD010000060.1 GCA_018336035.1 Alphaproteobacteria bacterium | reverse complement strand
GGGCCGCTCCGGGTGCGGGGGAACCTGCCACAAGATTGGCAGTCTCGGCGGGCGCGGTTGTGGGAATTGTCACGTCTGCAGTCCCGGACTCGCCTGGAGGTCGATAGGGCCAGGTTAATATCCGGTATACGCCGGCAACACGGAAGGGGGCTTGAGCCGCCTTTCTTTTCGGACTGTTTCCGCAGGGTTTCTTGACGGGGGGGCGGAAGCGGGATAGCCCTTTTCGGGTGTCAACCCGATATGGAGGGAGGGGCGGTTACAACCCCTCCAGATGCCGTGCCGCTCATCATTACGCTCAAGGCAGGTGAGAAATTCATACTGAATCGCGCTGTGCTCAGCCTTTCGAAATCGGCCAGCATCGTTATCGAAAATAAAGCATCATTTCTGCGTGAAAAGCACATAATGAAGCCGGAAGACGTCGATACCGGCGCCAAGAGAATCTACTACTATTGTCAGCTGGCGTATCTCTGGGACGAGCAGTACGACGAGTATTATGCCAAGGCCAAAGAAGCCTGTATGGAGTTCGTTAAGGCTGCACCGAGTACACATGCCATCGTTGGCACTATCGGTGCGGCGTTAGCCCAGAAGGACTACTTCAAGCTCCTGAAGCTTGCCCGCCGGCTGATCGAGGTTGAGAGGAGATTGATCGATGTCGGGAAGAAACCCGTATCTGACAGCGCAGAACGCACTTGAGACACCGCGACAGCTGGAATACCGGCTGTTCTCTTCGGTGACGCGTGCGCTGATGGACATACGGCCCCTGATGCAGAGCAAGCATCCGGCCGATGTCGCCAAGATCGCGTCGGCGATCGCCTGGAATCGCGATGTCTGGAATCACCTGATGCCGGAAGTTCTCGATGAGAACAACCCGCTGCCCAGGGACACCAAGGTCTCGCTGATCAATATCTGCCTGTTCGTGAACAAGCATACCGAGCGGGTCAGCCAGGGGCTGGCGACCGATGTCGGCCCGCTGATTGACATCAACCGCAACATCATGGACGGCCTCAAATGAGGCTTACCCCCGTCATTCGGGGGTCATTTTGCCGTCGGATGCTGCGGTATCCAAATTCGTGCTAGAATTGGTTCCGGCGCCCACTACCAGCCGGACGTATTTACCTTAGATAACCGATGGTTAAGCAATATCAATTGCTTGCGCTGTCTTTTGCGCGTTTTGCGTCAGCCAATTTTACGATAGCCGCCTCGGCCATGGTCCGCTGATTCGCCAGCCGGACATAGCGCGAGACGGTCGTTGGGCTCTTATGGCCCGATATCGCCATGATTTCGCGCTCGCTGCAACCGGCCTCGGCCAGCCGGGTCAACGCTGTGTGGCGCAGGCCATGGAACAGCAGCCCCTGGCCGTGCATTCCGATTCGCTTCATTTCGCAGTCCCAGGCGTACCGGAAGCCCTGCAGGCTGTAGGCACCCTTTGGACCCGCCACGATCTGCACCGCGCCGCGCCCCTCCCTGGCGGCCTCCAGCGCGGCTTTTAGGGCAGGGGTGGCAGGGATGTAGAGATCGACGCCGGTCTTGCCCTGCCGCAGGCTGATTCCCTGTCCGTCAAACTGGCTCCAGGTCATGCCGATGACGTCGCCCTGCCGCTGGCCGGTGTGCAGCGCCAGCATGAAGGCCAGCCGTATCGGCCCCTGCATTTCCGATTCTGCCTTCAGCAGCGCGCTATCCGGCCAGGCCCCGCGCTCCCCGAGCTGCAGCTTCGGGATGCCGTGCGCCGGGTTGTCGCCCTTCCGGTGCCCGCGCAGCCGCGCCCATTTGAATAGCGCCGAACAGACCCCGACGAACAGGTTCGCCATGCCCGGCCGGTCGGCCGCCAGCCTGTCACGGATATGGGCGATGTGCCCCATCTCGACATCCTGCACCGGCATGTGCCGGACGCCGTCGAGATAGTGCAGCATGATCTTGTAGTATTTCTGGGTGGATGGTGCCAGCGCGGCAAAGTCCGGGCCCGCCAGGTATATCCGCCGCAGCCAGCCGACCGTATTCGCTGCCGGCGGCTTGCCCTTCGGCTTCCGGTCGTAGACGTAGGTCTTAACTGACCCGTCTTTGAGTCGGCGCTTTACGGTGTTTCTCGAATTCGGCATCGATGGCCCCGTACCAATCCTTGCCCCTATTGGCGTCCTTCAGCACGACGGAGTCAACCGCCTCCCGGTCCCAGCGCGGCATCCGGGGTTCCAGGTAGACCGGCGCCGGCAGCCGGCCCCGCCGCACCATGTCCCGGATCTTGTTCTCCGAGCATGACAGGTAGGCAGCCAGGCCCCTGCGGCTGAGAAAGCGCGCGTCCATCACCCCTCCTGCTGGGCGGTCATGGCTGCCGCCGATCAATTGACACAAAGGCTGGATGGTAGGAGATGGGTGTCTTCCGCCCTTCCCATAAAACAGTTGGGCAGTTGTATGCGTCTACCCTGACCACCACGCCAGTCTGCTTTACGCGGGTGCGCTGATATATATTTCGCGCAATGCCGTACCTGCTAGGGCGTACTTTTTGACCGACCTTGAACTTGAGTTTACCCATTCCCCGTCTCCCCCGTAGCGCGAGGGGATGCTGCGTTGCACAGGATGCTTTCAATTTCATCCTCCGTGCCGACCGCCCCAATCCGCTGCATTGCTCGCGCCATCTGCGTCCAGTTCGGCACAGGAGCGGGCATACGCGCGGCTCTGGCGTGTTTTCGGGCGCATGCGTTGTCAGATATTGCGCTACATGACCAGCCTGCGCGATCCTGAAAGCGCCCGCAGTCTTTGTGAAGGCATTCCAGAACACCGTGAGGGTCATTGTTCGCACGGTCATCGTCTGTCGGCTCTGCCTGCACGCTGGATGCGCGGATCAATTCCGCAAACTTCACAAGGTCCACGTTAGAACCGCCGTTGCCGAGGAAGTATTCGGGGAGCCCGGCCTCACGCCAGAGCCGCATGATTTCCGCGTCGTCGCAATCCCCCTCGCTGCGTGTCGTGTCGCTCATCCCTCATTCTCCTGTGCTGAGTGCGGCGGTGAGGCGACCCCGCATTTCTTCGACCTCGCGCTGATCCCAGCTTTCCAGCTTGACCGGCTTTAGTTGCGGCAGCGTGGGCTTGATCCAGTTGAGCGCCCGCTCCACCATCGCATCCGTCACCACCGGCTTGGCCTGCTGGGCACGGGTGTTCCATGCGGCTATTGCCTCGGCTTCAGTTTCGCGTCGAATGTTCAGTTCACAAGACGAGCAATAAACTTCGCGACCCAGCGTGTCGCTCGTCAGGTCAATATTCGCCGGAGAATTACAGAGCGGACACGGCAATGGCTCTCCCGCTTCCGTCAGCCGCTTTATAAGGTCAGTGGTCATGGCCGATGCTCCTGACATGCTTGTGCGCGGGCAATGCCGACATCGCGGGCAGCCGACATGATGCCCCAGACGGATAGGGCGACGGCAATAATCGCAACAACGCAACCCCTCGCTTTTGCTTCACTTGTCATCTTCCACCCCTATGCGGACTTGAGCGCGCGGATATCGGAGGCAATGCTTTCTGCCGCTTCTTTTGCTGTTAGCCATGACGCAGGCAGCGCCGCGTTAAATGCGGCATGATCCGCAATCGCAGCACATTCCTCCAACGCCTTGTTCCGCGCACCGGCAAGCGCAGCCTCGGCCGCCCGCTTGTCGTCGGCCGCCCAAATCACCAGCTTTTCGAGTTCAGCGGCACGCTCACGCGCCTCATCCCGTTCCCTGGTCAGTGTCTCTATCAGGGCTGACTGGGTGGTGAGGAGGTCAGCGGCTTCGGCAAGCAATTCTTTGGCTCGCGCCTCGGCACTGAGCGGAAAGAGGGACCACTTGTCGTCACCCGCTGCCTCCCGCAACTCCGCTACCAGTGTCTCTGTGGCGCTAGTCATTGCGGTTTATCCTCGTCGTGATAGCCGACGATTTCGCAGACGCCCTCGATAAATTCGCAGGCATTTGCGATAACGTTGTCTTGCTGGTACACCGCTTCGTCGCAGGTGATTCTCTGTTCACGAATGAACCGCTGGCACAGTTCCCAAAGCTGATTGCGGTCGCTCATGCTGTCTCCTGTTCGGGCTGGAGCGCGGAGCGGGCGATATTCATCGCCTGATCATACACCCCGTCTTTCAGTGGGCGCGGCCGCCCTTCATCTGGCTCAAACCGCATGATGGCAGCAACAGAGAAAAGCCTCTGCAACGCCTCCTCCAGCTTCCGCACCCGCTCCAGCAGGCTGGCGCGTTCGTTGACGGCGGCTTGCATGTTCTCGCGAATACGCAGCAGGTCATCACTCAGCGAGGTCATCCCCTTGTCCGCGCATATATCGGCCATGATAGCCAAGCACACAGCATCGGATTTCAGAGCAATTTCCATGTCTATCGCCGTGTGTTCCGCAGGTGTGGGGGAGGTGGTGTCGGTCATTTCTGTTGCTCCCTGGAGCGTTCGTATTTGATCCGGTGAGTGGTGTTTGATCTCCACAGCGCCGCCGCAACGGCCTTACAGTCGATCTGATACCGCTTGTCGAATGTCGCCTGCCCACACCCTGGGCCGTGCAGCTCGGAATGGGCATGGGAACACAGCGGCACACACCACCAGTCCGATGGCTTTATGCTGGTGCCGCCGTCCGTGCCAAGCCTGACGTGATGCGCCTCGATCTTCCCGGAACAGGTATGACCAGGCTTTCCGGCGATGCAGCACTCATGCCCGCGAACCCATTGCATGTATGTCTCGCTGCGGTATTGAGCTTCCTCGCGGCTGTTGAACCGCTCCCGCTTCCTGCGTTTGGGAATGCGTGAAAGCATCAGCGATACCGCCTGTTGTTCGCTTCGATCCGCGCCACCGTCTCCTGGATTACCAGCGAGGGCTGCGCCGGGATGATGTAGATCGCAGGAGTGGGCCAGTCGTTTGCGATTTCGAGCAGCACGTCAGCGGAGGAGGGGTCAGACGTTGGCGGCCAGTCGGCCAGATTCTTGCCCCTCAACAACCGCCGGACGTCTTCGATTGTGGGGCAGGGGAAGCCCGGCCGCGCCGGCATGGTCCAGCGTTTGTGCGTCAGCAGCATTTCCCGGAACGCCTCGACCGGCCGAGCAAGGTAGCGGATACGGCGGCGCTCTTGCTCCGCCTCCCATCGTGTTTCACTGACACTGACCGGCCGATTGCGCCGGAAGTCCGACGACTTCGGCCACATGAAGCCTTCCAGAAACGGATTGCCCCACTGGGTAGCGCGGTCTGCCCGGATGGTGTTGGGTGGGAGCGCGGCGCCTCTGCGGAGCTGGATACGGACTGGCCCGGCGGGGATGTCGGTCATTCGGATTTACTCTCGACCATCTGACCACAGCACGGGCAGGTAAATGCTTTGGGCGGCGGCGACATGAGCTTGCCGCAATCCGCACACACTGACCGGCCTCTGCGGTCATTCACCCATGCATGGTGCGTGCAGTCGTCTTCCTCACCTATCGACATGCTCGCCTACCCTTCGTTCGATCATCCGTTCTGTGTTTTCGATCAGTTCTGGATTACCTGTAGCCTCCGCCAGCTCACGCTGCCGCTTTGCCCATAGCCGAATCTTGTTCCCGGCGTAGGGCTTGGTAGGCGGCAGAGAGGCCGGCGACTGGCATGGCTCAGGCCGGTTGTGCCGCGCCGAGGCGCTCCGCCAGTTCGACCGCCTGGCTGATCGTCAGGCACTTCTCGGCATCGTCGTCGCTGATCTCGATGCCGAACTCTTCTTCGGCGGCCATGACGAATTCGACCGTATCCAGGCTGTCGAGGCCGAGGTCTGCGATGATGTCGGCTTGCGGCTTGATGTCGGCGATGTCGTTGCCGAAATGTGTGTGGACGAGATTTTGTATCCGTTCAAGCGTGGTCATTGTTCGCTCCTATGCGATTGAAGGGTGAGAAGGGCCGCGCGAGAGGTTCAATCTCGGATGCGGAAACACATTCGACAGGGCCTCAAATTCATCATCTGGCCCCGCCAGTACATCACCATTGATTCCCCTGGCGGTGATATAGAACCGGGTATAACCGGCAGGATCTGCCTTGATGGGCTGGCAGAGCTGGTTGCCGCGGTAGAGGGCGAGGGGTTCGGTCATGCGCCGCCCTCGTCGCGGATGTATTGGAAGCCGAAGAAAGCGAACCCCGGGCCCACACGCATACTTATGCCCGTCATGACGGTAAGCTCTCGCTCTTGTTCGGCGCTCGGACTAACCCAGCGATCCGATACAAGCCACCTAACAAGCCCAGCCGGTTCGCCCCAGTGCAGCCGCAGGGTGAGAAACTTATACTTCGCCACCGCTACCCCCTATCCGCCCAGCTACCGATCACATTGGTAACGGCCTGCGCTGGGGTCATGTTGTTGCGGCGGCAGCGGTCGAAGTCGATCAGCCGGAGATCGTAGAGGGCTTGGGCGTCGGTAGCCGGTGCGCCGCGCGCCTGGATTTCCCTGATGATCGATGCCTGCCATTGCTCGCGGGCGAGGGCGGTATCGACGGCAGCTGCAGCGAGCGCAGGCGTTGTGGGGCCGATAGACAGGCCGGTCATGCCTCGACTCCCGCCGCTTTCCGCATATCTGCCATAGCTTCTTCGTTCGTGTCGTAGAACCGACAGGGATTGATCGGCGCTCCGCTCTCCCGGTAGATGAGCTGCGCGGCGAGCGCGGTATTGTGGTAGCGCTCCAGCGCATACCCGGCCTCTCCGGCCAGATGGACCGCCCAGCCCGCCCGACAGTGCGTCGTTCCGCAGCTGTGCCAGTCTCGCATATTCAGGGCGTCCGGCTGACTGACGGCCTCCAGGATGCGCTGGTGAATGTTCTCGATGACCGGGATCGGCGGAGGTCCGGCCGGACCCTCGGCACTCGGATCACCCTTCAGGCCCTTCTTGTCGTAGAGCCAGGCGATATGCGAGCAGTCCGAGCAGTACGAGCAGTCCGAGCAGCCCGAGCAGTACGAGCAGTCCGAGCAGTACGAGCAGCGTGAGCAGTCCGAGCAGCCCGAGCAGTGCGAGCAGTCCGAGCAGTCCGAGCAGTACGAGCAGTACGAGCAGCGTGAGCAGTCCGAGCAGTCCGAGCAGCCCGAGCAGTCCGAGCAGTCCGAGCAGTCCGAGCAGTGCGAGCAGTCCGAGCAGTACGAGCAGTCCGAGCAGCCCGAGCAGCGCGAGCAGTCCGAGCAGCCCGAGCAGCGCGAGCAGTCCGAGCAGTACGAGCAGTCCGAGCAGTGCGAGCAGTCCGAGCAGTACGAGCAGTCCGAGCAGCCCGAGCAGCGCGAGCAGTCCGAGCAGCCCGAGCAGTCCGAGCAGTCCGAGCAGCCCGAGCAGTTGGTACACCTCTTACAGTTAATCAGGCTGTCCAGGGCCTTCTGCGCCGCCTCTTCGCTGCCGAAATATTCAACCGAGCAGCGATTACCGTTTGAATCGGTGAGCCAAGTCGTCATCTGATTTCTCCTAGCTTTGGATATTCAGGCGCGACCAGTGCGCCTTACAGGGGTCGATATCGCTGTAGGTGATGCCAGGGTTTGCGTGCTGCCACTTGTCCAGCCAGTGCTTCATCGAGCGTTCGAGGTCGGCAGGCTTCTTGACGATCAGTTCGCCGCAGATGCCGCTGCCCGCCAGCTTGGTTTCCGACTGCACCAGCCTATACTTCGGCTCAACCCTCGGCTTCCGCACATAGCGGGGCTTGATCAGTTTTGAGACTGATACCGGCTTGCCCACAGCACCGCTCACCTCGGTCTTGCGCTCAGTGGTCACGAAAACAGTCCTTTCAAAAAACCCTTCATCATTTCGCCGTGGAGCGCGAGTGAAAGAAAGTAGCCAGTGATGAAGGCAAGAACCGTTTTCATGTTTGAGCCTCTGCAAACTTTGCGGCGCGGCGATCACATTCTTGCTTGGCTTTCTGGAATCCCTTGTCGCCCATGAACCCAATGCTGGCGCACCTGACAGCGCGCGTAACGCCGTTCTGATAGACCTCGAACCAGCCATTTTCCGTTCGGCAAATCCAGAAAGGATCATTCTCATAAAGCGGTAAGTACGGCTTCTCAGAGGGCTTGGGGTTAGACATGGGCTTGGGCCTTGTGTTCCGATTCCAGTTTTTCCAGAAGCCGAATGGCCACAACTAAATCGTCTTTGGTCGTGGCTACGTTGTAATCAAGCGGGCCGAGGTGAAGGCTGTTGAGGCTGGCCGCCGCTAGTTCGATGCGTCGCCGGCATTCAATCACGTCAGGATGGCCGGAAAATGATTGGCAGCCCATTTCACGCCACCAGCTTCTGTGCGTAGACTTCCAGGACGAAGTGAGACGGGTGGTAGCCCATGCGCGCCAACTGTTCGGCGCTGTCACGCTGCTTAAGCTTGGCAAGGGTGCGGAGCCAATCGGCGGTGGGTTTCCCTGCACGCCAAGTATTGCGGTTCGGGACGATGGCGGCATTCAGGCAGTCGGCTCCGATCACGCCGTAGCCAGAAAGCTGAATGCCAATCTTGAGGGGCCGGCCGCAGTGATCGCAGTTACAGTGCGACTCATATCCCTGAATGCTCGCATTCTCGGCCTTCTTCTCGCTGGTCATCTGTCGTGCCCTCCGTTAGGCGCGAGATGCGTAGTCGGCCGGGTGGATGCCGGGCCCAAGCACTTCAAACCACGCGACTTCCTTCGGCAGATACCCGGTCCACAGCAGTGCATCACCGGGGTTGAGGCCCTGGCCTTCGATGCTGCGCGAAGCCTTCAGGTGGAAGCGATAAGCCGTGGTCGGCTTGACGAGGGAGATTGC
>JAGXRD010000059.1 GCA_018336035.1 Alphaproteobacteria bacterium | reverse complement strand
TGCTGAGTGCAGGTGCGCCTGGCCTGACGCTGACCAGTGGCACCACCACCGGCAATCAGACGCTCACCAGCGTGGGCAGCGCCAGCCTGGGCAACCTGACTGCCTCGGCCGGTAACCTGTCGGCCACCAGTACCGCCGGTGGCTTGTCCTTCGGTGCGCTGCGGGCCTCGGGCGGCATCGAGCTGACGGCGGCCAGCCCGTTCACCGTGGGTGCGAACGCCAGTTATTCACTGATCGGCACCAGCCTGAGCGCGGCGTCGGTGCATGCCACTGGCGCTACCGGCAACGTGCAGATCGGTAGCCTGAGTGCGCCCACGGCCGTGGTTCGGGCTACCTTCGGCGGTCTGCGCATCACCACCATCACTTTGCTGCCTCGGCCAGCCAATCCGGCCGGCGGCACCCTGGTGGCGGGCAACGCCTCCCAGCGCTTCTTGCCGGTGGGCTACTGACAGAAGATCCAACCATGAAACATGCAGACCTAACGGGCGTGCAACCCTGCCACCGACTTATCCACCGTGCGGCCATGGCCGTGACCTTAGTGATGCTCGTGCTGACGACGGCCGGTTGCGTTGCACTGCATCCGCCGGCCGAGCCCCTGCCTCCCCGGGCCATGGGGACTTGGCTGGATCTCTTGTCAGCGCCGGATGCCGACGTGGGGCCCGGCATGAGCCTTTTGCTTCCCCGTGCGCCCTATCGCGCCCGGTTCGCCGATCGGGACGGTATTTACTACGCTGCGAGTCAGAGGCTGCTGATGCGGACCGCGCAGGGGGTCGTGCAGGAGGCCGAGGGTGGCCTGTACGTGCGACATGATCAACCCAATCACGCCTCCGTGTGGCTGGCGCCGGTGGTAGGTCAACCGTCCCGGCCGTTCGAGCAGATGCGCTGGTCGGTGCAGGTGCACCAGCCCTGAGGGCATGTGCTGTCCTCAGGCGATGTGAGTAAGTTCGCCGTCGATGGTGGCACCTGCGCCTACGGTCAGAAAGCGGTAGCTGACCTTCCCGTTGATCACGGCGGAACTGGCCACTACCAGTTCATCGCAAATGGCCGAGCCCGTGAACCGGCCCTTGATGTTCAGGCTGGCGCAGCTTACCTCGCCCTGCACCTCGCCGGTGCCGCTGATATGAACACTGTGGGCGACCAGGGTGCCGTTGACCCGGCCTTCCACGTGCAGTACCCCCTGGGGCGAGCGGAGCTCACCCACTACAGAGAAGCCCTCACTGATGATTGCGGGCCGGTCGGCAGCCTGCAGCGGAGCGATGGCCGGTGCTCGACGGTTGTCGGAGATCGGACGCGCCACAGGCTGCGAGGGTGACGTGGGCGCAACGGATGGTGCACCAGCAGTGGCAGCAGCTTCGCCTGACGGAGCCACGGCCGAAGGCAGACCAGGAACCTCGATCGCCCCTACCAGGGAGTTGTCGTTATTTTTTCGCTTGTTGAACATATTGGGCAGTGTTGATGACCTTCAGCGGATCGACCGGATAGCCGCCCACCGAAACCTCGAAGTGCAGGTGTTTGCCGGTTGAACTGCCGGTATTGCCGACCAGGCCGATCAGAGTGTCGAGGTCAACGTCTTGGCCTTCGCGCACCTTGATGGCGGCCAAATGTGCGTAGAGAGTTTCAACGCCGCGGCCGTGGCTGATGATGACGGTGTTGCCGTATTCGTTGTAGGGGCGTGCCAGCATGACCTTGCCCGCCTTGGCCGGGTATACGTTGTCGCTGGCTTCTGAGATCAGGTCTACGCCTGCATGGAGGCGAGGTACACCGTGGATCGGGTGCTTACGGATGCCGAAGGACGAGGTCAGGGTGTGGTCTCTCAAGGGCAGCTGGGTGGGCAGGGCCGAAAGTACGTCACGCAATTCCCTGTTCGCCGCACTGTGCTCAGCGAATTCCTTTTGCAGCAAAGGAGCGATCTCCTGGTCCCGGCTTGGCGCAAACCCTCCGATGGGAGAGCTGCCGTGAATGACCTTGATAGCCTTTTCGGTCAGGCCTGAGGATTCCAGACGTGCCTGCAGCGAGCTGTTCTGAGCCTGTATGTCGGCGGTCGCGGTGTCCACGTAGCGCCGGATCTCCATGTCTCGCTCGCGGATGGTCTGGGCCAGAGACAGCATCTCTGCCTGCACGTCGTCACGGTCCATTCCGCCTGCACCATCGGCAGAACCGAGCAGAGCCAGAAAGATGTCGTGGTGCGACTGTTCAAGCCGCGATTTCTGCAGGTGCAGGTGGATGGCCAGGGCCGTGAGCGATATGAGGGTGGCCACAGCAATAGAACTCACCACCATGAGACTACGGACCAGGGCGCGCTGGAAGCCCCGGGTGATGGAGAAGTAGTGCAGCTCACCCTGCTGCTCCACGATGATGCGCACATCGTGGAATGGCCTATGCCAAAGAGCGACCAGCGACCGGACCGCATCGGTGGGCCAGAAGCTCCAGGGTCGCATCACGGCCAATACGCGCATGCCGGTTCTCAAGCGTCAGTGCGGACCGACTTGTCCTGAACAGCCTTGGCTGCACTACTGTCACCGCAGGGCGAAACGGATCCGGTGATCAGGCCGCCCCGCTCGATCTCGATCTTGCCGTAACTGGCGGTGCCGTGAATCTGGCCGCTGCTGCGGATGATCAGGTATTCCGATGCCGTGATGCTGTCGTGTGACTCCCCGTGCACGTCAGCCTTACGTACCTTCACTTTACCCAGAACCTTCCCCTGGGGACCGATGGTCAGCTCGTCAGCCACCAACTCGCCCTGCAGGGACCCATTGATCATCGCTTTTCCTGGTACGGTGAACGAACCGTTCACGGTGACGCCGTCGCCGATGATGATGTTGCCTTTATGGTCGCTGGTGCTGTCGTTCATGGAGTTGATCGGATAGGGTGGTTCGGCAACGGCGAGGCCGTCATGTTGCCATCACCTTAAACGCCAAAAATATCAAAAATGACAGCCGGTTTGTAATCTAGATTCGCAGGGCGTGCAAGCGTTACCGAAGCAACGCAAGCCAACCTCACGTTTGACCGTCGTCTTGTGCAAAAAGCCGGGTCAGCCGAGCAGCAGTGTCTTCAGGCTGGTCAACATGGACGTCGCACCGACCAAAGCAAAGACGCTGGCCACGCCGGCGAGATACGCTCTGCGCTCCTTGTTCAGCTTGCGACCCGAGCGGGCAAGTGTCGGCCGCTCGCCCGCTGCCGATGTTTCGGTGTCAACCGCATCGCAAGAAAAGCTGCACTCAATGCGCGCACCGCGATGGATCACGAGGCGTTGGCACCGTACCTGGCCCGCCAGCCGTGCGGTGGGCCGGACGATCACTTCGTCTGCAGCCACCAGCTCTCCGTCAAAAACGCCGCTGATCTCGGCGCGGTGCACCGTGGCATGGCCTTGGAGCTCGCCTACGTGGCTGACCACGAGACGATCGGCGACTATGTCGCCATCATCCACTTTGCCGTCCACGATCATCATTCCCAGCGTGTTGAACCCGCCGCTGAGCCGAGTGCTCGGGCCAACGTGGATGTCCTGGCTGCCCACAGGTGCCACGGCTCGTACGGCGTTCGGCCCTGCTTTGCTCCTGGCCTCCTGAGCAGAAGCATGCGCAGGGGCGAAGGGGGTGACGACCTTGGTCTCGTTTTCTTTCATAGATCTGGTTATTTGATATTTATAAATACTATTGTGACAAAACTGATTCCTTTGTGGTCGCCTTGTGTGCACTTTTCCGTGGGCGGCGTGATGCACTGCACGTGCGGCGTCAGCTGCCCATGAGTTGCTCGATCAGTGCCTGCTGCGCGGGCAGGCTGTGTCGGTTCAGGTCGTGTTGTGCCTTTACCCGGGCCCGGGCCCTCTCCCGCAGTGTTGTGTAGCGGTAGGGGTGGGCTAGGGCGTCGACCACCCGCTTGGTCAGTCCAGCGGTATCGAAGAAGTCCACCAGCAGGCCGTTATCCCCGTGGTCGATGAATTCGGCCACCGGCGGTGTATCCGACCCGATTACCAGGCAACCCGCCGAGAGCGCTTCGACACAGCTCCAGGACAGCACGAACGGGTAGGTCAAGTACACGTGGCACGCCGAGATCTGCAGCAACCGAAGGTAGCGCTCGTAGTCCAGAGTGCCAACGAAGAACACACGGTCGGCGTCGATGTGGTCCCGCACTTCGTGCAGGAAGATGTCTCGCCAGCTCTTGCCGTCCGGTGCCGGGGGGCCGTAGCTCACACCGTTACCCCCGACCAGAATGGCCACCGCCTGCGGACGTGCGGCAAGGACGCCTGGTAACGCGCGCATGAACCGGTGGTAGCCCCGGTAGGGTTCGAGGTGGCGAGACACAAATGTCACCACCTCGTCGCCCGCCTGCACCCGGTGTTCACGGCCGCTCGCCGCGCGCAGTACCGCACTGGCCGATTGGTCCGGTCGCACCCGTTGCGTATCGATGCCGTCGAACACCACGTCGATGTTGCGGTGGTGGTGTTCCGGGAAGGAGTCCCGCTGCCAGCGGGTCGGTGACAGTCCGCGGTCCATCGTGGCCAGTGCATGCAGATGCGTTGTGTTTTTCAGGCGCAGCTGGCTTCGCATGCCCAAGTCCGGTTGGCCGAATTCAAGATCGAATCCGACGTCACGGCCTTCGGCTGCGTAATAGAACTCCAGGTAGCAAAGCAGCTTTGCCCGCGGCCACAGATCCCTGACGAAAAGGGCTTCGCCCCAGGAAGGGTGTGCCACCACCAAGTCCGGCTTCCAGCCTTCTTGGTCCATCCCCAGCATCGCACCCAAAGCTGAAGCCCCCCGCCGGACTTTGCTGTCGTACTCACGTTGCCACGCAGCTGGGGAATGCGCGTCTGGTGGCTTGGGCTGATGCCGAACCGTAGAGACACCCGGAAGCCCGGCGCCTTGCATGGCCAGGGCACGAACCTCGTGGCCTGCCGCCCGTAATGCGAGTGCCAGATGCCGGAATTGCCCAGGGAAATTTTGATGAATGAACAGTATTCTCATAATGTCTGTCAGTATTGGTGTTATTGTAAAAATTTGACGGGTACTTGATTGAGAGATGTGACCAAATTCACCCGAAGGGCTACCGTGTGTTGCGTGTTGTTCTTGGGGGTGGCGCCGTTGGCCGTCGGTCCCTTGTCGGCCCGGGCATCGGACGCTGTTCCGGCTGTGCGTGTGGCGGCTACGCCTGCCGCGGCTGAGGTCTGGCTGGAGGGTGTGTGGGATGGCCGGGGTGTGTCGTGCGGCCGGGTGCGGCGGCTTGACGGCGAGCCTGTTGCTGTCCTTGGCGTACTGCCGGCCCAGTCCTCCGCCGGCCGTCAGGTGCGGCTGCAAGGCCGGTATGTGACGAATTCGCCTTGTCGGGAAACCCGGGAGGTGTTCCTCGTCATGGCCCATCCCTGATGCCATCCGCATGATCACGTCCTACCGACCGACCGACCCCCTCTACACCCAGCAATGGCATCTGGCGCAGGTCGGCTCGCTGGGGATGTTCGGCCCGGATCGCACGGGTATCGAGCGCGTCTGGTCCCAGTACACCGGGGCGGGGACGCGTATCGGCGTCTGGGACGACGGGGTGCAGACCACCCACTGGGATCTGTCACCGAACTACTACGCCGGGTTGAACATCACCGTGCTCGGGCAAGCCAACAACGGTCTGCCGCTGACCAGCACCAGCGGCCACGGTACCGCCGTGGGCGGCCTGATAGTGGCGGACAACAACACCCGGGGCGGCGTCGGCGTTGCTTTTGATGCCTCGGTGACTGGCGTGCGGATTTTTGGTGGCGCGGACGACATCAACCTGCAGTGGGCCCGCTATCTGCTCACGCTGACTTCGCTCACGCGTTTCGACATCACCAACCACAGCTACGGTGCATATCCCAGTTTTGCAGCGCAGGAAGACGTGGCGCTTTTTGCCGACGCCGCCCGCCTTGGTCGCGGCGGGCTCGGCACCATCACCGTCAAGTCCGCTGGCAATCATGGCGTGGACGGCAATGGCGATGCGCTCGATGCCTCTCGGCACACCATCAGCGTAGCAGCGACCGACATCACAGGCTATTCGGCCTCGTACTCGGCCTACGGCACCCACATACTGATCAGCGCACCTGCCGGTGCGGTGACCACCGACCTGCTGGGCGTCGGTACCGGTTACGACGGGCTGCTGACCGGCGACTACACCGCCGGTTTCGGTGGCACCTCGGCGTCCGCACCCATCACTACGGGTGTTATTGCACTCATGCTTCAGGCCAACGCCCAACTGGGCTGGCGCGACGTACAGAGCATCCTGGTCCATTCGGCCGTAGGGGCAGGGAGCCTGTACGGTGGTGCGACCAGCTTCAGTGAAAGCCATGCCTGGCAGTCCAACCGCGACAACGACTGGAACGGCGGCGGTCTGTTTTACAGCCAGGACTACGGATACGGCATGCTCAACGCCTACAACGCTGTGCGCATGGCCGAGGTCTGGAGCTTGCTCTATCCGCAGGCAGCAACCAGCGCCAACGAACGGCAGTCGCAGGCGACGCTGACAGGGCTCAATCTGGTCACCGTCGACTTCGGCACCACGATCTTCCGGGTCAACCTGAGCCAGGATCTGGTGGTCGAGCATGTGGCCTTGAGCGTGAGCCTCACGCACGACGACCTCCGGCAGGTCGAGATCTGGCTGAAGTCTCCACTGGGTACCAGCTACTGCGTCTTCGATGGATCATCGGCGACGCCCTCGACGGCCGCCTTCGGCCTGACTCACACTTTGGGCGTGGAGGGTTTCCGTTGCGAGACCGCTCTCGGGGAATGGACGGTGGAGCTGCGCGACACGTTGGCCGGTGGCGCTGGCGTGATCTCAGGCCTGACCCTCACCGCGTTTGGCGCGGACGTCAGCGCCGACGATGTTTACCACTACACCGACGAGGTGTTCGCAGCTGCCGCCGAGCCTGGGCAATCGTTGCGGACCACTCTGGTCGACCGTAACGGAGGGGTCGACTGGATCAACGCGGCTGCCATGTATGGCGATCTGATCATCGACCTGGGCAGTGGACGGCGCAGCACGCTCAACGGGCAGGTGTTCACCACGCTGGCAGCGGATGCTGTCATCGAGCACGCAGTGGCGGGCGACGGTCAGGACAGGCTGGTTGGCAATGCTCTGGACAACCACCTGTTGGGGATGCGAGGTGATGACACCCTGTCGGGAGGTGCCGGCGACGACACGCTCGATGGGGGTACCGGGCTGGATGTGGCGGTCTTCGCAGGTAGCGCCGCCGCTTACACCGTGCAGCGGATGGGGGGTGAGGTGGTGGTCACCGGGGCCGACGGCACCGACATCCTGCGTGGCATCGAGCGCCTGCAGTTCGATGACCAGACCATTGAGAACTCTGTGGTTTCACCTCCGCCACCTCCGCCACCTCCGCTGCCCCCGCTGCCCCCGCAGCCAGTGGCTGAGTTACGGGGCACGGCTGGCAACGAAACCCTCACCGGTACCGCTACGGCCGAGCGCTTGCTGGGCCTGGCCGGCAATGACTCGCTGGTGGGCGGTGATGGCGACGACACCCTGTTGGGCGGCGCCGGCAATGACACCTATGTTGGCGGGGCGGGCTTCGACACCATCAGCTTCGAGGACATCAGCTCCCCCGTCAGCTTCAGCCTGGCGGTCACCGCTTCCCAGAACACCGGCGGCGCCGGGACCGACCGCGTGCGGACAAGGCATGGGGTGGAAAACCTGCTGGGCGGCTTGGGTGCGGACACCCTGGGCGGTGATGCGGGGGCCAACCGCATCGACGGAGGTGCGGGCAACGACACGCTGACGGGCGGCGCCGGCAACGATACCCTGGTGGGCGGGGAGGACAGCGACACCGCGGTGTTCAGCGGCAACCGGTCGGCCTACACCTTCGTACTCAACGGAGCGGCCTGGGTCCTCACAGGGACCGACGGCACTGACACGCTCGTGGGGGTCGAGTTCGCACGCTTCTCCGACCAGACCGTGGACCTTACCGGTACCGTGGCGCCACCGCCACCGCCACCGCCACCGCCACCGCCACCGCCACCGCCACCGCCACCGCCGGGTGGGGACACCGACATCACTGGTACGGCAGGTGCCGACCGGCTAACCGGCACCGCCGCTTCGGAGCGCCTGCTGGGCCTGACCGGCAACGACTCGCTGGTGGGTGGCGACGGTGACGACACGCTCATCGGCGGGGCGGGTAACGACACCTTCGTGGGCGGCGCGGGCCTCGACACCATCAGCTATGTCGGCACGACCGGCGCGGTCACGTTCAGCCTCGCGTCGACCTCCGCTCAGAACACCCGTGGCGCTGGCTCCGACCGCATCCTTTCAGGCCATGGGGTGGAGAACCTCGAAGGCGGCAGCGGTTCCGACCGCCTTACCGGCGACGCAGCTGCCAACCGCATCCAGGGCGCTGCTGGCAACGACACCCTGGTCGGCGGGGGTGGGGCTGACACACTGGTCGGTGGCGCTGGCCGTGACGTATTTGTCTTCAATGCCGCGCTCGGGCCGTCCAACATTGATCTGATCGAGGGGTTCGTCGTGGGTGAAGACCTTATCCACCTCGAGAACAACACCATCTTTGCTGCGCTGCGGACCACCGGTGCGCTGGGTACGGGTGGGTTCAACACCGGCAGCCGGGCCGCCGACCCGGACGACCGTATCTTGCACGACCCCGCTACCGGTCACCTCTGGTACGACGCCGATGGCTCCGGTACAGCCGCAGCTGTGCAGTTCGCCACGATCTCAGGTCTCTCTGGAAGCCTCGGTGCGGCGCAGTTCGTGGTCATCTGAGCCCCTGGCAGTCGCGTCCCCACAACGGGGTACGTGACATGGTGCGATGTCAGATAAATTTGTCGAAAAACTTATTGA
>JAGXRD010000058.1 GCA_018336035.1 Alphaproteobacteria bacterium | reverse complement strand
GTGGCGGTCGCCACCGAGCCGGTGGCGCGTGCCGTGCTGGACGGGTTCCACACCCGCTTCGCCGACGCCGTCGCGGTGGTCTACATCTCCGATGTCGAAGTTTCGCGCGCGGACCGGTTCTGACCATGGCCGAGTTGCCGGTCGACACCAAGTCTCCGGCGCAGCAGGCCCGAGCCGTCGCCCGCGCCTGCAGGACCGCCAGCCTCGCCACCACCATGAGCGGCCAGAATAGCCAGCCCTATGCGTCGCTGGTGCTGGTCGCCTTCGATCATGACGCCGCGCCGATCCTGCTGATCTCGAGGCTGGCCGAGCATACCAAGAACCTGATCGGCAACGACCGCGTGTCGCTGCTCTGCGACGGCACGGCGGGTTTTGCCGAACCATTGACCGGCCCGCGCGTCACCCTGCTCGGCCGTGCGGTGAAGACCGAAGAGCCGCGCCACCGTGCGCGTTTCCTGGCGCGGCATCCTTCGGCGGAAATGTATGCCGGCTTCGGCGATTTTGCTTTCTATCAGCTCGCCATCGAACGCGCGCATATCGTGGCGGGCTTTGGCAAAATCCACTGGCTCGACGATTATCTCTATCCCGGCGAGACGCAGGCGCTGATCGATGCCGAGTCCGATATCCTCGAACATATGAACAGCGATCATGCCGATGCAGTGCAGCTTTATGCTTCGAGGCTGCTGGGTAAATCAGGCGACGGCTGGAGCCTGTGCGGCATCGATGCCGAAGGCTGCGACCTGATCAGGACCGAAGACGACCAGGGCGGTGAACTGGCGCGGCTGAATTTCGGCAAGACGATTGCCACCGCCGAAGCGGCGCGCATCGAACTCGTGCGGCTGGTGAAACAGGCGCGCGCCGCATAGCTGCTGCGACACGTACATCCTTCTGCTAGGGTCACCGCATTATGCGGTTCGCCCTGCTGGCAACATACTTTCTTATGCTGATCGCCCTGGCCGGTCCTGCGATGGCGCAGGCCAGCGACTCCATCGTGCCGCCACCCGATCCGCCGGGCGTCTGGCGCAAGCTGACGCATGACCCGGCCACTACCACCAGCAAATGCATCGGTAAGCCGATGACGCCGCTCTGCGCCATTGAGACCTATATGGCCTGCTTCCTGCACCGTAAGCCGGAACTCTGCGACATGGTGCAGGCTGGCGTGCAGCCGCTGGCCGTCGTCCCCAAGGTGCCAAATCTGTGGGAAGAGTACCGCGTGCTCTATGCCCGCCAGCCCTCACCGCTCGATCCGGTCGACCCCGCCACCGAAGGCAACATGAAGCCGCAGCCCGGCGATGTGGTGATCGGCCTGCTGCGGCGTTCCTGCCTCGAAATTCCAGATCGCGAACCGAACTGCACGCTCAACGTCGAGAATAACCCGCCCCATGTGCATATGTTACGCAAGCAGGGCGATCTGTGGGTCTATGCCTATCGCTTCCGCGCCAGATATTAGCGCCGCCATGCCCCTGGTCGCGCCCGGCTGATCCGGTCGATCTCGCCCTGCTTCCATTCTTTCGCGTCAAGACGCAGTTCGGCGATCCGGTTTTGCAGGATATCGCGCAGTTTCGGATCTTCGTTGGCCTTCCTGAGCGCGGCGAAGGTCTGCGGCCCCACGCCGCCATCGACCTTGATTTCCGGATCGATGCCGGTTTGCGCAATCGCCTTCTGCACAAATTCCACTCCACCGACACTGCCATGCATGAACATGGCATCGGCCACGGCATGGGCGAGATCGGGGTCAAGCTGTTCCAGGGCTTTCGCGCCGCCGGGAACATTGCGGAAGTTCTGGTTGAGATAGGCGCGATAGGCCTGCACCTGCTGGTCCGGCGTCAGATCGCCCGGCTTCGCATCTTTGGGCAGGCCGGACAGCAGGCCCTTGCCCTGCATGTCCTGCAGGGTCTGCTCGGTGATGCCGCCAACCGCCGTGCCGTTTGGATCGCGAATGCGACCGCCTTCCTCGGCATAAATGCGGCCGATCGCCGTGCCTAGAGCGTGCTGGCCCGGTAGCTGCTGCCGGATCGCCGATTGGCTGTCGGACCAGACGCCCTCGTTCTGCGGCTTGAGGAAGAAATCGCGCTTGTGATCGGGCAGCGGCATCGGTTTCGCCTGCGGCATCGGCGGCAGGGTCTCAAACACCGGCTGCGCCTCTCCCACCTGCACCTCGGCCGCGGCGCTGCGCGGCGTCTGCCAGTAACTGTCGACCTGCTGTGGCGTCATCGCCGGGCGGTGTTTCAGATGGCTGCCGCCCTGTTGCTGCAGCAGATGCAGCGTCTCGCCCACGCCATTCTCGGCCACGCGGCCCTGCACCATCGGCAGCAGCAGGCCATCGGCCTCCAGGCCATTATCCTTCTGCAGATTGGTGATCGCCCGGGTCAGCCCGTCGCCGGGCCAGCCGGTCGGGATGCCCGGGGCCGGCAGGTCGAGATAGCCGGCATCGGCCAGCAGGGTCTGGGCCTTGATCACGTCACCGCGGTCGTTGTCGCCGTTGCGGCCGACCGAACCGCCGAAGCTGAACAGGTCGCCGCTGAACAGATCACCGAGGAAATTATCATTTGAAAGCAATGACATGAGGAAGCGCCCTCCGCTGGTACAAGTTGAAGAGAGTGATAATATTCCTCTAATATGTACTATATTTGTTCTTTTCACAAGAGCAGACATAAAAAGACCCGCCGGCCGGGTGGTCCCGGTCTCGGCGGGTCTGGAGCGTCCGTGCCAGGGAGGCTGTCCTGGGGAGGACTTACGACGCGGACGGGAGTCTCGAAAAGCGCTTACCAGCTGGTGACGATGGCCTTCTGGAATTTCTGCTCCACAAACGCCTTCACCTCGGCCGACTGATAGGCCTTCACCAGCTTGAGCAGGTCCGGACGATCCTTGTCCTGCGTGCGCACGGCGATGATGTTGACGTAAGGCGCCTTGGCGCCTTCGGTGGCGATGGCGTCCTTGGTAGGAGAGAGCCCGGCCGGGATGGCGTAGTTGGTGTTGATCGCGGCGGCATCGAGTTCGTCCAGCGCACGCGGCAGCTGGGCCGCGTCGAGTTCGACGATGCGGACCTTCTTCGGATTGTCGACGACATCCAGCGGCGTCGCCTTCAGGCCGACATCCTTCTTCAGCTTGATCAGCCCGGCCGATTCCAGCACCAGCAGGCCACGGCCACCATTGGTCGGATCGTTCGGGATGCCGACGCGCGCGCCATTGGGCAGCGCGGCGAGATCCTTCACCTTCTTGGAATAGACGCCCATCGGGAAGTTCACGGTGTAGCCGATATGGGTGATCTTGTAGCCGCGATCCTTCACCTGCGCTTCGAGATAGGGCAGGTGCTGGTAGGAATTGGCATCGAGGTCGCCGGCATTCAGCGCGGCATTCGGCTGGATATAGTCGCTGAATTCGACGATCTGGATTTTCAGGCCATCCTTCTCGGCGACCTTTTTCACCACTTCGAAGATTTCAGCATGCGGGCCGGCAGTGACGCCGACCTTGATCGGCTTGTCCTGCGCGAGAGTGGGTGTGGAGACGAGCGCAGCAAGCGCGAGAGCGGCAAGAGAACGACGCGTGACAGACATGATCTTTTCCTTTTCTGGGTAGGTCTGGTTTTAAATCAACGATGAGAGAGCTTGCGCACCAGGCGGTCGCCCGCCGACTGCACGCCCTGGACGAAGACGATCAGCACCAGCACGACGGCGAGCATCACTTCGGGCAGGAAACGCTGGTAGCCGTAGCGGATACCGATATCGCCCAGGCCGCCGCCGCCGACCGCGCCTGCCATGGCGGAATAGCCGATCAGGCTGACGAAGGTGATGGTGAGTCCGGCCACGATGCCCGGCAGGGCTTCCGGCAGCAGCACTTTCACCACGATCTGCAGCGGCGTGGCGCCCATGGCATCGGCCGCCTCGATCAGGCCCGATGGCACTTCGCGCAAAGCGGTTTCCACCAGGCGCGCGATGAAGGGGATCGCGGCAATGGTCAGCGGCACGATGGCAGCCGCCGTACCAATCGAGGTGCCGGCGACCAGGCGCGTGAAGGGGATGATCGCCACCATCAGGATGATGAACGGCGTGGAGCGCGCGGCGTTGATGATCAGGCCCAGCACGCGGTTGATGGCGAGGTTCTGCAGAATCCCGCCGCGGTCGGTCAGGATCAGGATGACGCCGAGCGGAATGCCGAACAGCGCGCCGATGCCGCCGGAGACACCGACCATCACCAGGGTTTCGAGCAGGCCTTCAAACAGCAGCGCGATCAATTGCGATGACATCTTCGAGTTCCTCAACGGTAAGCTGTTTGCTGGCGAGATAGGATTTGGCAGCGATCAGTTTCGCCTCGTCGCCACGGGCCTGCACCACCATGACGCCGAAGGGGCGGCCCTGGATCTCGTCGATGCGGCCATGCAGGATATTCAGGTCGAGGCCGAGATTTCGCGACAGCTCGGCAATCACCGGCTCGTCGGCATGCGGCCCGGTGAACAGGATGCGCCATAGATGACTGTTGCCGACAGGCTGGGCAGAGAGACGCTTCTGCAGGGCCGGCGGCAGGTCGAAACCGATCAGGTCGGCGACAAAGCTGCGCGTGGTGGCATGCTGCGGCCGGGTGAAGACATCAAACGTCTCACCCTGCTCGATAATCTGGCCCTGTTCCATCACGGCAACACGGTCGGCGATTTCCTTCACCACCGCCATTTCATGCGTGATCAGCACGACGGTGAGATTGAGCCGGTCGCGGATATCCTTGATCAGCTTGAGAATCTGCTCGGTGGTTTCCGGATCGAGCGCCGAGGTCGCCTCGTCGCAGAGCAGCACCTTCGGGTCGGTGGCGAGCGCGCGCGCAATGCCGACACGCTGCTTCTGGCCGCCCGAGAGCTGCGCCGGATAGCGGTCGGCTTTATCCGACAGGCCGACCAGTTCCAGCAGCGGCTCGACCTTGGCGCGGATCGCGGCCCGGCTTTCGCCGCGCAACTCCAGCGGCAGCGCGACATTGTCGAACACGGTGCGCGCCGACAGCAGGTTGAAATGCTGGAAGATCATGCCGATGTCGCGTCTAGCTGCGCGCAGTTCGGCGGCCGACAGCGCCGTGAGGTCGCGGCCGGCGACGATGACTTTACCCTCGGTCGGGCGCTCCAGCAGGTTGATGACACGGATCAGCGTCGACTTGCCGGCACCGGAGCGGCCGATCACGCCAAAGATTTCGCCTTGGTTGATGGTCAGGCTGACATTGCGCAAGGCTTCGACACCGCCAGATGGCGTATCGAAGCGCTTGGTCAGATTTTGCAGTTCGATCATGGACTCTTATCGATCAAAGGGAAGGAAGCTCAGCGCCAACAGATCGCTGCCGCCATGCCAGTCCGGAGGAAGTGCGAGCGGATCGGCCAGCGATGCGGACTCACTCGGCCAGCTATGAATGTTGTCGTTGCTGGCCGGCTGCGTGGCGCTCAGCCGCTCCGGCGCGACAAAGGCGCCGAAGGCGGCCTGCAGGCGGTCGGCAATAGGAATGCGCCGGCCACGCTCATGATGCGTCACCTGCATAGGGGCGTCGATCAGAATCTGGTTACGAGCCATGACACTTACCTCCAGGCTTGCGAGAACCGGTTGTCATTCGCCACGAGAATACGTGCCGCACGTTCCGCATCCGTGGTGCGGCGGAACAGCTGCTGCTCGATGGCGGTGAATTGCGGCGCCGAGGCGAAGAAGCGATAGCCGCCGCGTTCGCGGACGACCACACCGGCGGCCTCGCCGGCCGCCTCGATCAGATAGGCTTCACTCATGGGATGAACTCCGTTGGCCGATGTGAATCGGCGCTTCAGTCGCAAAGAAAACGGGTGACGGCAGAAGGCTGCGGTCAGCGACAACAACAGAGGAGGGATTTGCGCGTGGTGGTCATGGGTCGTCTCCGAGTCTATCCGGGCCCACGACCGACAGACCGGTAGGTCTGCGCCGTGGCGCTTTAGCATTGGTGCGCGGTGCAAGCTGCCCTTCAAATCCCGCGATCCTGTCCACGCTTTCCGGCGAAGACTGAATGATCCCTATATTCCACACACAAAGGAAGAAGTCAAATTTATTGTACAGTTAGTTATGCAAATAAAACCGGACTTACCCGCACAGAACGCATAGCTCACGGTTGGCCCATATCGCTATGGACCATAAAAGGCTTGGATTTTCGGGAAAATTCGGTCGGGGTCGGCCCGCCAATGCCCCATTCTGACGGACCGACCACGAACCTCGTCACGACCAGCAGAGTGACGAGGCCGACCTAAAAACCGCACCGGGGTGCGATGTCGATGAGTATATGCGAATGATTTGCAGTTACAAGTCTCTTTTCGCGGTCCGGACGATTTTTTCTCAGGGATGCAGCTTGAGCCCCTTGAGCGCCTTATCGACCGCCTTGCGGTCGCCCTGCACGGCGAGACCGGCCCAGGTCTGCGCGCTCACATCGCCCTCGGCAAACACGGCACGATTGGCGGCATCATGCCCGGTGGCAAACATCGCCTCGACGTAAGGGACAATGACGAGATCCTGCTCGACGGCGCGGCCATGCGCTTTCTGTAATTCAGCGAGACTGCCGGCGAAGACCAGGATCGGCTGACCACACATGGCACTGTATATGCGTCCGGCGGCATCGACATATGCCTCGCCGATGCAGCCGGGCACGCTCGCCGCGATGCCGCTGGCGAGAAACGCCGTGACGTTGAGTTTCTGCCATGCTGCGAGATCCTCGCGCACGACGATGGCGATCTTGGTGGTGAACACGGACTGATTTCCTCCTGCTGCAAGACAGGAGCGAAAATGCCGTCAGGCCGTCTGCGGGTCTGGAAGATTTGTGCAGAGCCGGCGATAGGCCGCCGGCGTCATGCCGAAGGCGCGGCGGAACCAGCGCCCGAGATGACTCTGGTCGGCGAATCCGGTCGCCGCCGCGACGGATGCGGGGCTTTCGCCACGGCTGAGCAGGCGACGCGCCTGATTGAGCCGGCGCTGCACCAGATAGGCATGCGGGCTGAGGCCATAGGCGGCCGAAAAGGCGCGCGTCAGACGGAAGCGATCGGTGCCCGCCGCCAGCGCCAGGTCTTCCAGCCCGAGATCGCTGTCATAACCTGCATCCATCGCCTCGCGTGCCAGCTTTGCGACACGCGGCGCGGTCATCGCCTTCTCTGCTGGCGCACCGGCGAAGCGCTGCGCCAGCAAAGCGACGACATGATCGAGCGCGGCGTCGCAGGCCATACGACTGCCAGACTGACTATGGGCGGACGCAATCTGGCCCCGCGCCAGGCGCACCGCCTGCGCCAGCGGCGCGTCGTCATCCAGCGTGCGCGGAAAATAAAACACGGTTTCACCGGTCTCGCGATTGGCATAAAGCGAGGCGCTGTGCCGCAGCCAGGCCGGATCGAAATACAGCATCGCATAGGTGAAGCCGTCGGCGGCGGTGGCCTCACCGTCATGCGTCTCGCCCGGCTCCATGAAGATCAGGCGGCCGGGCGTGCTGCGATGGACTGCGCGGCGGCAGCGGAACTGCTGCACGCCCTGTTCGGTGACGCCAACCAGCACCTGGTCGTGGAAATGCGGATCATAGGCATGGGCATGGAATTGCGCGCGCACCGCCTCGGTGCCGCTGCGCGCGTCGCGGGCGAAGTCGAACCAGTCGTTGGTCTGATCATGGGCCATGACCGGCCCAGAATACCCTCACCCCAACCCTCTCCCCAACTCTCTTCCCGTCGCGCTTTGCGC